>JBAQAW010000118.1:0-7406 GCA_049285915.1 Candidatus Cybelea sp. | reverse complement strand
GTCTCGGCCCAGAAGACTTCGGTCTCCGGAGCGTCGGCGATCGCCGGGATGCGATAGTTGCGCAGCGTCGGATTGATGACCGCGCCGCTCTCGTTGTAGACCATCTTCTCCTGCAGCGCGTAGCCGACGCCCATCACCACACCGCCGACGACCTGTCCGCGAAGCTGGTTCGGGTTGATCACGACGCCGGCATCGACGGCCTCCACGTTATAGAGAATCACGATCTCGCCGGTGATGCGATGGACCGCTAAGCGCACGCCGTAGGCGAAAAACGCGACCGTGCGCGGCGAGCCGTAGGCTTTGCGAAACGAATTGAACTCTACGCCCTCAGCGGTGCCCTTCGCGTGCAACTCCCTGAGGGGAATCTTTCGGCGGCCGCAGACGACGTGATCGTCGTCGATGCGGCAGTGCTCCAGCTTCTCGCCGCTGCTGCGACTGGCGTAGCTGAGAATCTTCTCGTGCAGCGCGACCGCGGCGTTCTCAACCGCTTTGAGCGGCACCATCATGCCGACGCTGGCGAATGTGCCGCTGTCGTACGGCGTTTTGTCGGTATCGGCGTTGAGCATGCTCACGCGCGAGGTCGGGCAGCCCATGATCTGCGCGACGACCTGCTGCTGCGCGGTGATGAGCCCGTTGCCGATCTCGGTTGAGCCGACGGTAAAGTGATAGCTGCCGTCCTCGCGCAGCTCGCACTCGGAGCCCGAACGCTGCTCGGTCGGCGGAACGCAATCGAGCATCGAGAGCGCAACGCCGCTGCCTTCCAGCCAGTGCTCACCCTCGGGTTTGGGCAGACCGCGGCCGCTGCGCATCGCGCTCTCGACGAGGTCGAGGCACTGATCCAAGCCATAGCTGCTCATCGTGAGGTCGGTCGCCTCTTTCCAGACCGACTCGATATTGTCGAACGGACCGACGACGTTCTTGCGGCGAAACTCGATCGGATCGATCTCGAGCATGCGCGCCAGCTCGTCGACGGCGCATTCGACGGCGAAGGTCGTCTGCGAGGTCCCGTAGCCGCGGAAGCCGCCGCCGCACTGCAGGTTCGTGTAGACGGCGTAGCCGTCGCCCTTTTTGTTCGGACACTTGTAGAGCGCCCACGGCCCAGACATGCCGTTGGCGAGCGTCTCGCCGCCGTGATTACCGTAGGCGCCGGTGTTGGAGACGACGCGGTACTGGATCGCGGTGATCGTGCCGTCTTTTTTGGCGCCGATCTTCACCTGCGTCTTCATCGGGTGCTTGGTCGTCGCGCCGGTGAACTGCTCTTCGCGGGTGAACTCCCACATCACGGGGCGCCCCAGTTTGAGCGTCGCGAGCAGCGGCAGGTCCTCGCTCATCATATCTTGCTTGCCGCCGAAGCCGCCACCCACACGTTCGCAGAAGACGTGCACGTCGGCGAGATTGAGCCCGAAGATGAAGCAGAGCTTGGACTTGACGATGAACGGACCTTGGACGCTCGTGCGGATGTGATAGCGGCCGTCTTCACCCCGCCAGCTAACCGACTGCATCGTCTCGAGATGCACGTGCTGCTGCCGCGGCGCGTCGTAGGTGTCCTCGTAGATCGCATCGGCCTCGCGGAAGCCTTGCTCGACGTTGCCGATCTCGCCGTGCAGTTCCAAAAAGATATTCTGTTCGGGATGCATCGCGCGCGAGAAGACGCCCTTATCGTGCAGCTGCGGCGCGCCGGGGCGCATGGCTTCCTCGGGATCGAAGACGGCCGGCAGGATCTCGTACTCGACGTCGAGTCTGCGGCAGCCTTCTTCCGCAGCGGCCTCCGTATTGGCAACGACGGCGGCGATGCGCTGCCCGACGAAGCGGGCGACGTTATCGAGCACGTACATATCGTCGGGATCGACGCGGTTGTCTTCGTGGATCGCCGTCGTATAACGTTGGCGCGGCACGTCTTCCCAAGTGAAGACGTCGACGACACCGGGCACGGCGAACGCCTTGCTTTTATCGATCGATTTGATGCGAGCGTGGGCGTGGGGCGAGCGCAGCACCTTGAGGTGCAGCATGCCGTCGGGCGGCGCAAGGTCGGTCGTGTAGCGCGCGTGGCCAGTCACGATGTCGCGCGCGAAGGGATTGGGAACGCTCGTGCCTTTGGATTTGCCGGCCGTATCGGGCGCGACGTTGGTCTTGCCGGCAAAGGCATCGCGAATCGAACCATAGCCGGTACACCGGCATAGATTGCCCTTAAGGGATTGGTGGAGATCACTTTTCTGCTCGCCGGTCAGCGCGGCGCCCGTCATGATCATTCCGGCGGCGCAGTAGCCGCACTGAAAGGCCTGGGCGTCGAGAAAGGCCTGCTGCATCGGATGGAGCGTGCCGTCGGGCTGCGCGAGCCCCTCGATCGTCGTCACCGCGCGCCCTTCGGCGCGAAAGGCCGGATAGAGACAACTGTGCACGGGCTTCTCGTCGACCCATACCGTACACGCGCCGCAGTCGCCGCCGTCGCAGCCTTTCTTGACGCCGTACCAGCCGAGATCGCGCACGAACGTGCGCAGGCATTGCCCGGCGGCGGGCGTCGCGGAGTAGGATTTGCCGTTCACCCTCAAGTTCATGAAGCGAAGAGCTCCTCACAGATTTCTGCGGCGAAGTGATAGGTGAGGTGGCGGCGATGCGCCGGGGAGCCGTGCACGTCGTCGAGATAGAGCTCGGGTGCAATCGCGGCGTCGATCGCGGCGCGTAACTCGTGCTCGCTCAGCCGTTTGTCGAACCGTATCTGCACCGGAAGAAGCGTCGCGGCGGTGACCGTCAGCAGCAGATCGCGGGAGCCGCGCGTGCCGATCAGCAGCACCGAGGAACGGCCGAGATGCGTCAGCGAGGCACGGCGGAAGGCGTGACGCTTCGTCAGTGCGCTCGTAGGCAGGTGAATCGCGCGCAGCAGCTCGCCCGGCGCCAGCACGTTGGCGTGCTGGCCGGTTATGAAATCGATCGCCGGTACGCGCCGCGCCTCGCCTTCGCGCGGCCAGAGATCGTAGACGCCCTCGAGCGCGACGGTGAGCGAGATCATCGGCCCGGCGGGCAGCGACATCACGATGTTGCCGCCGACCGTCGCTTCGTTCCAGATTTTAAACGACGAGAGAAACGAACGGCAGCACTCGTGGATCAGCGAGGCATCCGTCCACTGCGGCGGCGCTTTAAAAGCGTACAACTCCGCGATGCGGCAGGTCGCGCCGATCTCGAGTCCCGCATCGCTGACCGTCAGCGACGGCCAGCCGAGCGTTTCCAGATCGATCAGCGTGTCGGTGTGAATCTGCGGCTCGGAGAATAACCACGTGCCGCCGGCGAGCCACGCGTTGCCGGGGCGCCAGCCCGCGACTTCCTCGAGCGTCCGCGGACGCTTGACCTCGGTGACGGTGTTTAAGTTCATTGAAAAAACCTCAAAGAAGACGCCAGAAGATCAGCAGCTCGATCGCATAGCACGCGAGCAAAATAACGGGGCTCCAGATAACGACCCAGCGCGGCGCACTCTCGGGAAAGAGCCAGCCGTGGAAGGCGCGGATCGCGATCGGCATGAGCGGCCAGGTCGTCAGGCCGACGCTGATTGCATTCCCGATGAAGGTGCCGAGCGCGCCGAGCCCGCGCAGATGCGGCATCAGAAACTTCAGCTCGAGCATCACGACCGGGAAGAGCCCGAGCAGCACGAGCGCCGCCGTCTTCCACATGTTGGGCGGTTTTCCGGTTACGGGGCTGACCGGAACCCACCCCGGAAACGAGGTATCGACGCGATGCGCGAGTACGCGATCGACGAGCTCTTCGGCGTCTTTGAGCAGCGTCGCGCGAGCGGGCGATTCGAGCCAGGCGTTGAGCTTCTCGATCGTGTCGAAACGCAGCAGCGTCGTCCAGGCCGTCTCGCCGCTCGCGGGCGGCTGCATGTACGAGCCGCGAAAGCCGGGAAAGCCGCTCTCGAGCTTGTCGATGCGGTTCGCCCAATCGCGGTAGTCGTTCTCTCTCCCGGGCTTGACTTCGGTGACGATCACTTCGGTCGCGCTGTTCTGCACGTAGAACTCAGTGGCGGCGCCGCCGGTAAGCTCGATCACGCGACCGCCCTCGACGAGCGGCTGCGCCTCGGCAATCAGCGCGCGATGATTCTCGGAGACGCGCCAGCTGCGCAGCGCGTCAAGCGTGGCAAAGCGCATCACGGCCACCCACTCTTCTTGATCGGGCGGCGTCGGGGGCCAGAGCTCGCAACTCAGGCTCCCTTGGAAGTCCAGCGCCGCCTTCTGCAAGCGCGAGGCCCACTGCGAAAACGCAGCTTCGGCGCCCGCGCGCGGACGTGCGGCGATCAGGAAGTGTACGACGTTTTCGCTCACGTCACGGAGCCGGCAGCATCGGCCGCATCATGTCGTTATCTTCGTGGTCGATCAGATGGCAGTGCCAGACGTAGCCGGGACCGCCGGGATACCCACCCTTGCCGACGTGCGTCAGATCGGAGTCGGTGGGATCGAACGGGAACTCGTTTTGCCCGCTGTAATCGATCGCGACGCCGTTGCGAATCGCGGGAATATCCTGCGGCGTGATGCGCACGACGATGCGCGTGACGTGGCCGCAGGAAGCGATCACCGTATCCTTCCAGCCGCTCTCCTCGGGGCGCGCAGGGCCGGTGGTGTGATCGTAAACGCCGTCGTCGAGACAGTACGATTGCACGCGTTTGAGGAAGAACGGCGTGACGTCGGGGTTACCGCCGAGCGCACCGGCGGCGTTGGCGACGTTATACGGTTTGGGCGGCCCGGCCCCCGGCGCGCACTTATCGCCGGGGAACTGCTTGTAGTAGGCCGCCCCGAAGCGCTGCAGATCGAACGGAATGCGCGAGATCACCTGAAACTGCACGAGATGTATGTGGATCGGATGGTCGTCGTTGCTGAGATCGATCAGATCCCAGACCTCGGTGCTCCCGATCTTCGGGCTTTCGGTGGTCGTCTCGGCGAAACCGGTGTTGTTGAGCAGCATCGCGTCGATCATGTCGCCGTTGCCGCCGCCGGGCCAGTGGCAGCCGCCCGATTTGAAGATCGGGTTGAGCGTCAACTGCCGGTAGACTTGCACGACCTTGCCGTCGGCGATCGGTTTGCGCAGCGGCAGGCCCCCCGGCGTTCCGGGAAGCTGCACGACCCGATCGAGCTTCGGCGCGACCGTGCTGCCGCTGCCGCGCAGCGGCGCGTCGGTTGCGGGGTTGTAGCTGCCGTCGGCGACGTTCGAGTTGGCGACGTTAATGCGCATGATGCGCCCTTCGAGCGACGGCACGAACTTCGCGAAGGCGCTGGGATAGGGCGTGACGGCATCGTTGCGGACGGTGATCGTCTGGCCGCGGAAACGCGCGAAATCAACGACGATGTCGTAGCGCTCGCCCGGCGAGAAGAGCAGCTTCTGCACCTTCACCGGCTTATTGAGCAGGCCGCCGTCGTCGCCGATCACGTAGTACGGTACGACGCTTTCACCCGGCAGGCACGAACCGTGCGCGGCGCGCGCGATGCCGCCGCTCGAATGCGCGCAGAACTGCAAGTTAAAGAAACGGACGGAGGCGCCGTCGAGCAGCCGCAGCCGGTAGCGTTTGGGCGCGACCGCGAACTTCGGCCAGCTCTTGCCGTTGACGGTGATGACGTCGCCGAAGAACTCCGGCATCCAGTAGGGATGCAGCTTGGGATTTTGCAGCGGACCGTCGAGCCCGGTGGGATAGCCGTCGGGGAAGATCAGCTGTCCGTTGGTATCGAACTCGCGATCCTGCAGCACGAGCTCGACCTCTTGGCGCCCGGCGGGAAGCTTGCCGGGACCGGCGATGCCGTCATCGCCGTCGCCGCGAATCAGATAGAACGCCGCTAAACCGGCGCCGACGTTGGTGCGTGTGGTGCCGAGCGTGTGATCGTGAAACCAGAGCGTCGTCGGCTCTTGGGCGTTGGGATAGCGATAGGTGCTCGAGACGAAGCCGGGGCCGCGTCTGCCCTTCTGATTGCCGTCGCCGAGCTTGCCTTCGGCGCCGGGCGTAAACCATTCGCTCGGGCCGCCGTCGAAGGCCGAGGGATCCTCGGCGCCGTGAAGGTGCGTGACGCCCGGAATCGCGCCGAGATAGACGCGCGGATTGCCGTCGCCGCTGACGGTCATCGGATCGTGCATCGGATTTGCCCAATGCAGACTCTGATCGATCGTGAACGTCTTCTCGAGGCTCGGTCCGGTACTGTTGCCGAACCAGCCGGCGCGATTGGGCTCGGCGACGAGATCGTTGTGATAGCTCACGACGGTCTCTTTATCGCGCGTGACGACGACGGTGAAGCCGGGATAGAGGCCTTTGGCTTGCGCGGGATAGTGACGATCGCCCTGATCGATGCCGTAGCCGAAGACCATCGTGCCGGCGCTATATGGCGCGGCGAGTTTTTTATAGAACGATGCGGGCAGAACGTTCTGCTGGAACTCCTCGGAGCGTACGGCGTACGGCGCGTCGCCGTCGACGCGCCCGAGCTGCGAAAAATCGGGCAGGTTATCGGCGAACTGCGGAATCTTCGATGCATCGAGCGGAACCTGATGGACCAACTTGCTGGCCCACGCGGCCGGACCCGCGAGCGCGACGATCGTAATAGCGGATGCGCACGCGGCCATAAGGATGCGTGCATGCAAAAATGGAGATCGTCTCAATATCGTCTCCTCGTAAGTCGATCTTGGGATGAGGCCAACTGCGGCCGGTGGGCGATTCTTATTCCAGCAAAATAGGCGGACGCCTTCTCGCTTATTAGGATTAGGCGAGCAAGCTCGTTCGGCTACTGAGCGGTCAACTTGAAGACGATGCCGCAGCCTTGACTGCACGAGCCGATCCCGCCGCTGACCGTGGTGCCGTAGAGATTGCCCGATGCATCGCTCGTGACGCCGCCGTACGGAACTTCGCCGTCCCTTTTGCCGCCGGCGAACGTGTGGAGTATCGATTCTTTACCGTGCGAATCGATTTCGAAGACGGTGCCGCACGCGTAGCCGCCGTTGCAGCTATCGTCGCCGCCGAAAGACGTCGTGCCGTAGAGATTCCCGTGCTTATCGAGGATCATCGTTTCGTTGGGCGTGGCGCCGTCGGGGCTGCCGGCAAAGACGTGAAGTGCGTTGAATTTGCCTTTAGCCTTGATGCGAAAGACGGTGCCGCAGCCCGGATTTCCGCCCTTCTTGTTGCAGCTCGTGTTCCCGAAGTTCTGCGCCGTACCGTAGAGGTTGCCGGCCGCATCGAGCACGAGGCCGCCGTAGGGAACTTCGCCATCTTTTCGGCCGCCGGCGAACGTGTGGAGTATCGATTCTTTACCGTGCGTATCGATTTCGAAGACGGTGCCGCACGCGTAGCCTCCATTGCAGCTGTCGTCGCCGCCGAAAGACGTCGTGCCGTAGAGATTGCCGTGCTTATCGAGGATCATCGTTTCGTTGGGCGTGGCGCCGTCGGGGCT
>JBAQAW010000117.1:0-96456 GCA_049285915.1 Candidatus Cybelea sp. | reverse complement strand
ACGCTGCGCCGAGCGCTAGCGCTCCCGGAGCTCCGCCGATGCGGCGGCGCCGCCGAACGCAGGGGCGTCACGACGACGAGTAAGTGAAGCGTGGAGGATTGCGTCGCGCGTCACTGACCGCCGAAGCGCAGTCCTACATCGAGGAAAGTACGATGCATGCGATCCTCCACGCCCGCAAACCACCGCAGCCGTGCGGCGATCGGGCCCGAAACGTCTCCGTCGACGTGATAGAACGGTAACCCGTCGAGCAGATCCCGGCGGTAGATGACGTCGAACCGTAGCGGACTGCGCGCTTCGTACGTCAGCCACATCGCATTGACGGTCGGCGCCGTGCCCTCGTCATAACCGGCGACGACGAACGGGGTCACCGTGTCGGTGACGTGCATCGTCCACGCACGCAGCGCGAGCTCGGGCGTCACCTGCCAGGTCGCAGCGAGTCCCGCAGAGGTAATCGTGCCGGAAGTGACGCCGGTAACCCGTTGCGAGGCCTCCTCAAACGAAAAGCGCACCCGCGAAAGATCCGTGTACGTTAGGGCTCCGGCGACGAGCTCGTTGCGCTCGAGCTGCACCGACGTCGGCGCGTAGTCGAGGTAATCGTACTGCTCGAGGAAGGTCGGCAGCGTGAACGAGCCGCTGCCCTGTACGTTGAGGCTCCAGCGGCCGTTGGGGAAGAGCTGCGCCTGCAAGGACGGCGCGACCAGCGCGGTTTTCGCCGGCTGCGATACGCCGTAGGATCCGCCGCCATAGTCTATCCAGAAGGCACCGAGGCCGGCTTTGACGTCGTAGTCGGCGCCAGCCGCGTGAACGCCGGCGTCGAGCCGCGACTGCGAGAGCGTCGCGCCGATGCTGGGTAACTGCGACCACGCCGTCTGCTGATCGTAGAGACCGGTGGAGAGCCGCAGTCCGAGATCGGCAAACGCTGAGACCGCGCCCGGCGTATGCGCGCCGATGAGAAAATTTGAATCCGACCAAATCGCGGCGGCGGAGTACGCTGCCGAGCCGAAGGCATAGCTCCCCCGGTCGACTACCGCCGACGCGTAAAGATTCTCGAGCTGCGGATCGTTATAGGTCGCGTTGACGAAAGAGAAGCTTCCGGCGTAGTTCGACAGCGGCGTCCCGAACGTTCGTCCTTGTTCGCTCCCCCCGGTGATCGAGACCGATTGATCGCCGCCCAGAGCCCAGGTAGCCGACGCGTCACCGCGCTGGCGCGATTCGGTGTCGTTGCTGAACGTACCGAGCACCGCGCCGGCGGCGTCGGAACCTACCTGCACTCGGGCGATCGTATCGCTCCCCGTAGTAGCAACCTGCCAGTTCGAATCGCTGACGAACGGGTTAAGATCGGCGATGCCGCCGGCCGCCTGATCCCCGTACAGGAAGGCGTTACTCGCGGGTTGTAGCGACGCGCTGCGCTCGAACTGCGCGGGGATCAGTTCGTAGGGCGACCCGCCGGCAACGATGTCGTAGTTCGGAGAGCCGTCGTCGACCAAGAGCGAGCCGTCCGGCGAGAGCCCGCGGTCGCTGACGCGGGAGCCCGGATAGGGGCTCTGGCTCTCCGCCAGCAGCGTAAAGGGGCGCAGTCCGAGGGAAGACTCGACGTTGGCGTACGGGAGGCTCTCGATATCCGAAACGTTGGGCGTATCGCCCGCGAGCGCCGCGTACCGCCGGACGATAACGACCACCGGCTCGCCCTCGCGTACCTGCGCCTGCGCCGGAGCGCAGTAGCGGCAGCTGATGACGATCGTCGTGACGCCCGGCGCGTCGATCGCGAAGGTCCCGGCCGAGTCGGTCGTAGCGCGTACCGGCGGGGCCCCCGGCCGCCGGCCCTCGACGCTCGCGCCGCTGATGGGGGCTCCGCCCTGATCCCGAACGGCGCCGACGACCAATGGAGCCGCCGCCCGCGCAGGGAGCGCCACCAGCATCACCAAAAGGAGCGCCGCCGCGCCGTGGTGCGGGAGATTCACGGATTCTTTAGACTTTCGGCTATGATGGGAGTAGTGTCAAGAACCCCGCTCCGTCCCGTCGTCGTCTCTATGCTGCTCGCTCTCCTCATCGCGTGCTGCCACTTTGCCGTGGCCGGTGCAGAATCGCTCGAGGACGCGATCGCGGGCGCATTGACCCCGTCGGCGGCCCCCGCAATGCTCGGCCCGATCACCTCGGCTGGCCGGACTGGTTGGGAGTGCAAGCCGGAGCGCGCCGCGTCCTCTAGTGGATGGCACCAGGCCGAACTTCCTGCCGGCCCGGGTAATCCGTGATCGATGCGGGCTCTGCTTGCCGGCGCCGTACTCACCGGTCTGATGACGGCTGCGGCAACGGCACAAACGTATTCGACGTCCCGCCCGCTCCCGCGCACGACATCTGAGCCCGCGCTTCGAACGCTCGCAACGCAGCGCGAGATCGAGGAGCGCTTTACGATCGGCCTGAGCGCGCTCTCTCGCAACGACTGGAAGCCGGCAATCGCCGAATTCGAACGGATCGTTGCGCTCAATCCACCCGAACCCAAAGGCTCGACGGCACGATACGATCTCGCGATTGCTTATGCCAACGACGGACGCAATGACGACGCAGCGCGCGAGCTGCGCGCGGCACTCGCCCTCGATCCCGGTTTCCTCGCCGCTATGGCGAACCTCGTCGCCGTCGATCTCGCACGCGGCGACATCGGTGAAGCGCGCGCGATTGCCGATCGCTACATCGCCCTCGATCCGGATTCTGCGCGCGCGCTCTACTCGCGCGGCATCGTCGCGTTGCAAGCCGGCGATGCCGTAACCGCGCGAGCGGACTTCGGAAAGCTCCTTCATGCAAATGCCTCCTATGCCGTCGCCCACTACAATCTCGCGCTCGCCGAAGAGCGCCTGGGACGCTATGATGCGGCGGAACGAGAACTGCATAGCGCGCTAGCGCTCGCACCGAGCTATGCACGCGCGCGATTCGCGCTCGGCGTCGTGCTCCTGAGAGAGGGAGAGCATGCGGCCGCACGCAATGCCTTCGAACGCGCTCTCAGCGACGCCGCCGGAGATCCGGCCCTACAAAATATCGCGGCTGCGATGCGCGATTCCATCCGGGTTCCCTGAGCAGAAGCTCTTTAATACTTTTTTCATCCGGCCAGGCTACCCTAGCGAGCACAATCGACACTCTCTTGGAGGTTTCATGTCAAAACGACTCGCGGCTCTCTCATTGGCGATAGCCGCCGCCACACTTGCGGCCTGCGCCGGAGGCGGTTCCGGAACGGGCGCATCGGGTGCCAATACGGTGCTTCTTCCGTCGTACAACAAGAACGTGGCCGTCTTTGCGACCCTGCCGAAGGACACGATCGGCGAAGAACTGCCCAGCGAAGGCCTCGGAACGATCAACGATTCGCACTGGAAGGCGACGCTCGGCGGCTTCACCCAGACGAGTTTCTCGCAAGCCCTTGGCTTCCCGACCGGCACGAAAATAACGCTCGAGAACCTTTCGAAGAACATCTCGCACACGATGAACGTCGTGAAAAAGATCAAGAAGGCGCCGGCCAAATTCCCGAGCAGTCCCTCGCTGACCACGAGCGCGCGCGGCGGCGGCGTTCTCGGGCCGAAGTTTGCAAGCGGAATTCTGACGCCGGGCAAATCGGTGAGCGTAAGCCTATCGAAACCCGGTATCTACCTGTTCGGCTGTGCGTTTCACTATCAAGATGGAATGCGCGACGTCATCGTCGTGAAGGCGAAGGCGACCCCGGGGCCGCAAGCGACTCCGCCCGCTCAGTGAAATCACCGACACTTGCTGCGGCCTTCGCGCTCCTAGCGGCCGGCGCCATTGCCGCCTGCACGAACGGCGGCGGTCTCGGCAGCATCAGTAGCGGTGGAGGAGGGCCCACGCCCTCCCCGCCGCCCTCGAAGGGCATCGGCGTCGGCATTCCAACCGGAACCATCGGCGTCGAAGACGATCCGGTTTGGGGAACCGTCAGCGGCTACACACAAAGCAACACCTCGCAAGTGTTGGCCTATCCTCCAGGCGCGACGGTAGCGGTAACGAATCTCTCGTCGTCCACGCCGCATACGCTCAACGTCATTGCCGTCGCCAGTTCCCCGCCGCCGAACTGGCCGCAGAATCCGAGTCTCTCCTTCTATCCCAGCGGCAACGGCGTACTCGGTTCCAGCTATGCCAGCGGTACGATCAATCCGGGAAAGAGCGTAAAGATCAAGCTCACGAATCCGGGTACGTATCTCATCGGCTGCGCGTTCCATTACATCGAATTCGCCATGCGCGACGTCATTGAGGTCGTTGCCGGCGCGACGCCGGGTCCGACCGCCTCGCCGGGCAGCGGCGGTTACGCACGTCCCGCACCGAGATCGACGCCCAAGGCTTCGAAGGTCGCCAACGAGCCGCAACTCATCGACCAGCAGGGCCATCCCTTCACCCTCTCGTCGCTGCGCGGCAAACCGCTCGCCGTAACCTTTATTGCGGCGCACTGCACGGACGCGTGCCCGCTGGTGAACGCTCAGTTCCAACAGGCAGCCGAACAAATGCGGCACCGTCATCTGGAGGGCAGATTGCTTACCATTACCCTCGACCCCGAACACGATTCGCCGCATGACATGCAGGCGCTCGCGCATCGTTTCAATGCCGATCCTCGCTATTGGATCGTCGCAGGCGGATCGAAATCGAACGTACGTAAAATAATGCGGGCCTTCAACGTCATCTCGGAAGAGGGCGCGCACGGCTATCACGACCGTCATTCTACTTTTGTTTACGCATTCAACTCCTCGGGCGAACTCGCGCAGACGATGCTGGCCTCGACCGCTCTCGACGACGACCTCGTCGCGGCGTTTGCGGACCGGCGCTGGATCACGCCGCGATGACCCGCCGAATCCTCGCCTCGACTCTGCCGCTGCTGCTCGCCGCGTGCACGGCCGGCGGAACGCCCGTCTCCAGCGGCGGAAGCGGCGGTGCCGCGATCGACATCAATCTGACGCTGAGCCAGCCGTCGAAGACGGCGTATGGCGAGAGCGGCGGATACACTCCGGCGATTACGAACGTGGCCGTCGGCTCCGAAATTCACTTTACGAACACCGACAGCTTCGCGCACACCGCGACCGAGATCCCGAATGCCACGCAGTTTCCCAGCGGGTCGCCGTTCAAGATCAACGCGACGAATCAAAGCGGAACTACACTCTCGGGCGGATTCAGCAGCGGCGCGCTGCAGGCCGGATCGTCCTCGCAGACGATCACGGTCGACCGCGCCGGCACCTACCTCTTCGGCTGCTTCTTCCACTACGGCGCGCCGATGCGAGCGGCAATCATTGCGCAGTAGCGTCGCCGCCGCAGCGCTCGCGGCACTCTTCGTCGTGCTGGCCTCCGCGCCGGCCAGCGCGATTCCGATCTTTGCCCAACGCTATCATCTGCGCTGCGGTCAGTGCCACAGCGTGCTCCCCGAGCTCAACGCGTTCGGAAATTACTTCCGCAATCACGGATATCGTCTGCCCCTGCCCGAGCACGGCACGACCGTCTTCGCGATTCGCTATCAAATGGAGTACGATCAGCATCCGGCCGCCGGTTCGCGCCAGTGGCAGGGCGGCGGCATCGTGCTCGGCAGCGCAAACTTCGGACCGATCACCACGTTTCTCCACTATAGTCTGGGCGCGGCGGGCGGCCCCAGCGCAACGTACCTGTTCTTTGCCGCCGGCTACAACGAGCATACGAAGACCCTGTTTCGCGGTGGACTCTTCGAGCTGCCGCTCACGCAGTCGCCGGGCCAACGCCTCGACGATCTCGAGCAGTACGGCTACTACGGCGCGCACGTTGGTTTGAACAACCTGCCGCTTTCCTCTCCGCGCTGGGGCCTGATGGCCGAAAAGACGATCGGCAATCTTCGGGTCGACGGCGTCGTTGCGCTCTCTTCTTTCCAGGGAGCGCCGTACGGCGGAAAGCCCGTTGCGACCGGAGAGACGACCTGGAACAGCAGCCCCGAGTTTAGCATCTGGCTGCGGCAGACGCTTGCCCAAAGCAATAAGAGCCTCTTCGAAATCGGAGGCACGGCGCTCGGCGGTACGCTCGGCGTCTTACCCGCGGGGCGCCTCCCCTTTGCCGACCTGTACGAACGGTACGGACTGATGGCGCACGCCAGCTACGGCGATCTCGACCTTCAGGCCGAGCAGTGGTACGGCGACGATCACGACGCCGACGGGCTTCTGACCAACCAGCATTCGTCGGGCGGATACGTCCGCCTGAAATACTATCCGATCCCGCACGCCTACTTCGGCCTGCGTTACGACGCGTTCGCCAACCCCTTCATCACCCGCGACTTCGTCTACTATGCTGCCGTGCAGATCGCCCCGTGCCGGGTCTTGCTGCAAGAGGTTCAACCGCCGGGGCAGCATCCGTTCCTCAGCGGCGCCTTCACCATCGCTTTCCCCGGACCGCTGAAATACTAGAACAGGGGAGTTCAAAGATGCGAGTACTCGTCGTAGAAGACAACGCCGCAGTCGCCGACTCGATCCGCAAGATGCTCGAGACGCGAAAGTACGCCGCCAACGTCGTTTCGGACGGCGAGACCGGGCTCGACCATCTGGTGAGCCGCGCGTACGACGTCGCGGTCGTCGACGTGGGACTGCCGGGACTCGACGGCTTTACCCTCGCACGCAATGCGCGGGCGGCCGGCGTCCAGACGCCGATTCTCATGCTGACCGCCCGGGATGCCGTCGAAGACCGGGTCGCCGGTCTCAACTGCGGCGCCGATGACTATCTCGTGAAGCCGTTCGTCGAAGAGGAGCTCATCGCGCGCGTGAGCGCGATCCTGCGCCGAGGCGAACGGCCTCTGCTCGGCGTCCTCGACGTCGGCGCGCTGCGCGTCGATCTCGCGGCGCGCAACGTCACCTACGACGGAAAGCCCGTTCCCCTGGGAGCGACGGAGTTTCGTCTCCTCGAGTTCCTCGCACGCAACGCCGGCATCGCGCTCTCTCGCGCGCAGATCGTCGAACGCATCTGGGACTACGATTTCGATGGCTCGAGCAACATCGTCGACGTGTATATCAGCCAGCTGCGCCGTAAGCTCGGGAAGCTCGGCGCCAAAGGCATCATCGAGACGGTGTGGGGGATCGGATATCGCGTGAAGGCCTAGGGAACCTCCGTTCTCTCGGCGCCCGCTCCGGAGGCTCCCCCGCCGATCCCTGCGAATGACGAAAGATTGATTCGCGCTTCGTTAGTCGTTCGGACGGCAGCACTCTACCTCTGCGTCTTCATTTGCGTCCTTGCCGCTCTGAGCATTGGCGCCTACGCGTTCATTGCTCGGGAATACGCCTCGCTTCTCGGCCCCGCGCTCAACACGCCGGAGGCGAGCGCCGGACTCTCGGCCGCGATGCATCGCGTCATCGCGACCATCGCCGAAATCGATTTCCCTTTGGTCGTCATCGTGGCAATCGCTTCGTATCTTTTGGCGCGCACGGCGATCGCGCCGCTCGAGGCCGCACGCGAGCGCGAACGGCGCTTTACCGGTGACGCCGCGCACGAGCTGCGCTCGCCGCTCACGGCGATCGCCGCGGTCGCGCAAGCCGCGCGCGCGGACGCAACGCAAGAGAGCCGGGCGGCTTTCGAAACGATCTCCCGGACCGCACTCGACGCCGCCACCGTCGTCACCGATCTGCTCACGCTGGCGCGCGATCCGGCGCATCGCGTGCTGAACTGCGAACCGCTCGATCTTGCAGCGATCGTCAGCCTCGCTTCGCGCGAAACGCAGCCGCTTGCCCACGCGCGCGGCGTCGCGCTCGACGTAAGCGCGGGCAGCGCCATCGTCGACGGCGACGAACGGCGCCTGCGCGAATTGGTGCAGAACCTGCTCGAGAACGCGATTCGCCACGCTCGGCGAGCAGTCGGCGTTAGCTCTCGACGGAACGGCCGGGTCTGCGAGATCGTCGTGGAAGACGATGGGGCCGGCATTCCGCCGGCGGATCGGGAACGCGTCTTCGAGCGTTTTTACCGGCTTTCAAACGACGGTTCCGGCGCGGGTCTCGGCCTAGCGATCGTCCGATGGATCGCGTCGGCTCACGGCGGTGGAGTCGTCGTCGACGATTCGTCCCGCGGCGGTGCGCGTTTCGTCGCAGCCTTTCCTGCACGCGAGGGTTAAGCCGCCCCGCGCATAACGACGGCGCCATGGCATTCCGATCGCTCGAAGCGTTCGTCGAAGCGTTGCGCAAGGCCGGCGAACTGCACGTCGTTTCGGAACGGGTCGATCCCCGGCTCGAGATCAGCGAGATCACGAACCGCGTCGTGAAGGCGGGCGGCCCCGCGCTGCTCTTTACCGACGTCGAGGGTTCGCGATTTCCCGTTTTGACCAATCAGTTTGGGACCGCGCGGCGGATGGCCATGGCGCTGGGCGCTTCGAGCCTCGACGAGGTCGCGGCGCGCATCCGGCAGTTGACCGCGATGCGGCCGCCCAGCGGATCGATCGTCGACAAGATCGGCGGCGCGCTGGCCTTCGCGCCGCTCGCAAACGCGATCCCGAAGATCGTCGGCGCCGGAAGCGCGCACGACCTCGTCATGGAGAAGCCCGATCTGACGAAGCTGCCCGTTTTGACGACCTGGCCGCGCGACGCAGGCCCATTCATCACGTTGCCGCTCGTCATCACGAAAGACCCCCGCAGCGGGCGCACCAACGTCGGAATGTATCGCATGCAGGTCTACGGCGCGGCCGAAACCGGCATGCACTGGCAGCGGCACAAACACGGACGAGCGCACTCCGACGCGTGGGGTACGCGAGTTCCGGTCGCCGTCGCCATCGGTACGGATCCCGTGCTCACGTACGCGGCGACGGCCCCGCTTCCGCCGCTGCTCGACGAGTTTGCCTTCGCCGGCCTCTTACGCGGAAAGCCCGTCGAACTGACGCCGGCAAAGCAGGTCGACCTGCTCGTGCCTGCCGACGCGGAGTTCGTGCTCGAGGGTTACGTCGACAACGAAGATCTGCGCGTCGAGGGCCCGTTCGGCGATCACACGGGCGTTTATAGCTTGGCGGACCGTTTTCCGACGTTTCACGTTACGTGCATTACGCACCGCCGCAAACCGATTTACGCGGCGACCGTCGTCGGCAAGCCGCCGATGGAAGACGCTTGGCTGGGAAAAGCCACGGAACGAATCTTCTTGCCGTTGCTGCAAGCGATGCTGCCGGAGGTGGTCGACATGAACCTTCCGGTGGAGGGCGGCTTCCACAATCTGGCCCTCGTCTCGATTCGCAAGACCTATCCCGGTCAAGCGAAGAAGGTCATGAACGCGCTGTGGGGCTTGGGACACATGATGATGCTCACGCGCGTTTTGATCGTCGTCGACGCCGACGTCGACGTCTCGCAAACGCGCGAGGTCGCGTGGTACGTGCTCAACAATCTCGCGCCGGAGCGCGACGTCGTAACGATGCCCGGCCCCGTCGACGATCTCGACCACGGCTCCTACAGCATTGCCTACGGTACGAAGATCGGCATCGATGCAACTCGTAAAGATGCCTCCGAAGGATACACGCGGGAATGGCCGCCGGAGATGCTGATGGATGGAACGACTCGCCGCCTCGTCAGCGAGCGCTGGAGCGCTTATGGGCTCGACCGGATTGCGAAAGCGCTGCATCCCGACCCGTGGTCGGGGCAAGGTATGCACGCATACGAGCGGCTGATGCAGTCGCCGGACGAACGCTAAGGAGCCCGGGATTGAAGGGGCTTCGTCTCTTCCTGCGCGAGATCCGCATCGAGCACACGCTCTTTGCGTTGCCTTTCGCCTACGTGGGTGCGATTCTCGCCGCGCGCGGTCTTCCGCCGCCGATAAAGCTCGTGTGGATCACGTTGGCGGTATTGGGCGCGCGGACCGCAGCGATGGCCGCGAATCGGTTTTTAGACCGCGATATCGACGCACGCAACCCGAGGACGCAGCGGCGAGCGCTCGCCAGCGGCACGCTGCCGCCTTCGAGCATGTTGTGGGCAGCGGCCATCGGCCTCAGCATTCTTTTATGGGCAGCGTGGATGCTAAATCCACTGTGCCTCAAACTGCTGCCGATCGCCGTCGTGCTCTTGCTGATCTATCCGCTCTGCAAACGCTTCACGTGGCTGACGCACTTTGTGTTGGGGGCCGTCGACGGTCTCGCTCCGCTCGGCGCGTACGTGGGCATCGCCGGACGGATAACGCCCCCGGCGCTCGCGCTCTTTGCCGCCGTGACGATCTGGGTCGCGGGCTTCGACATCATCTACGCGCTCATGGACTTTGGCGTCGATCGCGCGCAGGGGATTCGCTCGCTGCCGGTTCGCTTCGGCGAACGCAGCGGGCGGCTCGTGCCCATAACCTTGCATCTGGGAATGCTGGCGCTCCTCGCGTGGGCCGGGATCCTCGACGGCGCGGGACGTACCTACTATCTCGGCGTCGCCGCGGTCGCGGTCTTGGTGCTCTATGAGGAGCACCTCTTTCGCAGCGGCGCGAATTTGTTCGTGATCAACGAGCGCGTCTTTCTTTCGAACATGATCTTTTCGGTCTTCTTTTTGGCGACGACGTTGGGCGCGTATCGATGAAGCGGCGCGCCTTTCTCACCGCAGCCGCAGCCGCGGCGACGGCTGCGACGACCGCCCGCGCCCCCGCACAGATCGTTCCGGTTCAACCGATCAATCCGCTCAACAATCAGTTTCTTCCGCAGCTGACGATCGCGGTCAACGTGACGCTCTCGGGCGCGTTAGCGAAATACGGCAACGAAGTCGTCAAAGGCGTGCAAGCCGCCGTCGACGAGCAGAACCGTTTCCACGCGCCGATCGGCAACGTGTGGGGCCTCAAACCGCTCGACGATCGCAACGACCAAGGGCTGGCCGCTTCCAATGCCAACGTCGCGGCTGCCGACTCGACCGTCATCGGCGTCGTCGGCAATCTGACGGCGGCGATGACGCTGGCGGCGCTTTCCCGTTACGCGAATATGGGCTTCGCGCTGATCGTGCCGACCGTCACCGCCGACGCGGTCACGGGGCGCGGCTACCACAACGTCTATCGGCTGCCCGCAAAAGACAGTACGGCCGGCCGGCTCTTCGCCGCATCGGCCCTTGACGGAAAGCGAGGCGTGTCGACCGTTGCCGTCGCCTTCGACGGCGATTACGGCTACGACGTCGCGCGCGGCTTCGTCGCCGAGGCCAGAAACGGGCGTCACTCCTCGGAGCTGCTGCTCTTTCCGCTGAGCAAGACCGATCCCGCCCAAGCGGCGCGAACGGTGCTCGATCGCAGTCCCGGCTATGTTTTCCTCAGCGGCAAGACCGCCGAACTGGGGCCGATCGCCCAAGCGCTTCGGCTGGCCGGATACACCGGCGATTTCGGTGCATCGGACGGCTTCTACAACAGCGACACGATCTCGACGTACGCTGCGACGCTCGACGGGGCGTACGTCGCTTCGCCGATGCCGCCGCTCGATAAGGTTCCGAGTGCCGTGCAGCTCGTGGCGGATTTTCAGCGTGAGGTGACGCAGATCACGGCCTTCTCCGCGTTCGGTTACGCCGCCGGCCAGCTGATCATCGCTGCCTCGCAACGTGGAAATGCAAACACGAAAACGTCGCTCTTAACGTCCTTACAGCACGGCGGTACGTTTACGGCACTCGTCGGACAGTTCGCCTTCAACATCAGCGGCGATCCGCTCATTCCGAACATCTATCTCTACACCGTCGGTAAAGACGGCTTCAAGTACGCCCGCCCGGCCGTCCGCACCGGCTTCGTGCTTTAATCGCCTGTATTTTGAGTAGGTTCGGGCCATTACATTCCGAGTCGGAATGTAACCACCTCGAAGCGGTGGTCAGCGGACGAATTCGTCTTCGGGGACGACGCGCAGGCGATGCGGCGGTGCGACTCGCGCCTTGGGCGCTTCGTCGCTATCCTCGATCGCCAGCACGAAGCGTAGACGCCAGGAGCCCAGCGCAAGCGTAAAGTTCGTTCCAATGATCTCCACGATTATGCCTCCACTCGCTGCCAGCGCCAGAGTGCCAATGCACCGTAGCCGACGAAGAACAGCGCTTCCATTGAGATGCGAAATCCGAAGTTGGCTCCCGAGTAGTCCATCGTGCCCTCCGAGTTGGGCGACGCGACCGAGACGTAGGTCAAGGGATCGAAGCGAGAGATGACCCAGGCGACGTCGTGGACGAAGAGCGCCACGACGTTGGACGCCGGAACCAGCGTCAGCAGGCCGACGAAGAGCAGTCCGAGGGGGATGAGCCCGAGCAGCGCGCCGTACGCTCGCGGCATCCACGTCGTTGCCGCGCAGAGCATCGCGTACCATGCCAGCGGACTGGCGATGCCCATGAGAATGGCGCGGGTGTTGACGCCGCTGAAATCGAGCCGCGGGGTCTCGAAGAGCAGCTGGCACAAGTAGAAGGCTACGACGGTCATCACCGAGGCCGCGAGGATCCCGGCGACGTCTGCGCCGATCGCACCCAGCGCGTAACGCAGCCGCGAGATCGGCTTGGTCAACGTCATTTCGAGGTGTCCGTTGATCTCGCGAGCCAGAGGCGCGGCGAGAATCGTCGCGACGATGAGCGCAAAGACGTCGGCGATCGCCATGTAGTAGAGCATCGGGACGGCGCCGTTGGTATCGATGATCGTCGTCGTCATCGTTCCGTGACGCGACTCGACCACGTGAACGCTGCCGACGCTCACGTTGTTGTTCTCTTTGTGCGCCCGGCTCGACGGCTCGGTGACCTCGATGTGGGTTCCGGCACTCCCGTGGTCGTCGATGATCACGTGCATCTGCTCGCTCGGATTTTCGAGGATGATGCGCTTCGTGCCGTCGGGAAGCGTCACGTTACTCTCGTGCGTCCCGGGATCGCGCGAGATGTGGTGAACCCATTGTGCGGGCGACATGTAGCGAGCGACGGAGATGCGCAGCACGACCGCAAGCGCGACCAAAATAACCAAAATAATGGCCAGGCACTTGAGACAGTTGCGGATCCGCAGCCATTCGATGTACGTCATGACGATTGCTCTTTCGTAACGATGTCCGTGGTCGCGGTCACGGGCGACACGGCATACAGGAAGATGTCCTCGAGATTGAGATCGAGCACGCGAATGCCGGTGGCACCGGAGGCGGAGAGCCGCGAGGCGATCTCGTCGGCGCCGGCGGTCACGAGCAGTCGCACGATCCGCTCGGTACGATCGACGCGCGAAACGCGCGGGTCGTTCGCGATCCCGTCGAGCGAGAAGGCGGCGTCCGGGAAGATTCCTTCGACGATTTTGCGATCCGCCTTGAGGTCGTCGACCAGCCCGGAAAGGATAACCTTACCGCGATCGACGATCGCGATGGTCTCCGCGGCGCGCTCGACCTGACCGATTTGATGCGAGGAAAAAATGACCGAATTCCCTTTCGCGGCTTCGTTGATGATGAGGCTCAGCACGTGGCGCTGGTTGACCGGATCGAGACCGCTCGTCGGTTCGTCCAGCACCAGGATCTCGGCGTTTCGCGCGAACGCACAGGCGACCATGACCGCCGTGCGCATTCCCTTCGAAAGTGCCGAGGCGCGTTTGCGGTGATCTACGCCGAACTGTGAAAGCAGCTCGCGGGCGCGTGCCGGGTCGAATGCTTTGAACGCTCGCCGGTTCATCTCGACGTGCTCGTCTACGGTCAGCCACTCGTAGAGAACGTTGCGCTCGGGGACGTACGCAATGCGCTCGAAACTCTCCGGAGTCAACGGTTTTCCGTCGTAGAGAATCTCGCCGGTCGAAGGGCGCGCGAGCCCGAGCATACACTTGAAAGTCGTCGTTTTGCCGGCGCCGTTGGGACCGAGTAACCCGAACACGCTGGCGCTTTGAACCTCGAGCGAAAGACCGTCGACCGCGGGCGTCGAGCCGTAGATCTTCCGCAAGTTCGAAATCTTGATACTGCTCATTGACTATCGCCTTTCGGGAGCTCGGAGAACCAGCGTTCCAACGCGGCTTCGAAGATCGCTTGCACCTCGTCGCGGTCGAGTCCGACCGCTTTGGCCTCACGCAGGGCCAGCTCGAGTGCGTCCCGTCCGATCTCGACGGCGACTCTCGGCGAGGCTTCGACTTCGTCCGTGCGGACGAACGATCCACGACCGGTCGCCGTCTCGATGACCGCTTCCCGCTCGAGTTCGCGGTATGCGCGGGCAACGGTGTTCGGGTTGACCGTCAGGTCAATCGCCAGCTGTTTGACCGTCGGCAGCTGCTCGCCGGACCTCAAAACCCCGAGCGCGACGGATCGCTTGACCTGCTCGACGATTTGGAGGTAGATCGGCACGCCGCTGCGTGGGTCAACCGTTAGAACGGCGGGCATCTCAGAGACCTTAAAACTTCGGTCCCCAGCCCGGGAACAGAGCGTCGGGGCGGCGGTCGGGCAGCCGAACCGGAGTGCGAGACTCGCGGGGCATCTGGGTGTCGGAGGTGTACGTGGAGATCATTCTGTGCTTCCTTTCGCATCGTACCAGTTCACTATTGTACTAGTACACTAGTACAATAGTTTAATAGGACGATTCTGTCAACCCGGCGGCTACGAATTTTTTTCGGGTACGAA
Organism: Candidatus Cybelea sp.; assembly: GCA_049285915.1. GTDB lineage: Bacteria > Vulcanimicrobiota > Vulcanimicrobiia > Vulcanimicrobiales > Vulcanimicrobiaceae > Cybelea. The sequence continues at coordinate 81,974 of JBAQAW010000117.1, read as the reverse complement.
GACTCGCAGGGCCTCGGGGTGGACGGTGAACTCGGCGGGGGTTCGCCCGGCGGGTTCGCCGTCGGCCGTAATCCGGTGCGGGCGCCGCGTTAAGACCGAGAAGCTCGGCGCCCGGTAGACTCGCAGGCCCGCGCCCGAATCCCATCGGCGCGCGAGAATCGCCCGCGAGACGCTCCAGACCGGCAGCAGCCCCTCCCCCTCGATCGCATAGAGGTCGAGGCGGCCATCGTCGATGGCCGCGTCCTGCGCCGTAATGAAGCCGCCGAAGCGATGGCTGTTGGCCACGGTCAGCTGGAAGGTGCGCAGGGCCACGCTGCCGCCCTCGTACTCGATCTGCGCGCGAAAGGGGCGCAAATAGCGAAAGGCCGCAAGCGCGCTTGCGGCGATCGCCCAGAATCCGAAGCGCTGCTTGTCGGCCGGATGCTGCAGCCGCGTCAAGCGGCTGGAGAGCCCGACGCTGGCTTCATTAACGTAATAGGCTCCGTTGACCGTGGCGACGTCGATTTGCCGCGTGTGACCGGCGGCGATCGTCCGGCACGCGGCCTCGACGTCGAGCGGGATCTCCAAGGTACGCGCGAGCTCGTTGAAGGTACCCAGGGGAATCAGTCCGACCGGGACGCCGAGCCGTAAGGCCCGCGCAATGTGCCGGGTGAGCGTGCCGTCTCCCCCGCCGACGACGACGGCGTCGACGCTTCCCGGCGAGTGCGGCGCGACGATCTCTATCCCTTGCGCCTCGAGCGCGCGACGGACCTCGGCGGCACGTTGCTTGCCCCGTCGAGATTGCGGATTGACGAAGAGCAGCGCGCGCATTTTTCCGAGAGCGCCTCGCTACGGGTCGCGGCGCAACGAGATCAACAGCGCCGCCAGAGCGTTCCACGCGGCGATCGCACCGAGCACGAGCGTACCTCCGATCATCACAACGTAGCCGAGAAAGATGCCCGTTTGCGTCAAGGGATCGACGTAGCCGACCGCCTTCACCGAGGCGCTGAGGTTTGCGTAGACGCCATGAAAGACGAACCAGACGACGGCGGCGCTCGGCGCGGTGAGCGCGGCGATCGTTAGGTGCCGGTTGCGCTGGTCCTCGCGATTCATTCGAAACGGCGGTTCGGCGCCGCGTGCCGAAGAGACTTCAGCGATGTACTCTCAGAAGCGACGTCCGCGACCGCATAATCCGATGCCCGAGTCCCCGTATGAGGTCCTCGCGCTCTTCACCGGCGCGATGGTCGGCGCGTCGCTGCTCATCATGTCGACCGGGACGCTGATGCCGTCTTTCAACTCTGCCTTGCACCTTTCGCAGGCGCAGATGGGATGGCTGCTCTCCATCCAGTTCATCGGGTCGGTTGCGATGACGTCGGTCGCCGGGCTCTTGACCGACCGTTTCGGCGACAGGGCGGTCGTGCTGTGGAGCGGCGCGATCATGGGCGTTGCCTTGATCCTCGCTTCGGCCGTCCAAAGCTATGCCTGGCTGATCTCCTGGCTGCTGGTGTACGGCATCGGCTATGCCGCCGTCACCCCCGCCGGCAGCCATGCGATTATTTTTTTCTTCAAGAAATCGGATCGCGGCTTCGCCATGGGAGTCCGTCAGTGCGGCGTGCCTATCGCCGGCGTGATCGGCTCGCTGCTGCTCCCGGCGATTGCGTCGCGTTTCGATTACCGCTACTCGCTGGTCACCGCGGGGATTTTGACGCTCCTCGCCTGCTCCATCGCCTCCCGTCTCTACCGCGAGCCCGAAGAGCTGGAGGGCGAACGCGTTTCGCTGCGCGCGATGCTGGTCGAAATGGTCGTCATCGCTCGAGAACCGCGACTGATTCTGCTCACGCTCACCTCGATGGTGCTGATCTGCGGGCAGCTCGCGCTGATGGGATTCCTAACGCTCACCCTCGTGCACCGCGCCGGTTACTCGCTCGGCTTGGCGCTTTCGATCTTTACGCTCTCGCAGGTAGCGGCGATCTTCGGCCGCCTCGCATGGGGATGGATCAGCGACCACGTCTTTGCCGGAAGCCGCACGCTGCCGCTCGCGACGAACTGCATTCTGGTTGCGCTTGCAGCGGTGGGGATCGCGTCGATCGATGCCGGCACGCCGCCGTGGATTGCCATCCTGCTCGCGCTCGCACTCGGCTTTACGGCCGAGGGTTGGATCGGCGTGAGCGTCATCGGCTTCGCTGAAATTGGCGGTGAGGAACACGCCGGCAGCGCGCTCGGCGTCGGCTTGACCTGGACGCTTCTTGCGGCATTCGCAACGCCCGCGCTCTTCGGAGCGTTCGCGCAGGTCCACGGATACGACGTCGCGTGGCGCGGCCTCGCCGTGCTCGTAGCGTTCGGCGTCGTCCCGGCATTGCTCGCCGGCCGCGGCGCCGCCGCATTGAAAGCGTAGAGGCTTTTGAGCCAACGCTCCTTAGTAGTCGATTCTCTCCGAGAGGTCGTCGGCGCGCACGTCGCGATCATCCTACCGTCGCGTTGACGACCGAGGCGACCCACGACGGACCAGTTTCGTAAGAATGCGGCCCGGATAAGAACGCCCGAATCTGCCCAGAAAGGGACTCGAACCCCCACGATGTTGCCACCACTGGTACCTGAAACCAGCGCGTCTACCAATTCCGCCATCTGGGCGCGGGCCAAACTCGATTCGCGCAAGTGAGGGTGGCAACCCGCTTCACCGAAACCCCCAGCGTGGGACGACGGTCATGGGGGAACCGATATGGCACTTCCACTCCTCGCGGTCTCGGCAGCACCCGGCGCCGATCCGTATTCGCTCGCCGTCACGGCTGCCGCCGAGCGGGTCAGCCCGGCGGTCGTTTGTATCGAGGTTCGCAACGGCCGCAGCGGCGGCAACGGCAGCGGCTTCGTCTTCACGCCCGACGGCTTCATCATCACCAACAGCCACGTCGTCCACGACGCGCAGCGAATTACGGTTGCGCTGCTGGACGGTCGCGAGCTGGATGCGTCCCCGATCGGCGACGATCCGCATTCCGACCTCGCCGTGCTGCGGGTCGACGTGCCCGGCCTCACGCACGCGATGCTCGGCGATTCGAGCGAGTTGCGGCCGGGCCAGCTCGCCGTCGCGGTCGGTAATCCGTACGGGCTTGCGTATACGGTGACGGCCGGCGTCGTCAGCGCACTCGGCCGGTCCCTGCGATCCCAATCGGGGCGCCTCATGGACAACATCATCCAGACCGACGCGGCGCTTAATCCCGGAAACTCCGGCGGTCCGCTCGTAAACGCTGCAGGCGAAGTCATCGGCGTGAACACCGCGGTTCTTCCCGGTCAAGGGCTCTGCTTTGCGATCGCGATTAATACCGCCAAGCACATTGCCGGTCTGCTGATGCGCGACGGACGCGTGCGGCGCGGCTACCTCGGCATCGCGGCGCAGGACGTTGTGCTGGCGCCTGCCTTTGCACGGCGCCTTGGCTTGCCGGACCGGCGCGCGATCGTCGTCGATTCCGTTGAACCGGGGAGCCCGGCCGATACCGCGGGCTTGCGCGGCGGTGACGTCTTGCTCTCTTTCGAGGGAGAGGCGCTACGCGGAGTCGACGCGCTGCATCGGGTGCTGACGAGCGTCGATTTGAGCCGCGCCTATAAGGTCGAGGTTTTGCGGCGCCGCGAGCGCCTGTCGCGGATCGTCTTGCCGGTAGAGTCGCCGGAATAGCCGTCGAATAGCGGCCCGAGCATGATTCGCAAGCTGCTGCCGATTCTCGGCGTCACGTTCATCGATATCGTCGGTTTCAGCATGCTGATTCCGATGATGCCGTACTTCGTGACGCATTTCGGCGCCTCGGCGTTCGTCGTCGGACTGCTCTTCGCGACGTTCTCGCTCTGCCAGTTTCTCTCGGCACCCCTCTGGGGGATCATCTCCGACCGGCTCGGCCGCAAGACCGTTTTGATCGTGAGCCAAATCGGTGCGACGATCGGCTGGGCGATGCTCGGGCTCGCGCCGAACATTGCCGTCGCGCTATCCTTGGCGCCGATCGTCGTCGTCTTCGCCGCGCGCATCCTCGAAGGCGTCTCCGGCGGTAACATCAGCATCACGCAGGCGTACGTCGCCGACCTCGTCGAGGCGAAGGATCGCGCGCGCGCCTTCGGTTTGATCGGCGCGATGTTCGCTGCGGGGATGGTCTTCGGTCCAGCGGGCGGCGGCCTACTCTATGCGCGCTATGGCTTCGCGGTGCCGTTTCTCGTTGCGGCCGGACTGCAGTTTCTCACGCTCGTCCTAACGATCGTGATGCTCCCGGAGTCGCGGGCGCGCCGCGACGATCAGGACCGGTTGTCGGTCCAATCGCTGGTCGAGTGCTTCGGCAAGCCGCGTTTGGCGCGCGTTCTCTGGCAAAAACTGGCGATTGCGCTCGCTCTCTACGGATGGTTCGGCGTCTTTGCGCTCTATCTACAGCGTCAGGTCGGCTTCTCTCTGGCCAAAACCGATTATTTCTTCTCGGTCTTTGCCGTCTTCAACGTCTTCATGAACGTCGTCATGGTGCGGCGGGTCTCGGCGCAGCTGGGCGACCGCAGAATGTCGAATCTAGGCCTCGCCTCACTCGTCGCCGGATTCGCGCTCGTGCCGTTCGTCCACGAGCTCGTTTTGCTCTCGGCAACGATGCTGCTCTTCTCGCTTGGGATGGCGCTCACGAATACGGGCATCACCGCACTGATCAGCAACACCGCCTCCGATCGCGAGCAAGGGATGGTGCTCGGCGCGAGTTCTTCGCTCGACTCGCTTTCGGGTATCCTCGCTCCGCCGGTCTCCACCGGTCTGCTCTCCGGCTACGGTCCCCGCGTCGCGGGCGTCGAGTCGCTCGTGATGGCGTCGGTCGCGTTCGTGTTGGGCATTCGCGCCGGCATGGCAGCGGAGAGCGAGACCGTCAAAGCCGTGGACGCGTAGGCGAAGAACCCTAAGCGGCCGTCTTCTTTCGGCGCTTGGCCGCCGGCTTTTCGCCGGCCGTCCCGCGGCGCTTCTTGCTCTCCTCGAGACTCTGCGCGAGCACGTCCATCAGGTTGACCACCTTCGAGCGAGCCGGCGCCTTCTTCGCTTTGGGCAATTCCTTGCCTTCGGCGCGGGCCTCGATCATCGTCAACAGCGCGTCGTGGTATTGGTTGTTGAATTTCTCCGGCTCGAATTCTTCGACGCTCATCGTATCGATCAGCATCCGCGCCATCTGCATCTCTTTTTCGGGAAGCTTCTCGCCGCCCGGGAGGTCGAGCGTCGTAGCCGGTACGATCTCGTTCGCCCAGTGCATCAGCTCGAGAACCAGCGCATCCTCAAGCGGCTTGACGGCGGCGATGTACTCCTTGGTTCGAATCACCACGCGCGCGATCGCAACGCGGTTGCTGCCGGCGAGCGCTTCGCGCAGCAGCGCGTACGCGTGCCGCCCTTGTTTGGTCGGTTCGAGATAGTAGGGCTTATCGAAAAACATCGGGTTGATCCGGTCGAGTTCGACGAACTCGACGATATCGACCGACTGCGTCGCCTCGGGATTGACCTTGGCAAAATCTTCATCGGTCAGTAAGACGTACTGACCCTTTTCATACTCATAGCCCTTGACGATCTCGTCCCAGGGCACGGGCTCGCCGTCCACGCTGCAGACGCGCTCGTACTTGATGCGCCCCTCGTCCTTTTTATGCAGCATATTGAAGGAAAGGTCGTCGGTCTTCACCGCGGTGAAGAGCTTGACCGGAATCGTAACGAGCCCGAAGTTGATGGCTCCCGACCAGATTGCATGCGCCATAGCCCGACTATTCTACCCAAGGCGCCCGCCCGTTTGCTACCCCCCGGCGCTATCTGCCCACAAACGAGCGGCCTTGCCGCTCGGTCCCTCGAGGCGCTGCTTCTTCCAGCGTTTCGGACCCCACAAGTCCCCCTCGCGAGCCACCCGCGCCGGAACCGTCCGGATCGTATACTTCGCGAACTCGTCGGCGGGCAAGATCGCCCCCCGGCGCCGGGAAGCGGCCTCGACCTCCTCCCACTCTAGGGGCGTCGAGACGGGCGCGCCGTCGCGCGCGCGCACCGAGTACGGCGAGACGATCGTCTTTCCGAGGCCGACTTGCACGAAGTCGATATAGACGGCATCTTCCGGGCGCTTGGCGATCGCGCGCTGGAGCGTCGCCGCGCTCTTGCACTCCGCCGCGGCCCGGCGCGCGACGATCTCCGCAAAGACCTTCGCGGTGTCGTAGGAGTACCCGGCGGCCAACGGCACGACGAGGTGGAGGCCGTAACCGCCGGTCGTCTTGACTAGCGATTGGAGACCGACGGACTGCAAGAGATCGCGAATCGTCAGCGTCACCTTGGCGAGCGTCGCAAGCGTGCACTTCTCACCCGGGTCGAGGTCGAAGAGCACGAACTCCGGCTCGTCGAGATCCGGCAGCGCCGACGTCCACACGTGCAGTACGATCGCGGCGAGGTTCGCGAAGTAGACGAGGCTCGGCTCGTCGTTGCACAGCGGGAACGTCACCTCGCTGCGCGTTCCACCCGGGGTCGGAGCGGTAACGCGTTCGATCCAGTCCGGCATGCCCTTGGGCATCTGTTTTTCGAAGAAGGTTGCCCCGTCGATCCCGTTGGGATAGCGCTGAACGGTGAGCGGGCGGCCCTTCAAATGTGCGATCGCCTGCGGAGCAATGCCTTGATAGTAACCGATCAGATCGCGCTTCGCGTACCCGTCGCGCGGCCAGAGCACTTTGTCGAGATTGGAGAGCGAGAGCGTTCGATTTCCCACCCGAACCTCGTGCCGCGGCGAGGCGCTCACGATTCCTGCGCGATCTCCGCGACGACCGCGCCGGGCTCTTTGTCGAGCCGCAGCCCGACGTAAGCGGGCTGGCGCAGATAGCCGTCGCGCGTCCACTCCGCGAAGCGCACCTCGACGACGAGCTTCGGTGCGGTCCAATGGGTGGGCGCGTTCGCGTCGACGTCGTTGACGAAGGGAGACGATTTGCGTTCGATCTTGCGCAGGCGTTCGTAGAGTTCGGCGAGCAGCTTCGTCGAAAAACCGGTGCCGACCGAACCGACGTACCGAAGCTTTTTGCCGTCGTACACGCCGAGCAGCAGCGCGCCGAAGCCCTTGCGGCTCCCCTTTGGTTCGGTCCAGCCGCCGACGACGAACTCTTGCTCGTTGCCGGTTTTGATCTTGACCCAGTCGCGGCTGCGCCGCTCCTGATAGGTCGACCGGCGCCGCTTGCCGATAATTCCTTCGAGCCTTCGCTGCCGTGCGATCTTGAAGAGCTCTTTTCCGCTGCCCAGCACGTGCTTTGAGTACAGCACGATGCCGTCGTCGAGAATCAATCGCTCGAGCAGCGCTTTGCGCTCTTCGAGCGGCGTCGAGCGCATATCGGCCCCGTCGGCGTAGAGGAGGTCGAACGCAGCAAACGTAAGGCCTGCCGGCTTTTTCTGCGACTCCTGCAGTCGCTGAAAGGCCGAGCGCCCTTGCGCGTCGAGGCTGACGATCTCTCCGTCGACCATCACCGGCGAGCTCTTAAACGAGCTCGAGAGCTGCTCGAGCGAGGGAAAGCGTTTGAGCATATCGAGCCCATTGCGCGAAACTACCGAGAGTCTGCCGTCCTCGATCGTGCAGAGCGCGCGATAGCCGTCCCATTTGATCTCGAAGAGCCATTCCGGGTCGTCGAACGGCTCGTCGACCAGCGTGGCCAGCATCAACCCTTTGACCTTCGGCAGCGGGTCGCGCTTGACGCTCGCGCGCCGGCGCGGCGCGGTCGCGTGCCGTGACGGTTTCGATTGCCACGTGGGCGAGTGAGGATCGGCGGCGACGTCCGCCAGCGTCTTACCGCTCTTGACGGATTGGGGATGATCGGCCGGATCGTACTTGGGGTCGGAGTGCTCGTCGCGATCCTTGAGCAGCAGCCACGGGTCGCCGCGTTCGTCCTCGCGCGGCTTGATTTTGACGAGTGTGAACTCGCCGCGCAGCTTCTTGCCGTGCAGAATGAACTTGATCTTACCGTTGGCGATCTCTTTGGCGGGATCGGTCCCTTCGGCAAGCGTGTAGGTCCCACTATCCCAAACGATGACGCTGCCGGCCCCGTATTGGCCGGCCGGTATCGTCCCCTCGAAATCGCGGTAGTCGAGCGGATGATCCTCTACGTGCATCGCGAGGCGGCGATCCAACGGTACCAGCGTTGGTCCCTTTGGAATTGCCCACGAGGCGAGCACTCCGCCGGCCTCGAGGCGAAAATCGTAATGCAGGCGCGTCGCGCGGTGCATCTGCACGACGAAGCGCGGCTGCTTGCGCGGCTTCTCCTTGCGGCCGCTCGGTTCGGGCGTCTGTTTGAAGTCGCGCTTCGTGCGATAGGTCTGCAGAGAGCCGGGTTTCGCTCCGGCGGGCTTTACGGCCATGGCCGCTTGGCGTTCGACGCCGCATCGCGCTACCCTTAGAGGGCGTGATCTATAGTGCGATCGGTATCGTCTTGGCGTTGGGCGTCGCGCTGGCCGCGTGGCGAAGCAGCATGAGTCGCGGCGGCTACTACGACCGCGAAGTCTACGGCATGACCCCGGCGACGCACCTCCGCTACGCGGTCATCAGTTTAGCGTTTGCCGGGTTCTTTATCGCGGCGTACCTCCTTGCGCTTCGCTCGGCAGGCATCGCGGCGCTGGCGCTGTATGCGTTGCTCGCCGTGTTCTACCTGACGTCGTTCCTGCGGGGAGCCGCCGAATCCGATGAGTGAGTTTCGTTTTTCACCGCGGCCGAATCGAGCCGCCGAGATCGAGTGGATGGGGTGGAACGCCGATGCGTTCGCGCGCGCCGAGGCGCAGGACCGTCCGATTCTTCTCTCGATTTCGGCGGTCTGGTGCCACTGGTGTCACGTCATGGACGAGACGACGTACTCCGACCCGGGCGTCATCGAGACGATCAACCGGCGCTTCGTGCCGATTCGGGTCGACAACGACAAGCGCCCCGACATCAACGCCCGCTACAACATGGGCGGCTGGCCGACCACGGCCTTTCTTACTCCCAACGGACGAACCTTGACCGGAGCGACCTATCTGCCTCCCGCGCAGATGCGGCGCGCGCTCGACGAGATCGCGCGCTACTACGCCGATCATAAAACCGAGATCGACGAGCTGCCCCCTCCGCGGGCGCAAGGCCCCGCCGCGGAAGCCGCAACTCAAGAACTAACCGGCGCGCCGATCGCGCATCTCTTGGCTAACCTGGAGGCCGGTTACGACGAGCAGTACGGCGGCTTCGGCGAAGAGCCGAAGTTCCCGCAGGCAGAATCGCTCGAGTTTCTGCTCGTGCAGTGGCGCGCGACCGGCGAGGCGCGATGGTATGAAATGGTCGCGCGAACGATGCTCGCAATGTCGCGGGGCGGAATGTACGACCACGTCGAGGGCGGCTTCTTTCGCTATTCGACAACCCGCGACTGGAGCGTGCCCCACTTCGAGAAGATGGCCGAAGATCACGCAGGGCTCCTTCGCGTGCTTGCAGAGCTCGTGCTGTTTGCGCGCAACGAGGATTTCCGCGAGACGCTGGTCTCGGCGACGAACTACGTACAGGGGCTCCTGCGCGACGAACGGACCCAGCTCTACGCCGGCAGCCAGGACGCCGACGAAGCGTACTACGCGCTTCCCCTCGAGCAACGCCGTGCGCTCGTGTCGCCGTTCCTCGACCGCACGTCGTACACGAACTGGACCTGCGCGCTCGCGGGCGCAATATCTCTGGTTTCGCGCGCGCTCGACGACGACGCGCTGCTCGCGCAGGCGAGCGCGACGCTCGACGCCGTCGCGCAGCGGCTCGTCGCCCCCGACGGGCTTCTGTACCACGTTCTCGTTCCCGGCGCCACCCCGGAGGTACGCGGACTGCTCGGCGATCACGTCGCCTACTGCCGCGCGCTGCTCGACGCGCACGAGGTCTCCGGCGAAGCGCGCTTTTTCGCGCGCGCACAGGCAATCGCTCAAACTACGATCGAGCACTTCGGCGCGCCAGGAGGCGGATTTTACGATCGCCTCAAGTCGGCGGAGCGCCTCGGACAGCTGGCGATAGAAGATCGTCCCATCGTCGACAACGGGCTCTTCGCCGAGTGCTTGCTGCGCCTGCACTCGATGGGCGCCCCGGCGAGCTATCGCGACCGGGCGAGCGCGACGCTCGCGCTCTTCGCGCCGGTGTCGGAACGCGCCGGCACCTTCGGCGCTACGTACGCACGGGCGTTGGCGAGGTACCTTGCGCCGGAGATCGCGGTTCGCATCGCGGGCGCTCCGGCGGCTACCGATTCTTTCCGCGAAGCGGCGCTGCGCTTACCTTCGCCGTTTCTTTCGATTCGTACGCTGACGCCGGCGCAAGCCGACGCCGAGAGTCTCCCACCGCAGCCGCGCCCGGCCGCGTACGTCTGCGCCGGCGTAACCTGCGGGGCGCCGATCGATCGAGCCCAAGAGATGCGCGAAGCTTACGATGCGGTGCGCACGAAGGTCAGCCAGTACCAGCAGCCCCAGAGTCCTGCGGCAATCGAGTAGGCGACGAGCGCGTAGCCCCAGCGCGGAAAGCGCTCGCGCACCGCAAGCAGCATCAGGGCGACCAAGAAGGGCTCGAAGTCCAGCGCGTGGCGCATTCCGAACTGAGCGAAGCCGTTGACGTAGTACAGCAAGTTCGGAGCGGCCGCTAAAATGACGCAGACCCAGAGCGCGAGCACGCAGCGCGCCGGCGAACGAGCGAGAAATGCGAGGACGAGGGCGGGCGAGGTCCACGTCAGCGCGACGCCGGAATACTCGGCCCGCATCCAGGGATAGGCCGGTAAGAACGTCGGCCACGCAACGAAGAACGACCAGAGCTCGTTGGGAAGATACTCGATGCGAAACGGCGAGCCGGTGGGCATTCCGGCCTGATCCTGATGATACCAGGCGGTGTAGCCGATATCGTTCCACGTCCCCCAACGCGCCTCGTTGTAAAGAATCCCCAGAATCGCGACCGGAAGCAGCGCGGCGCCGAATGAGAGGAGCCGTCGCACCGCCGGGGCGCGCTGCGTGCCGGCCGTCAGCAGATACGCGTAAACCGGAAGCGCCAGGAGCATCGAAAAGCGCGATTCGACCGCGCAGACTGCGAACAGCGCGACGAGCCAGCCTCGCCGCTTGCCGGCGAGTTCCAGCAATGCGAGCATCGTGAAACAACAGGCCGAGACGTGCGCGACGAACCAGACGTCGCCGAGCATCGCGCACCAGAGAAGATCCGTCCCGGCCAAGAAGAACGCGCAGATCCAGACGATGCTCGAACGCCGTAGGCCAAAGCGTTCGCCGAGCGCCCACGTCGCACCGATCGTGACGCCCGCCAAGACCGCGGCAAGCGCCGTTTGATTCGTGTGGCTGCCGAAGATCGCCGCGAGCGGCATCAGTAAGATCGCGGGCAGCGGCGCTTCGATGATGAAGTAATGTCCGTTGTAGGGCAGTGCGTCGATATACGCGCCCGGCCAATCGATCCAAGCGTGTCCCGAGAGCAGCGCCTGCGCCAATAGGACGAAGTTGTTATAGGGTGTTGGCCGCAGATGCGAGAGCAGCGCCGTAACGGCGAACGCGATCAGCCCCGCGACGACGGCGGGTGCAATCCGCAGCTTCAAAGGGCCGGCGGCGACGGGTGGGGCAGAGGCTTGGGCGTCTGGAAGGTCGACGGGGGCAGACTCTCGGGGAAGCGATATTCGCCCCACACGATTCGCTCGCGCGCGAGCCTCGTTCCAATCATGGCGCTGGCGCTGGCCACGACCGGCAACCAATACTTTCCGAACGAGCCGAACTCGATCTCTCCGTTGCCCGAGACGCCGGTACCGGTGCTGTGAAAGCGCACGGCACGCGGGAGGAAGTTCGCTCCGTCGATCGTCAGCCGGTCGATCCACACGCTGCCGCCATGACGCAGCGGCGTCGCTTCATAGACGTAGTCGAGATGGTGTCCGTCTTTCGACGTTCCGAGAAAGAGGAGCTCGTAGGCGGTCGCACTTGGCGCGAAACGACCGACGGTATAGCGTTCCTCGCGCTGTGAAAAGCGCACGGCCTTGTGGCGCAGAGCGATGCCGTCGATAGCCAGCGTCTCATCCCTGACGCTCGTCCCGTTTCGATAGATGCGGTGGCGCTGCTCGATGTTGCTCGGGCCGACCTGCGAAACGGTGTAGGAGTAGACGACGACCCTCGGCGAGACGACGTGCTGCAGCGCGAGGGCGTACCGTTGCAAAACCTCCGCGGAATCGAGCTGGCCGCCGCTGCCGCCGCTCGCGCCGAGCAGCACCACCGCCGCCAGCATCGCCAGGCGCCGGCGAAGCTTCACGTCAAGACGGCGTCCCGAATCGCGCGCAGCGCGGCTTGCGCACCCAGCGGATTGCTGCCGCCGCCTTGCGCGACCGCCGCCTGGCCCCCGCCCTTCCCGTCGACCAATGGAGCGGCGAGCTTCACCAAATTCCCGGAATGCACGCCTTGGCCGATCAGATCGTCGCTCGTGCTGACGAGCAGGCTGACGCTGCCGTTGTCGAGGCCCGCTAATGCCACGACCCCGCTGCGCAGCTTGCTGCGAATCGCATTGCCGAGCTGGCGCAGCACCTCACCGCCTGCCTCGGGGACGATTGCACCAACGAAGGCGCGGTCGCCCTTGCGTTCGGCTCGCTCGACGTAATGCTCCGCCTCGGACGAGGCGATGCGCGCGCGCAGCTGCCCGAGCGCCGTCTGCAGATCGCGCACGTCGCGCTGCATCCGCTCGACGCGGTCGTGCAGTTCGTCGGGAGCAGCAGACATCGACGATGAGAGCGCCGCGATCAAATCGCTCTGCTTCGCAACGTGATCCTCGGCCGCAGCCGAGACGCACGACTCGATACGGCGTATACCGCTGCCGATCGAAGATTCGGTGAGGATAACGAACATGCCGAGCTCTCCGGTCGAATGCGAGTGCGTGCCGCCGCAGAACTCGAGCGAGGGTCCTGCCTGTACGATGCGGATCGTGTCGCCGTACTTCTCGCCGGCCATCCAAACCGCGCCCGTCTTTTTCGCCTCCTCGAGCGGCAGAACGCGAGTAACGAGGTGCGCGTCGTCGCGGATCATCTCGTTGACCCGATGAGCGACCGCGCGCCGCTGCTCCGGCGTGAGCGCGCCCTTCGGCCAGCGAAAGTCGAAACGCATCCGGTCGATTCCGACCCACGAGCCGGCCTGATTGACCTCATCGCCGAGCACGTCTTTGAGGGCGCGCTGCAAAAGGTGCGCCGACGTATGATGCCGGCGGATCTCGCGCCGCCACTGCTCCGCGACGCGAGCGGTAACGGCATCACCGACCGACATCTCGCCCTCGACGACTCTTCCCGAGTGGGCGATCGCTTCGCCCATGTACTGCGTGTCCGAAACGTCGAAGCGCGCGCCGTCGCTTACGATCGCTCCTCGGTCTCCGATCTGTCCGCCGCGCTCGGCGTAGAACGAGGTCCGATCGAGAATGAGCGTGCCCTCCTCGCCCGATTTCAGCGATGCGGCGGGCTTACCGTTCTTGAGCGCGGCGACGATTTCGCCGCGGACTTCGAGGCCCTCGTCGTATCCGGTGAACGAGCTGCGCATCGCCGGTAGATCGGCAAGTGCGACGACGTCGCGTTTCGCCGCCGCATCACGGCGCGCGCGTTGGCGCTGTTCTTCCATGAGCCGGTCGAAGCCGACGGTGTCGACGGCCGCGCCGCGTTCGCCGGCGATTTCCCGCGTGAGCTCGAGCGGAAAACCGTACGTGTCGTGCAACGAAAAGGCCTCGTCGCCGCCGATGACGCCTCGGCGGTTCGCGAGCGCATCGTCGATGACGCGCTCGAGCATTGCGACTCCGCGCTCGAGCGTGCGATCGAATATCTGCTCTTCGTGCCGTATCGCATCGGCGATCCGCGACGCGCTTTCACGCAGCTCGGGGTAGCCGGGTTCGAGCGATCGGATAGCTGCGGGCACGAGCTGCGCGAAAAAACCCTCCGGATAGCCAAGCAGTTTTCCGTTGCGGACCGCGCGACGAATCAAGAAGCGCAGCACGAAGCCGCGATCCGTATTCGACGGGTAGACGCCGTCGTTGATGAGGAAGGTCGCCGAGCGCAGGTGATCGGCGATGATGTTCTGGCGGACCCTCTGCTCCGGCTCGTCGAGCGTCGTGCGCCCGATCGGCGGCTGGACCGCGACCAAATCCGTGAAGAGATCCGTTTGATACATCGACGCGAAGCCGTTGCAGATCGCGAGCATGCGTTCGAGACCGGCGCCCGTATCGATCGCCTTGCGCGGGAGATCCTCCAGCTTGCCGTCGGCCGTGCGATTGTACTGCTGAAAGACGACGTTCCAAAGCTCGACGTACCGGTCTCCGAGATTGGGTCCGGTGTCGCCGGGACCACTCGCGTACTGGGCGCCGGTATCGTAGAAAATCTCGGTGCAGGGACCACAAGGCCCCGTCGCACCCATCGTCCAGAAATTATCCTCGTCGAAGCGAGAGACGCGTTCGTGATCGAGTCCGACTTCGTCGATCCAGATCCGAGCAGCCTCATCGTCGCCGACGTGAACGGTCACGTAGAGTTTTGCCGGATCGAGCCGCAGTACGCCGGTAACGAACTCCCACGCCCAGAGGATCGCTTCGCGTTTGTAATAGTCGCCGAAGCTGAAGTTGCCGAGCATCTCGAGGAACGTGCCGTGCCGGCCCGTCCGCCCGACGCTCTCGATGTCGCTCTTCGCCCCGGCGACGCGCAGGCAGCGTTGCACGGTCGCGACGCGGGGTGCCGGTGCAGGCTGCTCGCCGAGAAAGACCGGGACGAACTGCTCCATGCCGGCGATCGTGAAGAGCGTCGTCGACATCTCGTGCGGGACGAGCGACGCCGGCGGCAGCAGCTTGTGCTGCTTACCGGCGAAAAAGTCGATCCACGCCTGCCGCAACTCCTGGCTCTTCATGATCCTATGATAACCGACGAATTTGCTCCGGCGATGCCTTCGACGTCGCGCCTCCCATCCTAAAGCCGGCCCCAAGGCCGGTTGCCGTCCTCGGCGCCGTGCCCCGCGCGGTTCCCCGGTTCCCCGGGGTTACCCCTCGACCAAGAGGCCCGCGTGCGCCCCGCGGCCGGGCAACAAGAGCTTGCGCGCAAAACCCTTGGCCGCCTTGATGGCCTGTCCGCCCCTGAAACGCGCCGAGGCCCTTACGCTTCTTCGCCAGAGCTTCGCGTTGGTTATATAGGCGACGTCGGTTGCAAAAGATACCTTGTACGGTTGCGCGCCGAGCGAGAAGCTATACGATTCGTAGCCGTGTTCGATCGCGCGACGGATGCTCGCGCACATTAGCATCGTCCCCGGCGAATATCGGGAATACTCGGGGTTGTGCGCGATCATATAGGCGACGATCCGACGCTGCGGAGCGTCGATGAAGAAGCCCTGCGCTGCAACGAGCGTCGTTCCCTGATAGATCGCACATACGGCGAACCGTCCGGACGCATAGCACTTTGCGAAAAACTCGCCAAACAACCGGTGCCACTTTTGAAAGCTCTGCTTCCAGCGCGCGCTGTGCAGCCTCAACAAGTCTTCGATCGCGCTCTCCGCCTCGCTCGGCGGCGCGAAATGAAGCCGATAGCCGGGCAACCTCTCTATTCGGCGCAAATGCTTACGGAGCGTAGCCCGCGTCGCGGGGCCTCGGGTCGCGAGATACGAGTCCCAGGTGGCTGGAAGCTTGACGAACGGAGTCGGAGTGGAGTCCGCTGCGACGAAACGGTACCGGCTCGAACTGAACTCGGCGACGAGCGATACGACGCGCCCGTCCGCGCAGTTGGCCAGCGTCAGGCTGTCCCACGGTAAGAGCTCGATCTCGCGCGCGAGGGCGGGGATGAAGTTCGCTTCCTCGCCGGGAAGCCCGAGCAAACCGGTAAAATCGGCGCGCGGCCCGGGCCCGAGGCGCAGTTCGCGGTGGAATGGTGAGCCCAGCCGCGGATGCCGTGCGAAGCTCAACGGCAGGAACGCGAGATAGGGCGCCTCGCCCCGGCGAACGCCCAAGATGATCCACGGTTTTTTCTCGCTGGCGAGGCAGGCGTAGAGCCAATCCCAGGACAGAAAGAGATTGCTATGCGGATCGAGTCGATAGAGCTCCGCCCAACGCGATCGAAGCGCATCCAACTGATCGAGGGTCGTGAACCGGTTCACAATCATGTCGGCGAGCATCTTACCCCTTTGACGGCGGCCAACCCGTCGCGCGAGGCCCGGCGAACCGGTCGATTTCGCAACCGGTTCGCCTTGGGGCACGCTATCGCTCAAACCTGGCGGTGTTATCCCGCCGGACGCCGGCCTCTTGGCGCTTTAGCAGACGGTGCTGGTTTGCTTGCCGGAGTAGACCTCGAGGAAGCCGTTTGTCTTCGTCGGGATGATGCCGTACTCTAACAAGGCTCCGATGGCGCCGATGACGCCGCCGAACTTGCCTTTTGTGGCGACGGAGTAGCAGGGGCCGAGCTTGACCTTTTGGCCACTGATCGTCGCTTGCCCGAATATCGTGTACGGCTTGCCCTTCGTAATCGCGGCGCCGGTGAGTCCACCGACCGGCCGTATCTCATTACCGAACGAAGTTCCGCTGGCGAACGATATCTGCAGATAGAAGATGGCCGTGCCCGTTCCGAGCTGCGGCAACTTGTTGTAGTCCGTCGAACTGCTGGTGACGGTAACCTTCACCGCCGGTTTCGCTTTGGGGTACGAGATCGTGCCGCCGAAACCGCCGAACGCGGGGATGCAGAACGAACCGCCCTTGGTCGCAAGCGTGGTGTTAGCCGATGCAAAGTTCTTTGTGACCTTCTGACCCTTGCACGGCGGCGGAGTCGCCGCGGCGTCGGGGATCGAGATGTTATCTTGGACCGCGAGTGGGGCCGCCGGCAGCGTCGCACCACCGTGCTGTGCGCACGCGGCCAGCGCGGCCGCGGCCACGAGTACTAGAGAGCTGCGCAAAAGGCGAGCAGCAGGCATGGTTAAACCTCCAAAAAGTGATAGAAATTACCTTTAGGTTGAGCGTTGGCAGAGACTTCATGCGAGAAACGCGTCACTAAAACCTGCAACGAACGGAAAGCCTCGGTCGTTCCACCGCCGGTTCTGCCTCTTGAAATGCTCCTCCGTACGAGCATTCCGCCACGACCGCAACGACCGGGGGCGGCCCGGATCGGGAGGTGGTTGCCCCGTCCACGCTTAACGTCGTGGACCGGGTTTTCTACCTAGATTAACCTCTATTATCGGAGGCGGCGGGTGATACTTTTCGCCGGGCTTACGCCCGGGGCACGGGCGGATGGATAGATTGGAACGTACGGTGACCACCGCCCCAGTGCGAACGCTTTCAGAGCGTAGCCATTCCATTCGTGCCTTCGAGCTGAAGCGCACGCTGGTGCTCATGGGCAGCGACGTCGCGATGCTCGCGATCGCGTCGTCCGCCGCTGCGTTCGTCTATTCGTATTTCAGCCAGTTCCTGGACTACTGGGGCATCATCGAGTCGGCGTTGATCTGGACCTTCGCCTCGGTTTGGACATTCAAGGCGATCGGGCTCTACCGCATCTCCTACTCGCTCGATAAGCGAGACGAATGGTACCACGTCATCGTAGGGCTGGCGATCGGTGTCGCTCCGCTCATCATCATCTTTACCCTCATTCCATCGATCTCAAGCTCGCGGCTCGTTCTGTTGATTTCGTTCGTCTTGTCGGCGGTTCTCGTCGGACTCAGCCGGTCGATCATCCATACGGAGTATGGGACGAACGCCGGCAAGCAGAAGCACAGAATTGCTCTCGTCGCGAGCTCCGCCGACTTGCAGTCGCTCGCATCGGTCATGGAGAGCGGCGCGCACGATCTGCGGTTGGTTCCCGTCGCCAGCACGGAGGAGGCGATAACCGACGCCGCTTCGGGCCGCGCCTCGTGGTACGATCAGCTCGTGCGCGATGGATGCGACGAACTCGTCTTCGCCGGCGTGCCTTGCGTGCCGGCGGGGCTCATGGTCGAGCGCGCCGCCCGCGACCATATCGCGGTCGGGTTTGCGCCGCCGGGCCTCCCGCAGCAACTGCACGGTCTCGATTTCGTGCTATCGCATCGCCAACCGCGCCTAGTCGCGCGCCGCGTTCCTGCCTGCACGCCGATCAACACGTTGTTCAAGCGTTTCTTCGACATCGTCACCGCCGCGGCCGGGCTGCTCCTCACGTGGCCTTTCATACTCTTGGGTATGATCGCGATTCTCATCGAATCGGGCCGGCCGGTGATATTCAGTCAGGAGCGAGTCGGTCGCGGCGGAAAGCCATTCCGGATTCTGAAGCTGCGGACCATGGCGCTCGACGCCGAAGCGCAGTGCGGCCCGGTATGGGCGGTCGGCGACCCGACAAAGGATAAGCGCACGACCAGAGTGGGAGCATTTCTTCGCAAGGCAAGCATCGACGAACTGCTGCAGTTCCTCAACGTGCTGCTCGGCGACATGTCGCTGGTCGGCCCGCGCCCGGAACGGCCCGTCTTCGTCGAGCAATTTCGCAAGGAGTACCCGCGTTACGACGAGCGGCATTTGGTTCGACCCGGCATTACGGGCTGGGCCCACGTGCACATGCGCAGAAGCCCGGGAATCGAGGAGATCGGCGAGCGGCTGGAGCTCGACCTGTTCTACATCGAGAACTATTCACTGCTCCTCGACGTCTTCATCGCCTTCAAGACCGGCGTCGAAGTCTTGTTCCAGCGCTGGGCTTAAGAACGCGTTAACACCGGTAGCACCATGTCGCCGCCCGTTGACGGCTCGTCCGCCGTTGCAAAAACCCGACCGTTAGTCTCCGTCATCGTTCCAACCCTGAACGAAGAGCGGCATATCGGTGCCGTCCTCGACGACATGCTGGGCCAAGAGGGGATCGACGCGGACGTCGAGATTCTTGTGATTGACGGCGGCAGCACCGATCGGACTCGAGCGATCGTCGAGTCATATGCGGCCACGGCCGACGTGCGTCTCGTCGACAATCCAAAGCGTCGCCAAGCGCCCGGGTTTAACTTGGGCATCCGGGAAGCGCGAGGAACGATCGTCTGCGTCATCCATGCGCACGCTAGGTTTTCCAAGAGATATCTCGCTGCATGTTTCGACGCACGCCGGCGTACGGGGGCGGCGAACGTCGGCGGCGTGATAACGCACCGTGGCGAAGGCCCCATGGGTGAGGCGATCGCGCTGGCAATGTCTTCCCCGCTTGGAGTTGGAGATTCTACGTATCGACACTCCAAGCAGGAGCAATTTTGCGACAACATCATGGGGGCGTTCATCGATCGCAAGCTATTCGACGAGGTCGGCTACTACAACGAGAGCAACATCGTTAACGAAGATTGTGAATTTAACTATCGCTTGCGCGCGGCCGGTTACACGGTGCTGGTCTCGCCGAGCATCGAGGTCACCTATTTCGTGCGGTCGTCCTTGGCGGGGCTCGCGAAGCAGTACCTGCTCTACGGCTTCTATCGGCGCTGGACGGAGGTTCAGCATCCGGGTTCGGTGCCCAAGAGGGTTTATGTTCCGCCTGCCTTGCTGGTCGGCCTAGTGTGCTCCGCGATTCTCTGCGCGTTCGGGGCCATAACGTGGGGGCTGGTATTACCCGCAATGTACGCGTGCGTCCTCGCTCTCGGAGCAGTGGATGGGATGCGGCGATCCAAGCGTTTATCGGTCGCGCTGCGCGAACCGGCGGCCATTGCGACGATGCACTTCGCTTTCGGTCTCGGCTGGCTGCGGGGATTTTTCACGCTGCGCGCAGTAAGGTGACCGACCCAACAGTAGGAGAACGGCGCATTTTTAAAACAACTCCCTCGGCCGCTCGTCCCCCGCTGCCGATGAGCGCAGGCCTCTATATCACCGGTGGTAAGCAAAAACCGGTCGGCTTCAAAGCTCGGGAAGAGTGGGTGGTGTTCGAAAGAGGCCTGATCGTGCGCGTCGATCCGCATCGTGGTTCGGTCGAACGGTGCGTGGACTACGTCACGCCGCCCGAGGCCAGTGCGCAAGACTCCTCCATCACCTTTGAAGGCGGCGTGCTGGAAGGAGACCGCCTCTATACGTGCACGAGAACCGAAGCGTTCGTCTATCGCGTGCCGGATTTTGCTCTACTGGCTCGCGTCTCCTTACCGTGTTTCAACGACGTTCACCACGTACGCCCAAGCAAAGACGGCAACTTGATCGTTGCGAACACCGGCCTCGACATGGTGCTCGAGACGACGCTCGAAGGCGAGATCGTTCGGGAGTGGGGCGTCCTCGGGGAAAGCCCCTGGATCCGCTTCTCTCGTGACGTCGACTATCGCAAGGTACTGACGACCAAACCGCATGCCTCCCATCCGAACTTCACGTTCTACATCGACGACGAACTCTGGGTCACGCGGTGCATGCAGCAGGACGCCGTCTCGCTCACCAAGCCTGGGCGGCGGATCGACGCGACGTTCTATTGCCACGACGGCGAAGTGTACGGGGGGAAGATCTACTTTACGACCGTGACCGGAACCATCGTCGTCGTGGATGCCGAGACGCTCAAAACGGAGAGCGTCATCAACCTCAACGAGATCGACAATTCCGGCAAGGCGAACTTGGGCTGGTGTCGCGGCCTAGCGAGGCTGGACGAACGCCATCTGTGGGTAGGATTCACGCGCTTTCGCGAAACGCGTTTCAAAGAGAACGTGCGGTGGGTCAAACGATTCATCAAGGGCGAGGAGAAGCCGACGCGCGTCGCGCTCTACGACATCGTGGCGCGGAAGCTTCTGACGGAGATCGATCTCGAGCCGTTCGACATGCACGTGATCTTCGGCGTCTTTCCGACCGGCATATGATCGAATGGCCGCAAGGCAAGAAGTTTGCCTTCACGATCATGGACGATACGGATCGTGCATATCTCGAGGCCGTCAAGCCGTTCTACGATGCGCTCGTTCGCTTCGGACTGCGTACGACGAAGACCGTCTGGGCGCTCGAGTCCCCGCCGGACGATCCGTTCCGAGGTGACAGCCTGCAGAATCCGGCTTATCGCGCGTGGGTGCTCGATCTTCAACGGGCGGGCTTCGAGATCGCTTGGCACGGCGCGCGTTCCGGCGGTACCGAACGCCCCGCTCACGGCGACGCGCTGGACCGTTTCCGCGAGATCGTGGGAAGCTATCCGCGAAGCTACGCAAATCATGCGGTTAATCCAGAATGCATCTATTGGGGGGAGGAGCGCTTCGACGAGCCGCTGCTACGCGAGATGTTCCGCCGCTTCTCCGGCCGCGAGCGGTTTTTGGGTTCGACCGCGGGGACGCCGTACAACTGGGAAGACCTGTGCGCCACGGCGCTCCGGTACGTGCGCGGCTTCAACTTCGACGATACGGTGACGTCGCGTCAGGATCCGTGGATGCCCTACCACGATCCACGGCGCCCCGCCGCATCTCGCTGGTTTTCGGCCAGCGACGGATCCGACGTCGAGCGCTTCGTACGACTGCTCGCACCTGCGAGGCTCGACGCGTTAGAATCCAGCGGCGGCTGCTGTATCGTCTACGCGCACGTCGCCGACGGCTTCGTCCGAGACGGAGAGGTCGACGGCCGAGTGGTGCGCATACTCGAGGACCTGAGCCGGCGAGCGGGGTGGTACGCTCCCGTGGATGCCGTTCTCGACCATATCGAGCAGCGCCGAGGGGAAGTCGTAATCACAACAACGCAGCATCGCCGCTTGGAATGGCGTTGGGCCGGCTATCAGGTAAGGCGCCTTCTCGGCTTCGCATAGCGGCGGCGGCCCGGTCAGGTTGGCGGGAGGCAAATGCGCGGGGCCAGAAGTGGACCAGGGCAGGGGCGCTTGCTATGCTGGCTCGCCATCGCGTTTTGCCAAAATCTTTGCCTTCGAATTGAGGTTCTCCAATGTTAGCACGGCGCTTGGCAGCGCTCTCTCTCGCCCTGTGCGCGCTCGCGCCTTCCATTGCGAAGGCGGATACGCCGTACAGCATCCAACCCGGAGACCAGCTCCAGGTCATGGTGTTCGGCGGCCCGGGGATTACCGCGATTCAGATTCCGCTTCAAGTTCAGCCCTCTGCCACGATCGCCGCGCTCTCTGCAGCGGTGACCGTGCTGGGCGACGGCACGATCACCTATCCGCTCATCGGATCGATCCACGTCGCCGGCCTGACGCCGGACGAGGCGGGCAAACGCATCGCCGCCGCGCTGGCGGTCTACGTGCGCCGTCCGACGGTCAGCGTTCTCATTCAGAAAAGCACGCCTTCGACGATCAAGGTTCTCGGCAGCGTCGATCATAACGGCCAAATCGAGCTGCAAAGAGGCGACCGGCTCACCGATGCCTTGGCGAAGGCCGGGGTCAGCTCGTATTCGTATCCGGATCTCAACCACATTACGCTCAATCGAGTCGTTGACGGCGTCCCCCGCGTCTACAACTTCAACCTGTATAATAAGCTGCTGAACGCCAACGATTCGGCGGATCCGGTCTTGGAGCCGGGCGACGTCGTGTACGTGCCGAAGGCGCGCCAAGTCAATCAAGCGGCCTGGTTGAACCTGCCGTTCGGCCTGTACTACTTCTATTTGCTGCTCACGCCGGGCGTGAATCACTCCGGGAATGCGATTCCATAAATGTACGAGCTTACCCAACTGATGGCATCGCTTCGGAGACGCCGGCGTCAGGCGATCTTCATGTTCCTCGGCATCTTGATCGTCGGCTCCGCGGCCGTCCTGATCTTCCCCAGGTCGTACGTTGTCTCAAGCCACGTACTGATCAAGCGGCCCGACACGCTCCTGCAGAGCACGACCTACCCTCAGGTCGACGCGCTATTATCGTCGAATCGCGACACCGCCATCGAAACCTACGTCGCGATGGCGCTGCAGCCGGCGATCTCGCAGCACGTCATGCAAGAGCTCGGGTTACGAATGACCCTCAAAAAATTCCTGAAGTGGAACCTCGTGGTGACGCCCGTGACGCATTCGGACATCATCAACATTCAGGTGAGCTTGCGCGACGCCAACCTCTCCGCCGCCGCAGCCAACGGCATCGCGCACGAGTTCGTCTCGAGGCAGCGAGTTCTCGCGGCGTCCCAGGCAGCCGAAGCCGCGGGCTCGCTTTCGATTGCCTTGGAAAAGGCCCGGGGCGAACTCTCTACTTCCGAACGCGCGCTGGAGACCTTTGAAACGCGGCACGAGATCGCCGACGCCGCCACGCAAACGACGTCGATACTCGGGGCGATTAGCGACGTAGAATCGAAGGAACGTGTCGTCGAAGCCGAGCGCGTCCAGGCGCAGGGCCAGCTCTCGGCTCTCACCGGTCAGATAGCGGCTGCGCCGTCGAAAATCGATGCCACCACGGTGATCGGCGCATCCCCGACGAACGACCAACTCCAGCAGCAGCTTTCGCAGCAGCGAATCCAACTTGCCATTCTGCGCCGCCAGTTTACCGATCAGTACCCGGAGGTCGTTGCGACGGAATCGCAGATTGCCGGGCTCGAGGCGGCTCTGGCGAAGGCTCCGCCCACGCGGGTTACCTCGCAGAATATCGAGCCCAATCCGCTGACCTCATCGCTGGTGAGCCAGGCAGGGACGCTGAAGGCGCAGGTCACCGGCAACGCCGCGCAAATCGACTTGCTGCGTTCGCAAGAGCTCGCTCTGCGAAATCAACTCCGCTTGTTTCCAGCAGACATCGCCGAGTTGGCGGCTTTGCAGCGGCAGGAAAAATCGGCCGAGACGATCTTCAACGCCCTTCAGACGAACTATTTCAATGCAGTCGTCGCGAAGAACATGGCCGTCAGCGACCTTTCCGTCGTCCAAGAAGCCGATCCGGCTCTAGCGAAAGTAAAGCCCCCGCTCGCGCTCTCGCTCATCGCGATCGCGGTTATCGCGCTCTTGGGGACGGTCGGCATAATCGCGTTGCTGGATTGGTACGCAAGGTCGTCGGTGGCGCTGAGCGAAGCACGGTAATCGAGTCCGTCATTCCGATTGAGGCGACGACTGCCCGATGAGCAGCATCGCAAAAAAAAGCTTCGAGACTTTTACCGTGCGCGTCGTAACGCAGCTCCTCGCCGCCGGCGGGGGAATCGTCGTCGCGCGTATGCTATTGCCGGCCGGCAAAGGTGAGTTCACCTACGCAGGGACGATTCTCGGGTTTGCGCTCATGATGGCGGTGGGGCATACCAGGGCCGTACTATGGCAATATGGGAAGCGCGGCGTTCCGGCAGGTTCCGTTATGCGCGTAATGCTTTTCGTCGTTGCGGCGGTATCGGTGCCGCTGGCGGTCGTCATGGCGGCGATCGGCGCTCTCGTGCCCTCGCAGCACAGCCTGCTCTTCGTCGCCCTCGCGCTGCCCTTCGCAATGTTTGCGCAGTCCGCGGGCGGACTCTTCCTTGCCGACGGCGACGTGCGAACGCTGAACATCAAGGAACTGCTTCCCAACGTCCTCGCACCGCTGATTTACGTGCCGGTCATACTGCTCTTCGCTAGGTCTCTGTGGGTCGTTCTCGCCGCTTGGGCCGGAAGCTATATCGTGGCCGCGGCATACATTGCGTTTGCCCTCAAACGATATGACCGCAGCGCTACTCCTAGCGCGAGCGCGCGCGAGCTGGCCAAAGAACAGCTGACATTCGGCAGCCACGCCGGCCTGAGCAGCGTGCTGCAGTATGTGGATTTCAGAATCGACGTCTTCCTGGTGATGTTTATGCTGGGGAGTGCGGCGCTGGGAATATATTCCGTGGGCATCGCCATCGGCGAGTTCATCTGGCAGTTGAGCAGCGCGATGATCAACCCATCGCTTCAAGACATCGGGGGCAAGGATTTCGCGCGCGCGGCTGCGATCACGGCCAAGTGCATGCGTCACTCGCTCGTTCTCGTCTTCGTCGCCGCGGTCTGCGTCGCGCTCTTGGCGCGCGAGGTGGTGCCGCTCGTTTACGGGCCGGCCTTTGCCTACGGCGCAGTTCTCACCATCGCCCTGTTGCCGGGAATCGTGGCGTACAGCATGATGCCGGCCCTTTCGGCGTTTTTCTCACAACAGCTGGGCCGGCCGAAGGTGCCTTCGTACTTTAGCGCGCTCTCCGCGGGCGTGTGCGCCTTGATCACCGCTCTCACGCTTCCCCGCTTCGGCCTCATCGCCGCTGCTTTGGCGACGTCCGTTTCGTACAGCGCGGCGTTCGTGGCCGCCACGATCTACTTTACGCGGGTCAGCGGTCTGAGCCTCGAGCGGATCTTCACCTACTCCGCGGAGGATTTACGGCCCTACCGCTCGCTGCTCACGGGCGCATTGGGCGTCATGCGGGGCAGGTAACCGTGTCGCTCGCAAGCCTGCCCAGGAAGCCGCGAAGAGCCGACGCCGCCGCCGCCGCCGTCGTGGTATCGGTCGCGGTTCTGGCGTGTCTGCTTCTGGCTCTTGCGGTGGGCGTGAGCGCCGGCAATTGCAGCATCTGGTTTGCGATCCCGGGGCTCTGCGATTCACCGAACATCGCGCTGCCGGCGGCGGTGATCATCGCCGCGTTGCCCGTCCTCGCCGTCACGCTCTCGGGCCGTCCGCTCGCCGCACTGGTCGGACTCTACATCGTCTTAGTTCCGATCGACGACGCCCTGCTCGTTGGAGGAGGCTTTACGGTCACGAAGATCGTGGGCTTGTTGATCGCGATCGTCGCCGTAGCCACGATGCTTCGGCGAGGTATACGAATCACCGTCCCATACGCGGTTTTGGGCTGGCTGGCGGTCGTTGCGCTTATGGCCATCAGCATCACGTGGAGCATTGACCCGGAGATGTCTAGCGGGAATCTGATCACCATCGCGTCTGAGTTTGCGCTCTTACTGATTTTGGTGGCCGTGCCGATGAATGAAGATGAGCTTCGCACGGTGGTCTGGGCGACGATCGTTAGCGGCGCGGCAGTCGGCGTTACCGCAATGGCCCTGGCGCGCCACGAGCTATCGACTCAAGCGGGCCAAGTGGGCCGCCTCTACCTCAGCTTTGGCACGGCGACGCTCGATCCGAACCGGTTCGGCGCGTCGCTCCTGCTGCCGATCGCGATGACGGTGGGCGCCATGGGGCAAACGAAGCGCTGGGCGCGCGCGGCGCTCCTCGTGCCGCTCGGGCTGTCGTTGGGCGCCGTCTATCTCTCGGCCTCGCGCGGAACGCTGGTCGCGCTTGGCGCGATGGCGGCGGTCGCGATCCTCTATTCGCGCCGCCGAGTCCTGTACGGCTCGATCTTGGCCGTGGGCGCAGCCCTCGTGTACATCATCCCCAGCGAGCTCAGCGCGCGCTTGAACGAAGGCACCGGCTCGACGCTTACCGGCCGCACGGACATTTGGAGGGTCGCCTTGGCGGCGTTCCCGCTGCACCCGCTGCTCGGATCTGGGGTGGGCACGTTCATCGCAGCCTACAACCGCGCGTTCTTCCTAACGTACCAGCCGGATTTCCTCGATTGGGACCGCGATCCGCATAACTTGATCATGTCGACCGCCGTCGAGCTGGGCCTCGTCGGAATTGCCCTTTTAGCGACGGCATTGATCCTCCAATATCGCAGCGTGCGCGTGATCCCGCCCGGCCCCTTTGCCTGGCTTCGCCCCGTAATGGCGGCGTCGTTGGTCGGCCTCGTCGTTGCCGCGATGTTCGTCGACGTCCTCGCGACAAAGTTTGCGTGGCTGCTCTTTACCGAGATGCTGATCTTCGCCGGCTTCGGGTCGCGGACGTGGATGCTGAGGCTCCGCAGGGCACAGCGTCCACGGGAGCCGTAATCGGCGTGCCGCTCGTATCGGTGGTCGTTCCGCTGTTCAACAAAGCGCCCTACGTTCTGCGCGCGCTCGAATCGGCGGCCGCACAATCCATCGAAGATCTCGAGGTAATCATCGTCGACGACGGCTCGACGGACGGCGGAGACGAGATCGTAGCCCGTTTTCCCGACTCGCGGTTTCGGCTGATACGCCAAGCGAATGCGGGTCCTGGGGCAGCGCGCAATCGAGGGCTGCGCGAGGCCCGCGCTCCATACGTCGGCTTTCTCGACGCGGACGATCGCTGGCTGCCAAACTTTTTGGCCGAGAACGTTTCGATACTGGAGCGTCATCCGACGGCGGCCGCCGTTTGCTGTGGCTGGCAGGAAGATCCGGGCGGCGGGTTTCCAGCCAAGTGGTGGCGCGACTGCCACGTCGACGAGGGTCTCATCACCCTTTCGCCGCGCACGAGAGTGGACGATCTCGTAGGCATGATCGCCTATACGAACCCGAGCACGATTCTGGGGAGGACGCAGAGCGTTCGGAGGTGGGGCGGATTTTACGAAGCGGGTTCTCGCTACGGCGAAGACGCCACGCTCTACATCAGGATGTTTCTCAACGAGCCCTTCTACTTTCATCCGCGACAACTCGCGGCGATGGACGTCGAGGCTTCGGAGCTTTGCCGAAACTATCGTACCGTCAGGCCGGTCGAGCCGTTCTTACTCGACGAGAGCATCGTCGTCGACGTCTGTCCGCCGCCGCTGCTAACGTTGCTGCGGCAGTTCCTCAAGGCGCGAGCCTGCAAGACGGCCTCGGTGCTCGGGTATTGGGGCGAGTGGCGGCGGGCCAACGAGCTCGCCCGACGCTTCATCTCGGCGCGCGACTGGAGGACGCCGCTCTTTGCACTCGCGGTGTTGAGTTCTTCTCCGCTGGTTATGCCGATCGGCTGGGCGGCCCGCTCGCTGGCGAGACGGGGAGCGCAGGCTCCGCGCGATTCGCTGCAGAGCTAAGCCATTGCCGGAACCCGCTGGCGTGCACGGCAAACGTGGCGAGGTCGGCGTGGCCCGGCGGCGAGATGCGGTCGAGCCGCAGCGCATCGGCGGCCGGGCTGCACCAGCGGTTTGAAACGGTAAAGGCCCAATCGTATCCGGCGCCGGCCGTTTCGGCGAGCACCGCGGCGTCGATGTCGCGCGCGCGGCCATTTGGATAGGCGAGCGCCGTGCACGGTACGCCGGTCCGCGTTTCGACCGCCGTGCGGCTCTCGCGCAACTCTCGACGCAGGTCGTCGCGGGAGAGGCTGCGCAGGATCGGATGGGTCACCGTGTGCGAGCCGAGGTCGAAGCCTGCGGCGGCAAGACCGCGCACGTCGTCCCACGACATGAAGCTTTGCGCGTCGGCGTCCGCGAGGGGATTGCACGACGGCGTTTCGCGGGCCAGATAGGCGATAAACCCGAGCCGCTGCGCGTTGCTCAGAGCCTTGCATTCCTCGACGATCGAAAGCGCCACCGCTTCACGCTGCTCCGGGTTTTGCGGAATCGCGCGGGTCGCCTCGCCGGGCCCATCGAGAGCCGGCGCGGTCCACGCGCAGACGCGAGCGAAGACTTCGTCGGGCCACAGAACCCGTTTGCCGTCGATGTACCCCGACGCAAGAAAGAAAAGCGCAGGGATCCCTTTGCGTTTCAACATCGGCGCGGCCCGGAGCGCGTTGTTGCGATAGCCGTCGTCGAACGTCACGAGAACGGGCGGCTTGCGCGGACGCCATTCGCCCCGTTTCCAACGCGCGAAGTCGGCAAGCGTCACCGGAGTGCAGCGCATGCCCAACCAATCGAGGTGGGCTTCGAACTCCGCAGCGGTGTGATGGTAACGAAACGGCTCGGGCTTTTCCTCATCGAAGATACCGTGATAGACGAGAACGAGAGCGTCCCGGCTATGAAACGAAATGCACGCGCGATCGAAGCCCGCGCTTGCAAAGGCCCGCAGGGCGTGCTTCTTGAATTGTCCCAGCATAATGTGTCCTCGGGCGGATGCCTGATCTTTCTATCAGGATTGAGATGCGCACCAGACTTTACCTGCTTACGCTCATCGCCGTCGCGTTGCTGGCCGGTCCCTCGCGAGCCGCCGCTCCAGCGGCGAGCGCTCCGGCGCCGCCCATCGTGATCCCCGTAACCGCCTATGGGGGCGACCGCAAAAACGCCGACCCGGGCCCAGATGCAGACCGTCGCCTTTTTGCCGCGATTCTCGTGAACAACGAAAATACGAGCGCATCGCTCGCGCGCAATTGCCCCGGAGTCAGCAGCACCTCCACCTGTCAGCCGTACAAGTACGTCGACTTCCTCAAAAACTTCTGCAACACCAGCATTACCCTCGCGACGTACCAATACACCACGCGCCAGAACGAGAACGCCTTCTTGCACGTCTACCCGGGACCCCGAACGAAGAGCAACCGGATCGTTTGGCAGGCGAGGCCCAACCCAACGGGACCCAACTGCACTCCCGACAACCCCGACGCCGTTTTGCGAATGAACGCCGGCGATCGCGCGTTCAACGCCTACTTGTATAAAAACTTCTGGACGAGCGCCGATTATCGTACCGGCTTCCCCGCGCCGTACGGCGTCTTTGAAGACGACGGAGAGATGCTCGGCGGAATCGTCGTCGGGGGCTTCGGCCAAGTCTCCACCGAGTACGGCAGCGGCACGCAACCGTCGGGCTTTGCCAATAAGGTCGGAAACTCTCCGTATCACGAGGCCATCGATTGGGAAACGGCATTGGGCACCTTTATAAACGGCGCGTGCGGCACGAAGTGCCTCTCCATGGCGCTCAACGGCATTGCAACCGGCTCGGGGAACGTCGGGCCGTGCAACGTCATCAGCGGCGGCCATTGCCACGGACATTATCAGGCCGGCGTAATCGACGATCAGGTGGCCATCGACAACGTCTGCCGAGCCGCTCCTCGCGGCAATCTGAAATATCTTTTGGCCGAGCGTCCGATCTTTGCCGGACGTTTCGGGTATCAGTTCATGGACAGCCAGACCATGACCGTCGAGATCAATACGATCGCCAATCTCTACGCACAAAAGACCGGCGGTTGCGCGGGGACCAAGGTCGTCGACGCAGAGCCGAGCTGGGGTCTAGGCGGCGTGGGCGACCTCGAGGGAGGCTACCGCGTTCGCCTGGCGACGCTCGCGTTTCGCTGGCTCGTCGCGAATCCGTCGACGAAGATCCCCGATCGTGTGATCTCCTTTCAATATACGGTCGGCGGCACGCCGAACGAGGTCGGGTATTTTTTTGAAGATACGCTCGTCCCGTACGGGCCCGAACGCCCCGTCGTTCCCTTTACATGGAACGGCCGCACCGAAACGGTCGGCGGCGGGTGTCCGTCGGCCAACGGTGACCGCGGCGGCGCCATCGCGCTGCTCGCCGGCTGCGTAGGTTCCGCGGGCGTCTACTGCCAGCAGTACCAGCGTCTTTACATCAACGGAGCAAATTACGGAAAGGCGGCCGCGTGCCTCAACACCGCAACGAGCCCGGCGAATATCGCGCGTTCCTGGTTCACGCGCGACCCAATCTCTTCGTATCGGTTTAAGTTGGCATTGCAAGGCGGCGAGATGACCTCGGTGCCGTATCGCGGCGTACCGGGCGGATCGATCAAAATACCGGCCTGCACGAACGCGACGTACTGCACGGGACGCAACACGCTCTCCTCGCAAACCGCTCCCTTCAAGAGCGACGGTTCGGAGCAGTTGTGCGGTCCTTGCGGCGTCATCTTATTGGAGAATAAGCAGACGAAGTAGAGAACGGGTCGCGTTCCGTTCCGGGCTGGAGCGCTTAGTGTAGCGCTTGGTGTAGTGCTAAGCGTAGCGTCGAGCGCAGCGTTGATTCTAATTTAACTCAACGTGATTTGCATGTTAACGCATTAACGTACTAAGCTTTTTTCGTGAAAATACA
Organism: Candidatus Cybelea sp.; assembly: GCA_049285915.1. Lineage (GTDB taxonomy): Bacteria > Vulcanimicrobiota > Vulcanimicrobiia > Vulcanimicrobiales > Vulcanimicrobiaceae > Cybelea. The sequence continues at coordinate 51,459 of JBAQAW010000117.1, read as the reverse complement.
TCGGCTGCTATACACCGTTGCCTCGCGTGCTTTCTTTCTTACGTTATGTGCCTGCGCTGGGCAAGCGATGCTGCTCCCTCCTGCGCAGCCATCGTCGCAATCGAATGCTCCCTTTGCGCGCTTGGCGGCAAACGAAGCGGGACCAGAGCTATCCGTTCCGGGCCATCCCTCCTTCAGCGAGTTTCTGGCCATCAACGATCGTGGATACATTGCCGTAGATACCGGCGATGGAAAGGCCACCTCGGGCTACATCGCTCGCCCGCCGTACCGGGCTGCGGATTTCAGGCCGGAGCAGGCTCCGGGCGCGTTCGCGACTACCGTAACGGGGCTCAACAACCACGGGGTAGCAGTTGGCTTCTATGCGAGCCGGCGCGGAGACGTTACCGCTTTCAGCGAGCGAAACGGCACGTGGACGCACTACGCCAAGGGGCCGGATGACACCGAGTATCTCGGCGTCAACGATGACGGAGTAGCGGTAGGCTTTTATTGCGACCGCAACGGTCTCAATCACGGGTTCGTGCGCGACCTCAAGACGGGAAAGCTCACGATCATTCATCACGGCGCCGCCAGCGTCACGGCGTCGGCGATCGACGATCGAGGAGACGTGGTCGGCTATGTGGAGACCGCGCACGGAAGCGTGAAAGGATTTCTCTGGAAGGCTGGGGCCTTCCACGAGTTCTCCTATCCGCGCGCGCTGGAGACCAAGCCGCTGGGGATCTCTCCGCAGGGACAGATCGTCGGCACCTACGTCGGCGCTGCCGGGAAAGCGCACGCCTTCTTACTGCGCGACGTAACGACGGTTCCGCGGTGGAGAGTCTTTGAAGAACCCAAAGCTGCGGGCATGACGGCCCTGAGCGGCATCGACACCCGCGGTGACCTGGTTGGCTATTATCGCGACAAAGGGGCACGCACCCGTGGCATCTTCTGTTGCTCCTTTCCCAATGACGTCACGGTGCCGCCCGTGATCCCCGTTTGGGGAGCGGGCGGCGATTCGCTGGACACGGACCCCGGCGCGACGCCCGATCAACATCTCTTCGCGGTAATCGACGACACGTCGTACGTTACGAATACGCAGCTCGCAGTGAACTGCCCGGGCGTCAGCAGCACGTCGACCTGCCAACCGTACAAATATGTCGATTTCCTCTACAATTCGTGTAATACGCCGGCTACGTTGGCCGCATATCAGTGGGCCGACAAAAACGACGAGACGGCATTTCAACACGTCTATCCAAACGGAGCCACGCAGAGCAATCGCATCCAGTATAATGCGACGCCGAATCCGAGCGGCCCAAACTGCAAACCCGATAACCCCCAAGCCGCGATGCGAATGAACGCCGGCGACAGCGCGTACAACGCATATCTCTATCAGAACGTTTGGACCGGAACGGATCAAAAGTACGATTTTCCGGCTCCGTACGGCATCATGGAAGATCAGGCGTCCATTTTCGCGGGTATCGTCGTTGGAGGCTCCGGCCAGGTATCGACGGAGTACGGCAGCGGCACGGCGCCGTCAGGCTTTGCCAATCAGGTCGGCAACTCACACTATCACGACGCTACCGATTGGGAGACGGCGCTCGGCAGATTCGTCAATGGGGCCTGCGGCTCGACCTGCCTCAACATGGCCATGAACAGCGCGGCGACCGGATTCGGAAACGTCGGACGCTGCGTGGTCGTAAGCGGCGGCCACTGCCACGCGCAATACCAGGCGGGGCTGATCGATAATCAAGCAGACATGGACAATATTTGCAAGACGGCCACCGGTGGAAATCTCAAGTACCTTCAGGCCGAGCGCCCGATCTACGCGGGACGATTCGGCTTCGGGTTTCTCAACAGTCTAACGATGACGGTCGATATCAACACGGCCGCTAACCTCTACTCGCACACGAGCGACGGATGCGCGACCACCAAGATCGTCACGGTCGAACCAAGCTACGGCGAGGGCGGCCTGGGCGACGTTACCGGAGGTTACGCCGTCCGGGTGGCCACATTGGCATACCGCTGGCTCGTACCTAACCCGGCCACCGGCATCCCCGATCGCGTGATCTCGATGCAGCTCACGGAGGGGCAGAGCAAAACTGAAGCGCCGTACTTCTTCGAAGACACGCTCGTGCCCGACGGCGCGGAGACGAGCGTCCCGAGATACGTTTGGAACGGAACGAAAGTGACGGCCGGCGGTGGCTGCCCTTCAACGTCCGGCGACTCAGGCGGCGCGGTATCGCTGCTCGTAGAGTGCGTCGGTTCGGCCGGGATCTACTGTCAGCAGTATGCGCACCTCTACATCAATCAAACCGACTACGGCAAGACGGCTGCGTGCCTCAACACGAGCACGACGGCCGAAAATATCACCGGCTCGTGGTTCAAGAACGACCCGATCTCCTCGTACAGCTACGTGCTCTCGCTCCAAGGCGGGGAGATGACCTCAGTGCCCTATCAGGGCGTTGCGAGTGGTTCGATCGCGATGTCAACCTGTACGAACAATAAGTACTGCACGGGGCAGAACACGCTATCGGCGCAGGCCGCACCCTTCAAGGGCGACGGCAGCGATCAGTTGTGCGGTCAGTGCGGCGTGATCTTGCTGGAAAACAACTAATGTCAATTTGTTTGCCGGCATCGGGGATTTTTCGTTAACGATTAACTAAGAGATCCCCCATCTAGTAGCTAGAACGGCCGAATTCTACGCGCCGGCCTCTCCTGTAGGGTCGACGGATTGCAAGGAATTCATGACCGGTGCGTGAACGGTAACGGCCGAGCCCTGTCGCGTTTTTATTGAATCGTGGCGCTTCCACCCGGCCAAAGGAGACCCGTTCGTGCGGTCCATTGCAAGTCTCGGCTTTGGAGTTGTTTGTGTCGCGGCCGCGCTAGCCCTTAGCGCTTGCGGCGGCGGCGCAGCTACGTCGCAGCAAACAATGCAAGCGTTCGTTCCCCGAGTCGCACTCCAAGCCAAACCGCCCACTCGTAACGCGACGGCGAGCAAAATTCAGCACGTCGTGATCGTCGTTCAGGAGAACCGCTCCTTTAACAACCTGTTCTACGGCTTTCCCGGCGCAAAGACGGTCAAGTACGGATACGACACCGGGAATAAAAAGATCGAACTGAAGCCGATCCCTTTGGAGACCCAATGGGATGTGGAACACTCTGCGGACGGGTTCTTCTATTCATGCAACGGCACGGGCAGCATCCCCGGCACGAACTGCCAAATGAACGGATTCAATAAAGAGTGGGTTCAATGCGGCCAGCCACCCTACCCGAAGTGCCCGACCAAAAACCCTCAGTATAGTTACGTACCTGCCTCCGAGACGAAGCCATACTTCGCCATCGCAAAGCAGTACGTGTTGGCCGATCAAACCTACTCGTCGGATTTCGATGAGAGCAGCTTCGTCGGCCATCAGTACCTCATCGCGGCGCAGGGTGCGCAGTCGGCAAACTATCCCAACGGCGAGTGGGGCTGCGAGGGCGGAGGCGGCGATGCCGTGCCGACCGTCGGTCCCCAACGCCAAGTGCCGTACGGGCATGAGGTACCTTGCTTCAACGACACGTCGCTCGGGCAAGAGGCCGACGATGCCGGCGTATCTTGGGCCTTCTATACGGGAGCGCTTGGGGGACAGGGCGGCATCTGGAGTGCATACCAGGCGAACTCCTACGTCTACAACGGAGCCGACTGGAAGAGCGACATCGTCACGCCGCAGACACAGTTCTTCACCGACGTCTCCAATGGAGCCCTTCGCCAAATAAACTGGGTTACGCCGACGTGTAAAAACTCGGATCACGCCGGGTGCGGGTCGAATACCGGTCCGATGTGGGTTGCGTCAATCGTCAATGCGATCGGCCAATCGAAGTACTGGAATAACACCGCGATCTTCATTATTTGGGACGATCCTGGAGGCTGGTACGACTCCGAGCCGCCCGCATACGCGGATTACGACGGCCTCGGCATCAGAGTTCCGCTTTTGATCGTCTCCGCGTACGCCAAGCAAGGGTACGTCTCGCACGTTCACTACGAGCACGCCAGCATCCTAAGCTTCGTGGAAGACGTATTCGGCTTGCCGCGCCTTGCGGCCAGCGATAAGCGCGCGAAGTCGCCCGAAAAAGATGCCTTCGATTTCAAGCGGCCCCCGCGGCCGTTCAAAGTCATCCCCTCGGCGCTGGGCAAGGAGTATTTCCTTCGTCAGCCGCCGGATTTACGGCCGCCCGACAACGACTGACCGATGCCGTACGTTACTTCCTTCGTGCAGGAGCCTACATCTTGACCCTACGTAGCGTTAAGGTTTGCATCGCCTTTGCCGCCGTTGGACTCTCTGGGTGCGCAGGAAACTTCGGTGCCCCTCCCTTTGCCAATGCGGAGCGTGCCGGAGCGGTAGCGCAAAGTGCAGGCAGCAACAAGATCGATCACGTCGTGATCGTTATTCAGGAGAACCGCAGCGTCGACAATCTCTTCCAAGGATTTCCGGGCGCCGACACCCAGTCGTACGGCTATAACAGCGCCGGCAAGAAGATCGCGCTCGGGCAGATACCTCTGGAAGCAAGTTGGGATCTCGACCATAGTTCTACCGCGTTCTTCGCGGCGTGCAACGGTACGGGCAGCATGCCCGGCACCAACTGCCGGATGAACGGCTTCGACAAAGAAGCCGTGGGATGCGGGCACTCGGGTTATCCGAAGTGTCCCATCAAGAATCCGCAGTACGCATTCGTGCCCCCGAAGGAGACAAAACTCTACTTCGAGATCGGCGAGCAGTACGTTTTGGCCGATAGGATGTTTGCCTCCGACTTCGACGAGAGCAGCTTTGTGGCGCATCAGTACCTGATCGCGGCCCAGTCGAGCTCGGCCGTGAACTATCCGAACTCCGATTACTGGGGATGCTACGGCGGCTCGGGGGTCATGATTCCCACGCTCTCGCAGCAGCGGCAGGTCCAATACGATAAACGGATCCCCGTCTGCTTCCAAAACCAAACGCTGGGTGACGAGCTGGATACTGCGAAGCTTTCGTGGCGCTTTTACACCTCCTCGGTGCCGAGCGGCTCGGGGCACCTCTGGAACGCCTATTCGGCGATCGATCACATCTACAACGGTCCCGACTGGAAAAAGGACGTCATCAGCCCGCAAACGGTATTCTTCTCCGACGTCAAGCACTCGAAGCTGCCCGCCGTGAGCTGGATCACGCCGACCTGTCAGAATTCCGATCACTCGAGCTGCGACTCGAACACGGGCCCGGCGTGGGTTACGTCGATCGTCAACGCCGTCGGCAAATCGAAATATTGGAACTCGACGGCGATATTCGTCGTGTGGGACGACCCCGGCGGCTGGTACGATCACGTGGCGCCGAAATTCCTCGACTACGACGGCTTGGGCATGCGCGTGCCGCTTTTGGTCGTCTCAGCTTATGCAAAAGAGGGTTACGTATCGCACGTCCACTATGAGCTTTCGAGCATCCTAAGCTTCGTCGAACAACGCTTCGGCCTGAAGGCGCTTGACGCCAGCGATCAGAGGGCCACCCCCCCGCTCGACTGCTTCGACTTCAATCAGCAACCGCGCAAGTTTGTCGTAATCCCCACGGGCAAGGGAGAGGATTACTTCCTTCACCAACCGATGGACACGCGTCCCGTAGATACCGAATAGGCCACGCAACCGTCTTTATCAATGAGGAATATTTTCATGCGAATCCTTCGCTCCGCCGGCTTCGCGGGCGCCCTAGCCGCCGCCGTCGCACTCCAGGCTTGCGGCGGCAGCCTCTCTCCAACGCCGGGGCAGACGTTGACAAACCCATCCATGACCGGCTCCGCCGTTGTCGCCCGGCCGCAAAGCGTGCAGGGCATTAACAAGATCAAGAACGTCATCATGATCATCCAGGAGAACCGCAGCTTCGACAATCTCTTTCAAGGCTTTCCGAAGGCCGACACCCAGTCGTACGGATACAATAGCCAGGGCAAGAAAGTCACGCTCGGGCAGATCACGATGAAGACCACGTGGGACGTCGACCACAGTTCCACGTCGTTCTTTGCCGCATGTAACGGCACGGGGAGCTATCCGGGAACCGACTGTCGGATGAACGGCTTCGATCAAGAAGCCGTCTCGTGCGGAATGCCGGGCTACACGAAGTGCCCGTTCAAGGATCCGCAATATGCCTACGTACCGGCTAAAGAGACGAAGCCGTATTGGGCCATGGCATCGCAGTACGTTCTCGCGGATCGTATGTTTACGTCCAACTTCGATGCAAGCAGTTTCGTCGCCCATCAGTACCTCATCGCCGCTTACTCCAGTTCCGCCGTCAACTATCCGAACTCAAACGAGTGGGGCTGCGAAGGCGGTTCCGGCGATACGATTCAAACGCTTACGCAAGCGCGCACGATCCACTATGGGTACCGGATCCCCGTCTGCTTCGACAACCCAACGCTCGGCGACGAACTCGACGCGAAGAAGATCCCTTGGGCCTACTACACCGCCCAAACGCCGACTGGAGACGGCGCTTACTGGAGCGCTTATTCGGCGATCGATCACATTTATAACGGCCCCGATTGGAACAAGGACGTCATCAGCCCGCAGACCCAGTTCTTCAAGGACGTGAAGGCCGGCAAGCTGCGCCCCGTAAACTGGATCACTCCGACGTGCGAGAACTCCGATCACGCGGGGTGCAACGCAGATACCGGTCCGGCGTGGGTCGCATCGGTCGTCAACGCCGTCGGGAAGTCGAAGTATTGGGACACGACGGCGATATTCGTCGTTTGGGACGATTACGGCGGATGGTACGACCACGTGGCCCCCAAAATGGTAGACTATGACGGGCTCGGCTTCCGAGTTCCGATGTTGGTCGTCTCGCCTTACGCGAAGATCAGCTACGTCTCGCATAAAACCTACGAGCTTGCGAGCATCGTTCGCTTCGTCGAGGATCGCTTCGGCCTGGCGACGCTGTCGGCTAGCGATAAGCGGGCGCTTTCACCCGCCGGCGACTGTTTCGATTTCGCGCAAAAGCCTCGCCAATTCAAGGCGATTCCAACCAAACAGAACGGGGACTATTTCATGCACCAACGGCCGGATCTGCGACCAGTTGACACCGAGTAGCACCGCACAAAGCGAGGCCCCCAATCTGGTCGACAAGCGGGCGCTCGCCAGGGAGCGGGCGCGCGTTCCGCGTCCTCGCGTTCGCCTCGCGCGCTTCGAGGACTACGATCAGATCATCGCCTTGGAGGCGACGCTCAACCCCGACACACTGTCGCGGGATGACTGGCGAATGCTCTGGCTGGGCAATCCGCTATGGCCCCAGGTCAGCGCCTGGTGGAAGATCGGCTGGGTGCTCGAAATCCCCAATGGCGAGATCGTCGGCTGCATGGGGAATCTTCCGACGCGCTATCACTTCCGGGGCGAGCATCTCATGGCCGCGAGCGGTCGAGGCTGGATGGTTTTGCCCGAGTATCGGGCGTACGGCAGCGCGCGGCGGCTTCTGGAAGCACATCTTCACCAGCCGTCGGTCGATTTCGTCTTGGACACGTCGGTGAGCCAAGAGGCCAGCGAGCGCTTCGGCTTCCTCGCCAAGCACGTGCCTGCGGCCGATTGGGAGACGATCGCGTATTTCGTGACGGGGTATCGCGCCTTCGCGGCGCGAGCGCTGCACAAGCTGAAGGTACCGTTCGCGGAGACGTTGGCGCCGGCCGGCGGCATCGCTCTGAACCTGCGGGATACGATCTTCGGCAAGCGTTTCTCGAAGCACTCGGCATTTACGATCGAAGAGGCGGGAGGGTTCGATTCCCGCTTCGATGCCTTCTGGGCCGAACTGCTGCGGCAGAAATCGGAGACGGTTCTAGCCGCTCGCGACAGCGCGACGCTCTCGTGGCATTTTGCGATGCCGATGCGCAACAGTCGCCTGTGGATCCTCACCGCTTCGCGAAATCGCCAGCTTCGCGCGTACGCGATTTTCGAACGGAAGGACACCGGGGAAGAACTTCGCCGGATGCGACTGGTCGATTATCAAACCATCGAACAAGATACCGACCTCCTCGAGGATCTGCTCGCGGCTGCGCTGCGCCGATGCGTCGCCGAAGACGTCTGCGTTCTCGACAAGTCCGGGCTTGGGCTCGCAAAGATGCGCGTCTTCGACGAGTCCGCGCCGTACCGGCGAAAGCAGCCTTGGCCGTTCTGGTATCGCGTCTCCAATTCGGCGTTCGCGGACGACCTGCGCCAGCCGCAGTTTTGGGAACCGACGGAGTACGACGGCGACGCCAGCATCAGTTAGGCCAGCACGCTCTCAAAGACCGATCTGACGCCGGCGTAGTAGGCCCCAGGAGCGTAAGCGGCGAGAGAACCGCGCGCCCCCGAGCGCAGCGCTTCACTCAGCTCGCGATTCGCAAGCAGCGCGACGATGCCGCTCGCGAGCCCCTCGACGTCGCCGCTGCGCACGAGCCAGCCCTGCTCCCCGTGGCGGATCATCTCGCCGACGCCGCCGACCGCCGTCGCGACGATCGGCACACCGGCATCCATCGCCTCCAAAAGGACGTTCGGCGAACCTTCGTTGTACGAGGGAAGGGCGAAGAGGTCCGCCGCTTCATAATACGGCGCCACGTCATCTTTGTATCCGACGAGATGCACCTGCTCTGCGATGCCGAGCCGGGCAGACTCCTGTTCGAGGCGGCGCTCCTCCGGGCCGTCGCCAACGATCACGAGGACGACCGGAAAGTCGCAGCGACGCTTCACCTCGAGCATCGCGCGAATCAGGTCGGCTTGGGCCTTCTCTTTCGACAACCTTCCGACCGAGAGAACGATCCTTGCGCCCGCGGGCAGTCCAAGCTCGTCGCGGATCGAGTCTTTTTTTGCACGAACGGCCGGCGAAGAGCCGATCGCGATCGGCGAACGCTGGACGGTGAGGCGTTCCTTCGCGATACCGAGCCTCAGGTTTAGGTCGACGGCGAAGGCGTCGCATGCGGCTATCACCGCGTCGGCACCGCGCAGAGACCATCGGTCCAGCTGGTCGTAGAGCTGCCACATGAGGCTCGTCGTGGTGTAGCCGTGATGGGAAGCGACCCATTTCGTCTTCCGATGCAGACCGCCGGCGCGCACGAGAAAATGGGTCTTCGCGCCATGCGTCCACAACACGTCGGGCCGATGACGAGCGACGATCGCGCGCAGTTGTTGAAAAACGTCGAAGTCGAAGCGCCGGCGCTCCCTCACAACGTCGATCGAGAAGCCGTCGCGGCGAAGCTCTTCGACGAACTTGGGGTCCGAGTCGCCGCGTACGAACGTCAACATCGAGATCTCCAACGGCGGGCGTGACTCTCGATTCTCGCGCGCGTAGCCGGCAAGCGTTAAGACCGGTTTCACCTTGCCCGAAACGACCGTGTCGTCGAGCAGGACGAGAACTCGAATCGGATCCAAATTACTCACGAGGGAGGGCGAACGCTCCTTTCTGTTCGTTGTGCGACTCGCAATTTTACCGGATTTACGGACAAAGGTGTCGTAGAAGCGGGTAGATGCATTCGCGCGTGAGGCGCCGGCTTCACACGATCGTGTTTTTGACGCCGGGCGCCCGCCTCTTCCCGCTCGTTGCCTTTCTCGCGGCGCTTTTGGCCTTTGGCCGGGCGGCGCTGCCGGCGGAGGCAGCCTCCGAGCAGGTTTGGCTTGCCGTGAGCGACATTCATTTGGACATCTTCGTTCGCTCCTCGCATCCCAGTTCGTACGGTTTTGATACAAACGTCGCACTTCTGGAATCTGCAGTCGGGCAGATGAAGCGTACGGTGCGCAGCCCCGCAATGGTGCTGATCTCGGGCGACTTCCTCATGCACCGTTTTCTTAAGAATGCGGGCGGTAAGAGCGCAGCCGACGATGCCGGGCTCGCATCGATGCGGTTGACCGCGGCGGTTCTCGGGCGGAGTTTTCCGAAATCGCAATTCGCGATCGCGCTGGGCAACAACGACATTCCATGCGGGGATTATCGCAGCGCCGCCGGTAGCCGCTATCTCGCACGAGTCGCTGCGATATGGAAGCCTCTCGTCGACCGCGGCGGCGCTTCGCCAAACTTCGAGGCGTCGTTTCTGCGCGGCGGATATTACACCGCAACGCTTCCACTGCCCCGCCTGCGCCTGGTCGTGCTCAATACAGTTCCCTTTTCTGCCGAGTACGGGGGAAACTGCCCGACGGGCCAAGATCCGGCGCCGGCGGAGCTTGCGTGGTTTTCGAGCCTGCTGCGCAGCACGCCGCCGGGCATCCGGAACATCGTCTTGATGCACATTCCCCCGGGATTCGATGCCTTTGCAACCGAGTACGCGCACAATTTCATCGCGTGGCCGTTCTTGAAAGCCCGTTATGCAAGCGCGCTGCTCGATGCGCTCGAGAGCTCGCCCGGCAGCGTTCCCTTCGCAATCGCGGGCCATACGCACCGCTTCGACTTTCGGCTTGCCGGAGGCGTTCCAATCGTCGGGCTCGGTGCGCTCTCGCCCATCTACGCCAATAATCCCACGTACTACGCGCTGTGGCTCGCGCGCGACGGCACCCTTCGCGATATCGATATCTACGGCTTTGACGAAGATCGCGGGAGATGGCTTGCGCCGCGCAGTTTCGACCGGGCGTGGGGAATGCGGCGCATCGACGGAGCCTCGCTCGCGCGATTGCATGCGAGCATCGCGGCCGCGCCGGCCATGCGCGCAGCGTGGAATCGTCAAGCGAGCGGCTGGAGCTCGAGCGTCGACGATCCGAACGAGCCGTGGGGAAAGGGCTGGAGGGTCGCGTGGTGCGCGCAAGACACTAGCGCGTCGGCATTCGCGGCGTGCGCCGGCACGCAATGGCGCGTGCGAACCTTGATTGCACTCGTCCTTCTTGCGTTGTTGGTCGCGGCCGCGCTCGTGCTACTTCTCGTTCGGCGGCGCCGGCTGCGTGCCTAACCGATGCCCGTTCCTCGCTGCAAAGCGAAAGAGCGCCGCGACCGTGACGGCGTCGTCGATCTCCCCTGCCACGGCGGCATGGAGCGCCTCGTCGATCGAAAGCCGAACGGCGGAGATGGATTCTTCTTCGGCCGGCTGCGGAGCAGCGAACTCCAAATCGCGCGCGAGAAATATCCGCACCGGAGGATCGACGATCGAGGGGATCTCGCGTAAGCGCCCGAGCTCGGACCAGTCTTCCGCCGTGATCCCAAGTTCCTCGCGCAGTTCGCGTTTCGCGCAGTCCTGCACGCTCTCTCCATCGTGGCGGCCGCCCTTGACGATCTCGATCACGTAGCCGCGGGCCGCAAAGCGCGGCTGTCGCGTGAAAAGGATATCGCCGCGATCTTGCACGACGATACCGCACGATTGCGGCGTTGTGATGAGGACGTGTTCGCCGTGCACCCCGTTCGGATGCACGATGCGGTACGCATCAACGTCCAGCCAGATGCTTTTGTGAAGCTCCCGCCGGCTCATTCGCCGATAAGGGTCGCCGCTCACCGCAGCGAGCTACTCAGCCAGTACGGAGCGTAGTTTCTCCAAAGCCTTAGCCTGGAGCCGCGAGACGTGCATCTGCGAGACGTTCAACCGTTTGGCGATCTCGGTCTGCGAGACCGATTCGTAAAAGCGCAAGTAGATGATGACGCGCTCGCGGCCGCTAAGCACGCCGAACGCGCGCTCGAGGTTCGCCCGGTCCTCGAGGAGCTCGAGCCCGGCGTCGGTCACGCCCACCGTGTCGGCGAGCGTCTGCGACTTTTTATCCGCGTCTCCGGAGACCTCGCTGTCGAGCGAGAGAAGATTGTACGCTTGCCCCAACTCCTGCGCTTCGAGGATCTCGTCTTCGCCGGCATTGAGGTGTTCGGCGAGCTCGGCGACGGTCGGGCTTCGGCCGAGTGCGATCGCGAGCTTATCGCTTGCCCTGTTGACGGCGAGATTGAGCTCTTGCAGGCGGCGAGGAACCTTGACGGCCCAGCCTTTGTCGCGAAAGTAGCGCTTGATCTCCCCGACGATCGTCGGGGTCGCATAGGTCGTAAACTCCACGCCTCGCTCGAGATCGAATCGGTCGATCGCCTTGAGCAAGCCAACGGTGCCCACTTGAACGAGATCGTCGAGCGGCTCGCCGCGATTGGCGAACTTTACCGCGAGGAAGCGTACCAGGTTGAGGTGCACGACGACCAACTCGTCGCGCACCCGCTCGTACTCCGCATCGGGCGTCTCGGGGGAATCGTCATGCCGCCGGCGCAGCTCGATGAAGCAGGCAAAAAGCGCACGCGTTCTTTCGCGGTCGCGGCGTGCATCGTCGCGTTCGAACACTAGGTAGCAGCAGCCACCCTTTTGACCATCAGCAAATCCGTCCCCATCTGCGCACTGACGTCGTAGCTTACCTCGTCCATCAAGGTGCGGATCAGGAAAATTCCCAGCCCGGCGATGCGCGCCTCGTCGAAGTTCATGTTGGGAGCCTCGGCGAGGTGCACGCCGTGACGACCGCTGTCGCGCACGCGGATGCGCAGCGAGTCGGAGAGCGCTTCGCAGGTCAAGTCGATGAACTCCCCGTGCCCCTCGTGCTGTATGACGGCGGTGCAGGCCTCGGCGACGGCGAGCTTCACATCCTCGATCTCTTCGATCGAGAAGCGCAGACGGTTGGCAACCGTCGCGGCGGCCAGGCGCGCCAGCGCGACCCACTCCGCGCGGGATGGAATCCGCAGCTCGACGAGCTCGCGCTGCACGTCCTCGAGCGCGGGATTCACGCCAGCGCCTTCATGGCGGCGTCCTCGCTCTCGAAGATGCCGAAGATCTTTACCAGGCCGGTGATGTCGAAAATCTTCTTTATCTGCGGATTGGTACAGACGAGGTTGACCGAGCCGCCGTGCTCGCGAACGCGCTTGAGGCCGCCGATGAGCACCCCCAGCCCGGTCGAGTCGATGTATCGAACCTTCTCAAGATTGATGACCAGATAGTAGACGCCGCGATCGATAAGCTCGCCGACTGCGTCCTTTACTTTCGGTGACGTGTAGACATCAATTTCTCCGCTCAGATCGACCACATAACAGTCGCCCGGCGCCTCGCGCACGTTCACCTTGATATCCAACGCTTTATCCCTCGGCTTTCCGCTGCAGTTCGTCGCGCGTCTCTTGCGCGGCGTTCTGGCCCTCGGCCACCGCCGCGTCGACGTTCGAGCGAGCGCTCTCAACGACTTGCCGCCCGCGCTCGTACAGATCCGAGACGCCGGACTGCCACGCAGTGGTAACGCCCGTAACCTTCTCGCGAAGATCGCCCGTGGCATCCATCGCAAAATCTCCGGCCTCCCGTGCCTTGCCGGCGATCCTGTCGCGAGCCTCCTCCTGCGTGATCATCACCGCGGCCGCCGCACCGGCGACGGCACCGATGAGAAGACCGGCAAAGAAACCGCCTCCGCCATTGCCCTTACCCATGATTCATTTACTCCCTAGTAATTGAGTCTTTTCCCGTAACCAAACGTCGTAAACCGGCCGTTATGCCCGTAACGGCGGCGCCGACGTTAACGATCGCGGGCGAGACCGCGCTCTTGGTTAAATCGGCGGTGCGCGAGAGGGCCTCCGCCGTTTCCCCGAGCGATTTGGTCACTTCGTCAACGTGCACCAAGGTATTTGCGACCGGAACGCCCAGGTTCTCGAGTTGCCGATCCACCTCGTCGAGCGTGGTTCGCAGCCGCGTTAGCGTCTTTGCAAGCGCCAGGCATGCGACCAGGATCCCGATGCCGACGAGCAGGGCCCCCACCCCGACCAGAACGTCGAGGATGATCCCGCCGTACTGCGTTCCGTTCAAAGCTTCTGCCTCCAAGGCGCGCGCGGTTCGTTTCGAGTCTACCCATTCCCCCCGAAGGGCGTTACGAAAGCAGCGCGCTCGCGAAGCCGCGCAACCAGTGAGGGTACGGCGGCAACGACCCGATCGATCTCGCCGGCAGTCGTCCTTGTTCCTAACGAGAAGCGAATCCCGCTGCGGCCAGGCAACCCGGGGTACATCGCCGCAAGGACGTGGCTGGGCTCCAGCGTCCCCGAGGTGCAGGCGCTCCCCGCCGAGACCGCAATCCCGTCGAGGTCCATGGCGATGAGCAGCTCGCCGGCTTCCACGCCCTCAAAGCTCATACTGGAGATGTTGGCGAGCCGCGGCGCGCCGGCTCCGTTGACGGTGACGCCGGAGACCGCGCGGGTGAGTTGGGCCTCCAGTCCGTCGCGCAACGCTCCGATCCGAGCAACGGCGCTCGCTCGCTCGCCGGCCGCCAACTCGAGTGCGAGCGCGAGACCCGCGATGCCGGCGACGTTCTCGGTGCCCGAGCGCCGGCCCGACTCCTGGCCTCCGCCCAGCATCACCGGGTGCAGCGGTACCCCCTCTCGGACGAAGAGCGCCCCTACCCCCTCGGGACCCCCAAATTTGTGAGCGGAGAGCGAGAGCATGTCGACCCCAAGGTCGCCGGCGTCAATCGGCAACCAGGCGGGGACGGCAACGGCATCGGCATGCAACAAGACGCCTCGAGTCCGGGCGATCGCCGCCAGCTCGGCGATCGGCTGCACCGTGCCTACCTCGCCGTTCGCATACATCACCGAGGCGCAGAGCGGTCGCGCAGCGAGGACCCGCTCGAACTCTTGCGGAGCGACGCTTCCGTTCGCGTCGACGGGGATCGGGCTGTCCGCGGCTCCGCTTTCGCGTAACCGCTCGAGTACGGCCAGCACCGAGTGGTGCTCGACCGCCGAAGCGACGATGCGCGCGCCCGGGGCGGCCGCCTGCACTATTCCCAACAGCGCTAGGTTATTCGCCTCGGTTCCGCCGGAAGTAAAAATGATTTCGGTACGCTTCGCGCCGAGTATCCGGGCAACGCGATCCCGCGCGTCGTCGAGCGCGGCGCGCGCGAGACGCCCCTCGAAATGTAACGAGCTGGCATTAAAACCGCAACGGAGCGACGTTTGCGCCATGACGTGCGCGACCTCCGAGCGCAGCGGCGTGGTGCCGGCGTGGTCGAGGTAAATTCGGTCGGAATTCACAGGTCGCTCCCAGAGTGATGTTCTAGTATCGGGTTGTGCGAAGCTCCAACGCACACTCCGAGAAGTAGCAACGGGAAACTGGCGGTTCGAGAATCACTCGAACCGCCTCTTTTTTGCATCCATGCGCGCGGCAATCTCCGCTTCCGCTCCCCGCTTCCCCGGAACGTAGTACTGGCGACCGCGCAAGTTAGGCGGCAAATTTTCGGTAACGACGTCGTAGTCGTCGTGTGCGTAGTGATATCCCTCACCGAAACCTAATTCTTGCATAAGACGCGTGGGCGCGTTGCGCAGATGCAGCGGCACCGCGTCGTTGCGAGTCTCTAGGACGTCGGCCATCGCCGCGCCGTAGCTGCGGCCTACGCTGTTGCTTTTCGCCGCCGTCGCAAGGTAGAGCGTCGCATGCGCGAGGGCATAGAAGCCTTCGGGCATGCCGATGAAGTGCACCGCCTGTTGCGCCGCCACCGCAATCTGCAGCCCGGCCGAATCGGCGAGTCCCACGTCTTCCGACGCCAAGACTACGAGCCTGCGAGCGATGAAGAGCGGATCCTCACCGCCGTCGATCAGGCGGGCGAGCCAGTAGAGTGCCGCGTCCGCATCGCTCGCGCGAACCGATTTGATCAGCGCGCTGATCGTATCGTAGTGCATGTCGCCTGCGCGATCGTACCGGCCTTGCCGGCGTTGCATCGCTTCGCGAACGACGTTGACGTCGATCCGGCGGCCATCTTCGGGCGTCGAGGCAGCCGCGAGTTCGAGCGCGTTGAGCGCGGCGCGTGCGTCGCCGTTTGCAAAACCGATCAAGACCTGGCGCGCATCCTCGTCGAGCGTTACTTGCTTCGCGCCGAACCCGCGCTCCGCATCGCGCAGCGCGCGGTCGACGATCTCGCCGACGTCTGCATCGGAGAGCGCTTCGAGAACGAAGACGCGGGCGCGAGAGAGGAGCGCGGAGTTCACTTCGAATGACGGGTTTTCCGTCGTCGCACCGATCAGCGTGACGGTGCCGTCCTCGACGGCAGGCAGCACCGCGTCCTGCTGCGCTTTGTTGAACCGATGGATCTCATCGATGAAAAGAATCGTCGCCTTCCCGGAGCGCCGGCGTATCTTTGCCTCGTTGACGACGCGGCGCAGATCGCTCACTCCGGCGTTGACGGCCGAGATTCGCTCGAAGTACGCACCCGTACGCGCGGCGACGACCTCGGCCAGCGTCGTCTTGCCGCTGCCCGGCGGTCCCCAGAGAATCATCGACGGCACCGTATCGCGTTCGATGACGGTTCGCAGCGCACGGCCCGGTCCTAGCAGCGCAGACTGTCCGACGAACTCGTCGAGCGTCCGTGGACGCATGCGCGCCGCTAGGGGCGCGGTTAACGACGGAAAATCGAAGAGCATGGTGAGGGAATCGCCGCTAGGGCGACTCGCTGGGTGCGCTCACCGGTGGGTTGGCAGGCTGCGTCACCGGCTGGGTCAACCCGTTCTTGGGAACCTTCAACGGTTTGGGCGTCGCGAGCTTGCGATGAAACTCTCCCGGAAACTGCATCGTGACGTCGCCCTGGGCGTGCGCATCGCCGGTAACGGTGTTGTAGAGGACCCGCTGCGCGTTCATGCTCCTCGAGCCGGAGACGATGTGCACCGCACCCTCCAAAAGCAAGGTGTGCGCGGCGTCGTCGAGCGTTCCGTTGTCCGCCGTAACGACCGTATCGGCTTGACTGTAATGAACGTTGCCGATCGCCTTGTAGATCTTGGCCACGCCGTCGACCTGCGCCTTATCCGCGGTTAACGTCGACGGACTCGAAGGCGCGGCGGAGGCCGGCGTCTCGCCGGTAAGGCTGCCGGCGCTTCCTTGCGAGTCGTGCATGATGACGTGTCCGTTGAGGAAGACGACCTGCTTTTTATAGTTTCCGTTCGCGCGGTCGGCGGCCACGTCGCCTCCCACCCGCGTCATCACGACCTTTGCGGGCACGTTGAAGTCGCCATTCTTGAAGTTGGCATTGAGCGAGTTTGCCTTCACCGTCCAGACGCCGAGGTCGAACGAGGCAGGCGGCGGGCCGCCCTTTGCGGGCTTCCCGACCCCCGGGACGCGTTTGGGCACCGGCGTTGCCCCCGGAGGCGGGGCCGGAATCACGGCCGGCGGGGGCGCCGCCTGCGCCAGCGCTCCCAGCATGGTCAGCGCGCCGATGAAGGCGGCGAGAATGCGAATCATGGTGTCTGCGTACGTACCTTTACCGTAGGGCGCTCGATGGGTCCGAGGAGCTCCGCCAGACGCACCTGTGAGAGCGCGCCTTCCCGAAGCAGCCGCGGATGCGTGCCGGAGAGATCGATGATCGTCGATTCGACGCCGTAGCGAACCGGACCGTGCTCGACGAGGAGATCGGCCGGCGCGAGCATCGAGCGGTGCGCGTCTCCAAGATACGGCCGGCCGTTACGCCCTACCGCGGTAGTGCCCGCAATCGGGCCGCACCGCTCGAGCAAGGCCCGGGCGAACGGATCGTCGGGCACGCGGAAGGCGAGCGTATCCAAGCCGGCGGCGAGTTCGTCGCTGACGAAGGCCGGCTTGCTGATCAAAACGATAACCGGGCCGGGAAGCAGCCGCTTCGCGAACTGCGCGGCCAGGGGATCGGCGGCCGCGTACTCGAGGAACTCTTGCACGGAAGCGACGTGCATCGTCAGGGGGCGGTGGTCCGGGCGGCCTTTCGCCGCGTAGATGCGGTCGATCGCGGCCGAATCGTAGGGGTCACAGCCGATCAGGTAGCTCGTATCGTTAGGGAAAATGACCGTTTCGCCGGAGAAGACCGCCCGCGCGACCTCCTCGGCGACCTCGTCGAATCCCGCTGCCGTCGCATCGATGATGCGCCCCCAATGCTCCGTCGGCATATCCTGATCATTCCACGACGGGCCGGGGGTTCGCTGTGCCACCTCGCTACGCTTGCGCGAGGTTCCCTAGATGCGCACTCTGGCACCCGTGCCGATCGCGACGCACGAGAGCGGGTCGTCGGCGACGATCGCCGGAACGCCGGTTACCTCGGAGAGCAGTTTGTCGAAGCCGCGCAGGAGTGCGCCGCCGCCGGTCAAGATGATGCCCCGGTCGATGATGTCGGCGGAGAGTTCCGGAGGCGTCTTTTCCAGGACCGATTTGACCGCTTCGACGATCGCACCGACCGGCTCGGAGAGGGCCTCGCGGATCTCTTCGCTCGTGATCTTGACCGTCTTGGGCAGGCCGTTGATCAGGTCGCGGCCCCGGATCTCCATCGCGAGCTCCTGCTCCAACTTGTATGCCGATCCCAGCTTGATCTTGATCTCTTCAGCGGTTCGCTCGCCGATCATCAGGTTGTAGACGCGCCGGATGTAGCGAACGATCGCTTCGTCCATTTTGTTGCCGGCGACCCGCAGTGACTGCGAGACGACGATGCCGCCCAAGGAGATCACGGCCACGTCGCTCGTACCTCCGCCGATGTCGACGACCATGCTGCCGGAAGGACCGTCGATCGGCAGGCCGGCACCGACGGCGGCCGCCATCGGTTCTTCGATGATGTCGACGTCGCGCGCGCCGGCGAGTTTGGCGGCGTCCTTTACCGCGCGCTCTTCGACGCTCGTGATCTCCGCAGGCACGCAGATCGTGACGTGCGGCTTCGGCCTGAGGATCGCCGACCACCAAGAGCGATCTTTCATCACCTTCTTGATGAAGTACGAAAGCATCGCTTCGGTCACTTCAAAATCCGCGATTACGCCGTCGCGGAGCGGGCGAATTGCCGCGATGTGCGCCGGCGTTTTACCGAGCATCTGCCGTGCCTCTTCGCCGACCGACAAGACCCTGCCGGTGTTCATGTCTTTCGCCACGACCGAAGGCTCGCGTAAGACGATGCCCTTTCCCTTGACGAAGACGAGCACGTTGGCCGTACCGAGGTCGATGCCGATGTCCAAAAACTTAACTCCTGCTCATATAACCGGTAGAACCTGCGAACCTAACCCGCCGAGACCCGCGGATACTCGCTCGTCTCAAAGAATCCCGCGGGCTCAACGAGCGGCGTCACGCCGCTGCTGCGCTGCACTTGTCCGCCGAGGTCGGAGAGCATCTCTTCGAGGCGTTCGTAGCCCCGGTCGATGTATTCGAGCCCGATGATCTCCGTCTCGCCCGCGGCGGCGAGGCCGGCAACCACCAAACCTGCGCCGGCGCGGATATCCGGCGCCTCGACCGGTGCGCCGGAGAGTTGCTTGGGACCTTTGATGACCGCCGCGTTACTTTCCATGGTCACCTTGACGTCGGCGCCCATGCGAGCAAGCTCGTTCACGTAAGAGAAGCGTGCGTTGAAGATCGACTCTTCGACGACGCTGGTTCCGGGACACGTGCAGAGAAAGCCCACCATCTGCGGTTGCAGGTCGGTTGGAAAGCCGGGATACGGAGCGGTGAGAATATCGGTTCCGCCGGTGATCCCCGCGGCCTTCACGCGGATCCAATCCTCGCCTGCGGTCGTCTCGACCCCGCACTCGACGAGTTTGTCGATCAATGCCCCCATGTAGTCCGGGCGGCAGCGCGTCACGGTTACGTCTCCGCGGGTCACGCACCCCGCCAGCAGCAGCGTTCCCGTCACGATGCGGTCCGCGGTGATCTCGTACTCGACGCCGCGCAGCTCCGCAACGCCGTCGATGACGATCGTGTCCGTGCCGTGACCGGCGATCTTCGCGCCCATGGCCCGCAGGAAGTTCGCGAGATCTACGACCTCCGGCTCCATCGCGACGTTTCTGAGAGTCGTCGTACCTTCCGCCAAAACCGCCGCCAGCATCGCGTTCTTCGTCGCGCCGACGCTCGGCATGCGAAACTCGATCGTCGCGCCGCGCATGCGAGCCTCCTTCGACTGCGCGATCAGGTAGCCGTGCGCGTTGTGAACGTCGCAACCCAATGCGACGAAGGCTTGCTCGTGCATATCGGTCGCGCGAGTCCCCAGTACGCAGCCGCCCGGCAGCGGCACCTCCGCCCGCCCGAAGCGCCCGAGCAGCGGGCCGACGATATCGAACGACGCGGCGAGCTTGCGCACCAGCGCGTACGGCGCTCGATACGAAGCGACGTTGCTGGCGTCGATCGTCACCGTCGTGTCGCCTTCGTAGCGAATGCGCGCTCCCAGCGCCTCCAGGAGCGACCACATCACCGAGACGTCGGTGATGTGCGGAACGCGATGGAGGGTGACGGTGCCGCGAGCCAGCAGCGAGGCGGCCATGATCGGCAACGCCGCATTCTTCGCGCCGTGCGTTGCAACGGAGCCTTCCAGGCGCGCTCCACCCCTAACCCGGAGCGTCGTTTCGAGACGATCCAGCATATTCTACCGAACTATCGTTCGCGTAAGCGGTAAACTCGCCTACCGATGGCCGGTCAGACGAAGTTGTGCGTTCGCGAAGTCAATGATTGCCTGCTCGCGCGCAAAACCGCCGCTCCCCGGCGCTTCGGCCTTCTGACGCTCCGTCGCTTCGGCCAGCCGGTCGCGCGCCTCGGCGACGACGACGTCGTCGAATGACCGCGCTTCGTCGACCAGAACGGTGATTCGATCGGGCAACGCCTGCATGAAACCCTCGCTCGTGGCGAGCTCCAAACGCGTGACGTTCCCTTCGCCGTCGGGAGCCTGGCGAACGTTCGCGCGCAGCACGCCCGGTTTCAGCGCCGCCAAAAACGGCGCGTGCTTTGGAAGAATTCCTTCCTCGCCTTCGGTCGTAACCGCGATCACGAGCTCGGCCTTACCGTCGAAGACGACTTGCGCCGGCGTCACGAGCTTGAACGGGACCGCGTCAGGCATTGGCCATCCGCTGAGCGTTCTCTCTCACTTCTTCGATCGTGCCGGCGTAGAAGAACGCGGCCTCGGGGAGATCGTCGACCTTGCCTTCAAGAATTTCTTTGAACGAAGCGATCGTCTCGGGCAACTTGACGTATTTGCCCTCCCGTCCGGTGAATTGCTCGGCGACGAAGAATGGCTGCGAGAAGAACCTTTGAATGCGCCGCGCCCGCGCGACGGCGATCTTGTCGTCTTCGGAGAGTTCTTCGACGCCGAGAATCGCGATGATGTCCTGAAGGTCGCGGTACCGCTGGAGAATCTCCTGGACGCCGCGCGCGACTTCGTAGTGCTCTTCACCGATGATCTGAGGGTCGAGAATGCGCGATGTCGACGCCAGGGGATCGACCGCCGGATAGATGCCGAGCTCGGAGATCGGACGCGAAAGCGCCGTCGTCGCGTCGAGGTGGGCAAACGTCGTCGCGACGGCCGGGTCGGTATAGTCGTCGGCCGGGACGTAGACGGCCTGCACGGAGGTGATCGACCCTTTGCGCGTCGAGGTAATGCGCTCTTCGAGGACGCCCATATCGGTAGCGAGCGTCGGCTGGTAACCGACGGCCGAGGGCATGCGGCCCATCAGCGCCGATACCTCCGAGCCGGCCTGCATGTAGCGGAAGATGTTATCCATGAAGAGCAGCACGTCGGCGCCGAGCTCGTCGCGGAAGTATTCGGCCATGGTGACGCCCGTCTGCGCGACGCGAAAGCGCACGCCCGGCGGTTCGTCCATCTGTCCGAAGACCAGCGTCGTCTGATCGATGACGCCCGACTCTTTCATTTCGAGCCACAAGTCGTTGCCTTCGCGCGTCCGCTCGCCGACGCCGGTGAAGACCGAGAAGCCCTTGTGAACGTAGGCGATGTTGCGGATCAGCTCTTGAATGAGCACCGTCTTGCCGACCCCCGCACCGCCGAAGAGACCGACCTTACCGCCTCGCGTATACGGCGCCATCAGGTCGACGACTTTGATGCCCGTCTCGAAGATGCGCGCGGTCGGCTCTTGGTATTTCAGCTCCGGCGCGGGACGGTGAATCGGCCAAACGGCGGCAGCCTTCACCGGCGCGTCGCTGTCAATCGTCTTGCCGAGCACGTTGAAGATTCGCCCGAGCGTCCCCTCGCCGACGGGAACCATGATCGGTCCGCCGGTGCTGCGCACCCCGGCGCCCCGCACCAGACCGTCGGTCGAACCGAGCGCGAGGCAGCGGACTTGATTATCTCCGAGTTCGTCCTGCACTTCGAGCGTCAGCTCGCGCGCCGCCATCGCCGTTCCACCGAGCTCCACGCCCGTCGCCGCACCGTTTCCGGCGGCGTGCGAGTCCTCGTTCACGTTGACGACGAGCGCGTCGTTGATCTTCGGCAGCGTCTGCGGCGTGAACTCGACGTCTACGACGTTTCCGAGCACTTGGACGACTTTTCCGGTATCAGCAGCCATATTCTTCAGCGTTCCTTAACGATAGTAGTAGCATTGCAAGTTAAATCCCCCGAGCGACTGCGTTGGAACGACCCGCCGCGTCGGACGAGGTCACTCGACCCCAAGCGCCTCCGCGCCGCCGACGATTTCGAGGAGCTCTTTCGTAATTGCGGCTTGGCGCGCGTTGTTCATCGCGATCGTGAGTTCGTCGATGAGTTTCGAAGCGTTGTCGGTTGCGTTGGTCATCGCAACCAGCTGCGCGGCGAAGAACGCCGCGTCGGTCTCGAGCATCGACGAGTAGATCGTGAACTCGAGATACTTCGGCAACAGCCGCGAGAGCACGAGTTCGGGCGAAGGCGAAAACTCGATCGCACCGCGCGGGCCGGCCTGCGCCGTCTCCCGGTTCGCGCCGCCTCGCAGCGTCGAGAGATCTTCCGCCAGAATCGGCACGAGTTTGCGCGTCTGCGGACGCTGGAGCATCATCGTCACGAGCTTCTGCGAAACGAGCACGATCTCGGAGATTTCGCCGCGCTGGAAATCCTCCGCCGTGCGGTGCGCCAGCTCGCGTGCCGTGTCGAGCTTCGAGCCGGCACCAAGCGCCCACGAAGGATGATCGGCGCCCAAACGCCGGACCGCATTGCGCGCTTTGATGCCGACGGTGTAGTATCGCGCGGCGCCTTTTGCACGCGCGAAATCCTCTGCGGCGCGAATGACGTTGGAGTTGAACGCGCCGGCGAGCCCTTTGTCGGAACTCATCAGAATGATCCCCGGCGGCGCGCCTTCCTTCCCGGGTTTCATGAAAGGATGATCGACCGACGAGACTGCCGAGATCAAATCGCCGAGCATTTCGCCCAGCGCGTCGGCATAGGGACGCGCGCGCTTGCGTGCCGCCTCGGCGCGCCGGATCTTCGCCGCGGCGACCTGTTTCATCGCCTTGGTGATCTGCTGCGTGTTCCTCAGCGATCGAATTCTGTCGCGCAGATCTCGTACGGAAGGCATTGGAGTTTAGAAGCTCTTGTTGAACTCGGCTAACGCTGCGTCGAGCTGCTTGCGCGTTTCGTCCGAGAGCTGCGAGCTTTGCGCGATCGCGTTGGGAATTTCGGGATGCTCGGCGTGCAGGAAATCGATCATGCCCGCGGCCCAGCTCGCGAGCCGAGGCGTCGGCACGTCGTTTACGAATCCGTTGGTCGCGGCATAGATGATCGCGACTTGATCTTCCATCGGCTGCGGCTGATACTGCGGCTGTTTGAGCAGCTCGGTCAGCTTCTCACCGCGCATGAGCTGATTCTGCGTTGCCTTGTCGAGGTCGCTGGAAAGCTTTGCGAATGCGGCCAAGTCGCGATACTGCGCGAGCTCGAGCTTGAGCTGTCCCGCGACCGACTTCATCGCCTTGGTCTGCGCCGATCCGCCGACGCGAGAGACCGAGAGCCCGATATCGACCGCCGGGCGGATTCCCTGGAAGAAGAGCTGCGGCGTCAGGTAGATCTGACCGTCGGTAATCGAGATGACGTTGGTCGGAATGTACGCGGAGAAGTCGCCCGCCTGGGTCTCGATCACCGGCAGCGCGGTGAGCGAGCCGCCGCCCATGTCGTCGGAGAGCTTCGCCGCGCGTTCCAACAAGCGAGAGTGCAGATAGAACACGTCGCCGGGGTAGGCTTCGCGGCCCGGCGGCCGGCGCAGCAGCAGAGACATCTCACGATAGGATTGCGCGTGCTTGGTGAGATCGTCGTAGACGATCAGCACGTCTTTGCCTTGGTACATCAGCTCCTCGGCCATCGCGCAGCCGGCAAACGGTGCGATCCAGCGCAGCGCGGCTGCCTCCGACGGACTTACCGCCACGATCGTCGTGTAGGCCATCGCGCCCTTCTGTTCGAGGATCTGGGCGAGCGCGGCAACGGTCGAATTCTTCTGGCCGATCGCAACGTAGACGCAGAATACGTTGCGTCCCTTTTGGTTGATGATCGTGTCGATCGCCATCGCCGTCTTTCCCGTCGATCGATCCCCGATGATTAGCTCGCGCTGCCCCTTACCGATCGGGATCAGCGCGTCGATCGCGCGAATTCCGGTCTGCAGCGGCTGCTTCACCGGCTGGCGCTGCACGACGGTCGGCGCGACGTTCTCGATCGTGCGGTAGCGGGTCGTCGGAATCTCCCCTTTGCCGTCGATCGGTTGGCCCAGCGGATTGACGACTCGGCCTAGGAGCGCTTCACCGACGGGAACCGACGCGATGCGACCGGTTCGGCGAACGCTCGTGCCTTCTTGGATGTCGACGTCGGGACCCATGATGACGACGCCGACGTTGTCCTCTTCGAGGTTGAGCGCGACGCCCTGCAAACCGTTGGGAAACTCGACGAGCTCCGAAGAGCGCACGCCTCGCAATCCGTAGACGCGCGCGAGGTTCGCACCGACTTCGATGACGGTTCCCACTTCATCTTCGGCAACGCCGGTCTTGAACTGCTCGATCTGCTGCTTGAGGATTCCCGCGATTTCGTCTGCGTTGATCATTCGTAAGCCTTCTTCGTTCGATTATGAGATGGTGGAGAGTTCTCTGGCGAGGCTGTCGAGCCGGCCGGCGATCGTCGCGTCGATACGACGGTCGCCCATCACCAGGCGTACGCCGCCGATGAGCTTCGGATCGACCTCTTGGGTGACTTCGAACTTCTTGCCGTAGGCGCGCTCGAGTCGCTCGACGAGTTCCGCGTACTCGTGGCGTTCGAGCGGGCGCGCCGACGTGATGACGAGCGTCTCGGCACCGCGCGCCGCGCGCTGCAATGCGAGAAATTCCTTGACGATTGCGCCGAGCAGCGTCTCGCGACGCTTGCGTACCAGCAGCAGAAGCGTGTGGAGCGCGACGGGGTCGACCTTTTCGCCGAAGGCCTGCGTTAGGAGCCGTTCTTTATCGGGCCGGGGCACGACGGGCGAGGCGAAGAACTCGTAGATCTTGCCGCGATCGCCGATCGCAGCGGCGATTGCCGTAAGATCGGCGGCGATCTTTTCACCGATCGCGCGTTCGCGGGCGATCGTATCGACGGCGACGGCGTAGCGGCGCGCAAGGGTCTGATTAACCACGCGCCCCCTCCTGCAGCGTCCCGGCAAAGCCTTCGATCAGACGCTCGTCGATCGAGGGGCCTATCCGCCGTGCGGCGTCGTCTCGTGCGATCTTCAACGCGCGCTCGACGAGATCGTCGCGCAGACGCTGGCGGGCCGCCGAGCGTGCGCGCTCGAGCTCGCCCTGCGCGTCTCGCAGCGCGCGCTCTCCCGATTCCGTGGCTTCGGCCAAGACCGCTTCGCGCTCGCGCTCCGCATGCAGTCCCGCGCGCTGTGCGATCAACTCCGCATCGCGGCCGGCGCTGCGAATTTCCTCGTGCAGTGCGGTGAGTGCGCCTTTGACTTCGTCGCGGTGACGCTCCGCCTCGGCGATCTGTCGATTGCTGCGCTCTTGCGCCGCCATCAGCACCGGCTCGATGAAACGCGTCCACATGTAGACGAGCACCGCGATGAATACGATCGACGATGCCGCCTGGCTCCAGACGGCAATCTGGATGTAGAGCTGGCTATCGCTCATGCCGCCGCCTCCGGGATCACTCGCTCGAGCATGAAATCGGCGAGCCCGCGCGCCGCCCCGGGCTCTCCGGCCCGAGCCTCGTCGAGCTCTCTGCGGACGTCTTCCCGCGCTCGTTCGATGGTTTGCTGCGCCTTTTGCGAGCAACCGGTCGAGATCTCCGCCGCCTCGTTGGAGGCCGCAGCGCGAACGCTGGCGACGCGATGCTCGGCCTCGCGCCGCGCGGCCGCGCGAATCTCCTCCGCTTGCGCTCGCAAGCTCGCCGCTTCTGCCTGGTAACGGTCGTAGTCGGAGACGAGGCTATTGATATACTGCCGGCGCCGGCCGATCGCGGCGGCGACGGGTCGCAAAAAGACCACGTACAACACCGCGAAAAAGATCGCAAAGTTGAACAGCTGTACGACCAGCGTGCCGTTGACCGACAGGAACGACATCGACCCTTATTTCACCAGCGACGTGATGATCGCCGGAACCTTGGCGACTACGAGCAGGATGTAGAACGAGAGTGCGATGGCGATGAACGGCACCGCTTCCAGGACGCCGACGCCGAGGAACATGAAGAGGAAGATGTTCGGCCGCGCCTCGGGCTGGCGGGAGATCGATTCGACCGCTTTTGCGGCGACGGTGCCGTCGCCGACGGCAGAGCCGAAGGCTACGCCCGAGATGATGATGCCGAAGCAGAGAAGCGCTGCGGCTGCGATTAAAGCTTGCGGATTCAAGAGATTTCCTTTCTAATGGTCGTCGGCAAGCGCCAGCGAGAGATAGACGATTGCCAGCAACGTAAAGACGAAAGCTTGGATCGTTCCAACGAAAAAGTTGAAGAACTGAATCAGCACGGGCACGACGGCGACGCCGAGCGACAGGTTGAAGAAGCCGATGCTGATGTGCGCGAGAATGATCGACGTGACGATGATGAAGAGCAGCTCGCCCACGAAGATGTTGAAGAAGAGACGCGCGGCGAGCGTGATCGGTCGAAGTATCTCGTCGAGGACGTTGATCGGAAAGAGGGCGGGAAATGGTTTGAAGACGTGTCCGAGGTAGCCGAACCCTTTTTTACGGAACGCTACGATCTGAATCATGAAAAAGACTACCAGCGCCAGCGGAACGACGGTATTGAGGTCGGCCGTCGGCGAGCCTCCGAACGGCAGATCGAACGCCTTGAAGGGCAGCATCCCGAACTGATTGAGTAAGAAAATGAAGATGAACAGGCCGACGAAGAACGGGACGAACGGCTCCCCGCCTTCGCCCAGCACGCTGGTGACGAGATCCGCGATGTAGTTGAAGACCGCTTCGAGCACGGCTTGGCGTTTGGTCACGTAGGGCGAACGGTAACTGGCGCCGATCCAGCCGAGGAACAGCCACGCCACGATCATGACGAGCCACGTCGTCACGATCGTGTCGGCATGAACCGCCCCAAGGATGGGCAGATGCCACAGTATGTGTTCGCCGATGTGTTCGTGCACCGATAATGTCCGTTAAGGCTTCCGTCTAAAGACTCGCAGCGCGCCTAAGGCATACGCGGCAAGAGGGAAAAAGAAACCAGCCAGAAACGGCCCGAGCGACCACCACGGTCCACGGGCCGCTAACGCCGCGGCTACTATACTAAAGGCCGCCAGCCGCAGTAAACTACTTAACCCAAAGAGCATGGGGCTGCGCGTTTCCGCCAAGCGCTCGCTACCTCGCATGATCGCGAGCATGTTGGCGATTCCGCAAACGGCTCCAACCGAAAGCGCCAGACTTGCAAACCAGGCCAACGGCAAGAGAAGGAGCGAAAGGGCGGCGGCCACCACGCCGGAGACCACTGCGACGGACCACTTGAGACGGTAATAGGCGGCGAGATCTGCCGTTGACTCGGCGCCGCTGTAGCTACGTCGGTCCGGAGGCATATCCTTCCCGCCCATAGCTAGCTTAGCTCAGACCATCGACTTCGCGAGCAAACGAAGGGCCGAATACGCGCCGAGAATGCCGCCGAGCATCAAACCGCCGGGCGCGAAGGCGGGCTGGGCAAAGCGTTGGGCCGCCAGTATTCCCGCGCCCAGTCCGAGGATGGCGCAGCCGGCGAAGCTTCCGCCGGCAAGGAGAACCGGCAGAAGCGGCTTCACTCGCGGGAGACGACCTTAGGATTCTTGGGATCGAACGGCTCGGGGTAACTCCCCGAGCGCAGCCTCGCCAGCAGCCACTGCACGATCCGCGGCGAGGCGTAGCCGTCGCCGTAGGGATTCTGGGCCCGCGCCATCGCCGTATAGACGGCGTCGTCGGTGAGCAGCCGGCTGGCGGCCTCGAGAATCCGCTCGCGGCGGTGACCGATCAGCGCCAGCGTCCCGGCCGCAAGGCCCTCCGGGCGCTCGGTCTCGTCGCGCATCACGAGGACCGGCCTGCCCAGGCAGGGCGCCTCCTCTTGAATGCCCCCGGAGTCGGTAAGGACGAACGTCGCTCCTTTTACCGCTGCGACCATCTCGCCGTAGTCGACCGGCTCGACCAGCCAGATACCCGGCGCCTCGCCCAGGAGCTCTCGGGCGATCGGCGCGACCCGCGGCGAGGGATGGACCGGCCAGTAGATCTGCGGTTTGAGCGGGAGCTCGCTAATCGCGCGAAGGGCCTCGCAGATCTCTCCCATGTGCGGATGGTTCTCGCGGCGGTGCGCCGTGACGACGATGATCGGGCGTGCCGGATCGAGCTCGTCCCAGCGCGGCGGCGTGGCGAGATCGGGGCGCCGCGCCGTTTCGAGAAACGCATCGATGACGGTATTGCCGGTCACGACGACGTCGTTGGGTTCGACGTTCTCGACGAGCAGATGCTCGCGCGCCAGCGGCGTCGGCGAAAAGTGATACGACGTGATCGTCCCGGTCAGTCGCCGGTTCATCTCTTCGGGATAGGGCAACCAGCGATTGCTGGTGCGCAGACCGGCCTCTACGTGCCCGACGGGAATCTGCTGATAGAATGCCGCGAGCGCCGCCGCGGTGCTCGTCGTCGTATCGCCGTGCACGAGCACGACTTCAGGGCGCGCGTCGGCGAGTGCCGGTTCCATTCCCGACAGGACTCGCGTCGTGATCTCGGTGAGAGTCTGGTCCTCCGTCATCACGTTGAGATCGTAGTCGGGAACGATCTCAAAGAACTCGAGCAGATCGTCGAGCATGCGGCGGTGCTGCGCGGTAACGCAGACGCGATGGACGATATCGGGATGCGCCTGCAGCGCGTGGACGACCGGGGCCATTTTGATCGTATCCGGGCGCGTGCCGAAAACGGTCATTACGCGCAGCTCGTTTGGCATTTATGTTGCGTGCCTAAAGACGTGCGTGAACTCGCCCGAGAATGCGAGCGCCACCGCTCCGAGGACGAAGCATACCGCGTACAAGAGCAACACGGCTTGGCGCACGTTGAGACCGAAGCGAAAGATCAGCTGGTGGTGAAAATGTCCCCGGTCGGCTTCGGTGATCCGCTTGCCGCTCGTCGCCCGGCGCACGATCGCCGCCGCGGTGTCGAGCACCGGAAGGGCGAGCACGAGCAACGGAACGACGATGCTGATCGCAATCGCCGTCTTGCTGGCGCCGATGATCGAGACCGTGCCGAAGACGTAACCGATGAAGAGCGATCCCGCATCGCCGAGGATGATGCGGGCCGGATTAAAGTTATACGGAAGAAAGCCGAGTGTCGCTCCGGCCAGAGCGATGACGACCAGCGCGACGACCGGATTTGCGTGTAAGACCGCGATGATGAAGAGGAAAATGCTGGAGATTGCCGCGACGCCTGCGAGCAGACCGTCGAGGCCGTCGAGGAAGTTGATCGCGTTCATCATGCCGACGTACCAGAGCAGCGTCAACGGGACGCCCACCCAGAGCGGAAAGTCGATCCAGTTCGTGCCGGGATTGCGATCGAAGGGATTGTTGATACCCGGAATGACGAACCCGTAGAGCATCGAGATCGACGCGACGACCACCTGGGCGATCAGCTTGTTTCGAGGACGCATCTGCATGGCATCGTCCCAGATTCCAACGCCGACGATCAGCAGGCTCCCGAAGAGCAGCCCGACGAGCTTGTGCACCGCGTCGAACTGATCGCCGGGCGGCAGAAGGCGGAACGGCGAGGCCATCGCGACGCCGAGCACCGCGAAGAGCGCGAAGGCGAACCCGAAGAAAACCGCGATGCCGCCGACGCGCGGTTTGGGTGAGTCGTGCATCCGCCGCTCGTCGCCGTCGGCATCGACGATACCGAGACGATTGGCCAGGCGGACGATCAGGGGCGTGCCCAGGAGGCTGACGAGTCCGGCCAGGCCGAAAGCCGCCGCGTACACCGCGCCCGCGCTGAGCACGTGAGGATTCACTCGCGCGCCCCTTCGAGCATCGAATACGCCAGTATGGCAACTCCGGCTTCGGCCAGCAGTCGCGCCGCGACCGGGTCGGGATACGGCTGGTCGTAGACGATCTTCGTTACGCCGGCGCTGATCAGCAGCTTCGAACAGTTCACGCACGGCTGATGCGTGCAGTACGCGACGGCCTCGGCGAGGCTGACGCCGTGGAGCGCCCCTTGAACGACGGCGTTCGCTTCGGCGTGCGTCGCCCGCAGGCAATGACCGTTTTCCAGCTCGCAGCCGACTTCGGTGCAATGCGCGACGCCGCGCGGCGCGCCGTTATAGCCGGTCGTGAGAATGCGGTGACCGCGCGTCAGCACGCAGCCGACGGCGGCTCGCGGGCAGGTCGCGCGCGTGCTGACGGTCTGCGCGATCTGCATGAAGTACTCATCCCAACCGGGGCGCACGAACAACGTTAGGGGACGTCGAAGCGAGAGGTCAGCTCGCGTACGCGGGCTCCGAGCCGCTCGATCCGCTCGCGCCGCTCGATATCTCCGAAGGCGTCACAGATGATCCGCGCCACTTCGCGGCACTCCTCGACGCCGAAACCGCGCGCCGTGATCGCCGGCGTCCCGATCCGAATGCCGCTGGCGACGAAGGGCTTCTGCAGATCGAAAGGGATCGCGTTCTTGTTGACCGTGACGTTGATCTCGTCCAAGTACGCCTCGACGGCCTTGCCCGTGAGGCCTTTGACCGATACGTCGACGAGCATCAAATGTGTATCGGTTCCACCGCCCACCAAACGAAGACCGGCGCTCGTGAACTCTTGCGCCATGGCTCGCGCGTTCTCGACGACTCGGCGTTGGTAATCGACGAACTCGGGCGCCAGCGCCTCACCGAAGGCGACGGCCTTCGCCGCGATCGTGTGCATCAGCGGGCCGCCTTGGATGCCGGGAAAGACGCTCTTGTCGAGCGGCGCGGCCCACTGGCCGGTGCAGAGCACGAAACCCCCGCGCGGACCGCGCATCGTCTTGTGCGTGGTCGAGGTGACGAAATCGGCGACGGGGACGGGCGAAGGGTGAAGACCCGCGGCGACGAGTCCGGCGACGTGCGCGAAGTCGACGAGCAGCGTCGCGCCGATCTCCCGCGCGATCTCCGCAAAGGGCTCGTACTCCATGATGCGCGGATAGGCGCTCGCGCCGGCGACGATCATCTTCGGTTTGTGCTCGCGCGCCAGCGAGCGAACTTCGTCGAAGTCGATCAGTTCGGTATCTTTGCGGACACCGTATGCCAGCGCGTTGTAGAGCTTGCCGGAGAAGCTGACCTTCGTTCCGTGCGTGAGGTGTCCGCCGTGCGCGAGCGACATGCCCAGAACCGTGTCGCCCGGCTGCAGCACGGCCATGAAGACGGCCATGTTGGCCCCGGCGCCCGAGTGCGGCTGCACGTTGGCATGATCGGCCTTGAATATCCGTCCGAGCCGCTCCAGGGCGAGCGTCTCGGCGACGTCCACCCATTGGCAGCCCCCGTAGTACCGTTTTCCCGGATAGCCTTCGGCGTATTTGTTGGTCAGCACCGATGCGTTGGCTTCACGAACCGCTCGGCTCGCGTAGTTTTCCGACGCGATAAGCTCGAGGTTATCCCGCTGGCGCCGTTCCTCCCCGGCGATCGCGGCGAAGACCTCGGGGTCCGCAGACTCGATGTGGCTTGGGGTCAGGATCTCCATTGCCGTGCTTCTTTGGGTGTTTGCGCGCCGGTGACCTTGAGAGCGTGGGGACGAGGGTGAGTAACGGCGAGCGGTCGAAAATCCGAGGCCGATGAAGCTTGCTTGCGCGAGCAGTGCCCTCGGGCGCGAGATCGAGAGCGGCGAGCTCACACAACTCGAATTTTTAGATCTGTGCGCGCGCGAACTCGAGTGCGACGGCGTCGTATTGGACGTGCGCCACTTCCCGCGGACCGACTCCGACTACCTCGCACAGATCAAGAAGATGGCCACCGATTGGGGACTGACGATCGCGGCCTTGAGCGACGCGAGCCTCTTCAAAGGGGAGCGCAGCCGCATGGAGCAGGTCTTCGGCTACGCCGTCACGCTCGGAGCGGCGCTGATCGCCGCGCCGCTCTGCAGCGAGACCGAGTCGTCGTGGACGCAGCAGCTCGCGCGGTTGAACGACGCGACGTCGCTTGCCAAGGCCGCCAACGTTACGCTCGCGCTGCGAAACGTCCCGTCGACGTTCGCGAGCAGCACGCATGATTGTAAGCGCGTCGCCAAAGAGACGGACTCCGCGTGGCTACGATACGGACCCGACCCACAGGCCCTCGACGGTGCGAGCGATCCGCGCGCGCTGGCACCGAACACCGTGTTGCTCTGGGGCCGCATTCGGGGCACGCAGCCGCAAGCGATCGACGGCGCCATCGACGCGTTCGACGGCTTCCGCGGTTTTGTCGCACTGGACGAACCAGGAGAAGACGCCGGCGTCCGGCTCGCCGTCACGGCGCTGCGCGAGTGGCGCGAAGCACTCTGTCGCGCGGCAAAGAGGAACTCAACCACAGATAGCGTCTTGCCCACGCGGTGAACGAACCTGCGTTCTCGCAGGTGGGTGCGGCCCGGGCGCCCGTCCGCCAAGCATCGAGCCTAGCGATCCGTCGTCCCCGGAGCTTGTGCTCCCTAGGTTTTCTAAGTCGGTTCGGTACCAACGTGCGCTGCGCGCTAAGCGCAGTCGAGCCCCTCTACCGTACCACCGCCGGTCAAGGGGGGCCGAAACAAGCTAGTAGAATGCGAGCGTTCCCCGAAAGGCTGCCTGGATGTCTGCGATAGCGATCTCCGTTACGGCGATGGATCTGCCGCTCGTTCACGTGTTCAAAATCGCGCGCGGCGAAGAAGCGGTCGCACGTACTGCAGTGGTACGCGTGAGAGCCGGCGATCGTGAGGGTCTCGGCGAAGCAACGCCCGTCGAACGCTACGGCGAGAGCGTGGAGAGCGTCATCGCCTACTTCAACGCACATCCTCCGGCAGGCGACGATCCTTTCGCGCTCGAGACGCTGCTGGACGCGCGCATCCCCGCCGCCGCGCGCGCCGGCCTCGATCTCGCGCTGCACGACCTCATCGGCAAGCAGCTCGGCAAGCCGCTCTACGCCTTGCTCGGCCTCGACCCGTCGCAGACGCCGACGACCTCGTTCACGATCGGAATCGCGCCGCCGGACGAGATGCTGCGCAAGGTCGACGAAGCGGCGCAGTATCCGATCCTCAAAGTGAAGGTCGGCGGCGGCGCGCCCGCGGACGACGTCGAAATGATCGCCGCGATTCGCGCGCGTTACGGCGGCGCGATTCGCATCGACGCCAACGAGGGCTGGAGCGTCGGGGAGGCGATCACGACGCTGCGCGAACTGCAGCGGTATGAGATCGAGTTTTGCGAGCAGCCCGTTCCGGCCGGGAACCCGGAGTGGCTGCGCGCGATCAGGGAGCGCGTCGACATCCCGATCGTCGCCGACGAAGACTGTTTGGTCGCAAGCGACCTCCCGCCGCTGAGCGGCTGCATCGACGGCGTCAACGTAAAGCTTGCAAAGACCGGCGGCATTCGCGGCGCGCTCGCGATGATCCACACCGCGCGGGCGATGGGATTGAAAGTGATGCTCGGGTGCATGGTCGAGAGCGCCATCGCAGCAAGCGCCGCCGCGCATCTCTCGCCGCTCGTCGACTGGGCCGATATTGACGGGCCGCTGCTGATCGCCGACGACCCGTTCACCGGCCTCGGTTACGACCGCGGCAAGCTCGTGCTTTCGGACGAACCGGGGCTCGGCGTGCGCCCCAAGGAGGCCGCGTGACGCGTCGCCGCTACGCGATTCTTGCGCCGGGCCATTTCGCAACCGACGCCAAGACCGCGCACGGCGTGATCGCGTACGGAGAAGACGAGGTCGTTGCGGTCATCGATCCTTCGGTTGCGGGGAAACGAGTGAACGAGGTGCTCCCGTACCTCGCCAGCACCGCACCAATCGTTGCCGACGTTACGCAAGCTCTGAAATACGCGCCGACGTCGCTTCTGATCGGAACGGCGCCCCGAGGCGGCGGCCTCCCACCGGATTGGCGCGACGAAATTATGCAGGCTCTTGCGGCGAAGCTCGAGATCGTCAGCGGGCTGCATCAACAGCTCGGAAGCGATCCCGAATTCCGCGGCGTCGCGGGCTCGACGATTTGGGACGTGCGCGAACCTCCCGACGTACCGATCTTCTCCGGCGAGGCGTACGGCATCGAGGCACCGGTCGTGCTGACGATCGGCAACGATTGCGCGGTCGGGAAGATGACGGCGGCACTCGAGATCGTGCGGACGGCGCGCGCGTGCGGGAGGGAGGCGCGCTTCGTTCCCACCGGCCAGACCGGCATCATGATCGCCGGTTGGGGCATCTCCGTCGACCGCGTCATCGCGGACTTTGCCCCCGGCGCAGCAGAACAACTCGTTCTTCACGCCGCACGTGCCGGCGCCGATCTCATCGTCGTCGAAGGACAGGGCGCGATCAACCATCCCGCCTACGCACCGGTGACGCTCGCGCTGATGACGGGCTGCGCGCCCGACGCGCTGATCCTCGTCTGCGACCCCGTGCGCACGTCGATTGAAGAATACGACACGCCGGTGCTGAGTTACGATCGGTTGATCGCTCTTCACGAAGCGCTGCTCGCAACGATCAAACCGGCGCCCGTCGTCGGCATCGTGCTCAACACCAGAGGCCTTTCGGAAGAACGCGCGCGCGCGGAGGTCGCGCGAGCGCGCAGTGAGAGCGGACTGCCGGCCGAGGACGTCGTTCGGTTCGGCACGCAAGCGTTCTACGACCAGATTCGGGAAGGGATCGTCAAACGGAAGCCGTTGTCCGCCGCCGGGTGAGCGCGCGCCTCCGCGCGGCCGCGGCACTTGCGTTGTTGCTGGCGAACGGCGGGTGCTCGCGGGCTGCCCCGCCCGCTGCGGGCGAGAGAAACGCGTGGACGGTACCCGGCGTTTTGCGTCTCGGCGCAGACGAAGAGCCCGATGGACTCAACCTCATGTACGCGCACACCGCGGCCGCCGATGCGATCTCGGGGCTGCTCTACTCGTTCATCCTGCGCTACGACGCGGAAGGCGATTACGTCCCCGATCTCGCCATCCGCGTTCCAACGCTGCGCAACGGCGACATCAGCCGCGACGGCAGGCAGATCGTCGTTCATCTGCGCAAAGGCGTGGTCTGGGCCGACGGCGCACCCTTAACCGCCGCCGACTGGCTCTACACGTACAAACTGGTGCGCGATCCGCAGACCGCGGTCAAGAGCACGTACGGCTGGGAAGAAATCGCGTCTGCCACCGCCCCGAATCCATACACGATCGTCATTCGGCTCAAGCGCCCGAGCGTACGCGTCCTTGGAATCCTCGCGATGGGCGGCGCCGGTTATCCGCCACTGCCCGTTCATCTTCTACGCAAGGTCGCCGACTTGCGCCAGTCGAGCTATAACGAGCATCCGCTCGCGAGCGGGCCGTACGTGCTCGAGGCGTGGAATCACGGAAGCTCGCTGACCTTCGTTCCGAACGCGCGCTACTTCCGCGGAGCGCCCCGGCTCAAGGAAGTGATTTGGAAGGTCATTCCCGATGTCAACACGCTGCTCAACGAGTTGGCGACGCACGACGTCGACGTTTACCCGAGCGTCAATGCCAACAACGTTGCGCGGCTCGCATCGATTCCCGGGGTTACGGTGACGCACCGGCTCAGCGCAAACTGGCGCCATCTCGGCATCAACCTGAGCCGTCCGCAACTCGTAGACGCGCGCGTGCGCCAGGCGATCGCCGAGGCGGTAGACTGGGCACGCATCGAGCACGACGTCTTTCACGACCTCGACCGCCTCGCGATCTCCGACATCTTTCCGCAGTCGTGGGCGGCACCGGCGCTGCCGGCGTACCGCTACGATTTGCGCGATGCAAAGCGCCTTCTTGCCGAGGCCGGATGGAGACCGGGTCCCGACGGCATCCTCGCGAAGGGACCGCTCGCGATGCGTCTGACGATCTACGCGACCACCGGCCACCAGGAGAACACCGAATCGCAGGTATTAATCCAGTCGATGCTTCGGAAGGCCGGCATCGACATTGAGGTCCGTAACTATCCCGGAAGCTTCCTCTTCGCGCAGAACGGCCCGCTCTATACCGGCCGTTACGATCTCGAGTGGTCGATCGAAACCAACGGTCCCGACCCGGACAACTCCGGCAGCTGGGCCGGCGCCTTCATTCCACCGCACGGCGCGAACACGTCGTGGCTAAACGATCCCCTCGTCAACGCGACGAGCCTCGCCGCCGCGAGCACATTCGATCAAGGTACGCGCAAAGCGCTCTACCAACGCGAAGAGGACCGCATCCGGTTCCTCGTACCGGCAGTCTTTTTTAGCTGGCAGACCGACTATACCGCGATGAACGCCGACGTGAAAAACTACGTGCCGGCTGCCTTCATCGGAGACACCTGGAACGCGTGGCAGTGGAAGATCTAGGCGCGGCGACGTTCGCGCGAACGCTCGGTGCGTACGAATCGGCGCGACTCTTCTTCGAGGCGTCGCGGCGCGGCGTGCTGAGTTGGAACACGCACACCCCCAACGGCCGGCTGGCGTTCCGTCTGCTTCGCGCGCACGTTCCCGCCGGCGACTGGCTCGACCATTCGGAGTGGACGGCGGGCGGCGCAAAGTCGCTAAGCCCGTCGCACGAGGACACGGTCGTCGAAGTCGACGTGATTCGCGCGGCGCAGCCGTTCGACGGAATCGAGATCCGTGCGGCCGGCGTGCACTTCGAGCAGCTCACGTTTTCGGTGCCGGTACGGGCTCGCGACTCGTTGCCCTACGCGCGCGATTCGCTGATCTTGGACGTTCCTTCGCGTTCGCAGTACGCGGAGGATCCCAACGAGCGGGGCTGGTGCAGCCCGACGGCGCTCTCAATGATCCACGCCTACCACGGAATCGAGGTCTCCGTCACGCAGACCGCGCGCGAAGTCTTCGACCGCTCGTACAACGGAACGGGAAACTGGGTCTTCAACGTTGCCTACAGCGGCCGGCTCGGCTTTCGAGCGGCGGTCGCGCATCTACGTAATCTCGATCACGCCCAGCGTTTGATCGAACGTAATCTTCCGCTTGCGATCTCATACTCGTGGAGCCCGGGCGAGCTCCCCGGCGCGCCGCTCGAACACTCCGACGGCCACCTTGCCGTACTCTGCGGATTCACTCGAGACGGCGACTGCGCGATCAACGACCCCGCGGCCCCAAACGGCCGCGTCGTCTATCCGCGCGCCGCGCTCGAGCGGATCTGGCAGCGCAACGACGGCATTGCCTACGTTGTGGCTCCCGCCGGCATCGAATACGCCGACGTGCTCAACGGCGCGTGAGCCTCTCTCCCGAGTTGCTCGAGATCGCCCGCAGCGCGCTGGCATGCGGCGCCGCGGATTGCGGCGGGCCGCTCTCGGCCGCCGAGCTCGCGCTGGTCCGCGCGGCGGGCCAGCCGGTAAGAGGCGCCGGCCGCAGCATTCGCGCACGGATTCGCGACGGCAGCGATCCGCTTGGAGAACGTTTGTGCGCCGTGCGCTCGCGTAGCGAGCGCCGCACGCTCGGTGCATTCTACACTTCGCCCACGATCGTCGAAGCGATGCTCGACTGGGTGCTCGAGCGGCGCGCCGAACGCCTCGTCGACCCGGGCTGCGGAAGCGGACGGTTTGCCGTCGCCGCGGCCAAGCGCAACCGTGCTCTGGCGCTCGTCGCCGTCGACGTCGACCCGTTTGCAACGCTGATGACGCGGGCCGCACTCGCCGCCGTCGGCGCCACAAACTCAAGGGTACGCAACGACGATTATCTCTTCGCGCGCATCGAGCCGATTGCGGGACGAACCGCGTTCGTGGGAAATCCGCCCTACGTACGGCACCACGAGCTGACGCCGGCGGTGAAGGCGAGGGCCTTTGCGCTCGCGAGCGATATTGGTTCGAGCATATCGGGTCTCGCCGGCCTGCACGTCCTATTCTATCTTGCAACCTTGGCGCTGCACGCCAAACGCGGCGACACCGGTTCGTTCGTGACCAGTGCAGAGTGGCTCGACGTGCGCTACGGCGCCTTTCTCCGCAACGCGTTCGCCGGCGAGCTCGGCGGATGCGGGCTGGCCGCCTTCGATCCGCGCGCAACGCCGTTCGCCGGCGCGATGACCACCGCCGCGATTACGACCTTTTCCATCGGAAGCGCGACGCGATGCGTCACCCTCTCCCAACTCGCCGACGGCGCACCGATCTCATTGCGCCGGGGGCGGCGATGCGAACGCTCCGCGCTCGCACGCGCGCCGCGCTGGTCGGCGTTTCTCCGGGGCACCCTAGAGCGCGACGAGACCGGACGTATCGGCACGCTCTTTCGCGTCTCGCGAGGACAAGTCACCGGCGCGAACGGCTTCTTTGTGATGTCCAAAGCGCGCGCGAGCGAGCGCGGCATCCTTCGGTACTGCGTTCCGCTCGTCTCCTCCGCAAAAGAGGTGATCGAAGCGAACGGAACGGTGCACGACGCTCCGCACCGTTTAGTTGGGCTGCAGATCGGCTCCGAGGACGACGTCCTCGCAGACGAAGCGCTCGCAGACTACGTGCGCGCGGGCGAGGCCGCGCGAATTCACCGCGGGTACGTCGCGAGCCGGCGCCGCCCGTGGTACGCGCTCGTATTTCCCCGGCCGCCGATCGTTGGAACCTACATGGCTCGGCGCGCTCCGTGTTTTGCCCGCAATCCCGACGGCCTGGGGCTGCTCAACGTCGTTCACGGACTCTATCCGCGCCGGCCGCTGGACGAACGAGCGCTCGATCGCGTCGTTGCATCGCTCAACGCCGGGCGCGCGAGCTTCGTCGGAAAAGGCCGGACCTATCACGGCGGCCTGGAGAAGTTCGAGCCTCGCGAAATGGAAGCGCTCCAGATCGACCTTTCCGTATGAAGACCCTGACGCAGATCGAGAACGCGGTCGTACGGTGCCGCAAGTGCCCGCGACTGCGCGCCTTCGCCGCCGAGATCGCGCGCGAGAAGAAGCGCGCGCATCGCGACTCCGACTACTGGGGAAAGCCGGTTCCGGGCTTCGGCGACGCAGAGGCACGCATGCTCTTGGTCGGCCTCGCGCCGGGTGCGCACGGGAGCAATCGCACCGGCCGCCCGTTTACGGGCGATGCCTCCGGGGATTTTCTCTATCCGGCACTCCATCGAGCCGGATTCGCCTCCGCGCCGGTCGCTATTTCACGCGACGACGGACTGCGGCTCGTCGACTGCTTCATCACCGCGGCCGCACGCTGCGCGCCGCCGCAGAACAAACCAACCCCAGGCGAACTGCAAAACTGTTTTCCGTATCTGTTGGAGGAATTCGATGCGCTGGGGAAGCTTCGCGTGATGGTCGCGCTCGGCGCAATCGGGTTTACCGCGATTTTACGCGTGCTGCAAGGGCGCGGCTTTGCGTTCGAAGGGCCGAAGCCCCTCTTCTCACACGGCGCCCGCTATCGTGCCCGCCTCGGGGAACGCGTCATCGAGGTGATCGCATCCTTTCATCCGAGCCGGCAGAACACGAACACCGGCAAACTCACCGTCCCGATGTTCGACTCCATCTTTACGTCCGCACGTCAGATCCTCGGACCTCGCTAAGACCAGACGCACCGGATCCCGGAAACGCAGTAGCTACGGCGTCCCCGCGGTCGGCGCGCGCCGCAGATGCAGGTCCGAGATCAACTGATCGGGGACGGCGCTCGGCGCGTCCATCATCAGGTCGCGTGCGACCTGATTCTTCGGAAGCGCGATGACCTCGCGGATATTCTCCTCGCCGCAGGCGATCATCACGATGCGATCGATGCCGAGCGCCATGCCGCCGTGCGGCGGCGCGCCGTAGTCGAGAGCGCGCACGAAGAATCCGAAACGATCCTCGATCTGCTCGGATGTCAGCCCCAGCATCTCGAAGATCTTTCGTTGTTCGCCGGGCGTGTGAATGCGAATCGAGCCCGAACCGAGCTCGTAGCCGTTGAGCACGAGGTCGTAGTGCTGGGCGCGCATCTTCTCCGGCGCGGTATCGATCAGGCCCCAGTCGCCGGGCGCAGGCGACGTGAACGGGTGATGCGCGGGCGCCGGCTTGCCGGTCGCCTCGTCGATCTCCAGATACGGAAAGCCCGTCACCCAGGCGAACGCATACTGCTGCGGATCGCGCAGGTTGCAGCGCGCGCCGACCTCGTTGCGCATCTTACCCGCAACCGCATGCGCGAGCTCGTCCGTATCGGCAAAAAGCAGCACCGCGTCGCCCGTCTGGGCTTGCGCCGCAGCGGTTACCGCCGCGATGTCGGCTTCGCTTAGGAATTTCGCCGCCGAGGACTTCGTGCCGTCGGCACCCAGCGCGATCCAGACCATGCCTTTGCCGCCGAATTGCTTGGCGGTTTCGGTGAGCGCATCGAAATCGCGGCGCGAGAGCGCCGCGCCTCCGGGGTACCGAAGGGCGAGGATCGCGCCGCCCGCTTCCAGCGCGGAGCGAAAGACGCCGAACTCCGTTTGTGCGAACGCGGATCCGGCATCGGCAAGCTCCAAGCCGAAGCGCAGATCGGGTTTGTCCAGTCCGTATTTGGCCATCGCCTCTTGATGCGTGAGGCGGGGAAACGGCGGCAGCTCGATCTCGAGGACGCTCTTCCATACGTAGCGCATCGCCGATTCCATCGTTTCCAGCACCTCGTCCTGCGTGCAAAACGACATCTCGACGTCCAGCTGCGTAAATTCCGGCTGGCGATCGGCCCGCTGATCCTCGTCGCGCATGCATCGAGCGATCTGCATGTATTTGCCGAAGCCCGCGATCATCATGATCTGTTTGAGCATTTGCGGCGATTGCGGAAGCGCGTAAAACGCTCCCGGATAGAGCCTGCTGGGAACGAGGTAGTCGCGCGCGCCCTCCGGCGTCGACTTGATCAGCATCGGCGTCTCGATCTCGACGAAGCCGCGCTCGTGGAAAAAGTCGCGTATCGCCTTGACGATACGGTGGCGGAGCCGAATATTCTCTTGCAAACGCGGCCGCCGCAAATCGAGATATCGGTACTCCAAGCGCAGGTTC
This sequence comes from Candidatus Cybelea sp., assembly GCA_049285915.1. Lineage (GTDB taxonomy): Bacteria > Vulcanimicrobiota > Vulcanimicrobiia > Vulcanimicrobiales > Vulcanimicrobiaceae > Cybelea. The sequence goes on along the minus strand of JBAQAW010000117.1, from coordinate 10,416 downwards.
TCGTCGACGTCCTCATCGACGTTGATCTGGAACGGCGGCACCGCCGATCGGTTGAGGATCTCGAGCGCCTCGATGGCCACCTCGACGTCGCCGGTTCCCAGACGCGGGTTCTCCGTGCCCGGCGGACGGCGCCGCACGGCGCCGCGCACGTTGAGCACGTCCTCGTGACGCAGGTGCTCGGCTTGCGAGAAGCTCGGATGCATCGGATCGAAGACGATCTGCGTGATCCCTTCGTGGTCGCGCAGATCGACGAAGATCAAGCCCCCGTGATCGCGCCGGCGGTTCACCCAGCCGTTGAGCTCGACGGACTCTCCGGCGTTGCGAACGCGCAACGCGCCGCAGGAAACCTTAGGCGCCACTACGACCCTCTTTTATGCCGGAGACGTAGTGGTATTGCAGGATCAGCTCCCGCGCGAGCCTCGAACGGCCGGAGCGCCGGTCGATCGAGCCCAACAGCGCGGGAAAGCGCGTCAGGAGCGAATGCAACCCCAGGGAGACCGGCGTCATCCCCAAGTTCAGCATAACGTCGAAGTGCGGATGCTTGCGGTAAAAGCGCGCGGTCGATCGTCCGGCGAGGCGCATTTTCTCCTTCCGATCGTCGTGCGATACGTCTTGACAGTGATAGTTCACGGCGCGCGGCTCGTAACAGATCTCGATGCCGAGCCGCTGCAGTCGATAGCCGAGCTCGAGATCCTCGTGACCGTAGCCGGTGAAGCTTTCGTCGAAGCAGCCGGCCCGCAGCAGATCCGTACGCCGAACTGAGGCATTGCCCGTGAGAAAATACAACCACGGCAACCTCTTTCGCGAGGGCGGATGCAGATGCCCGCGCGCTTGCGGGTGATCGCGCTTGTACTCGTACTCTTCGTAGTCGCGTGCCTGCACTTCCAAGCCGACGACGGCGATGCCGGTTCGCAGCAGATGCCGGGAGCGATGCACCGAAAGCAGATCCGGCGATGCAAAGATGTCGGCATCGTTGAACAGGACGATCTCGCCGCGCGCTTGCTCGATGCCGGCGTTGCGCGCAGCCGCCCGGCCGCCGTAGGCGCCCGGCAAGTGGCGCACGTTGGGGTGGCGCGCCGCGACGTCGCGCAGGAACGCGGCCGTGCCGTCGTTCGAATTCGAATCGCAGACGAGCAGCTCGTACTGCGCGGCGGGAAGATCTTGCGCGAGGAGCGTCGGCAGGACGAGCGAGAGGGTATCCAGCCGGTTGTAGGTTGGAATGACGACCGAGATCTCGGGCATTACGATGCCGCGCCCAGCAGCGATGCGACGCCCCCTGCAATCTCGCCGCGAAAACGGACGAGCATCTCGGGATCGGGAGCCGCCGGCTTGCGCACCAGAACGTGCGGCACGCCGTACGGCGACCATTCTTGCGAGTTCAGACGAAAGTAGCGATGCTCGAAGGCAACGAGCGTCGGCCGGCCGACGGCGCTGGCGACGTGCGTCGCGCCGGTATCGACCGTCACCACGACGCGAGCGCGTTGAAGCACGGCCGCCCACTGGTGGAACGGCAGCCGGCGCAGACAACGGACGACGCTGCGCTTGGCTTCGAAGGAGGGCGCGTGCCCTTCGCACTCTCGCGCGCAGGTGATCACGATCGGTGCGAGCTCTCCGAGCTCGTCCACCATCTCGAGCGTCGACTCGAGCGTGCTGCCGCTGGTGAACCAGCGCGGCGCGAGGTGCAAGACGATCGGCCCTTCGGGAAGCTCGCGCGCGATGCTGCGGTCGGCATCGATCAGGTCGAGCCGCAGCCGCGTGACGCGCTCCCGCGCGCCGGCCAGCGCGACGAGGTCGAGAAGCTGCACGACTTCGTGCCGCACGATGCGGCCGGGATTCCGATCGGAGAGCTCCGGGTCGGCCTCGGAGACCATGACGCGATTGAGGTAGAGCCGCGCCGTCATCCGCGCGATCCACCGCCGCTCGTAGGTGTACCCGATGCGTAGCGGTGCCTTCGTCGCTCCAATGAGCTGCAGATCGACGGCACGCGGGGCGAGCGCGACGGCGGCGTCGTAGTCGCGTAAGGTCGCCCCGAAGCTGCGGGGCGACCCTCCCTCCGGAAGCACGATGAGCTCGTCGACGTCGTCGTTACGCTCCATGACGACCCGATTGTAGTTGCTCGTTACGATGGCGAGATGCGCCGTGGGAAACGAGGCGCGCACCGTCGCGATCGCGGGCGTCGAGAGCACCAAATCGCCGATGCGGTCGGTGCGAGAGAGCAGAATCCTCACAGCGCACGTTCCAGCTCTTCGAAATAGATCTCGTTGGCCAATGCGCGCACGGCCAGCAGCTCCCGGCGCGTGAGCTCGCGGTCGCCGCTCAGGCCGGCGACTCGCCGCCGGAGCCGGCCGGCCGTTCGCAGTCTGCGCCGCAGCGAGGCAAAATGCCGCTGAACCGGATTGATTCCCGTCGCGAGGTACGTGCGCCAATGAGGATGGAGGCGGACGAGCGCGGCAGCGGTGCGCGCCTTCGCGCGCGCTTGGGAGAGCATCGCCGGGACGCGGTCGACGCGGGGGCGGGGTTTGAAATGATAGACGAGCGCGCGCGGATTGAAGACGGCCCGTACGCCGGCGCCGCGCAGGCGCATCCCAACGTCGATATCCTCCCACCCGTACTCCGCGAAGGATTCGTTGAATCCCCCGACCGCGCGAATCGTCGCCAGCGGCAGCGAGACGTTGGTCGTCCAAAAGAAGTTGCCGCTATAGTTCGTGATGCTCCAGACCGGCGGCGGGAGGACGTCGAGATCCTCCACTTCGATCGCTCCGCCGCGCACGACCGCCGCCGGATGAGCGGCGTTGCTGCGCAGATGCTCCTGCACGAAATTCGGGAGCGCGACCACATCGTCGTCGATGAAGATGATGCGCTCCCCGACGGCCCGCGCGATGCCCGCGTTGCGGGCCGCGGCCAGCCCGCGATTTGGTTGGCTGATAGCAGTAAACCGGCAGCCGGCCCGCGCTGCGGCGCGTTCGATGACCGCGCCCGTTTCGTCGGTCGAGCCGTCGTTCACCAGCACGACTTCGTACGACTGCTCCGGGACCGTCTGGTCGAAGCAGGCTTCGAGCACACGCTCGAGCAGCGCGGCGCGGTTGTAGGTGCAGAGCTGGATCGTGGCCCGAATCACGAGACCAGCGAGTCGGCTGCGGCGAGGATTCGAGCGCGATCGAGGTGGTCGATACAAGCGTAGTCTCGACAACGCTCTTTGGTATCCCCCCGATGGCATGGATACGAAGCGCGCACGATCGCCGTGCGATCGCCCAACGGGGACCATCGCTCCGGGTAATCCGACTGAAACGGAAAGATGCCGACGGTCGGGCAACCGACCGCCGCCGCAACGTGCATCGAACCGGTCGTTATGCCCACGAAGGCGCGCGCCCGCCGCGCAAGCGCGCCGAAAGAGCCGACGCTCGTGCGCCCCGCGATCGAGAGGATTCCCTCGCGTCCGGCAACGTGCGCGACTACCGCTTCGGCCAGCGGCGCGTCGGCGGGAGAACCGCAGACCAGCACTTTGGCGTCGTAGCGTTCGCGCAGCGCCGCGGCGAGCGTCGCCCAGCCCTCAACCGGCCAACGGCGCCGCGTCGCGATCGCGTTGCACGGATTGAGAAGAATGAAGCTGCCGAGGCCGCCGGCGATCGTCGCCGCGTCGGCTTCGTCTCGCGGCGTCGGTACGAAGCGATAGCGATGGTCGTCGGTATCGCAGCCGATCGCGCGCGCAAAATCGAGCAGCACGTCGGACCAGTGTGAGGTGACGTCTCCGCGTTCGCTGCGGACGACGACGCGCTTGGTAAAGCGGTACGAATAGAAGCGTCGCGCCTGCCCGACGCGAACGCCAATTCCGGCGTGCCAAGGAACCGCCGCCGTCCTCGAGGTCGCCCAGGTGACGACGCAGGCGGCGTATGCCTCGCCCGTAAGGCGCTGGGCGAGCGCGCGTTCGTTGCCTTCGTCGACGAAGACCCGGTCGACGTCGGGCACGCGTTCGAGCAACTCGACGTGGCCCGGAAGCGTCAGCGCGTCGACCGACGAATATCGCTGCCGCAGGGCGCGCGCGACGATCGACGCGACCAGCGAATCGCCGATTCCCCCGCCCGCGCAATAGAGGAGCGCGCGCTTAGCGTCCATGCTCCGCATCGAGCGCCGCAACGAGTTCGCGCGCGTACAGGCCGTCCAGAAGCTGGCCGCGGCCGAGCGCCCGCAGCCAGGATGGCGCCCGCGAACTCTTCGAAACTCCGGCGTAGAATGCGAGCAGCGCTTCGGGGAGCAGATAACGCGCGCGGAATAAATTCAACGGATGCGCGCCGGTGGCCAGGCGAGCGCGCGCGGACGGGTGCTTTATCAGGAAGCGGCTCGCCATGCGCGCCTTCTCGACGGCTTTCCTCGCCTCGATCTCGAGCGCTCCCTGGGTATCGGGTTTGAGGTGCCATAGGTATGCGTCCCACGCAAACCGCCAGCGGCATCCGGACTCGCGCAGCCGCACGCCCAGCTCCGTATCCTCCCAGCCGTACAGATCGAACGACTCGTCGAATCCGCCCGCGCGTTCGAAGGCTCGCTTCGTCAACGACGCGTTGCAGGTGCAGAGGAAGGCGCGAGAATAGTTCGCGCCCGCCGGCTTTGGCGTAACGTCGACCGAAGGGACGTTGAGGATCGGCCCGTTGACGACGTAATCGTCTCCACTCTGCGCGGCGGCGTGTGCCGCGAGCCATCCTGCGGGGAGCCGGACGTCGTCATCGCAGAACGCGATGTAGCGGCCGCGCGACGCTTCGACGCCGCGATTTCGCGATTTGCCGCGGTTCGGCTCGGGCTGGGAGAGGTATCGTACGGGCCTTTGCGCATTTGCGTACGCTTCGACCGAGCCGCGCGTCCCGTCGGTCGAGCCGTTGTCGACGACGATCACTTCGAAGGGGGGCGCCTCGGCTTGCGCCTGCAGCGAGGCTAGCGCGTCTTCCAGAAAGGCGCGGCGGTCTTTGGTTGCGATGACGACGGAGAACTCCATCTTCGAACCTCGACGCTACGCGGCCGCGAGGCGCAGCAGCGAATCGGCCATACGATCGGCGGCCCCGGCGTGATCGCGGTAGAGCTCGGCGAGTGCCTGGCCCGCCGACGATATCCAGCTCCGGTCGTCGTAAGAGTGCAGCGCCGTCGTTGCGACTCTTGCCGGCGTCACCGTCCCGTGCATCTCCCTAATCAGTGTTTTTCCGGCGTCCATATTCGGCTGAGTATGGTATCGGAAACGGCGCGAGAGGGCAACGGCGGCCGCGCGCTTGAGCGGAACGCCCACGAGCGGAACGCGGTTGAGATAGGTGAGCGGACCGTTGATCGTCACCAGCTCCGGTGCGTTCAAGGGCGTGATGGTGATGGCCGGTTTACCGAGCATCGCGAGTTCGATCGTTTTCGTTCCGGGAATCGTCAGGGCCAAGCGCGCGCTGCGCGCCGCTGCAAGCCCGTTGCGCAGGACCGGGATCCGCACGCCGCGTTCGTCATCCTCCAGGAACTCTCGGCCGTCTTCGACGACGAGCCGGCCGCGGCGGCCGAACATCCGCGGATGGCCGCCGCCCTCGATCGCCGTCTGCAGCAGCGCGCGCGACGTGAAGGGCGAGATTGCGAACGCAACCGGTAGGCCGGGACGATCGCGCAGCATTCGCAGCGCCACCGCGAAGTAAAATGGTATCAGGTTCTCTACCTCGTACGTGCGCGAGCCCGGCATGATCAGGATGCCGTCCTCCGGCGTACCCTCCTCTTGCGTCTGCGCGGCTTCGAAGAGCGCGCCGTCGATCGCAAGGTTTCCGACGCGCTCGATCCGGTCGCGCGGAATCCCCCAGCCTTCGAGCTGTTCGACGTTGCCAGCGTCGACCGCAAAGGCCCGCTCGAAGAGCGCGCGATAGGAGCGGCGCGAGAACTTGTACGTTGCGGCATGTCCCTTCAGCCGCGCGTGCACGCGCCTGGCATGCAAGAGATCGCCGCCGATGTACTGCACGACGTCGACGCTGGGCGGAAGGTCCTGCAGCCGTGCGCCGAGCGCAAATCGCAGATACTGCTTCGGGTCGAACACGTGAGCCGCGGGGAACCATTGCCGCAGCATCTCGGCCTCAAACCCGCTCGCGTAATCGTCGGGGACGAGAAAAACGAAAGCCTCCAAGTCGGGGCGACGGGCGTAGAGCGATCGCAGCAGAGGGCGCAGCCAGCCGGCCACCTCACCGGGGCCGTTAGCCGTGACGGCTATACGCATCGAGGATGCGAGCGATCGTCTCCGTCGTGCTCTTGCCGGCCGCGTGCGGCGCCAGCGCGATTCGTCCGCCGTGGCGCAGCACGACGCTGCGTTCCGGAAGCTCCTCTTCGCGATACTGCTCGCTCTTGACGTGAACGTCGGGTCGAATCCGATCGAGAACGATCTCCGGCGTAGGCGCAGCGAATCCGACGACGGCGTCGACGCTGCGCAGCGCGCGCAGGAGCGCCGCGCGATCGGCAAAGGGAACGATCGGGCGCGCGCGTCCCTTGATCCGTCTCACCGAATCGTCTTCGTTGAGCCCGACGATCAACGCGTCGCCTTGCTCGCGCGCCCACGCGAGATACGAAACGTGACCGGCATGCAGCACGTCGAAACAACCGTTCGTGAAGACGACGATGCGCCCGCGCGAGCGCTGCTCCTCGCGCCACGCAACCGCAGCGTCCACGTCAAAGAGCCGCGCGAAAAACGGAGCGTGCTCGTTCACGCCGTCGCCGGTTCTACGAGGGCAACGATCTCCTCGGGCGAGGCCGTGGCCGTGCCGAGCTTCTCGACGACCACTCCGGCCGCGAAGTTCGCCAGCAGCATCGCTTGTTCGATCGAAGCACCGGCGGAGAGCGCGAGCGCCAGCATCGCGATGACGGTATCGCCGGCGCCGCTGACGTCGTAGACGGTTCGCGCGACCGACGGAATCGTCAGGCGCTCGCCATTTCGCCCGAAGAGCGACATGCCGTGTTCGCCTTGCGTGACGACGGCATAGCGGCAGTCCAGCATCTCGATCAGCCTCATGCCCGCTGCTTCGAGCGTCGCTTCGTCGACGATCGAGATCCCCGTCATCGTCGATGCTTCGACCGCATTGGGCGCGACGCAGGTAACCCCACGCAGCAACGAGACGTTGAGCGGCTTGGGATCGGCCAATACCAGCGGGCAAAGAGATGCGGCCTCGACGATTTCGCGCGAGAGCAACCCCTTGGCGTAGTCGCTGAGAATCACGGCGTCGCATTTGGCGGCACGATCGCGCACGAATGCGGCGACGCGCGAACGGTCGCCGCTCTCCAGCGGCGCGGTCGATTCCCAGTCTGCGCGGACGACCTGTTGATTGTGAGCGACGACGCGCGTCTTGCGCGTCGTCGGGCGACCCGCCAGCGTGACGATTCCGCTATCGTCTACTTGCTGTTCGCCCAGAAGGCGGCGCACTTGCGCACCGAACTCGTCGTCGCCGACGGTTCCGGCGAAGACGACGTTTGCGCGAAGTGCGCGCAAGTTATTCGCGACGTTGCCGGCGCCGCCAAGGGTGAACGAGTGATCGACGACCGCGACGACCGGGACCGGCGCCTCCGGCGAGATGCGGGTCACGGTTCCCCAGATCCATTCGTCGATCATCAGATCGCCGATGACGAGAATTCGACGTCCGTTCGCGCGCTCGAAGAGCGTCTGCGCGTCGGGCGCCATTAACGACGTCACCGTAATCCGTCTTCGAAGATCAGCCGCTGTTCGACGAGATCGCAGACGATGTGCGCCATCACCTGGTGAACCTCTTGAACGATCGCCGCGTATCCGTCCGGACCCACGAGCACGTAATCGGCGTGCTCGGCCACCTTGCCGCCGCCGTTTCCGGTGAACGCAACCGTCACGGCCCCGCGGCGTTTTGCCGCCTCAAGCGCGAGAACGATGTTGCGCGAACCGCCGCTGGTCGTCATGCCGATCACCACGTCACCGGGCGTGGCGAACGCTTCGACTTGCCGCGCGAAGACGTGATCGTATCCGTAGTCGTTGCCGATGCAGGTGAGGGTCGACGAGTTTACCGAGAGCGCCTCGCTATGCAGTCCGGGCCGCTCGCGCAGATACCGGCCCGAAAGCTCGGCGGCCATGTGCTGCGCCTCGGCAGCGCTGCCGCCGTTGCCGCACCAGAGAACCTTTTTGCCCGCCCGCAGCGCACCGGCGACGGCGTCGACGATCGCTTCGACTTGAGGGCGATACCGCGCATCGTCGAGGAGTCCGCTACGATCCGCGAGCAGCTCGTCGAAGCCGCGCTTACCGTGATAGTCGGGAGCGGTTTTACTCACGAGTGGGGCTCGATCCAGAAGAGATCCTCACCCTGCGAGACGAGCTCGCCGTTGCCCGGAACGATGCGCAGGATCGTTCCGGCGTAGTCGCTTTGAATCTCGTTAAACAGCTTCATCGCTTCGAGGACGCACAGGACGTCGCCGATCTCGACGCGATCGCCGACCTCGACGTACGGCGCGGCCTCCGGCGACGAAGAGCGATAGAATACGCCGGTCAGGGGAGCGGGGACTTTTGTGACGTTGGCGGGTGCGGCCGGTGGAGACTCCTCGGCCGATACCGGAGCCGGCGCGCCCCACGCCTCGGGCGGCGCTTCGGATCCTCGGCGGGAGAGTTCGTAAATCGCATCGCCGAGCTTGACCTTGATCGTGTCGAGGTCGTGCTCGTGCATGAGTTCGAGCAGATCCCGCAGCGTTTGCGTCTCCTCGGCATAGCGCTCGTCCATTACAGGCCCGCTTCTACGAGAAGCTCCACAAGGACTCTTACCGTCCCCAGCGGCACCGCGCGGTCGGTGCGCGTTTCGAGGTCTCGCAAGATCGCCTCGCCCGCAGCGAGCTCTTCGCTGCCCACGATCAACGCGTAACGAGCTCGATTGCGATCCGCGATCTTCAACTGTGCCAACGGCTTGCGTTCCAGGTAATCCATATAGGTCGGTGAGTCCAGCGACCGGCGAAGCTCGACGACGACCGGCGCCAGGAGAGCGCGCGCCTGCGCGCCGAGCGCGACCGCCTGCAATCCTCGCCTCGGGCTCTCTCCCTGCGCGCCGCCGGCGCGCAGCGTCATCAAGAAGCGCTCCATTCCAAGCGCGAAGCCGACCGCGGGAACGTCGGGACCGCCGAGCGACTTTACCAGACCGTCGTAGCGGCCGCCGCCGCACAGACTGTTCTGCGATCCCAGGACGCCGGAGGTAAACTCGAAGACCGTTCTGCCGTAGTAATCGAGACCTCGCACGATGCGCGGGTTGAGGACGTACGGAATGCCGGACAAGTCGAGGTACGACTTCAGCGCGTCGAAATGCTCGCGACACGGCGCGCAGAGAAACGACTCGAACTGCGGAGCGCTCGCAATGAAGGGCGCATCGGCCGGATCCTTACTGTCGAGCAGTCGAAGCGGATTGCGCTCGATGCGGCGCAGCGACTCGGCCGAGAGGACCGCGGCGTGCGGTCGAAAGTGCTCGACGAGCGCTTGACGATAGCGCGGACGGCACCGCTCGTCGCCGATCGAGTTGATGTTGAGCACCGCGTCCTCGATCCCGTATCCGCGGATCAGCTCCCACGCCAGCGAGATGACTTCGAGATCGGCCTCGGGGCCTTCGAAGCCGAAGCACTCGACGCCAAACTGATGCGACTGGCGATAGCGCCCCTTCTGCGGACGCTCGTAGCGGAAGATCGGACCGACGTAGTAAAGCCGCAACGGCCCCTGCGCGAAGAGGTGGTGTTCGAGCGCCGCGCGTACGACCGGCGCCGTCCATTCGGGACGCAACGTGAGGCTGCGTTCGCCGCGGTCTTCGAACGTATACATCTCTTTTTCGACGATGTCGGTCTGTTCGCCGACGCCGCGGACGAAGAGATCGGTCGACTCGAAGACCGGCGTGCGGATTTCACCGTAGCCAAAGCGCCCGGCGAGCGCGTGAATGCGCGCCTCGAGTTCGTTCCAACTCGTCGACTCGGGCGGAAAGAAATCTTGCGTGCCGCGCGGAGCGTTGATCGATTCAGGCATATCCCGGCACCCCCCGTTCGCCGAGCCTGCGCACTAGCCATTGCGCGACCGGCGCGTGATGGCCGTTCGTGCGCATCGCGCTCTACGGAGCGGCGCCGCTCGCGCTCGCGCTGCTCTTTTCGCCCGATCTGCTGCGCGGAGCGCTGGCCTCGTCGGCGAGCACGCTCTTCGAGGCAACGCCCTTCGTGCTGGCTGCCACAATCGTCGCACGTCTGCTGCGCGTTCCGGGCGCCGCGGTATTTCTGGGCTGCGGTTGCGGCACCGGCCCGTCCGCCCGGTCGCTGCCGGCGGCGGCGGCCACCTGCATGGTCTTCGGACCGATCGTCGCCGCGGCGCGCTTTTCGGCCGCAGTTGCGGCCGCGGCGGCGCTGAGAGGGCGGCTTCGCGATCGCTGCCCGCACGAATCCGCGGATCTCACC
>JBAQAW010000116.1:0-12741 GCA_049285915.1 Candidatus Cybelea sp. | reverse complement strand
ATCATCGGGCGCATTCTCAATCGGATCGACGGCAGGTGGTCGATCGTCTTCGGCACGCTGCTCTTCGCCTGGTCGACGTGGATGCTGGGCGGACTCAGCGTGCAGGCGGGTTACTGGGACGTCTTCTGGCCGCGCTTGATCCAAGGCTTCGCGCTAGGCTTCCTCTTCGTGCCGCTGACGACGATCTCGCTCGGCGACGTCCCCGTTCCCGAGATGGCCGGCGCAACCGGAGTCTTTACCCTGCTGCGCCAGCTCGGCGGCAGCCTCGGCATCGCGATCCTCACGACGATGCTCACGCACCAAACGGCCATTGCCTGGAACGTCTTGGCCTCGGGCGTCACCCAGTCGCACGGCTACTCGATCGGTCAGCTCACGCAAATGGTAAGCCAGCAATCGGCGATGATCGCGTATAACTATCTCTTCCGCGCGACGGCGATCGTCTTCGTGCTCTCGACGCCGCTCATCTTCTTGATCAAGAAGCCGAGACGACTTCGCGCGCCGGCGATCGCCGTCGCCGAATAGCGCGGCGGTTTACTGGCCGCCGACGCGCATCGTCGAGCTCCCCGAGACCCAGACTTGATCCGGCAGCGCCGGGTAGTGGATCAGCGTATTGAAGCGACCCGTGACCGTGGCGCTGACGTAGTAGACCGTATTGGTCGGCGGCGAGGACCCGCTGACTGAGCAGGTGGCCAGCGCTCCGCCGTTGACCGAACAGAGGTCCTGCGACGTAATCGCTCCTTGTCCGGCCGTCGTCCACACCGCCAGGCCCCCCGCGTCGGCGACGGCGGCGCGCCGCATGCCCGCAAAGTCCTCCGCGCTCGTCGTGTTCTCCGAGCCGTAGGCCACCGCCGCGCGCGCCGCGTGTGATGCGAGAATCGAGTAGTACGCATAGCGCCCGAGTTCGATCAGGCCCATGAACACCAGGACGAGGAAGGGCGCGATGACCGCGAACTCGATCATGCTCGCGCCGTTCTCGCAACGTAGAAGTCTGCGCGTCATTGCGTTAACGCTCCCCGGTAGATCAAGGACGCTCCGGGTGGGGGCGTCGCAAAATCGTAGCTCGTGCTGCCGTTCATGTTCGTCGATCCGAGTACCAGCACCAGATAGCCGCCCGCCGCGCCGTTGAAGTTGACCCCCAACGCCGACGGCGCGTAAATCAGTCCTTGGAGATTGTTCGACGTTCCGTTGAAGTTCGGATTCGACGTGTTCCCGGGCGCTTGATAATAGAGCACCCCCGCGGTGTTACCGGTTGTCGGCGGCGTGAGCGAGAGGTTTGCCCCGTTGAAGTTGACCGACGTCCCTGTCGACGTAACGACGATGGTCGCGGAGCCGCTAATGTGCGAACCATTGAAGTTGGTCGATCCGGTGAAGATGTACTCTCCATTGAACGTCACGTTGGAGCCGTTAAGGTTCAGGTTGCTGTAGCAACCCGGGGTAATCGCCCCGACGTACCCATTCTTGTTCGAGCTTATGCAGAGAGGGGTTGCGACCGGATTGGCTGCCAAGTAGTTACAGCCGGTGATCTCCGGGCACGGATCCTGCACGGGGAGCATCGCCGCGGGCGTTGCCTGCGTGAAGGTCGCGCCGTTTTCATTCGGCGCGGCGCCGGCGTAGCCGATCGAGGTCGCGTTGATGGTCGAGCCGTTGAAGTTGGTGGTGTCGTTGATGTAGATGCCGCACTTCGGCGAGTTGATGTTCGCACCGTTCATGTTCGAGGGCGACGTCATGCTCAGCAGGTAAATGCATCCCGGCCCCGTCGTGACGGCCGTGCCGACCGCTTCGGTCGATTCAATCATCCGGCCCGGATGGAAGAGCCGGGAGAGAAACGTTTGCTGCCCCTGTGTGATCTGAACGTAGACCGCGCACGCGTTGTTCGCGTACGGTCCGGAGATGGGCGGAGTGTGGACCGTCACGTACGTTGAAGCATAGCCGTTGGTCGCCGCGTCGCTGACGGCAGCGTCGTGACCTGCGCTCGATGACGTGCAGCTCGTGCTAGCCAATGCTTGCGCGCCGCCGAGGGCGGCGGCATCCGCTGCATTCTGTTGTTGTTGTTGGCGATATTCGAGATAGCCGACGTCTACAGACATGCCGGCAAACCCCAATACGACCGTCAGCGCGATCGCCACAAATGGCAATACCGCGCCTCTCTCACCTCGTAGCATATTAGTACTCCTAAGAATCGAGGTTCGGAATAGAGGACTTCTAAATTACAACCAGTCCCAGGCGGAAAGAACTGCGTGGTCCTTCGCCTGAAACGGGCTAATTATGCCATAGAGGGGCCGGGGCAGTCAACCGAGCGGGGCTACTGGCCTCCGACCCGCATCGTGGCGCTCCCGCTCACCCAGACGTTGTTCGGGATTCCCGGGTAGTTGAGCAGCGTATTGTACTCTCCGGTGACCGTCACTTGAACGTAGTAGACGGTATTGATCGGCGCAACGGCACCGGGGGAGGCCGGACACCTGCCCAGCGCGCCGCCGTTGACCGAGCACAGGTAGTTTGGAGCGATGTTCCCAGTCCAGTTCGGCAGGCTCGCCGCGTCGGTCGTCGCTGCTTGGGTCATCCCGCCCGCGTCGAGTGCCGTCGAGAGGTTCTGGCCGCCGAAGGCCACCGCGGCGCGCGCCGCGTGCGCGGCCAAGATCGAGAAATAGGTATACCTGCCAAGCTCGATCAGCCCAAACACCAAAAATATCAGAAAAGGCGCGACGATGGCGAATTCGATGAAGCTCGTGCCGCTCTCGGAGCGCTTCAGCCGGCGGATCATTGCGCCACCACCGCCTTATAAACCAGCGACTGATTCCCGCCGGGGGCGTTGAAATCGAAGCTGCTGCTGCCGTTGAAGTTCGCGGACCCGAGAACCAAGAGCGTATAGCTGGCGGCGGTGTTGTTGTAGTTCACCATCGTGGAGGACGGCGCGTAGATCAGCCCGCTGTAGGATGCATTCACGCTGTTGAAGTTCGGGCTATTCGTGTTCGCCGGGACCTGATAGTAGAGCACGCCGTTATAGCTGCCCGAGGTGGGCGCCGAGATCGAGATGTTCGCTTTGTTGAAGTTCGGCGGCGTGGCGCTCGCGGTGACGTAGATCGTTACACCGGTCCCCGTGATCGTCGCCATGTTGAAGTTCGAGGCGCCGTTGAGGACGTAGACGCCCGACATCGTCACGTTGGCGAAGTTGAGGGTCAGGTTATTGTAGCACCCCTGCGGCAACTCCGTCGGCGTTGGGCTACTGCTCGAATAGTTCCCGCAGGAAAACGACGGCGGATTGTTCGCCAGGTAGTAACAGCCGGCGATCTCCGGGCAGGGATCTTCGACCGGGAGCATCGGTGCGGGAGTCGCTTCGGTAAACGTCGCGCTGTTTTCGTTGGGCGCCGAACCGGCGTAGCCAATCATCGGTGAGGTCACCGTTGAGCCGTGGAAGTTCGTCGTGTCGTTGATCAACACGGCGCAGTTGGGCGCGGTGATGCCCGCGCCGTTCGTGTTCGATGGGGAGATCGTGCTGAGCAAATAAATGCATCCCGAACCGGAGGTGCTCGCCTGGGCCGTCGCTTGGGTCGTCTCCGGCATATTCGGGAAGCCGAAAATGCGCGCAAAGAATGCCGCATTATTCGTGGTCGAGATCTGCACGGTGATCGCGCAGGCGTTGCCGGCAAAGACGCCGCTCGCCGGAGGGCTGACCGGCTGGACGTTGCTCGTAGCGATGCCGTTCTTGCCGGCGTCGACCCTGGCATCGGCTTTCGCGCCGGTCGCATCGCTGCAACTGGTGCGGGCCAGTTCTTGAGCCCCGCCGAGCGCCGCAGCGTCGGTCGCGGTCTGCTGCTCCTGCTGGCGGTACGACCAAAAGCCGACGTCCACGGCCATGCCGGCAAACCCGGTGAGAACGGTAAGGGAAAGTGCTACGAAGGGCAGCACGGCGCCACGCTGATTAAAATAACCTCGGTGCATAATAACTCCCTGGAATTCGAGGCTTGCTAGGACGGGGGACAGCGTGGAGCCCCTAGCCCTAAAACAGGCAGATTATGCCATAGAGCGGCTGGGAGAGTCAATGGGCCGCTCGCTACCTAGCCCTCACGGCTAGGGTGGACTAGGCCGCTACTGGCCGGAGACCCGCATCGTGGAGCTGCCGGTGACCGTAACCGGACTCGGGATCCCCGGATACCTAATGAGCGTATTGAACTGGCCGGTCACGCTCACTTGCACGTAGTAGACGGTGTTGGCCGGATTGATCGTGCCGGTGCACAGCTGGAGTGCACCGCCGTTTACCGAGCACATCGCGTTTGCCGTAATATGGCCGGGAGTCGTCGTCCAGTTCGAGAGTCCGGTGGCATCGGCCGCCGCGATATTCTGCATTCCGGCAGCGCTCTCTGCGGTCGTGCCGCTCTGCGCACCCCACGATGCAGCGGCTCGGGCCGCATGCGAGGCGAGGATCGCGTAGTACGTGTACCGGCCGAACTCGACGATGCCCATGAATATCAGGATGAGGATCGGCGCCACCAGCGCGAACTCGACGGCGCTCGTACCGTTTTCTTTTCGAACGAGGCGGCGGATCATTGCGTCAGCACCGACTGATAGATGATCGAGCCGGTGCCGGTCGATGCCGCAAAGTTTGTCCCCATGTTGAAGTTGCCGGCTCCGATGACCAGGATGGCATAACCGGTGCCGTTCTTGTTGAAGTTCACATCGGTCGCACTCGGAGCGTAGATCAGCCCGTTGTAGTTCGACGAGGACGAGTTGAAGTTCGGACTGGCCGAGTTACCCGGAACCTGATAGTACGCGACGCCGGCGTAAGGGCCCGTCGTGGGAGCCGAGAGGTTCACGGTCGTCTTATTGAAATTCGGCGGCGTTGCGCTTTGCGTAACGTAGATCGTCGCGCCGCTCGTCCCGCTCGTCAGCGTCGCCATGCTGAAGCTCGAGGTACCCGTTAGAACGATGGTGCCCGATAGGATCGCGTCGCCTTTATTGAGCTGAAGATCGCTGTAGCAGGCCGGACCGGTGATAGTGACAGGGGAGCCCGCGGTTCCCGCAGGGCCGGTATACGCAGGGCAACTCGACGAAGGCGGCGGGCTAGCGGCAAGGCCCGCGCACCCGGCGATCTCCGGGCACGGATCGGCGACCGGCAGCATCGGCGCAGGCGACGCACCGGTGAACGTCGCGCCGTTGGTATTCGGTGCCGCTCCCGCATAGCCGATGGTCGACGCATCGATCGATGCGCCGTTGAAGTTAGCGGTATCGTTGATCATGAGGCCGCAGCCCGGTGCGGTCAGCGATCCTTTGTTGAAGTTCGATTCCGTGGTCGTGCTCAGCAAATAGATGCAGCCCGAGCCGACCTTTACCGCGGCCGCAACCGCCGAGGTCGATTCCTGGCCCGTCATGCCGAACAGATGCGCGAACATCGTCGGCTGCGTATGGTTGATCGTCACGGCGACCGCGCAAGCGTTACCCGCGTAGGGTCCGCTGCTCGGCGGCGTATCGACGCTCACGTCCGGCGAAGCGAAGCCGTTGGTCGCAGCATCGGTCAACGCGGCGCTCTGGACGCCCGAGGTGCTCGTGCAGCTGTTGCTGGCGAGCTTCTGCGCGCCCCCGACCGCCGCTGCGTCGGCCGCCGACTGCTGCTGCTGCTGGCGGTACTCGAGGAATCCGACATCGATCGCGAGCCCGGAAAAGCCCATAAGCACGGTGAGGCTGATCGCCACCATGGGGATCACCGCGCCGCGCTGACCATGACCTCGTTTCATAAATAAAACTCCCTAATTTCGAGGCTTGCTCGGAGACAAAGACACCAGGGGGTCTGTTGAATCCAAGCGGGCGGATTATCCCATAGCGGCGTTAACGCGTCAACAGAGTCGAACGTCCCGGGCCCTGCCTGACTTGCCGTGCTTTTCTGGCGCATTCTGAAATAGGAAACGCAAGCGGCCGCCCTTACGTTCCCCAATTATGCCCCTATCCGGCCGAAAAGCCGTTAACAAAATTTAACGGCAGCGGCAGGAGGAAGCTTGAACGTAGGGCGAATAGGCGCGCCATCGAAGAACCGTTCTAACAAGCGGCCCCTTCGACTGCGTCACCCAGTTTCGCTCGTTTAGGAACTGGGCGGCGGCTCGTTACGTTTACAGAACACAGCACACGCATCTCAGCTAAGGAGTTCTCAATGCTTAAGACCCTCAAATCGATGATCCGCGACGACGAAGGCGCCACGATGGTGGAGTACGGTCTCCTCGTCGCCCTGATTGCCCTCGTTGCGATCGTCGGCGTCCGCGCCCTCGGCACGAGCGTCAGCACGCTCTTCAACACCGTCGCCGGCTCGGTCTAAGACAAGCGGATTATCGGTTTCGGCTGGGGCCGGGGCTCCAGCGGAACCTTCGTACTCGACTAGCGGTATTTAGAGATACCGGGAACCTTGGCGTTCTTCGAACCTTCGTATCCAGGAGGATATTAGGATGTTTTCGCTCCTCCGCTCCCTGCTCTCCGATGAAGAGGGGGCGTCCCTGGTCGAGTACGGTCTGCTCATCGCACTGATTGCGCTGGTCGCCATCACGGCGGTCCAGTTGCTGGGTAACAACATCAACTCGCTCTTCAACAACGTAGGAAGCTCCATTTAGGTGCTTTCCGGAACCGAAAGGGAGAAACAATGCTCGCGGCCTTAGCAGCGCTGATTCGCGACGAATCCGGCGCGGAGATGGTGGAATATGGGCTCGTCATCGCGCTGATCGCCTTGGTGTGTTTCATGGCGGTCCGGTTCTTTGGTCGCAGCTTACCCCATATCTTCAAAACAGCCGCTGGAGAGTTTCCCGGCGTCTAGGAGAGCGTTAGGATTTCTTCACCACGCATAAACAAAGGGTTTAACATGTTGGCTATTCTCACCACCCTGATGAAGGACGAAGAGGGTGCGCAGCTCGTCGAATACGCGCTCCTCGTCACTCTGATCGCCATCGTCTGCATCGCCGGGGCTCGCAGCCTCGGAAACTCGGTAAACAGCTTCTTCAACACGGCAGCCGGCTCGATATAGAGACGGCCGCCCGCGGCTTTAGGGCAGGATCGTCACGGGCGCAACGATACTTTCTTGCCCGAAGCCGTCGGTGAAGGTCGCGACCACCGTGTAGCGGGTCGCCGCGGTTACGGTGGGCGCTCGCAGCGTCACGACGTCGCTCTCTGAGCCGGCGTCGGTTCCGGTTACCTCTTTGGACTGCGGGTCGTTGAGCGCGATCCGCATGCCGTTGCGTGGCGAAAGAATCTTTACGGTAATCGCCCCGCCGCCGTGGACGGCGCCCGTCACCACTTGGAACGTCCCGTTCGCGTCCGCGCCGACCGTTGCGGCCTCGTTGGGATCGTCATCGCCCGCGATCGCGGGGCCGCTATCGGCGGCCGCACGCACCGCATGCGGGCTCGAAACCAAGATTCCCGCGGCCGATTGCGCGGCCGAGGCACCCTTGGTGACGTGCAGCACGACGTGCAGTTCGCGTCCGTCCCCAACCTGGGGGACGACGAGTTGCGTCTCGCCGCCGCGCGAGAAGGGCTGTTGCGCCCAGATCGTTCCGTCGGTCCCTTCGAGACGAACGTATCCGCCCTCGCCCACGGCCGAGTACGCCACCTTCAGCGAGTCTCCAGGCTTGGCCACCATCGGCTTCACCGAAAGATCGGCGATCGAAGCGCTCGCACCGCCCTTGGCGATCATCGCGTTGACGACGCGCGTCTCGCTGGCGCTGCCGAACGGGCCCTCCATCGCGAGGCGTAACGAATAGGCTCCCGACGACGTGCCCGCGGGAATTGGCACGAAGACCGAGCCCGCATGCGCGGCGAGCGGACCGCCGGCGACGCGATGTCCGTCCGGGGCGGTCACGAGATACGAAAGATTGCCGGTGCCGAACGTGCTGTATTCGGCCTCGACCGTCGTACCGGCGAGCGCCTGCGGCGCCACCGAAAACGCGGCGATCTTCGGAACCGCGCCGCGCAGGGCGCCGGCCATTGCAATGGCTGCGATGCCGGCGAGGACGCTCGCGCCGGCGATGATGTACGGCCGGCGCCGCGGTTTGGGCTGCGGCGGCGCCGCCGCCTCGACGAGGCAGTGAACGCCGTCACCGGTGACTTCGGCGATCGCGCGATGGAACGAGTCGAAGTCGTTCGGCCAGAGCGGAACGATCGTCGAACCGACCGAGAGCGGCGCGACTTCAAGGAAAGCCGGATGCGCGAGCACGGCGTCGCCGTCGTCGGCGAGCACCCACGTGCGACAGACGAGTGCGCCTTTGGTGCGATTGATGACCCGAAGGCCGTACAGCGCGACGCCGCGCCGGCGATCGAAACTCTCGAGCTCGAAGTAGGCCGAGACGCAGCCCGATGCCGTCTGCATTGCGGCGCCCGCGCGGAAGCGGGGTGGCTGCGCCATCCGCTTTGCGCGCTGCACCGGCAACGCCGAGGTTACCGGCGTAATGGCGGTGCTCAGTTCGAAACCACCATCTGCGACGAGCTCGACATTGTTATCGAATGGCCCGGCAGAACGAACGGGAGGAAGAACCTGAAGGGGTAGCTCACGTTGACAGTCACGAGGCACCCGGGCGTATGCGAAGCGGTGCAGCCCGTGCCCGACCAAACGGCTGTCACCGTGATCTGGGTCGGATCGGTTGCACCCTCCGAGAGACTCTGGACGTAAGTCTGAACGTCACTCGGGCCCGCGGGGCCCGACGGGCAAAGTACCGTGCAGTTCGCTCCGCGGACGATCGCCCAGCGCGCCCCTTGGCGCGCGAGCTGCGCGACGAACGAATAGGTGTAGAGCGCCCGGCCGAAGTCGATGATGCCGAACATCAGCGCGAGCAGCACGCCCATCACGATGACCGTCTCGACCAGGCTCGCGCCGCGCTCTCCGTGTTTAGGTTTCATCGGTATCGTTTCCATCGTCGTCATTGATTCTGCACCCGCACCATGGCCGTCGAGCTAACCGGGATAGAGGACGGGATTCCCGGGTAGTTCAGCAGCGGACTAAAGTTCGCCGTCACGACGACCTTCACGTAGTAGATTGTACCAGGCCCAGGGGTAGCCGCCGGACAGCCGACCACGCTGCCCGCCTGAGAGCACGACTTTGCCGGCGAGACGGTCCAGCCGAGGCCCGAGCCGTCCGCGATGGCCGCGGTGCGCATACCCGCAACGTCGGCCGCCGTGCCAAGGGATTGAGCTCCGTACCGCGCTCCGCTTTCGGCCATGTGTGCGGCAACGATGCCGAAGTACATATACCGCCCGATCTCGATAACGCCGATCACCAAGAAAATGAGGATGGGTGCGAGGATCGCGAACTCGACTATGCTGGTGCCGCGCTCCGAGCGCAGCGCCCTGCGGAGTGAACGTTTTGATATTCTCACGTCTAAGCCCCCAGGATTGCCTGCCCGATGTACGTCGTTCCCGTGGGAAGCGTATCGGCGAAGGGATCGGATGAATTGGTATTGCTGAAGTTGGCATGGCCGAAGATCATCACGGTATAGTTCGCGCCGAAGTTGCTCACGTTGACCTGAGCCGTCGGGAAGTAGACGACGCCGGCCAGATTGCAGGTGCAATTGCTAAAGTCAACCGCTGCGGACTGGGAAGGCACTCGATAGAAGAGGACGTTGGCCGTATCTCCGGTCGTCGGCGCGGTGAGCGTGATGTGCGTGTTGCTGAAGTTGGTGTTCGATACGTTGGCCGACATGTAGAGCGTGACGCCGTTGCCGCTTACGTGCGAGTTCGACCAGTTCATGCTTCCGTTGACGGCGATGATCCCGCTCTGCAGGCTCACGGTGCCGCTTAGGTTCAGCGAGCTGTAACAAACCCCCGATGGCACAGTCGCGCCGTTTGAAAAGTTCCCGGGGCCGCAACCCGTCGTGGACGGCGGATTTGATGCTAGGTAGCCGCAGCCGGGGATCTCCGGGCACGGATCGGCGACCGCAAGCGCCGGCGAGGGAGCGGCCCCGGTGAACTTCGCTCCGCTGGTGTTGTTGCCGCTGCCCGCGTAAAAGATCGAGGCGGCGTCGATCGTCGAGTTGCTGAAGTTGGCCGAGTCGTTGAGGTAGATGCCGCAGTTGGGCATGTTGAAGTTCGAGTTGCTGAGGTCCGACTGTACCGTGGGCGACAGTAGATAGAGGCAGCCTCCTCCGGTATACGACGCGACACCGACGGCGTCGGTCGTCTCCGTCCCGCCGTGCGAAAACGGATTGAACATCTTCGTAAACCAGGTGCTCACGCCGGTCGTGGTAATCGAAACGTCGACGGCGCACGTGTTTCCGGCGTACGGACCGCCCGCGGGCGGATTCTTGACGGTGATCGCCACGTTTCCACCTCCGGCGGTGCCGCTGTTGGTGAATCCGTTGCTATGCGCGTCGCCGTCGGCGGCCGTTGTCGCTACGGATTGGTTCCCGCAGCCCGAGTATAGGAGTTGCTGCGCCGCACCGACCGCCGCTGAATCGGTCGCCGATTGCTGCGCCTGCTGGCGGTACTCGAGGAATCCGACGTCTACCGAAAGACCGGCGAAGCCCATAAGCGTTGAGAGACCGATCGCCACCAGCGGCAGCACGTGGCCTCTATTACCGTGGCGCCGGAGGCTCACCTCGTGAGGATCTCCGGCGTCATAACGAAGACGACGTCCGACTGTTTATTCTGATAAGCTGTGGAGGTGAAGAGCTTCCCAAGGATCGGAATTGCGGAGAGAATCGGGATCTTCGAGATCGTCTTCTGCTCGATGCGTTCGACCATGCCGCCCATGATGATGCTCTCACCGGGGCGGGTGATCACGTCGGTCGAGAGCCTGCTGATGGTCAGTGCGGGAATCGTGAAGCCCGACATGACGACCGCGTTGGCGTAGTCCAGGGCGGAGATCTGCGGCGCGATCACCGCTTCGACCGACCCGTTGCCGAGGATCGTCGGCGTCACGGTCAGCTCCACGCCGTAGGGTTGATACTGAACGTTGGTCGCCCCGAGGCTCGTCGACGTGACCACCGGGATCTCGCCGCCAACCAAAAAGTTTGCCTTCTGGCCGGGGGTCGTAACGAGATCCGGGCTCGAGAGCATCCGCGCGTGGCCCTCCTGCATCATCAGGTTCAGCGTCGGCGCGAGCGTCGTTAGCCGGTAGAAGGGCGAGATCGTAAAGGCTTTGCCAGCCGCCGCGGGAGCCTCGATGAAGGGAAACTGCGGCGGAATCAGCGAGGGCGTCGCTTGGCCGACGACCGGGAGCGCGGCGTAAAGCTGAATGCCCAGATTCGATTGCGCCGTCTTGTCGACTTCGAGCACGTAGACTTTGACGTCGATCTGGCTGTTGTTGATCGCATTGATCCGGTCGATCAGCTGCCCGTTGCTGGCGAGGTACGGGCCGGCGAGGCCGCGGGTGCGATCGAGGATCGCCTGGGCCGTTACGGCGTCGGTAGCGTTGCCGCTGACGATCACGTTGCCTTTGCCATCGGGATCGACCCGGATGTCGCTGGCGCCAGGCATGCTCGCGACCGCCTTCTGCAGGCCGCCGAGGTTCTGCGAGATCGTGACCGCGTTGACGACCACCCCGCCCTGGAGCTTCACGACGTCGGTGAAGCGGCCGACGATATCCACGATCTGCTGGAACTGGGCACCGTCGGAGACGCTCCCGCGCACGACCAGCGAGTGGTCGAAGGTCACGACCTCGACGCCCGGCGCCTTGATCGCGCTGCGGAGCATCATCGCAACGTCGTCGAGGGCCTGCTCCGTCACCGTCACTTCATAGAGGATGCGCCTCCCGCCGGCCCAGACCATGACGGTCGTGTGCCCGGCCGCCTTGCCGTTGACGACGACCTGCGAGGTCCCGACCGGGACGACGCCGGCGATCCGGCCGTCACCGACCGCGACCCGCGTCAAACCCTCGGCCTTCAATAAGACCGAGTGCCCCGATTGGACCGACAGCAGCGTTACTTGATCGGCGGCCGCCGGCGCCGCTACGGCTGCCAGCCCCAATACCGCCACCGACGCAACTATACGGCGATAGATAGACTCCATGGCCCCTCCATAGGTAGGTGCGGGCGTTCCAAAAGGAACCCGCTTCCGGAAGCATTATGGCACGAAACCGGCCGTTGACACGTTAACGGAACGGTGACGTTGAGTTAGAATTCACGTGATCTTCGCGGACCTCTGTTGCAACCCGGCAGGGTCGGTGTCATGATACAGCCGCACCAGGAGCTAGGAGGTTCGCATGCGGCCTTTTCGTCAGGTGGGTCTTTTTGTACTCTGTACGCTGCTTTCGACGCAGTGCGTCGGGGCCGCGACAGGGCAAGAAGTTCCACTCGCTCGTGTCGCACAGACAGCACATCTCCAGTATGAGTGGCTGTCTACGATGCGTGCGGTACAACTCAGTGGTCCCGGAATCGTGCTGGTCATTCGCCCCGGCGACAACCTGTACGATATAAACGAACGTGTCGAGGTGACTGCAGAAGCCCCGCGATTCGCTTCGAACGATATCTACGTCTCACGCGCACTTGCCGATCACATAACGCATCTCGCATGGCAAGCGCAGCAGCAAGTCTCAGCACAACTGAAGCAAGCTGTGAGCGAGGCGCAGGTTGACCGCGAAGAATCAATCGTGGGAGAGATGCACGGCACGATCGTGCTCAACGTCGAGCCCCTCCAGGGAGCTGAAGCGGTGCTCGTTACGGGTCAGGCCCCGCCGTCTGCGCCCGTACGGCTCACGCTTCTTGCAACGCTCTCATCGGAGTTGCCCGACGTCCTGCTCAGCCGCCATGATACGGAGTCTGGGCCGGACGGGAAGTTCCAAGC
>JBAQAW010000115.1:0-1696 GCA_049285915.1 Candidatus Cybelea sp. | reverse complement strand
GATGGCGCCGACTTGCGGCGGCGTGGCATGAAGAACCAGTACCGCCAGGGTGGGAAGAGCGAAGTTCGTCAACGCCGTTCCGAGCAGGCTGACCGTTTGCCCTGCCCAGAGCTTCTGGAACTCAGACGGCGTGAAGGCGACAGTCGTAGCGCCGCCCGTTATCGAGTTACGGTTATCGTCACAACGTTAGAGTGGTCTTTACCAGAAATCGAAAACCACTGCTGTGCACCGCCCTTCTCCGGGAATCCCCCGATCATCCCCGCCGTTGCACTAAGTTGATAGGTGCCCACGCCCAGATCGTATCCCCAATACTTTATTGGTGCCCACTCCGTGACGACGTTGGTAAATGGGTCTTTGAATTTCATGGTATGTGTTTCACCGGGTGCGTATAGAAACTGATAGTTCGGCGCCTCGCGGTAGCCAAGGACGCCCGGCGAGCCTATCCTTTGGTCCTCCGCGTCAAGGACCCGAAGCACGAACATTCCCCAAGGTTCCCAATTTTCCAACATCATCGCCTCGTTCGCATTGTTATGGAGGGTAAGGCGAAGTCTGATGGGCTCGTGAAGCTTATAGGTGGTCTTGTCGGTTTGCAGTTCGATACCAAAGACACCGCTGCGCTCGGCGGCCCAAGCGCTGCCCGCAGAAGCGTATGGTAGAGCGATACTAGCGATGAGAGCGAAGAACGCGTGCCTGCAGCTCACGGCACTGCTCCTCGTATCAACGCGCTATTCATTAGCACCGTCTCTGATTGCGCGAATCATATCCTCGGCGCATTCGCGATCGATCTGATCCGCCGAGGCTTTGAGGTTCTCGATGACGCGAAGACGGTCGGCCATCGTGCGATTTTGGCTTAGCTTCGCCTTCGCGTAAATCTTCTCGGCGCGTAGCTCGAAGGCTACGATGCCGCGAAGCTGGCTCTCTCGGTAGTCGACGGCGAGCCCCGACGGCTCCCACGGATCCGGCTTTCCGCGCTCCATCTTCTCACTCAGGAGTTTTACTGCCGTCCACGCGTCGTATTCTTGAAGCCGCCCGTTAGCGTGCACCGCCGTGTAGTTCCACGTCGGAACCGTTTCGTACGGCGCTTCATACCACGCCGCGGAAACGTACGCGTGCGGTCCTTCGAAAACGAGCGTGGCCGGCAGCCCGCTACGAATCGACTCGGCGTGCGGATTCGCGCGCGCGACGTGCCCGACGATCCAAAGGCCATCGTCGCGTTCGTCCGCGACCAGCGGCAAGTGCGAA
Organism: Candidatus Cybelea sp.; assembly: GCA_049285915.1. Lineage (GTDB taxonomy): Bacteria > Vulcanimicrobiota > Vulcanimicrobiia > Vulcanimicrobiales > Vulcanimicrobiaceae > Cybelea. The sequence continues at coordinate 454 of JBAQAW010000115.1, read as the reverse complement.
ACGCGCGGATGCTCCGCATCGGAGGTCACGAGCATCCCGAAGGGATGGCGATCGATAAGCTCGAGGATCCAGCCCCGATCGGTAACCTCAAAGAGCGGCGGTAAGTACACGTTCGCCGTTAGTTGTTCGCGACGCGATCCAAATGCGCGAGCCAGAAGTCGAAGCTCGCGCGCGCCTGTGCCTCGAGCATTGCGTCGCCGGAGAGGACCTCGCGACCGAGCTGCCGCCCCAGCACCGCGCGCGGCCCGTAATTCGCATCCATTACGAGATCTGCGGTGCGCAGTTGTGCGATCAGCTCTTCGGGCAGGCGCACCCCAGGAGGCAGCGTGCTCACAACGATCTCGGGCGGATTCCCCGGCGGCCACGGACGTGCTTCGAAGATCGCGCACGCCGCGCGCACCCGATCGGAATCGCGCCCCCAAACGAACGTATAGGCGTCGGTATCGTGCAGCTC
>JBAQAW010000114.1:0-7621 GCA_049285915.1 Candidatus Cybelea sp. | reverse complement strand
GTCTGAGTTCCAGAAGCTCTGGGCAGGGCAAACGGTCAGCCTGCTCGGAACGGCGTTGACGAACTTCGCTCTTCCCACCCTGGCGGTACTGGTTCTTCATGCCACGCCGCCGCAAGTCGGCGCCATCGCCGCGCTGGAGACGCTGCCGTTTCCAGTGCTCGGGATGCTCGTCGGCGTGATCGCAGATCGGTATTCGCGCCGGCACATTATGATTGCGGCCGATTGGGTGCGCTTTGTCGTGCTCGCCTCCGTGCCGGTCGCCGCGTTTCTCGGAGTCCTAAAACTGCCGCAACTCTACGCGGTGGCGCTCGTCAGCGGTACGGCCTCGGCGTTTTTCGGGATCACCTATCAGTCGTATCTGCCCGTTCTCGTTCCGGCAGAACAGTTGGCCGGCGCAAACGCGAAGCTTGAGTTTTCCAACTCCGCGTCGCAGATGGCCGGCAGTGCGCTTGCCGGCGGATTCGTCCAGTGGATCGGCGCAGCCGGCGCGATCGCGATCGACGCGGCGTCGTACCTCGTCTCGGTTGCGAGCCTCGGGTTGATTCGAACGAGGGAGCCAAAGCACGACGGGCCACCGCTCTCCCTCCGGCAAGGATTTCGCGAGATCGGCGAAGGGCTACGCTTCGTATTGCACGCTTCGGACCTTCGCTGGATCGCGGCAGCTACCGCGACGACCAATCTCGGTGGCTCCATGGTAAATGCGGTCATCCTCATCTACGCGTATCGCATTCTTCACCTGAAGCCGGGACTGCTCGGTCTTGCCTTCGGGCTCGCCGAGCTTGGCTTCGTCGGCGCGCTCTTCTCAACCAAGGTACGCCGGCGGTTCGGGTTGCGGGCGTCGCTCGCAGTCGCGCTTCTCGGAGCTGCTTTCGGCACGGCAGCGTTGCTGCTCGGTCAGCTTGCATGGCCGTATCTCGTGATGTTCGGTGGCTATGCGATCGTTACGATCGCGACGCCGATCTACAATATCAACCAAATTAGCTATCGCCAGGCGTTGACGAGCGTAAGCATGCAAGGACGCGTCAACGCCACGATGCGCACCTTCGTCTGGGCTACGCTGCCGCTCGGAGCGCTCGCCGGCGGGTACCTTGGTGCCGTCATCGGCATTCCGGCGACGATTGCGGTCGGCGCTGCGATCTGTTCTCTCGCCGCGCTCTGGCTCGTGTCGTTTCGTGAACGAGCAGAGTTACTCGAATGAAAGTTTTTCGGGAACCCTGGCGGAGAGGGAGGGATTCGAACCCTCGAGAGGCTCAACACCTCTGCTCGCTTTCCAAGCGAGTGCCTTCAACCGCTCGACCACCTCTCCGAAGCTAAATGCGGTTGGCGCTCGCCTAGCGAACTCCTCGGCGGCCATGCTCTTGACGTTGATTCGGCACGGGCCGACCGAGTGGAATGCATCGCGCCGCTTTCAAGGGCGAACCGACGTTCCGCTCTCGCCGACGGGTCGCGCGCACGCACTCGCAGCGGCCGGTGCGCTGAAGTCTGAGCGAATCGAGAGAATTTATTCGAGCGATCTCCAGCGTGCGCTCGAGACTGCGCAGATCGTCGGCGAGCCGCACGGCGCGCAGATCCTTACCGACGAACGCCTGCGCGAGTTCGATTTCGGTGCATGGGAAGGCCTGACGTGGGTCGAGATCGTCGCGCGCAATCCGCACCTGTACGGGCTTGGATCGACCGCCGCGACGCACTACACGCCCGAAGGCGGCGAATCGTTTGCGATCGTCTGCGAACGGGTCGGTTCCTTTCTCGACGACCTCGCGGCGAAGGAACTCGAACGCGCGGTCGTCGTGACGCATGCAGGGCCGCTGCACGCGATGTTCACGGTGCTTAAGCTTTCCGGACCGGGATCTGCCGACGAGCATCTCTCGCTGAGCTTCGCACCCGGCAGCATCTCGCAGCTGCACGTCGAGCACGGAGGAGCGAAGATCCTGCGCGTCAACGATCGGCGCCATATCCATGCTGCGGATTGACCGCCGGTGGGTGCTATTGCTCGGCCTCGCCGTCACCGCGCAGACTGCGGCCCAGCGAACGCCAATGCCGCAACACCTGGCGATTCCTCATTCGTTTACCCCGCGGCTACTTCGCGCACCGAATAATCTAATGACGAATCCCGGCTTCGAAACGGGCAGCGTCGACGGCGGATGGTATCAGTGCGGGAACGCGGCGGCGTACGTCACGCGGCAACATCCGTTTCGCGGCCGCTACGACGAATATTCCGGGACTCGCAGCGGCGCGGGCGAACCCGCGGGCGATTCGGGGATCTGCCAGCAGGTGACGATCCCGGCCAACGCCATGCTGAGCGCGCACCTCTATCAGCTCAGCGACGAGCGGGACACGACGTACGCGTTTCAAGAGGCCGATCTGCTCGACAACGGCGGGAACGTCATCGTCAATCTCTACCGTTCCTCGAATCACGCGAATGCCTGGGTCCGCGGCAACTGGAACCTCGGCGCCTACGCGGGCCGTGCCTGCTGGCTCTACTTCGGCGTGCACGGGGACGGCGACCCCAAGCACTCGACGCAGCAATTCGTCGACGAAGTAACTTTAGGCCCGCGGCGAGAATAGTAGGGGGTATGCAGTCGCGCAAAATGATGTGGGTCGGTGTGGGAATCGGCGTCGTTGGCCTGGCCGCCGCGCTGACCTATGCGATCTTCCGATTGGCCTCCGACGAATCGCGCGAGGACCCGACGACGCACCGCATCCAAGAGCTGATCGACGAAGCGAACTCTCTGCTGAAGGCGCTTGACGAACAGCGACACAGCGCCTAACGACGGCTCCGGCCTGAAGGCCGGTGACGAGCTCGAGATCGAATTCACCGACGTACTCGCTAACGGCCAAGGGGTGGGCCGCGCGGAGGCGCTCGTCGTCTTCTGCTTTGGCCCGCTGGCGGGCGAGCGGGCGCGGGTTCGCATCGAGACGCGCAAGCGCAGCTACGCGGTCGGCGAAATGCTCGAGCTGTTGCGAGAGTCGCCCGATCGCGCGACGCCGTTCTGCCCGGTTTTCGGAACCTGCGGGGGCTGCCAGCTCCAGCATCTCGCATATGACGCGCAGCTGAGGTGGAAGCAAAGCGTCGTGCGTAACGCGCTGATGCGCATCGGAGGTCTCGGCGAAGTCGCGGTCGGCGAAACGATCGGAATGGAGCAGCCCCGCGCTTACCGCAACAAGATGGCGCTGGTCGTCGAGCCTGGCGAAGCGCAGGCGACGCTCGGCTTCTATCGCCAGCGCTCGCACGAGATCGTACCGATCGACGCATGCCCGGTCGTCACACCGAGGCTCGACGCGCTGCTCGGTGAGCTGCTGCAGGCTCGCGCGCAGCCCGGCGGCGCGGCCCTGCTTCGCCCGGCTCGCCACCTGGTAGCGCGAGCAGCGCGCGCGGCCGATCGCGCGGTCCTCAGCGTCACGACGGCGCGCCCGATCGACGACGGCGAGCAGCTCGCCGCAAGCCTCCTCCCCGATCTGCCGTCGGCCGCGGGATTGAGCAACTCGTTCGATCTGCACAGCGGCAACGCCATCCTCGGGCGTCACCATCGCGATCTTGCCGGCGAGCCGGAGGTCGAAGAGACGGTTGGCGGCGTGCGCTATCGGATCTCGGCCGGCTCGTTCTTTCAGATCAACGTCGAGGTGTTGGAGCGTATCTTTGCATTCATGAGGCCGTGGCTCGCGCAGCCGGGACGCGTCGTCGACCTCTACTGCGGCGCGGGGACGTTTGCGCTCTACTTCGCGCGTCACGGCTGGGAGGTCTACGGCATCGAAGAGAGCCCGCGAGCGGTCGCCGAAGCCGACGCGAACGCGCGCCTCAACGCGCTGGCCGATCGCGCCAGCTTCGAAACCGGCCGCGTCGAAGAGCTGACCCGAGCGCCGCGCGTCGCGAAGATCCTGCAAGAGAGCGATGCCGTCTTTCTCGACCCGCCCCGCAAGGGCAGCGAAGAGGCGGTCCTGCGCGCGATTGCCGACGCGCGCGTTGGCAAGGTGTGGTATCTCTCGTGCGATGCGGCGACGCTGGCGCGGGATTTGAAGTTCCTGGCGGCCAAAGGCTACCGGCTCGACGGCGTGCAGCCCTTTGATATGTTTCCGCAGACCGGGCACGTCGAGACGCTGGTCCGCCTGGAGCACTCTGAGGTTTCTCAAACTTGACACCCGACACGATCGACATCCGTTACGTCGCAAAACTCGCGCGCATCGCCCTGACCGACGAAGAGATCGAGCGTTTCTCCAAAGAGCTCGCAGACTTGCTCGGCCATGTCAACGCGCTCTCGGAACTCGATACGGCGAGCGTCCCGGCGACGGCGCAGGTCGTCGAGTCGCGCAACGTCGCGCGGGAAGATACCGTTCGCCCGTGCCTCGACCGCGAGGTCGTGCTCGGTGCCGCGCCGCAGCGTCAGGGCGGTTTCTTCCGCGTGCCCCGCATCATCGCGGAGTAGGGCGTTGACGATGGAAGAAACGATCGTGTGCAGCGCCGCCGAGATCGCGCGCGACGTCAACGCCGGGAGCATTAGCGCAGCCGAGGTAACCGCTGCGACGCTCGCGCATGCGGAGAGCGTCGAGGGCGAGGTCGGATCCTATCTGACGCTGCTGCGCGAACTTGCCGAATCTCACGCCCGTCACGTCGACGAGCGCGTGCGCAACGGCGCGAATCTGCCGTTGGCCGGCGTCCCGATCGCCGTGAAAGACAACATGTGTCTCGAGAACACGCGCACGACTTGCGGCAGCAAGATTCTCGAGCACTGGATCGCACCGTACACGGCAACCGCGATCGCGCGCATGCTCGAGGCCGGGGCCGTGCCGATCGGAAAGGCGAACTGCGACGAGTTTGCGATGGGCAGCTCCTGCGAAAACTCGGCGCTCGGCGTCACGCGCAATCCCTACGATCTGGGGCGCGTCCCGGGCGGATCGAGCGGCGGCTCCGCCGCGGCAGTGGCCGCTTACGAAGCGGCGATCGGCCTTGGCAGCGATACCGGCGGCTCGATACGTGAACCCGGCGCATTCTGCAATCTCATCGGCTTCAAACCGACGTACGGGCGCATTTCGCGCTACGGGCTGATCGCGTTTGCCTCGAGCCTCGATCAGATCGGTCCGCTCACGCGCACCGTCGAAGATGCCGCGCTCGCCTACGACGCGATGGCCGGGTACGACGTGATGGATGCAACCTCGATCGATCGTCCGGTCGAATCCGCCGCGGCGGCGCTGCGTGAGGATCTCTCCGGTTTACGCATCGGCCTCGTGCGCGAGTTCGATACAAAGGCCTTAGGCGAGGAGAGCGACGCGCTCTATCGTAACGCCTACCGCGATCTCGAACGTTTGGGCGCGGAGCTGGTCGAAGTCTCGCTGCCGACGGCCGATTACGGTTTGGCCACCTACTATCTGATTGCCCCGGCCGAGTGTTCCTCGAATCTCTCCCGGTTCGACGGGGTTCGCTACGGCCTGCGAGTTGAGGGCGACGACGTGCGGTCGATGTACGACAAGACGCGCGCTGCCGGGTTTGGGCCGGAGGTGAAGCGGCGCATCCTGATCGGAACGCACGCGCTTTCGAGCGGCTATTACGACGCCTACTACGTTCGTGCGCAGAAGGCACGCACGCTGATCGCGCGCGATTTCGAGACGGCCTTTGCGTCCTGCGACCTGATCGCGTGCCCGGCGGCGAGCTGCCCGGCCTTCGAGTTCAACGCCAAGAGCGATCCTTACAGCATGTACCTGATGGATTACTACACGATTCCGATGTCGCTGGCCGGCTTGCCGGCGCTCTCCGTGCCGTGCGGCTGGGTCACGCCCGCCGGCGCGAGCCGTCCGTTGCCGATCGGCCTGCAGCTCGCTGCGCCGCTCTTCGCCGAGAGGCTGCTGCTCGGCGCGGCGCATGCGTACGAGCGTGCGACCAATCACGCTCTCGCGCACAAGCCCGCTCTGGCGGGAGTCCGCGCATAATGCAGTACGAAGCCGTCATCGGCGTCGAGTGTCACGTCGAGCTCAAGACGCAGACGAAGATGTTCTGCGGCTGCCTCAATGAGTTCGGCGGCGAGCCGAATACGAAGACGTGCCCGGTCTGTCTGGGAATGCCCGGTGCGCTGCCGGTGCCCAACGAACAGGCGCTCACGCACATCGTTCGTACGGGGCTCGCCTTCGGCGCGGAGATTCCCGCGTTCTCGAAGTTCGATCGCAAGAACTACTTCTATCCCGACATGCCCAAGGATTACCAGATCTCGCAGTACGACATGCCGTTGACGGTCGGCGGTGAGGTGACGTACTGGCTCGACGACGGTTCGCTGAAGAGTTGCCGCCTCACGCGCATCCATCTGGAAGAAGACACGGGGAAATCGACGCACGCCGGCTCGGGCGACGGCCGCATCGCCGGAAGCTCCTATTCCCTGCTCGATTTCAATCGTGCCGGCGTTCCTCTGATGGAGTGCGTCTCCGAGCCCGAGCTGCACAGCGCGCGCGATGCGGTCGCCTACCTCGAATCGTTACGCCGGACGCTGCTCGTCCTAGACGTGAGCGACGTGAAGATGGAGGAAGGCTCGCTGCGTTGCGATGCCAACGTCTCGGTACGCCCGGCCGGTTCCGAACAACTCGGCACGAAGACCGAGATCAAGAACATGAACTCGTTCCGCTCGGTGGAGCGCGCGATCGAGAGCGAGATCGCGCGCCAAATCGCCTTGCTCGAGGCCGGCGGGCGGATCGTGCAGGAGACGCGCGGCTGGGACGAGTTCAAGGGCGTCACGCACTCGATGCGCAGCAAAGAAGAAGCGCACGATTACCGTTACTTTCCCGATCCGGATCTCGTACCGCTCGAGATTCCCCGCGATCTCGTCGAGCGTTTGCGAGCCTCGCTTCCCGCGATGCCGTGGCGGCGCTACCAGCGCTACACGAAGGAGTACGGCCTTGCGGCCGGCGCCGCAACGCAGCTCATCGATAATCTCTCGCTCGCGCAGTTCTTCGACGACGTCGTCGGGCGCAGCAAGAACCCGCAGCAGGCGAGTAACTTCGTGCTCGGCGACCTCTCGCGCCTGACCAACGAGAGCGGCGTTGCCGTCGCCGATTCGAAGGTCGGGGCCGACGATCTCGCCGAGCTGATCGAGCTGGTCGAAGGCAAGAAGATCAACTCGAAGATTGCCAAAGAGCTGCTCGTCCGGATGTGGGACGGTGGTGGTTCGCCCAAGGCAATCGTCGAGCGCGAAGGATTGGCACAGACCAGCGATCCGGCCGCCGTCGAGCGATTCGTCGACGAGGTGCTGGCCGCGAACGAAAAGGTCGTCGCCGATTACAAGGCCGGCAAGACCAACGTGCTCGGCTTTCTCGTTGGTCAGGTGATGAAGGCCTCGCGCGGCAAGGCCGACCCGGCCTTGGCCAACGAGCTGGTAAAGAAGAAGCTCGCGTAGCTCGCGTATTCCATGAGCCTCGCAGATGCTCGCACCCTCGACGCGCTCGACTTCGCGCGAGTGCGCGAGCGCGTCGTCTCCGCGACCCGAACGCAGCGCGGCCGCGCGCTGGCGAACGACCTGCTGCCCGAATCGGATTTTGCGATCGTGCGCCGGGAGCAGCTGCGCACGGAGGCGATGCGATCGCTCGCGGCAAGCGCCGACGTCACGATCATGCCGGCGATCGATACGGCCCCCTTCAGCGAGGCCGC
>JBAQAW010000113.1:0-16622 GCA_049285915.1 Candidatus Cybelea sp. | reverse complement strand
ACCACGCCCTGGTACACGATCGGCGGAACGTCGAGCGGACGCGATTCGCCGTTGATCACGACCACCGGCTTACCGACCGTCACGACGATCGTCGCGCCGGGTTTGGTAACCGTGGCCGTGCGGCCGGACGCATCAAACGAAACCGTCGCTCCCATCTGTTCGAACATCGAGCGCAACGGTAGGTAGATCGTTCCGTCTTTCGCGTAGGCCGCCAGCACCCGGCCCTGCTTGAGGACGTCGGGTTTGGAATAGACGTGACGATCGTTATAAAGGATCGGGATCTGGCCTGTGGGCGGGCTGCCGAAGTCCGGCGAGCTTGCCTGGGCGACCGGCGTTGCCTGTGTTTCCGCCAGTGCCGGCGACAAGCCGCTCAGAAGCATCGCCGCCGCCAGCAGGCCGGCGCGAGCCAAAGTAAATGACACGATATGCTCTCTCCTGAGGATGACAGAGGGTGAGACTGCCTACTAGTCTAGCGACCGCTTATTAAGGTCGTCTTAAGGCTTGTTATTGAAAGCTTTAGCCGAAGCGTCCGGTGATATAGTCCTCGGTCCGCTTGTCTTTCGGCTTGGTAAAGATCGTGGCGGTCGTGTCGGTCTCCACCAGCTCGCCCAGCAAGAAGAAGGCCGTGTTGTCGCTGATCCGGGCGGCCTGCTGCATCGAATGGGTCACGATGACGACGGTGTACTCTTTTTTGAGCGAGTCGATGAGGTCTTCGATCTTGCTCGTCGCGATGGGGTCGAGCGCGGAGGCCGGCTCGTCCATCAAAATCACCTCAGGGTCGACGGCGAGACAACGGGCGATGCAGAGGCGCTGCTGCTGGCCGCCGGAGAGCGCCAGCGCCGACCGGTCGAGCCGGTCCTTGACCTCGTCCCAGAGCGCCGCGCGGCGCAGGCTGCGCTCGCATATCTCCATCAGTGCCGCGCGATTCGTCTCTCCATGGATGCGCGGCCCGTAGACGACGTTGTCGAAGATCGATTTCGGAAACGGGTTCGGCCGCTGAAAGACCATTCCGATGCGATAGCGGATCGTCACCGGATCGACCTCGGGTGCGTAAATATCGCGCTCGTCCAGCAAAACGTGACCCTCGACGCGCGCCCCCGGCGTCAAATCGTGCATGCGATTGAGGGCGCGAATAAAGGTCGATTTGCCGCATCCCGACGGACCGATCAGCGCCATTACGCGATTGACGGGTACGGCCAGCGATGCGTTGCGAATCGCGTGAAACTGGCCGTAATACACGTCGAGGTTTTCGACGTTGAGTTTCACCTCGGTCGAAAGCATTGCCCGCTCCGCGGTCCTGGCGTACATCGGGGTGGCCTGTTCGTCAGAGACGCGTGCCGGGCCCCGTTACCGTTAAGAACGTTAAGCCTCACGAGGGGTCTCGCTTGATACGCATGATCGGCAAGCGGATCGTAAACGCGGTGCCGCGTCCGAGCATGGACTCGGCGGAGATCGCGCCGCCATGCGCGTCGACGATGCCCTTGACGATCGCCAGACCCAGGCCGGCGCCGCCGCTGCCGCGCGTTCGCGAGCGGTCGACGACGTAAAAGCGCTCGAAGATGTGCGGCAAATCGCGGTAGGGTATTCCTTCGCCGGTGTCGCGCACCCGCAGCACTGCGTCGCTGTCACGCGCGTCGAGCTCCACCCGAATGCGGCCGCCCTCCAACGTGTGGCGAAGCGCGTTGTCGATGAGGTTCACGAATACTTGCGATAACCGGTCGGGATCGGCTTCGACCCGAACTGGACGAAGCGCGGCGAGTTCGAGTGAGACGCCCTTATTAGAGGCGTGCTGCTCGAACGACGCGACGATCGGCCGCGCCACCTCCTCCAAATCGACGTCGCGCAGCGCGAGTTGCATCTGCCCCGACTCGGCACGCGCCTGTTCGAGGAGCTGCCCGACGAGCGCGTTCAAGCGATCGACCTGAGCCAATGCCTGGGGCACGAAGAGATCGCGCGCTTCTTCCTCGGGAGCCTCGAGGACGGTTTCGAGCATCAGCTTGATCGACGAGAGCGGCGTGCGCAACTCGTGGGAAACGTTTGAGAGAAACTCCTTGCGCGCGCGGTCGAGCCGAACCAGAGCCGTCTGATCGTCGGAAAAGACGACGACGCGGCGCGACTGCTTATGGTCGTCCGTCAGCGGATAGACGGAGACCCGGTAGGTTCGTTGTCCCAGCGCACCGGTGAGCATGAGGGGCGCGACCGACGCCTCGCCGCGCAAGGCGTCGCCGATTCGGCGCTCGAGCTCGACGTTCGGAACGGCCTCGATGATGTGCAGCGCGATCGAACGCGCCGGATCGAATCCGAAGGTCGTTCCGGCGGCCGCATTGGCAAACTCGATGTGGCATGCACGGTCGACGAGGATCACGCCGATCGGCAACGCGCGCACCAAGGGTGCGAATGGTGCCTCGGAGGGCGAGGGATTCGAGGCGACGCTCCTTGCGGGGGCTGCCGGGTAGGCTGCGGACTCCCGTCGCGCGATCCGCGGCCGCGCGATGAGAAGACCGGCGGCGATGCCGACGAGCAACGCCAGGAGCGACCACCAGAGCGACGTCAAGCCTTGAACATGTAACCGCGGCTGCGCACCGTCAAAATATGGCGCGGAGTCCGCGAATCTTCCTCGATCTTCTCGCGTAGCCAGCGAATATGGACGCTGACCGTCTGTTGCTCACCCTCGAAATCGTATCCCCACACCTTGTCGAGCAGGGTCTGACGGGTCACGACCCGGCCGTGGTTCTCCATCAGCACGCGCAGCAGCCCGAACTCTTTGGGCGCGAGCGCGACGTCCTTGCCGCGAACCGTAAGTTGCTGGCGGGATGGATCGAGGACGATCTCGCCCAGCGCGATGGCCTCGTCGTGCCCCGGCGCAATCGCATTCTGCCGGCGCAGCCGCGCCTTCACGCGAGCGAGGAACTCGTGGAGCGCAAACGGCTTCGTAACGTAGTCGTCTGCACCGAGCTCCAGCGCCAAGACCTTGTCGATCTCCTGATCTTTCGCAGTCAGCATGATGATCGGCACCGGGCTGAACTTCCGGATCTCTTTGCAGGCCTCGACGCCGTCGAGGACCGGCAGCATGATGTCCAGGACGATCAGATCCGGTTGCTCCCGCTGCGCCATCGCGATCGCCGTGCGGCCGTCTCCGGCGGTAACGACGGCGTAGCCGCTGCGCTCCAAGTTGAACCGCAAGGTCTGCAGGATCGCCGACTCATCGTCGACGACGAGAATTTTCTTGTTGAAGTCCGGACTCTTGAAAGAGGCGCCCCGCGGCGCCTTAAGCTCCGCAATTCCGTTCATAAGTTTTCGCAATCACGCTGTAGTCCAGCGCTCCGTCTCCGTGAGAGCTACGAGTAGTGTAGAGTTGATACGCGAGCCCCGTCGCGGGCATGGGAAGATTCGCGGAACGAGCGGCATCGAGTGCGGCGGCAAGATCCTTGCGCAGCAGATCGAGGGCGAAACCGCCCTCGAAGGTACCCGCAAGCCATACCTTCGGTAACCACTTCTCCAGTATATAGTTCGACGCCGTTGCCGTGGCGAGTACCTCCCTAACCGCATCGAGATTTGCACCCGCCTGTTTTGCAAACGTGAGGCCTTCGACGTTCGCGATCATCACGTTCGCAATGATGATCTGATTAACCAGCTTGACCGTCTCTCCCATTCCAACCGGCCCCATGTGGTTCGGGGTCCCCATCGCGCGCAGGACCGGCGCAGCCTTCTCGAAGGCTTCGGGCGAGGCCCCCACCATGATCGTCAGCGTCCCGTCCCGGGCACGCAACGGGCCGCCGCTCACCGGGGCGTCAACGAACTCGACGTCCCGTTTCGCCAGACGTTCGGCAAACCTGCGGGAGGCGACGGGCGAGATCGTCGACATGTCGATCACGAGCAGCCCCGGCTTTGCGCCTTCTTCGACGCCGCGCGCCGCGAAGAGTGCCTCCTCAACTTGCGGGGCGTCGGGAACGCAAAGGATCACGACCTGTGAATCGGCCGCCAGGGCGGCTGGGTCTGCGGCCTCGACGATACCGTCTCCGCGCAAGCGCTCGAGCGCCTCGCGACTGCGGTGCACCGATGCGACGACTTCGTAACCGGCGCGGCGCAGCGATCGCGCCATCGGCTCTCCCATCGCCCCCAAACCGATGAACCCGAGCCGCTCGATCACGAGCGGCGATTTGGTCGTCGCCTCAGGATAACCTCCGGGGTCCGGCGAAGCCCGCGCCATTATGACAGCCACAGCAACCCCTTCCGTCGTGCGTCCCACCTTCGATGAGATGAATCTCTCCATCGGCAAGCGCACGCGCCTGCACAAATTCATGTACGAACACGGACCTGCGAACGGGACGCTGATGATGCTGCCGATCGACCAAGGCCTCGAACACGGGCCAATCGATTTTTTCGACAACCCGGAGGCGCTCGATACCGACTGGATTTATCGGTTGGCCGTCGACGGGAATTTTTCAGGTATCGCGCTGCACGTCGGCCTAGCGGAGAAGTACCAGAAGAAGTACGCCGGACGCGTCCCGCTCCTGCTCAAGGTCAACGGCAAGACGAACGTTCCCTCGGACGACGAGGCGTTTAGTCCGTTGACGTCGTCGGTCGAAGATGCGGTGCGCCTCGGGGCCGACGCCGTCGGCTACACGCTCTACGTCGGAAGCCCGTCCCAAGAGCTCGATATCGCGCAGTGCAACGACGTCCGGCGCGAATGCGAGCGCTACGGTATGCCGCTGGTCGTCTGGGCTTACCCGCGTGGCGCGGCGATCAAAGCCAAGGGCGGAATCGACTCGCTTTACGCCGTGGACTATGCGGCGCGAGTCGCCTGTGAGATGGGCGCCGACGTGATCAAACTCAACGAGCCGGTATGGAAGGCCGACGACGCGGCGAAACTTCCGAAGCCGTACGACACGCTCTCGTTCGACGACGTCGAAGGGCTTCGCAAGGTCGTGCGCTCCGCGGGACGCAGCCTCGTGCTCGTTTCAGGCGGAAGCAAAATGGGCGACGATGCGACGGTGCACAAGGCGCACGTCGCGATGGCAGCCGGCTGCACGGGTCTCATCTTCGGGCGCAACATGTGGCAACGGAAATGGGATGCGGCCGTGAGCATGGCCTCGCGGATACACGAAGTCCTCGCGGACTACGGCCAGAAGCAGTGAAGGCCCGATGTAGCTCAGTTCGTTGTCGCCGAGGGCCTCGATTACCACAGTAAACTTCGGCCCTCGGCTCCTAGATCTGAACTACATCAGACCTTCACCGCACTTGAAGCGCAGTCGCCGCATACGTAACTGACGGCTCCGCCATGATCCTGCGCGACCATCGCGTCGCGACCGCCGCGACGCCCGCACTGCGCACAGGCGAAGGTTTCGCTGGGCGACGACGAGGCATGTGCGGGAGCGCTCTCGTGGCGCTTCGCGATAAAGAACGTGAGATAGATCAGAAGCCCAATAACCCACGGCGCCCAGGCGAAGAACGCGTTGAAGCCGTCGGGAGAGAGCGTCGGGTTCATACTTTCTTGAAGTAGTCGGCGTTGATCGCGGTAAACGACTGCCACTTTTCCGGCAGGTCCGAATCGGCGAAGATCGCCTCAACCGGACAGGCCGAAACGCAGGCGCCGCAGTCGATGCAAACCTCGGGGTCGATGTAGAGCATCTCGTCTTCATCCTTGCCGTGGATACAGTCGACCGGGCACACGTCGACGCACGATTTATCCTTGGTGCCGATGCACGGTTCGGTGATGACGTAGGCCATGACGGGAAGAACTTCCCTCGGCGAATCGCCGCAACCTTCAGGCGGACGAGCGCCCGCGTACCATGCGAATAAGCCATAGGAGCACGACCGCGCCGATCAATGCGCAGACCATGCTCGGCAAGTTGAACCCGCTAACGCCCGGATGTCCGAACCAACCGTACAACCAGCCGCCGATGACCGCGCCGATGATGCCGGTGACGATGTCGCCGGCGACGCCGCCCGGACCCTCGCCGGGCACGATCCAGCGAGCGACGAGTCCCACGAGCAATCCGAAAATAATCCAAGCGAAAAATCCCAAGGTTTCTCCTCCTCGAGGCCGGCGACGCTCCGTTTCGCCTCTCGGCCGCGCCTTCGGCGCGGCGCGCAAACAGGGAGAGGGCGCCCGGACGGTGGACGTTTGCCGTATTATGAAGCGCACATTCCTTTGCCTGCTCATTGCCGTCGCCGGGTCGACCGGCGGCGCTTTGGCCGTACCATCGGGCGCCACGGAAATCACCGCTACGGGTACTGGCAGCGTATCGCTTCAACCCGACATGGCAACGGTCAACGCGGCGGTAGAGACGAACGCGGCGCGCGCGGAAGAGGCAGTATCTCAAAACAACCAAATCTACGAACGCGTCGTCGCGGCGCTGCAGAAGCTCGGCATCGCGAGGGACGACGTGACGCTGGCATACTACAACGTCAACTATAATCCGCCGCCGCGAGTGATGCCGCCGCCCTCAAACGGAGAGCGGTACGGGTATACGGTCTCTCGTACTTTTTCGGTAAAGGTGCGCAGCATCGGTAAAGCCGGCGCGGTGAGCGATGCCTGCATCGGCGCGGGCGCGACTTCGATCAACGGCGTCTCGTTTGGACTCGCCGATCCGAGCGCGGCGCGCGCGCAGGCGATCGCCAAGGCCGAGGCGGACGCGCGCAACGCCGCAGAGGCTCTGGCGCGCACGGCGAGCGTGCGCATCGTCTCGGTAAAGAGCATCGAGTTGCAGAACGGCGGGACGGTCGGTCCGCCCGTGCCGATGGGTGCGATGGCCAGAGTGGCCGCCCCGACGGTCTTCGATCAGTCCAACGTCAGCGTCAGCGTCTCGGTCACGGTCGTCTTCAACGCGGAGCCCTAAGGCTTTTCCGGGCAGCGAAACCCCCGAGCGCCGGTTGTAGTAGACTTCGATGATGAACCGCGACTGCGAACTCTGCGCCGAGCGCCCCTCGGTAACCACGCTCGGCGGCCGCCGGCTCTGCGGCAGTTGCGCGCAAAAGCGAACGATGGCGAGCGCCCTCCCCTTCGTCGGCGCCGCGTTGGCGGCGGCCGGGCTCATCGCCGGCAGCGCGCTGCTGGCGGAGAAGCTCCAGGGCTCGGGCAGCGACTCGCCGCTCGAGGGGCTCGGGAAACGGTTGCGCGGCGGGACCCCGACTCTGGGGGCCTACTCTCGAGATCTCACGCAGCTCGCGAGGGAGGACAAGCTCGATCCCGTCATCGGACGCGACGTCGAGATCGAACGCGTGATTTCGATCCTCGCGCGTCGCAGCAAGAACAATCCATGTCTCGTCGGCGAGCCCGGCGTCGGAAAGACGGCGGTCGTCGAAGGTTTGGCGCAACGCATTGCGTCCGGAAACGTGCCGGAGTCGCTGCGCGGCAAACGGTTGCTCGCGCTCTCGCTCGGGCCGCTGGTAGCCGGCACGAAGTATCGCGGCGAGTTCGAAGGTCGCGTCAAACGAATCCTCGATGAGGTCAAGCGCAGCGCCCGCGACATCGTCCTCTTCATCGACGAGCTTCACACCTTGGTAGGAGCCGGGGCGGCCGAGGGCGCGCCCCTCGATCTGAGCTCGATGATCAAGCCGGAACTCGCCCGCGGCGACCTGCAGTGCATTGGTGCGACGACCTTCGACGAGTACCGGAAGTACGTCGAATCGGACGCGGCGCTCGAACGCCGCTTCCAACCGGTTATGATCGAAGAGCCGAGCATCGAACAAACGATCGAAATTCTACGTGGACTCCGGCAGCGTTACGCATCGCACCACCACGTCACGATCCCCGACGAAACGATCGAGATTGCGGCGCAGCTTGCGGCACGCTATATCGCGGACCGGTTCTTGCCGGACAAAGCAATCGATCTCGTCGACGAAGCCGCCGCGTCGGTCGCTCTCTCGAACAAGGGCGCCGTCGTCTCGCCGGCCGTAACGCCCGGCGACGTCGCGGCCGTAGTGACGCGCTGGACGGGAATTCCGCAAAGCTCGCTTACCGAATCGCAGGCGAACCGGTTGCTCGAACTCGAGCAGATCCTCTCCAAACGAGTGATCGGGCAAGAGGGCGCGATCGCTTCGGTCTCGGCGGCCATTCGCCGGGCACGCACGGGACTTCACGATCCGCGCAAACCGCTGGGCACCTTTCTCTTCCGAGGCCCGAGCGGCATCGGCAAGACGGAGCTCGCCAAGGCGCTCGCCGAAGCCCTCTTCGGCACGGAGAGCGCGCTCGTGCGCGTCGATCTTTCGGAGTTCACCGAAGCCCACGGCGTCTCTCGACTCCTCGGTGCACCGCCGGGATATGCAGGGCACGACGAACCCGGCCAGCTTACGGAGCCCGTGCGCCGGCGCCCGTATTGCGTCGTGCTCTTTGACGAACTCGAAAAGGCGCACCCCGAGGTCGCTGCGATTCTGCTGCAGATCCTCGACGAGGGCCGCGTGACCGACGCCAAGGGACGCACGATCGACTTCCGCCATACCATCATCATTCTCACGACCAATCTCGCAGAGGACGAGCTCTCGTTCGCATTGCGCAACGAACTGCTCAATCGCATCGAAGAGATCGTGCCGTTCGAGGAGCTCGGCCTCGCGCAGATCGAAGCGATCGTCACGATTCACGTCGACGCGCTCGCGGAGCGCCTTGGGGCGCGCAACGTGAAGCTCGATCTCTCCGACGACGCGAAGCTCTATCTCGCGCGCGTCTCGATGGGCGCCGGAAGCGGGGCTCGTTACGTCGCGCGCACCGTCTCGCACTACGTGTCGACACCGCTCTCGACCGCTCTGCTCCGCGGCGAACTGCGCGAAGGTTCGGCGGCGCGCGTCACCCTCGAAGGCGACGCCCTACAAGTCCGCGCCGCGTAAGTAGTTGGGGACGGTAACGGTCCCGAACCACTTACGAGCCGAATTGAGAAAGCGAGCTTAAGGCAGCACCGCGGCGCCCGCGTTTGTGGCAGGCGAGAGCGCGAGCGCGAGCGGGAGGCTGATGCCGTTGCTGATCGCAGTCCACGATCCGCTGACGTAGGGCGGCGCGTATACCGTTACGGTGTTGTTGCCGTAGTTGGCGACGTAGAGATTGTTGAGGCCGTCGATCGCCAGCGCCACCGGCTGGCTCTGACCACCCGAGATCGTCGCCGGCGGCGCTGAGTAGGGTGCGACGTACTCCGTCACCGAGTTGGCGCCTTGATTGGGGACGAAAAGGTTCGCCGCGCCATTGAGCCCGATCGCTCCCTGCTCGTTTACTCCGTTGGTGATCGTCGCCACCGGACCGCTTTGGCTCGAAAACGGCGGTGAGAACTCGACGACAGAGTTGGGTGTCGAGTTGAGGTTGGCGACGAAGAGATTGCCGCGCTGGTCGAGCGCCAGTGAGTTCGGAGCGTTCAGTCCTTTGGATATCACCGTGGGCGCCGAAATATATGGCGGTTGATAGATGGTCACCGTATTCGACGCTTGATTGACGACGAACAGATCGGAGCTCTGGTCGACGGCGAGGCTGACCGGATCCCCAATGCCCGATGAGATCGTCGCGATCGGCGAACCGCCGTAGGGCGGTGAGTAGACGGTAACGGTATTGCTTCCACTGCCGTTGGCAACGAAGAGGTTTCCGCGGGAGTCCAGCGCGAGCGCCTGAGGGTGATTGATGCCGTTGCCGATCGTCGTCGAGACGCCGCCATACGGCGGCGCGTACACGGTGACGCTACCCGGCAGGTTCGCAACGAAGAGATCGCCGGCCGAATCGAAGGCCAACGCCTGCGGAGTCGAGATCGCGCTTTGCACGGTCGTCAACGGGAGGTTTGCTCCATTCACGTACATCGTAACGTCGTTCGCGTTCGAGTCTGCCACCGCGAGGATTTGACGCAGAGCGACGCGCGTCGTTCCGCTGCAAACCGCGTTGGGCTGCGAGCAGGGGCTGTTTGGCCCGGAGTACGTCGCCGACGCGCGCAGAAAGGCCGAGTTTGCGCTTGGTGAAGCGGAAGACGAAACGTAGAACAGATTCGGCGCGAACGCCGCAGCTTGGGCGACCGTCAGCGCGAGCGAACCACCCGCCTGATTCAGGGCGAAGGTGCCCTGGCCGCCGCCGACGATGACGTTTTGATTTCCGTCGAGCGCTTCAACCAGAATCGGATGGCGCCCCGCGCCATACAGATCCAGTTCCCCCTGCGGATTCTGCGCGCTCAACGACGAGGCGGGTACGACCGCGAGCGAATCGGGCACGCCGCCGGTCGCAACACCGAAGACGTTCTGTCCGCTCGGCGCTACGGTAAAGGCGACCGCGACCGGAGTGCCGCCGTTCGAAGCGCCGATCGTTCCGACGTACGTTCCAACCGGAATCGAGAGCGAGACTTGGCAACTCGTTCCGCCGGGCGCCGGCGTGCAGCCGCCGGCATTGGGCCCGACGGTTACGACCTGACTGATGGTGGTCGGGCCGGCGAAGCTGATCGAGAGCACTTGCGCGCCCGGCGGTGGCGGGGAGGTCGGCGTCGCGCTGGTCGTTGTCGGAACGGGCGTTGGAAAGGTACCGATTCCGGGCGCGCCGCTGAGCGTGTTACCGCCAGTGGGCGCGCTATTTTGCGGCGGCGGCGGCGGCGGAAGCGCAGTAGGAGTTCTACCGAATGGGCTTGGCGGTGCCGCCGGCACGAAGATTCGCAGGACCGCATTTCCCATCGCGCCGCTTCCGCTCGAGCCGCCGGCGTTGGAGAGCGGCATCATCGCTCCCGACTGGCCCGAACCGGAGCATCCGCTCGCGGAAGCCGCGGCTAGCGCTGCGGCCAGGCTCCAGACCGCGGGTCGGCGTGCGAGCGAAACCATGGTCTATTGTAATAAGCGCTCGACGCTGTGTCGCATCTCCAGCGGAGACATCTCGCCGACGACGATCCGCTGCACGATGCCGTCCCTGCCGATGAAGACGTGGACCGGAAGTCCATTGACGCGATATTGATCGCGTACGGTTCCACCGTCGACCACGACGGGATAGATCAAGTTGTGTTTCTGACGAAACTCACCGGCTTTACGTGCGTTCTCGAGAATGTCGACGCCGACGACTTGGAGCCCGTGCGCGCCGTAGTCGCGCTGCAGCGCGCTGATCGCCGGCGCCTCCTCGTTGCACGGGTCGCACCAGCTGGCGAAAAGATTCAAGTAAACGGCCTTCCCGCGGAGGCTTGCCAGCGACAGGGTCGGTCCGGGCAGGCTCGGCTCGGTCCAAGGGGGCGCGGGCTTCCCCACCGCGGCAATCTGCGGAGAGCCCGTTCCGCCGTGCGCGCAGGCCCCTAGGAGGCATAGTGCGAGGATGCTAAACCCCCGCGCTCGATTAGCCATACGCCGGATATTCGACGGCAGCCACGTCGCGCTCCATCTGCGCCACCAGTTCGCCGACGTCGGGGAAAAGCCGCTGCTCGCGGACCCAGCGAAGGTCGCGCAACCAGAGTTCGCGCCCGTAGATCGTGTAGGGGAAGTCGCGCAGCCAGGCCTCGATGGTTCGCCGCTCTCCACCGAACTGGGGGTTGCTTCCAATCGATACGAGTGAGGCATAGTCACGGCCGTCGTAGCGGGCCGTCGCGGAATAGACTCCATCACCCGGTAGCAACTTTTCCGGGACCCGAATGTTTGCAGTCGGGAAGCCCAGCGCGTGTCCCCGCCCCGCTCCCAGTTCTACGGCACCTCGAATTTCATACCCGGTGCCGCCCAGGAGATGGTCTGCCGCCTCGAGCTCTCCGCGTTCGACCAAGCCGCGTATGCGGGTGCTGGAGACGCGCTCACCCCCGACCTGAACCGGCTTGACGGCGACGAGTTCCACCTCACGCTGCGCGCAAAACTCCCGCATCAGCGTCGTATCGCCGGCCCGCTTATGGCCGAACCGGAACGTCTCGCCGACGACGATGCCGCGGACGCCGAGCCGTTCGACGAGCAGCTCCAGAAATGCATCGGGCGAGAGCGTGGCAACGCGTTGGTCGAAGCTCACGAAGAAGCACTCCTCAAAACCGGCCTCGGCGAAGAGGCAAAGCCGCTCCTGCGGCGTCGAGATCAGCGGCGGTTCCGTTCCCGGGCGCAGATGCGCCGCGGGATGCCGTGCGAAGGTCAGGATGCCGGATCGCCAGCCCGGCCGTCGCAGCCGCATCGTCGTCTTCGCAAGCTCGCGATGGCCGAGATGGAACCCGTCGAAGAAACCGATCGTCAGTACCAGCGGCCGTTCGCTCTCGCGCGCGAGTTCGTGGTTGAGCTTCACACGAAAACCTTCCGCGGCGCGAGCAGCGTTCCGAGCGCTTCGCCGACGCCGACGAGAACGCGCGTGTGGTCGCGAACGAAAACGTGTCGTCCCGTCGCGCCGGTAGGCAGCGGCACGACGCGCCCGGCACGAAAATCCGCCGAGCCGCGTAGATCCAAGACGATCGTCGGAAAGGGAATGATATGCTCGGGCGCGATGAGCGCGCGCTCCGGCGCCTCGGCGATCTCTTCCATCGTGCGCGCTTCGTAAAGCACGAAAGGACCGGAGGCTTCGCGAACGAGCGCGCCCATGTGCGAGGGGACGCCGATTGCGCTCCCGAGGTCGTGGCAGAGCGTGCGAACGTACGTTCCTTCGCTGCAGGCTACGCGCATCCGCGCAATCGCGCCCTTCCCGGCCTCGGTACCGAGCAACGTCAAACCGTAGATCGTCACGCTGCGGGCCTTGCGTTCGACGATCTTTCCTTCGCGCGCGAGCTCGTAGAGGCGTCGTCCCTGATGGTGCGCCGCAGAGTACATCGGCGGCGTTTGCGCGATCCGTCCGATAAAGCTGGGAAGCGTTTTGCTCAGCAGTTGCGGCCAGTTTTCAGGGATCTCACCTTCGGTGACCGTCTCACCCACCGCATCTTGCGTGGTCGTCGATCTCCCAAGTACGAGGGTAAACGCGTATCCTTTGCGCTGATCTTCGAGCAGCGGAATCAAGCGCGTCGCTTTTCCGATGGCGACCGGGAGCACTCCCGCAGCCTGCGGGTCCAGCGTTCCGAGATGCCCGGCGGCAATCTTACGGTCGCCGCCGGCGATCGCGTAGATTCGGCGCACGCGAGAGACGGCGCGTGCAGACGTCGGCCCCGCGCTCTTGAAGAGATTGACGAAACCGATCACGTCTCTAACGACGGACGGGTGTCGCTACAAACCTTCGGCGACCAGCGCCGCTTCGACGTTCTCGATCGCGTCGCCGAGCGGGCCGGTGTGCGTTAGTCCGGAAGCGCGAAAGTGGCCTCCGCCTCCCAGACGACCGGCCGCGGCCTGGACGTTGAGGCATCCGTTGGAGCGCAACGAGACGCGGATTTCGCCGGCGATCGCCTTGAAGAGCGCGGCCACCTCGACGCCTTCCTGACCGAGCAGCACGTTTACCGTGTCTTCGGTATCCTCTCCGTCGGCGCCGGTCTGCGCGAGCATTGCGTCGTCGACGTACGAATAACAGTACCTTCCGTCATGTTCGAAGCGCATCACGTCGATGATCCGGCCGAGGAGCTTCGTCGCCGCCACTCGCTTATTGGCGAAGATCTCGCGGGTAATCCGCTCCTTGTCCGCGCCGGCTCGCATCAGGTCGGCGGCGCTGTCGAGCACCTCCGGCGTCGTATTCGAATGCATGAATCCGCCGGTATCGGTCATGATCGCTGCGAGGATGCACGTTGCGATCTCGCCGTCGAGCCTTACGCCCAATGCACGCAGGATGCGCAGAACGACGCTGCCGGTCGAGCACTCGCTCTCGAGCACGAAGTTGAGTTTTCCGAAGAGCATGTTGCCGAGATGATGGTCGATATCCAGCATATTCTCGCGCGATACCGGCGGCAGCTGATCCCCCGCGCGCCGCCAGTCGCTCATGTCGCAAAAGACGTAGAGCGCATCGGGCGGCAAAGACTCGGGGAGCTTGTTGCCGACCAACTGCGCTCCCGGCATAAAGCGCAGGTTGCGTGGCACGCTGTCTTGCTGAAAGTAAGAGACGCGTTTGCCAAGCTTCTGAAGGGCGAGGCCGAGCGCCAATCCCGCACCGAGCGTATCGCCGTCGGGCTTGACGTGACTGACCATCACGAACGAGCTGCGGCTGCGCAGCTCCTCGACGACCTCTTCCACCGAGGCAATGCGGGGCGTACTCTCGATCATTCGCTCTCCTCCGGTGTCGATTGCGCCACGGCCGCACGCAGCGTCTTCGCCAGCTCGATCGCGCGCTCGGCCGAGCGATCTTCGACGAAGACGAGCTCGGGCGTGTAGCGCAGATCGATCTTGCGGCCGAGCTCGCCACGCAGAAAGCGCGCGGCGTGCTGGAGCGCGTCGAGCGACTGACGTGCTTGGTGCCGGTCGCCGATGACGGAGACAAAGACCTTGCAGCGGCGCAGATCGTCGGCGACCTCGACGCGCGTCACGGTCACGAACGCGAGGCGCGGATCCTGCAGCTCCTGCGAGATCAGCATGCCGACGATGCGTTGGATCTCGTGGTCGATCCTGGCGATTCGCTGTGCCTTCACGCGCGTACGAGCTCCGCGGCAATGTGCTCGAGCGCGTAGGCTTCGATGACGTCGCCTTCTTTGAGGTCTTGGAACTTGGCGATCTGGATGCCGCATTCGTAGCCCTCGGCAACTTCGCGAACGTCGTCCTTGAAACGGCGCAGGCCCTCGATCTCGCCGTCGAAGACGACGGCCGCGTCGCGGATGACGCGCGCCTTCGCATTGCGCGTGATCTTACCCGAGCTCACGTAGCAGCCGACGATCGTACCGACGCGGCTTACCTTGAAGACCTGCCGCACTTCGGCGCGGCCGAGCACGACCTCGCGCTCGATTGGGGTGAGCATGCCGCGCATCGCCTTCTTGAGATCGTCCTCGATCTCGTAGATCACCTGATAGAAGCGCAGATCGACGCCTTCGTTCTCGGCAAGCCTCCGGGCCGTTTCGTCGGGCCGGATATTGAACCCGATGAGCACCGCGTTCGACGCGCTCGCCAGGTTGACGTCGTTGGGCGAGATGGCGCCGACGCCGCCGTGAATCACGCGAATCTCGACGTCCTCGGTCGAGAGCGACTCCATGCGCGCCCGCAACGCTTCGAGCGAGCCTTGACCGTCGGCTTTGATGATCAGATTGAGCACCTTCTTACCTTCGGCCGGCATCGACATGAACGTCTCGAGGGAGACGCGCTGCGACCCGGCAGCCGCCATGCGTACGTCGCGCCGCCGCGTCGCCCGCTTCTCGGCCGTCTCACGCGCAACGCGCTCGTCGCTGACGACGCTGAGCACGTCGCCGGCGGACGGCACGTCGGAGAGACCCATCACCTCGACGGGAA
The DNA here is from genome assembly GCA_049285915.1 of Candidatus Cybelea sp. Taxonomy (GTDB): domain Bacteria; phylum Vulcanimicrobiota; class Vulcanimicrobiia; order Vulcanimicrobiales; family Vulcanimicrobiaceae; genus Cybelea. The sequence goes on along the minus strand of JBAQAW010000113.1, from coordinate 1,385 downwards.
TCGAGGGACCGGCCTTCTTGACTTGTTTGCCCTTGTCGTCGATGAGCGCGCGCACTTTTCCGAAGGTTCCGCCGGCGACGACGATGTCACCGACGCGAAGCGTGCCGTTCTGCACCAGAACGGTCGCCACGGCACCGCGGCCGCGATGGAGAGCCGACTCGATCACGACGCCGGTCGCACGCCGGGTCTTGTTTGCCTTCAGTTCGCGAATGTCGGCTTCGAGCAGGACGGTGTCGAGCAGTCCGTCGATCCCATCGCCGGTTCGCGCCGAGACGGGAACCATTTCGACGGCACCGCCCCAGTCGACCGATTGCAGGCCCTCGTCGGCCAACTGCTGCTTGACGCGGTCGGGTTGTGCCTCCGCTTTGTCCATCTTGTTGATGGCCACGACGATCGGAACGTTCGCCGCCTTGACGTGCGCGATCGCTTCCTTCGTCTGCGGCATGACGCCGTCGTCGGCCGCTACGACCAGGATCGCGACGTCGGTAACCTTTGCACCGCGCGCGCGCATCGCGGTGAACGCCTCATGGCCGGGCGTATCGACGAACGTGATCTTCCGATCGTTTCGCTCGACGGTATACGCACCGATCTTTTGCGTGATGCCGCCGGCCTCGCCGCCGGCGACGTTGGCTTGACGGATCTTATCGAGCAGCGACGTCTTGCCGTGGTCGACGTGGCCGAGGACCGTGACGACCGGCGGACGCGCCGTCAGCATCTCCGGCTTGTCCTCTTCCTGCTCGACCGTGACTTCCTCGCCGGCCTCTTTGACGACCGCGTTGAACCCGAATCGTTTTGCGATCTGCGTCGCAACGTCGCTCGAAATGTTCTGATTGATCGTCGCCATCGTCCCGATCTTGATCAGCTCGGTGATCACGTCGCGCGCGGGAACGATCATCGAGGTCGCCAGTTCCTGCACCGTGAGCAGGTCCGGGATCTCGATGGTTTCGAGCGCCCGCGCCGGTGCGCTGGCGGCCGACTCTCCCTTCTTCTTGCGCTGCCGTTCCTTTTCGAGCAGCAGCTCTTTCTCGCGATCCTTCTTTGCCGCGGCCTTGTCCTCGTGAATGCGAGAACGATCGCCGGGGCGCGCACCGCTCGAGGGCGCCGGGGCCTCGGAAGAGGGGGCGGCGCCGGGGCGGTTTACTCCCGGGCGCGAGCCAGGGGTTATCGGGCGGAATGGACCGTTGCCCGCCGGCCTTCGAGGCGGCGGCATCGGTCGAGGCGTCGCCGCTCCACGTGGCGGCACGGCGCCTTTACCCCCCTGCCCTGGAAGAACCTCACCCGGCCGCGGCGCAACGCCGGGCCGCCCGGGGAGTCCGGTCTGCGGCCCGGGCGAGGCGGACGCCGTCGCCGAGGTAGGCGGAACCTGACGCTTGACGATCGATTGC
>JBAQAW010000112.1:0-2561 GCA_049285915.1 Candidatus Cybelea sp. | reverse complement strand
GTCGTCGAGCTCGGGAACCTTTGAAACGGGTTAGAAGGAGGCGGAGCCCGGGTATAGGGAGGCGTTCCCGCTGAGCGTTGAGAACAATCGGCGCCAGCGTTCGCAAGGCGCATCATTAGCTGTTGGGCGCCGACCACGCCCACGTGAGGTCGAGAATTAGTTGAACGACAAAGAGATCGTCCTGACCGCCGAGGGTCTGACGAAGCTGGAACAGGAGCTCGACGAGCTCAAGAGCGTCCACCGCCGCGAGGTCAACGACCGCATCCGCCAGGCCAAAGAGTACGGCGACCTGAGCGAAAACGCCGAGTACGAAGATGCGAAGCAAGAGCAGGCCTTCATTGAAGGGCGGATCCTCAAGCTCGAGGCGATGATCCGTAACGCCCGCATCATCGACGAATCGGAGTACGCCGCCGATGAGGTCCATCTCGGCGCGATCGTCAAGGTACGCGATATGAAGAAGAACGACGCGTACGAGTTTTCGATTGTTGGTTCGGCCGAGGCCGATCCGTCGAATCAACGCATCTCCAACGAGTCTCCACTCGGGCGAGCTTTGATGGGGCACAAGAAGGGCACCGTCGTCGACGTCGTGACGCCGCGCGGCCTTGCCAAATATAAGATCGAGTCGATCAAGAGCAACTCACCCAAGAAGGCCGCGAAGAAAGCGTCGTAGTTGGAGGACCTCGGGAAGACCGAAGCAGCACTCGCAGCGGCCAGACGTGAAAATCTGGCCGCTCTGCGTTCTCGCGGGCGGGATCCCTTCGAGCAGCGGCGCTGTGAGGTCGACGCGACCGCCGACGAGCTGCTGTCCCGTTACAATTTTTTGGTTCCAGGGCAAGATGCGTCGGCGGAGGCGTGGAGCTTAGCCGGACGTCTGCTCTCGAAGCGCACGATGGGCAAGACGGTCTTTGCCGATCTGGCCGACCGGACCGGCAAGCTGCAGATCTACGCACGAAAACAAGAGATCGGCGGCGACGCCTTCGCCGATTTAGCCGACCTCGATCGCGGCGACATGGTCTGGGTCCGCGGCTTCATGTTTCGCTCGAAGATGGGCGAGCCGACGCTGCACGTCACGAGTTTTACAACGATCGCCAAAGCGCTGATGCCGCTGCCTGACAAGTGGCACGGCCTGGTCGACGTCGAGAAGCGCTATCGCCAGCGGTACGTCGACCTCATCGTCAACCCCGAGGCTCGCGACACGCTGATCATGCGCAGCCGCTTGATCGCCGAGATGCGCCGCTTCATCGACGATCGCGGCTTTTACGAGGTCGAGACGCCCACGCTGCTGCACGTCGCGGGCGGCGCGGCCGCGCGGCCCTTCGTGACGCACTGCAACGCGCTCGACCGGATCATGCAGCTGCGCATCGCGACCGAGCTGAACCTCAAGCGCTTGATCGTCGGCGGCCTCGAGCGAGTCTACGAGATCGGGCGCATCTTCCGCAACGAAGGCATCGATACGACGCACAATCCCGAGTTCACGATGCTCGAGCTCTACGCCGCGTACTGGGACGTCTGGGACATGATGGAGTTCAACGAGGCGCTGATCGCCCATCTGGTGGGCATCGCTACCGATGGCGATACGGAGTTGCGCCACGGAGATGCGACGATCTCGTTCGCGCGGCCGTTCGCGCGGATCGAGTATCTCGACGCGATGGCGCAGTATAGCCGGGGCGAGTACGGGCGCGACCGTCTACTCGACGCCGGCGGCGCGCTCGGAATCATCCACGAGCTCGGGCTGCCGCGCTCGCCGACGCACGCGCACGCGCTCGACAAGATCTTCGAGCGGGTCGTCGAGCCGAATCTGACCGCGCCGACCTTCGTTACCGGCTACCCGGTGGTGCTCTCGCCGCTGGCCAAGCGCCGGCAAGGCGATCCCGAGATCACCGACCGCTACGAGTTGTTCTGCGCGCACATGGAGATATCCAACGCCTTTAGCGAGCTCAACGATCCTGACGATCAGCGGGCTCGCTTCGAGGCGCAAATTGGCGAGCGCGCGGCGGGCGACGAAGATGTGCCCGAACCCGATTGGGATTTCGTGCGCGCGCTGGAATACGGGATGCCGCCGACCGCCGGCATCGGCATCGGCGTCGACCGTCTGATCATGTTGCTGACGAACCAACGCTCGATCCGCGACGTGCTGCCGTTTCCGCTGCAGCGCCAGCACGGATGATCCCTCGCCGGCTGGCAGCCGCGGCGCTGCTGGTCGTCGCGGCGCTCTGCGGCGCGCGCGCCCTCGCCGTCGAGGCCGAATTTTATTACCTGCATCCGGGACAACTCGATCTCGTGCTCTTTCTGCCGCCGCCGCCCGATCCGGGCTCGTTGCCGGAGCGTACCGACCAAGCGGAGGTTGCGGCGACGATCGCCTCGCGCAGCGACTTGCAGGTCGAGCGCGCGCAACAAGCGGTGCGCAACGTCTTTTTCTTCGCGCCCTCGGTCGGCTCGAGTTTCGACGCGACGCACGATCCCGTTACGGCCGCCTTCTTCGATCGCATCGGCGCAGACGTCGGCAAACTCGTCGACGATGCGAAGCTCTACTACGGGCGGCCTCGGCCCACCGGCGCCGC
>JBAQAW010000111.1:0-57382 GCA_049285915.1 Candidatus Cybelea sp. | reverse complement strand
GTATGGCGCGGCCGCTGCGAGGTCCGGCCAGCCGCGCCCCGCCATCGAACCGGCAAGCCAAGCGACGACGGTGCTCGCGTACTCGGTCGATTGCGCGCGCACGACCGCGAGCGTTACGATCGCGGCGAAGAGCGTCGAGAGCGAAACGCCCGCGAGTATCAGCCGGTTGGAGTCGATGCCGTCTCCGCGCCGCGCCAACGCGGCGACCAGCAACGCTGCAGCCAAGCCTGCGACAAAGCCGATCGCGGGCGACGCGGCCGCGGAGACGCCGGCGACGATCGAGACCGCAATCGCCGCCGCAGCCGCGGCGCTAACGCCGGTGAGGTACGGATCGACGAGCGGATTGCGCAGCATGCCCTGCAAGAGCGCGCCGCAGAGCGCAAGCGATGCGCCCACCGTTGCGGCGATGCAGACGCGGGGCAGTCGAAGTTGCCAAACGATCGTGTGCAGCGTTCCCGGCGTGCCGGGATGAAGGAGCGTGAAGGCTACCGCGCTGGGCTCGAGCTGGGCTGCTCCGACGAGAAGGCTGAGCGCGGCCGCCACGAGCGGCAGGAGCACCAGCGCGGCGGCTTTCACCGGGTACGAAGCTCGAGGCTGAAGGAGCGTCCCGGCATCGGATATCCCGCGTAGAGCGCATAGCGGTCGTTTCCGAGGTTGTAGGCGCGAAGCGCGACGAGCAGCAGCGGGCTCAAACGATAGCCGGCGTACGCGTCGACCTGCGTGAATGTCGACGGTTCGTACGCGGCGTATGCGGGCGATAGAAACGGATCCGGCGCCTCCTGCGGCCCTTGCGTTCGCGCTTCGATTGCAAAGCCGTCGAAGCGGCTCGCGGCGAGCGCGCGATATCGCAGCCCTGCCGTTACCGCAAAGACTGGTCCGCGCCCCGGCAGACGCGTCTGCGTATCGAGATCCTGCGCGCGATAAAGGTTTGTGACCCCGACGTTTGCGACGAGGCCGTGCAACGGCGGCGTCTGGGCGACGAGCGTGATGCCCTGAATCGACGCGCGTCCGACGTTCTCGGGAATGTAGAACGGAGGAGGTGAAACGATCAGGTTCGATCCGCTCGTCGTAAACCAGCCGAGGCTGACGCCGCCCCAGAGTGCCGGGTCGACGAGCGTCGCGTCACCGACTCGCGTTCGTTCGGGCGCGAGATTCGGATTCGAAAAACCGGGATAGTAGAGCTCCTCGGCCGTTGGAGCGCGAAAAGCGGTCGCAGCGTTCAAGCGCAGCTGCAATGGGCCGGCCAGGTGAACGATGCCGCCGATCGAGGGCGAGTACGCCCCGCCCAAGCCGCCGTCGCGCTCCCCGCGCAGGCCGGCATAAATCTGGTCTCCATTGGCGGCAAACCACTGCGACTGCATGTAGGCCGCCGTCTGCGCGTATGCGTCGAAGACGGGTGCATTATCGGCGGCCGAGGGAGAGCCGCCTCCGGTGCCCCCGTCCACGCGCGCGTCGCCCCGCATCAGGTCGATGCCGTACACGAGGCGCTGGCGCGCGTCGCCGACGACGTCTCGAAGACTCGCCATCGAATGCTGATCGTAGAGCATCTGCGCGTACGGCGGATTCGACGACGAGCCGGGGCTCGGCGTGGGATAAAACGAGTTAGGGCAGTTCGAGTCGACGGGTGTGTTGCACGTGTACGAAAGATCGGCTGAAGAGGCTCCGAGCTGCAGTGATGCAACGGAGCGTTGGCCGTGCATCTGCGCTTGGAGCTGCAGGTTGCGATTGATACTGGACTGCTCGCTCGTCGGAGAGAAGAAGCCGAGCTGTCCCGGCGTTCCGACCAGCGAGTCCGCGAGATTGCCGCTCAACGTGAGCTCGACCGCTCCTACCGTGTGCTGGTAGCGCGCGCCGAAGCCGGTCAGTCCCGCCTGGGAATTTTGCCGATTCGGCGCGTTCTCCAGGGAATAGTCGTTGGTCGCGTACGTTCGCTGAAAGGAGAAGTAGGGTGATTGAAGCTGATAGCTTTGCTCGCTAAACGAGCCGGTCGCAACGGTAGCCTTGACGTCGTTCGGTACGGGCGCCGTAATGATGTTGACGATGCCGCCGATCGAGCCGGAGCCGTAGAGCGTCGAGCCGCCGCCCTCGACGACCTCGATGCGATCGATTCCGCTGGTCGGCATTTGCTCGAGGTCGACGTCGTCGATCTGACCGCCGGCCGTCGGCAAGCCGTCGACCAGCACGAGAACCTGCTCCGACGAACTGCCGCGAATTCCGAGGCTGGCCACGGCGCCGAAGCCGCCATAGCGCACGATATCGACGCCGGGAACCGAAGCGATCGCGTCGGCGACGGTGCGGGCGCCCTGTTCGGCGATCTGGGAATTGGTCACGACGTACGTCGTGCGAGCCGTACGCTGCGCGGATTCGACTCCACGATCGCTCGTGACGACGTGCGCGATCTCGGGTACGGCGGACGGGCCCGAAGAGGGTGAAGGTGATGGTGACGGGGACGCAACAGCCGCGATCAGCGCGGCGATCAATGGAAACATCGCAATCCTTTCCCTGACGCGAGGTGGACGTGCTCGAATGTTTTGCGACGGTATCCTGACTCGCGGATCGTCGCCGGTGCCCGAGCCTTCCCATCCGTTGCCGGACAGTGACTTCGGGCGGCTCCCCGCTTACAGTGGCGCGACCGTGCCGGCTTCTCACCGGCTTCCCGCGCAAAACGTAGAATGGCCAATTGTGCAGTTCCGTGCGTCTACCCTTTTCCTCGTGGCGCTGCTTGCCGCGTGCGCCGGCGCGAAGCCGGCTGCCGGCGGGGGGATCGTCACGCTGGTGCCGTCCTTTGCCGACGACGTCTACGCGCTTGGCGCAGGCGGCCGGCTCGCCGCCGTCTCGGCCTTTACCGACGATCCTCGCGCCGCGGTGCTGCCGCGAGTCTCCGACGCGAGCAGCGTCGACACCGAGGCGATCGTGGCTCTGCGCCCCGCGCTCGTCCTTGGGATCCCCTCGCAGTCGCGGCTCGTCGAGCCCTTGCGTCGAGCAGGCTTGCGGGTCGTGCTCTTATCGGACGACGGCTACGAGGAGATCTTTTCGAACCTCCTAACGATCGGCGCGCTCACGGGCCACGCCGAAGAGGCGAGGATCGTGGTTTCACGCTTGCAGCGCGAGACTGCGGCGCTCGCGCAACGCGCGCGACGCTTCTCATGGCATCCGCGCGTCTTCGTCGTTTTGCAGGCCGCTCCAATTTGGACCGCGGGCACGTCGTCGTACATTTCGAGACTGGTCGCGATTGCCGGCGGCCGAAACGCCGCGCAGCTGAAAACGCCCTACGCGCAGTACAGCGCGGAGACGCTCGTGGTGAACCAGCCCGACGTACTGATCGCCGATCGAATTGCCAGACTCGATTCGTCGCTCGACCGGCAGCCCTGGCGCAGTCTGCGCGCGGTACGCTTGGGCCGCGTCTATGAAGCGCAACCCGATCTTTTAGAACGTCCGGGACCGCAGTACAACGAGGCTATTCGCTGGCTGATCGCGCGCTTGGAGCCGATCGCCGGGCGCCCCGAGCATTGATGCAGCGCGCGCTCGTCGTCGCCGTGGAGACCCGCGCGCTCCGGGAGTCGCTCGAAGCCGAGCTCGACGAATTCGAGGCTTTGGCGCAAGCTGCGGGCGCAACGATCCTCGACCGAATCGTCCAGCGTCGTGAGAGCGTCGACCCCGCGAGCCTCGTTGGAAGCGGCAAAGCGATCGAAATAGGCGAGCGAGCGCGCGACGACGGTGCGGAACTCCTCCTGGTGCTCAACGATCTGCGTCCGCGTCAGCGCAAGAATCTCGAACGAGTCGTACCGGTGCCGATCGTCGACCGGACGATGCTCATTCTAGACGTCTTCGCGCGCCATGCGCGAAGCCGCGAGGGCAAGCTGCAGGTCGAACTCGCCCAGCTGCGCTACCGTCAGTCGAATCTGATCGGCATCGGCGCAGATCTTTCGCGTTTGGGAGGCGGCATCGGCACGAGAGGGCCCGGCGAGACGAAGCTCGAGGTCGACCGGCGCCGCATCGGCCAGCGCATCTCGACGCTGAGCGAGGGGCTTCGCGGGATCGCCCGTCAGCGCACGCTGCGCCGCAGCAGGTCGCATCGCGAACCGCTCGTCGCCCTGGTAGGATACACGAACGTCGGCAAATCCTCGCTGCTCAACGCGATGACCCACGGCGACGCGCTCGTCGCCGACCAGCCGTTCGCAACGCTCGATCCGACGATTCGCCGCGCCTTTCTCGCAACGAACGACTACGTCCGGCTGGCCGATACAGTCGGCTTTATCACGAACCTCCCGAAGGATCTCGTGGCCGCGTTTCGTGCAACCCTCGAGGAACTGAGAGAAGCCGATCTGCTGCTGCACGTTCTCGATGCGAGCAACCCTCAATGGGAGCGACAGCGCGGCGCCGTCGAGGCGATTCTTAGCGAACTCGAGCTCGACGGGGCTCCGCGTCTGATGATCTTCAATAAATCGGACCGGATGGTGCCCGAGGCCGCGGAGCAAGACGCAATCTACGTCAGCGCGCGGACGAAGGAAGGGCTGCCGGCGCTGCGGGCCGCGATCCGGGGGCGCCTTGCGACGATCAATGCGCCGAGAGCGTGATCTTCGATCGATCGCCGATCCATGCGATCGGCGGAATCATGAAGAAGCGTGCCAGCTCGTTGAGATTTGATGCATACGCCGAACGGAGCTCGCCGAAGCGAAGCCACGCTTCGTTGCGGTCGCCGACCGTGTAGCCTGCGGCAACGAGGCGATCGCAGGCCTGATCGAATTCGGCACGTTCGATGCCGACCGTTTGGTCGGCATCGCCGAATCGAAAATAGTGCGAGAGATCGCGAGTCGCGTGGCGTCCAACGTTGTAAAAAATGCGCGCTTGGCCGTCCTTTGCGCCCTCGACGGTCGTCATTAGCAGCGTCGCCGCGTCGAGCAGCGTGCCGAGCGTACCGACCCACGACTGATCGTCGTGGCTCGAGCGGAAGAAGGCCAGCACGGGATAGGCGAGATGGCTCTCCATCAACTGAGCCGACCAGCGCTGCGCGTCGATCATCAATGCCGGCAGATCGTCGCGGGTCAGCGAGTATCCCGCGATCGCCAGCAAGTTGACGCCGCTCGGCGGCGCGCCGGCGCGTGCGGCGACCGTGACGACGAAGGTCTCGCGCTGCTGAAACGAACCGAAGATCGCGAACAAATACGCCGTGTTGATCGAGAGCAGCGAAAGCCCCCCGAGTCCCGCCAGCACCGAAACGAGTCGCGTCCCTCCCGCCCGTCCGACGACGTCACCGAAGCCGATCGTTAGGACCGAGGTTCCCGAAAAGTAGAGCGCGGTTGCAAAGGATACGTTGGAAGAGCTCAATCCGGCGCGCAAACCCCAAAACATCAGCCCGAACCCAAAGATGAGCAGCGCGACCCAGAGTCCGACGAGTCCGAGCAGCATGAAGGGTGCGAAGAGCGCCAAGAGATCTTCACGGCGATCGCCGTCGTTCGGATAGAGTTGCCACGAAACCGTGGGCCATATCCGCCACGCGGTGCGCCAGACGTAGAAGCTGATCCGAAAGCGCCGTCCGGTAGCGCGCGGAACGACGACCGATTGAAAGATATCGTTGAGGGTCAGTGCCACCAGGACGATGCCGGCCGCGACGCTGAGGACGTTGATCGCCATTGACGGGCGCAGTTCGGCGCCGGCGGGCGGCAAGCCGCTCCGGGTCGTGTGGCGAAGACCGCTCCGAGCAATGGCCGTCACTTTCGTCACGGGCCCGGTGAGTTCGGGGAAAAGCGCGTTCGCGGTGCGCCTCGCATTGGACAGCGGGTGCGACGTAACGTACGTCGCCACTGCAGCCGGAGCGCCCGAAGATATCGAGTGGCGCGCCCGGCTCATGCGGCACGTGCGAGATCGGCCGGCGTCGTGGCGCACGGTCGAGACCGCTCCGCTGGCGCCCGAGGCGCAGCTCGCGCTCTTCCGGGATGCCCCGGCGACGGCATGCCTGCTGGTAGATTCGCTCGGCACGTGGCTGGAGACGCGCGTCGCCGCGCGCATCGATCTCCTCGAGATCGACTATAACGTCTTTGCGACGGCGCTCGACGAGGAGGCGGCCGCGTTCGTCGACGCGATGCTCTCGTCTCGCGCCTCGATCGTCGCGGTCAGCGAGCAGATCGGGTGGGACGTCGTGCCGGTCGTCGCGACCGGGCGATTATCGCGCGATGCGATGGGACGAATGGTCCAGCGGCTCGCGAGGCGTGCGGCTCACGTCTATTTGGTGGTCGCCGGCTGCGCCGTCGACCTTCGCGCAATCGGCAAGCCGATCGATTGCGAACCTCTCTAGAGAGGTTCCGTAGAGCCGCTCGCGTTCGGCGTGGCCGATGCCGGCGCGGCTGAAGGCGGCGCGGCTGAAGGCGGTGCGGCACTCCCGGCCGGAGCCGGCGAGGCCGAGGGCTTCGCGGCGGCGGAGGGGGTCGCGGTCGGCGCGGGCGTCGGAATCGGCGGCGGCTGAAGGGTCGGCTGGCCGACGGGCGCCGTCAATGCAACCAAGCGGATGTATCCGATCGAGACGGTCGCGTTTTTGGGGATCGTCGTATCCGCGGTCGCCGTGCCGAAGCCGGGCGCCCGGGCAGTGACGGTTTGGTCGCCGGCTACGGAGCGGAGGTCGAACGCACCGGTTGCATCGGCTCGGGCCGTGTAGACGGAGCCTACCGAGACCAGTGCGTTTGCGATCGGCCGGTTCGTCATCGCGTCGAGCACGCGCCCGGTGACGCGTCCGTAATCTTGCACGCCTACGACATTTGGCGGTGGCGAGCATCCGTCTCCGAGCGAGAAGAGGATGAGCAATCCGAGGACGGCGTACCGCATGAGCAAGTGTACGTTTAGAAGCGCATGGTGTCCCCCCCCAGGACAGGTATGGCCCGCGATTTGCACAAAGCTTTGAGCGAGATGAATCCCTACGGACCGGTTGCAATCTACCTCTGCGTCGCGGTGGGGGCCGCACTATTTTTTAGCGTCTTGCCGGGCTTGCTTGGGCGCGCCAAGCCGAACGCTCACAAGCGCGAAGCCTACGAGTGCGGCGTCGAACCGACCTCGCCGGTTGCCGGGCGTTTCCCGGTACGGTTTTATTTGATCGCGATGCTATTCGTAATCTTTGACGTCGAGGCGGCTTCGTTCTATCCTTGGGCCGTGCAGATGCACGCATTGCGCGTCTTCGGATTGCTCGAGATGATCGTCTTTATCGTGGTCCTCGCGATCGGCTATGCCTACGTGTGGAAGAAAGGCGGATTCGTGTGGCGATAACTGCTTCATGACAGTCAGCCCCGGTCAGTTTATGCTCGCGCGGGTCGATGACGTCGCGCGCTGGGCGCAGAGCTCGTCGGTCTGGCCGCTGACGATGGGCCTGGCTTGCTGTGCGATCGAGATGATGACCGTAACGTCTTCGGAATACGATATCGCGCGACTGGGCTCGGAGGTTTTCCGCAGTTCCCCGCGCCAGGCCGATCTGATGATCGTCTCGGGGCGAGTCGCGCAGAAGATGGGTCCCGTCGTCAAACGCCTTTACGATCAGATGGCCGATCCGAAGTGGGTGATCTCGATGGGAGCCTGCGCGAGTTCGGGCGGCATCTTCGATAACTACGCAATCATTCAAGGCGTCGATACGATCATTCCGGTCGACGTCTACGTTCCGGGCTGCCCGCCGACTCCCGACGGGCTGCTCTACGCGGTCAACCTGATTCAGCAGCAGATCCGTGAGGGCGGCCGTGGCGGCATTCTGGCGCGAGCCTAACGACTAAGACTCAGAGAACGGACGATGCCTAGCACTCAAACCCCGCCGATCGCGGGTGCCGCGATCGACCCGCCGAGTCTGCGCCCGCCGATCGACGACGCCGTCATCGAGCGGTGCGCGCCTTCCGAGTTGGCGGCGCGGCTCGCAGCGCTCAAAGCCGAAGGCTTTACGATGCTACTCGATCTCGGTGCGGTGGATTATCTCGGCCGAGGCCCACGCTTCGACGTCGTCTATCACCTTCTGCAGCTTGCGCCCAAACCGGCAAGCAGCGCGGAGGTCGGTAAACCCAAGCGCGTGCGCATTCTCTGCGGCATCGACGAAGGGCAAGAACTGCCGACGGCCTGCGGGCTGTGGAAGTCGGCCGATTGGGCCGAGCGGGAAGTCTACGATCTGTTCGGCATCGTTTTCGAGGGCCATCCGGATCTGCGCCGGATTCAAATGCCGGTCGATTGGGAGGGTCACCCGCTGCGCAAGGACTACCCGATGCGCGGCCCGGCGCGCGAGCGCGCTCCCCGTCCGGCTTTTGCAAACAAGACGAACGTCGTAGCCGGCACCCCGCCTTCGGGACGTACGCTCGAAGCGTTGCAAGAACAAGTGAAGCGAGCCCGCGCGGGCAACGCCGCGGAGAGCGAGGGCCAATCCTCGTGAGCTCGCCCGTGATGCCCGTGCCCGACATCGTCAGCCAAACCGGCAACACGATGGTGCTCTCGATGGGTCCGCAGCACCCGTCGACGCACGGAGTTCTGCAAATCGTGCTCGAGATCGACAGCGAGAACGTCGTTAAGGCCGATCCGGAGATCGGTTATCTCCACACCGGAATCGAGAAGAGCGCCGAAGGCCTCTTCTGGACGCAGGCGCAGACGGTCATCGAGCGGATGGACTATCTCGCTCCGTCTTCGAACGCGCTCTGCTATGCCCTCGCCGTCGAGAAGCTGCTCGGTCTCACCGACCGCATTCCGCCGCGCGCGCAGGTCGTTCGGGTGCTTCAGGGCGAGCTGACGCGGATCGCCTCGCACTGCGTTTGGCTGGGGACGCACGGCATCGACCTCGGTGCGATCTCGGTCTTCTTTTACTGCTTCGATTTGCGCGAGAACATCCTGGATCTCCAGGAGGCTGCCGGCGGCGCGCGGATGCACCCGAACTACATCCGCGTCGGTGGTCTCAACGGCGATCTGCCCGACGGCTACATCGCCAACCTCGACGCGCTGATCGAGAAGTTCCCCGGACGCTTGCGCGAACTTCGCGGACTGTTGCAGGCCAATCCGATCTTCCAGGATCGGACGATCGACGTCGGCATGCTGACGCCCGAGGAGGCTTTGCAGTGGAACGTGACCGGGCCGAGCCTTCGGGCGTGCGGGATCGCCTACGACGTCCGCAAGGCCTTTCCGTATACCGGCTACGAGGGCTACGATTTCGACATTCCCACGCGCACGCAAGGCGACGCGTATGCGCGCTTCCTGGTGCGGCTCGACGAGATGGAAGAGTCGATGCGCATCATCGCGCAGGCTCGCAAACGCCTCGATACTCCAGGGCCGGTGATGATCGACGATCCGAAGGTGGCACTGCCGCCGAAAGAGACGATCGCGCTCTCCATGGAGGCGTTGATCCACCATTTCAAGCTGATCAGCGAGGGCTTTCGCGTTCCCCCCGGCGACGTTTATCACTCCGTCGAGTCGCCTCGCGGCGAGCTCGGCTACTATATCGTAAGCAACGGCGAGAACCGGCCCTATCGCATACGTACGAGGCCGCCGAGCCTGTACAACCTGCAGGCACTCAAGGGCATCGCGCCGGGCAACTTGATCGCCGACCTCGTCGTCATGATCGGCTCACTCGATCCCGTCTTCGGGGAGGTCGACCGGTGAGCTTTGGCGGCGAGGTCGGGCGATGGGGTGATGCGGGGACGCTCGCTTTTCCACATCCTGTGGAAAAGCTGCTCGCCTCGTCGTCGCTCCCGGCATCCTGCCTCCGCTCCTCCCTTCACACGCCCCTCATCACCCCATCCCCCGCCCTCGCTACGGACTCATCGATCGACTTTAAAATTAATTACACACCGTTTTCGCAAGCGAGAGCAACGCGGGAAAGTGTGCGGCGAATCGGGACATCGGTTGAGCAGGTAGGGCGTGCGCGACGTGATGCCGAGAAGGCTCGGACCGACGAGCCCTTCGACTCGCTGCGCTCGCTCAGGACAGGCTCCGGCCACGGATGGCGGAGCGAGGAGGCCGAGCAGCAGGAGCGGAGCCGGATGCGGAGCGACGAGCGGCTTCGAGGCGTCATGTCGCGCACGCCCTACCGAGGCGTTCCCCGATGACCGAGCAAGAAAAGAACTTCCCCGCGTTGCTCGAGCGGCTGCGTCCTGAGTGCAACGACCTCATCGCGCAGTACGAGAGCAAGCGTTCCGCGCTGCTGCCGATCGTGCATCTCTTCCAGCAGCACGAGGGATACGTGAGCGCCGATGCGATGGGCGCCGTGGCCGAGATGCTCGACGTGACGCCGGCAGAGGTCGAGGGAACCGTTTCGTTTTACACGCTGTTCTACCGGCGTCCGATTGGGCGGTACATGCTGCAGATCTGCCGCGGTCTGGCCTGTTCGATCAACGGGGCCGAAAACATGATGGCGTATTTTCGCGAGAAGCTCGGCGTGGGACATCTGCAGACGACGCCGGACGGAGTCTTCTCCTACGAAGAGGTCGAGTGTCTGGCGGCCTGCGACCGGGCGAGCTGCATGCAGGTGAATCTCGAGTTCGTCTACGACCTGACGCCGCAGCGAATCGACGAGATGCTCGAGGCTATGCGTGCCGGCACGTATGCAACCGCGCCGATGGCGCGAACCGATGCGCCGGGGTCGACGTGGGAGATTCCCCAAGACGATCAGATCTCGCGCGGAAAGAAGTCGCCGGGCGCGATCGGCGTCGAACGGCCGAACAATGCCGGCGGCGTCGGCGATCAGAGCGGGATCATCATGCTCGATCACATCATCAACCGCAACGTCGAATTTTTCACGAAGACGACCGAGCGCGCCGTCGTCGATTCGCGCGCCGTCGTTGAGGCGAGCCAGGAGCAGAGCGGTCGTGCCGGTCACTAAGGTTCTCACCGCCGGGATCGGCGAAGTAAATTTGCGCAGCATCGAGGTCTATCGGCAGCGCGGCGGATACAAGCAGTGGGAGCGCGCCGTACGCGAACTTGCGCCCGTAGACGTCCTCGATCTTGCCGAGAAGTCGGGGCTGCGGGGGCGCGGCGGTGCAGGCTTCCCGACCGGCAGAAAGTGGTCGTTTCTGCCCAAGGACAAGCAGCTGCGTTATCTCGTCTGCAACTGCGACGAGGCCGAGCCGGGCACGTTCAAAGATCACATGCTGCTCGAAGAGACGCCGCACCAGGTGATCGAAGGAATGCTGATCGGCGCCTATGCGATCGCCTCGCATCACGCCTTCATCTACATCCGCGGCGAGTTCAAGCGCGGCTACGATATCTTTTGTGCGGCGCTCGAAGAGGCGAAGCGTGCCGGTTACGTCGGCAAGAACATCTTCGGCAGCGGCTTCGACCTCGAGATAACCGTGCATCGCGGTGCCGGCGCGTACATTTGCGGCGAAGAGACGGCACTGCTCAACTCGCTCGAAGGCAAGCGCGGCGAGCCGCGTCTGAAGCCGCCGTTCCCTGCCGTCGAAGGTCTCTACGGCGCGCCGACGGTGGTCAACAACGTCGAAACGCTAGCCTATCTCGTTCCGATTCTCGAGCGCGGTGCGCAGTGGTTTGCCGCCGTCGGGACCGAGCGGAGCAAAGGATATAAGGTCGTTTCGGTCTCCGGTCACGTCACGCGTCCCGGCAACTACGAGATCGCGCTGGGCACGACGCTGCGCGAGATCATCGAGATCGCGGGCGGCCTGCGCCCCGGCCGAAAGCTTACGGCGATTCAGCCGGGCGGCGGATCGTCGGCCTGTGTGTTCGAGGAGCATCTCGACTGGCCGTACGATTACGAGAGTCTGGCGAAAGCGGGCTCGATGCTCGGCTCCGGTGCGATCGTCGTCTTCGACGACACCACCGATTTCGTGGAGGCGGCGCACAACCTCGTGCGATTCTTCAAGCACGAATCGTGCGGCCAATGCACGCCGTGCCGCGAGGGCGGGAGTTGGATGGAACGCGTCCTGAACCGCCTGGTGCATGGGCAAGGCGTTCCCGGCGACTACGAGATGCTGCTGCGCATCTCGCGCTCGATAACCGGCTTGAACCTGTGCCCGCTCGGCGACTCGATCGAACCGTTTCTCAAGTCGGTCATGATGCGTTTTCCGGATCAGTTCGCGTCGCGGATTCCGGGGATGGCGGTGCAGCCGGCATGAGCGCTTCGGTGGAATCGAACGTGCAGATGGTGACGCTGACGATCGACGGCATGCCCGTCACGGTTCCGAAAGGAACGCTCCTGGTCGAGGCCGCCAAACAGATCAAGCAAGAGATCCCGATCTACTGCTATCACACGAAGCTCGGGCCGGCCGGACTCTGCCGAATCTGCATGGTCGAGATCGAAGGGATGCCCAAGCTGCAGATTGCGTGCAATACGGTCGCCACCGACGGCATGGTCGTTCGCACGCAAGGCGAGAAAGTCGAGGCCGCTCGCGCGACCGTGCTCGAGCTGTTTCTCGTCAATCACCCTTTGGACTGCCCGATCTGCGATAAGGGCGGCGAGTGCGATCTGCAAGATTACGCGATGGCCTACGGGCGCGGCACCTCCGACGTCGCCGATCCGAAGCTCTCCAAGCCGAAGGCCGTCGATTTGGGCCCGACGATCGTTCTCGACGAGGAGCGCTGCATCGTCTGTCAGCGCTGCGTCCGCTTCGACGACATTATCGCCAACGAGCGACAGCTGATCGTCAAAGATCGCGGCGCCCACGACATCATCGCAACCGCGACGGGACAGCCGTACCACCACCTCTTTACCGGAAACGTCACCGAGATCTGTCCGGTCGGCGCCCTGACCTCGAAGACGTACCGGTTCAAATCGCGGCCGTGGGATCTCGAGCGGACGAAGACCACCTGCACGCAGTGCTCGGTCGGCTGTCAGCAGTTTGCCGACGTTCGCTACGGGCAGCTTCGAAGAACGATGCTCGTCGAAGATGATCCGATCTCCGACGGCTGGCTCTGCGATCGCGGGCGGTACAACATCGGCTTTTACGAATCGCCCGAGCGTCTTAAGCAACCGCTCTACCGCAAAGACGGCGGTTGGACGCAGATCGGCTGGGACGATGCGTTCATTCTCTGGGCGAAGGCAATTCGAGGGGCGATTGCCGCGCACGGCGCGGAGAGCGTCGGCGTGATCGGCGGCGGCCGGCTGACCAACGAAGAAGCCTACCTGGTCGCGCGCGTCTTCGGTGCGCTCGGCGTCAAGAATCTCGACTGGCGGTCTGCCATGCAGCGCCAAGCGACGCCGGGATCGCGCGCGGGAACGCTCGATGCGATCGATCGCGCCGATGCGATCGTCGTCGCTGGAGCGGCACTCGTGCAGCGCGCGCCCGTCCTTTGGCTGCGCATCCAAAAAGCCGTTCGTCGCGGCGCGAAGCTCGTCACGCAGCAGGATGCGGCCGCCGCTCGCGCGTCGGCCGGGGAGTCCAGGCGCGTCGCGCTCGTCTGGGACGGAATCGATCTCACGATCGGTAGCAGCTACGCGCAAGCCTTCGCCGATTCTCCCGAACTGGCAACGTACATTGCGAGCGAACAGGCCAACGCGCGCGGGGCGGAGGCGATGGGTCTGCTTCCCGCTGCGGGCGGCCTCGACACGTTTGCGATGCTCGACCGGGCACGCAACGGCGGGCTCGCGGTGCTGTCGGTATTCGCCGCGAATCCCGCGCGCAACGCGCCCGATCCGGCTGCGGTGCACGCGGCGCTCGAAGCGATACCGTTCCTCGTGGTAAGCGAACTCTTCATGACGGAGACCGCGGAACGCGCGAGACTCATCCTTCCCGCGGCCGGAGCCCTCGAAAAGAGTGGGACCACTATGAACGTCGGCGGCGATCTCTTGCCGCTCAACGCCGCGCTCGCCGTTGCCGACTTCGTTCGCTCGGATCTCGAAATCGTCGCCGGCCTCGCCGAACAGCTCGAGGTCTCGCTTCCGTCCGGCGAGGAGATCGAAGGCGCCGTTATCGCTGCGGCCGCGAAGGAACGCAACGACGTGACGTTCGGCGATGCTCGCTACGAGACTCGGGTTCGCGGGTCCGCGGGCGCCGGCGCCGAGCAAAACATTCTCTCGGGCGGCGGGACCTGGCAGCACGATCCTTGGATCGCCGGCATGAGGGTTTCGTAGTGCCTCTGTGGCTCGAAGTACTGATCAAGTCGGTGATCCTGCTCTTCGTGGTCGTGACGTCGTTTGCGTACGCGATGCTCGTCGAGCGCAAGGTCTTGGGTTGGATGCAGCTGCGCCCCGGCCCCAACCGCGTCGGTCCGTGGGGACTGCTGCAGCCTGCCGCCGATGCGGCCAAATTGATCCTCAAGGAAGACCTGACGCCCGAGACCGCGGATCCTTTGCTCTACCGGCTCGCGCCATTCATCTCGCTGCTCACGGCCTTTTCCGTCTATGCGGTCATACCGTTTGGGGCGTCGGCGTCGGGTCAGACGTGGGCGATCGGAAACGTCAACGCCGGAATTCTGCTGATTTTGGCGATCGGTTCGTTGGGCGTCTACGGAATATGCTTGGGCGGATGGGCGAGCGGCTCGAAGTACCCGCTGCTCGGCAGCGTTCGTTCGACGGCGCAGATGATAAGCTACGAGCTGGCGATGTCGCTCTCGTTCATCGGCGTGCTGCTGCTCGCCGGAACGACGTCGCTCGACGGCATCGTCAACGCGCAGGCCCGCTGGTGGTTCGTTTTGCCGCAGTTCTTGGGCTTCGTCATCTATACGATTACGGCCGTCGCCGAGACCAATCGCGCACCCTTCGATCTCGTCGAAGCCGAGACCGAGCTCGTCGCCGGCTTCCACACCGAGTACTCCGGATTGCGCTTCGGGCTCTTCTTCATCGCCGAGTACGTCAACATGCTGACGGTCTCGTGCATTGCGACGCTGCTCTTCTTCGGCGGCTGGAACGCCCCATTCGGCCTGGCCATCGTTCCGGGCGTCGTCTGGTTCGTCATCAAGGTTGCGTGTTTTATGTTCTTCTATATGTGGCTGCGGGCGACGCTGCCGCGCCTGCGCTACGACCGGCTCATGGCCTTCGGCTGGAAGGTATTGCTCCCCGTTGCGACGCTCAATCTCGTCGTGACGGCCATCGTCGTGGCGTACGCGGGCTGATGGCGACCGGAAGCTCGAAGAAGCACCTCTATAACGTCGGAGCGATCTTGCGGGGGCTCTCGATCACCTTCGGCTTTATGTTTCGCAAGCGGCCGACGATCCCGTATCCATCTCGCAAGAAGCAGCACGCGCCGCGCTTTCACGGCCTGCACGAACTGCGCCGGTACGACGACGGCAAGGAGCGCTGCATCGGCTGCGAGCTCTGCTCGAGCGTCTGCCCGGCCAACGCGATAACGGTAATCGGCGCGGAGAACGCGCCGGACGGCCGCCGCTCTCCCGGGGAACGCTATGCGGCGCGCTATGAGATCGACGAGCTGCGCTGCATCTTCTGCGGGATGTGCGAAGAGGCGTGTCCTACCGATGCGATCGTGCTCACGCCGCGCTTCGAGATGGCCGACTACCGCCGCGGTTCGTTTATCTACGCCAAGGACCGGCTCTTGGTGCCGCCCGATGCCGGCGCCGGCGCCGCGCCCGACGACCGACCCGGCGGAATTCCCGGCGATCTCGGGCGCGTCGGTGAGATCAAGTCGACGACCGACGTTGCGACGGGCTACGACGCGACGTGGCGCGGAACCATCCTGAAGACCCAGCACCAAGGGCTCGCAATCATCAAGGAGCCCAAGGCCGTCGAATGATCGCATTTTGGGCGCTCGGAACGATGCTGATTGCCAGCGCCGTGTGGACGATAACGGGGCGCAAGCCCGTCTATAGCGTCGTCGCGCTGCTGCTCAACTTCGCGACGCTCGCGGTCCTCTACGTGACGCTCTCGGCCGAGTTTCTCGCCGTCATCCAAATCATCGTGTACTCCGGTGCGATCCTGATACTCTTCGTTTTCGTGATCGCGCTTTTGAGCAGCGGAGTGGCGCCCTTCGCGACCGGGCCGGACCGGCTGCCGAAGATCTGGATTCCCGGCGCAATCTTTACGCTCGCGGCGCTGGGCTTTCTGGTCTACGCCGTGTCGAACGCGCAGGCTCCCGCGGCGCAAGCCGTCGGCCCCGTCGGTGCGGCAAACGTTTTCGGCAGCGTCGGCGATTTCGGTAAGGCGCTCTTTACGGTCCAACTGCTGCCGTTTGAAGTTACCGCGCTGGTGCTGATGGTGGCCGTCATCGGCGTCATCACGCTCGGCGGCGAGCAGATGAGCGATGCCGAGGGGCACCGCGGTCAGGTGCGGAGCGATCGCCAGATGCGCGAGGCGATCCTGCGCGAGGGCAAAGGCTGATGAGCGTTCCCATCGGCGACTACGTCGCGCTCGCCTCGGTCATGTTTTTCATCGGCGTCGCCGGCGTGATCGTCCGCCGCAATCCGCTCGTCATGCTGATGTCCGTCGAGCTGATGTTCAACGCCGCGAACCTGCTGCTGGTCGCGTTCGCCCGGCTCTGGGTCCAGAACGCGGGGCACATCTTTGCCTTTATCGTCATCACCGTCGCGGCCGCGGAGGCCGCGATCGGCCTGGCCATCATCGTCACGACCTTCCGCCCCGAGAAGTACGTCGACGTCGACGACGTGAGAACGCTGCATGGCTGAAGGAATGCAGCACGTATTGGGAGTGAACGGATCCTACCCGATGCTGGTCGCACTCTGGCTGCTGCCGCTTGCGGGCGCGATCCTGTGTTGGGCCTTCGGGCCGCAGCTGCGAACTGCAGCGGGATGGCTGGTCAGCGGGCTCGTCGGGGCCTCGTTCGTTCTGGCCGTGCTTTCCTGGCGCGATGGAACGCAGGCGGCGGCCGGCGCGCTCGGCGCGCATCACGGGTTGTTTTCGTGGATGCAGGGCTTCGACTTCGGCCTCTTGCTCGATCCGCTCTCGCTTTTGTGGACGTTCATCATTACCGGCGTCGGTTTTTTGATCGTCGTCTACTCGGTGGGGTATATGGCGGGCGACCGCGCCTTCGCGCGTTTCTTCGCCTACATGAGCTTCTTCATCTTCGCGATGTTGACGCTCGTGCTCTCCGATAATTTCGTCGGCTTGCTCGTCGGATGGGGCCTGGTCGGCTTGGCTTCGTACTTCCTGATCGGATTCTGGTTCGATCGCCCGACGGCCGTCGCGGCGGCGCGCAAGGCGTTCGTCATCAACGTCGTCGGCGACGTCGGTATGATGTTCGCGATCTTCTTGATCGTCGCCAACGTCCACTCGATCGGCTTCGGCGATACCTTTGCCGCCGCCGGGACGCTCGGCTCCGGGCTGGTCTTTGGGATCTGCGTGGCGCTCTTCATCGCGGCCGCGGCGAAATCGGCGCAAGTTCCGCTGCACACGTGGCTTCCCGATGCGATGGAGGGCCCGACCCCGGTCTCCGCCCTGATTCACGCCGCCACGATGGTCACCGCGGGCGTCTATCTCGTTGCGCGCTGCGCGCCGCTTTGGAACGTGAGCCACGATGCGCAGCTGCTTGTCGGCACGATCGGCGGCATCACGGCGTTGCTGGGGGCGATCCTCGGCATGGCGCAATGGGACATCAAGCGCATTTTGGCCTATTCGACGATGTCGCAGATCGGCTACATGATCATGGGCGTCGGCGTGGGCGCCTACGAGGGCGGCATCGCCCACTTTTTCACGCACGCCTTCTTCAAGGCGCAGCTCTTCTTAGGATCCGGTCTCGTGATTCATGCGCTCGCGAACGAACAGGACGTGCGGCGTATGGGCGGCCTGTGGAAGAAGATGCCGTTTGCTTTCTGGGTGATGCTCACCGGCGTCCTCACGATCTCGGGCATCCCGCCTTTTAGCGGTTTCTTCTCGAAGGATCAGATCATCTACGGGACCTTGGCGCACGGGCATCCGTGGCTCTATGCGGTCGGCATCGTAACCGCCGGCATCACCGCCTACTACATGTTCCGGCTGCTCTTCATCACGTTTCTCGGCGAGTATCGGGGCGACGCACACATCCACACCGGCGGAGCGGCCGCGACGATCATGAGCGTTCCCGTCGCGATCCTCGTGGCACCGACCGTCGCCATCGGCGGGGCGTTGATGTTCGGCGGTGAGGCGTCGCCCTGGGCGCACTACTTCGCGCCGCTCTTTGGAGCGTCGGCCGTGCCGGCGACGCCGGTCGCGCCGCCGGCGATCTCCGAAGGGCTCACTTCGCTGCTGGTTTTGGTGGCCGTTGCAATCGGATTGGTAATTGCGTGGATGCGCTATGCGACCGCCGCCGCGCAGCGAGAGGCGGCCTCCCGGCTGGCCGTCGAGACGCAACGGATGCCGGCACTGCTGACCAACCTTTTCTACTTTGATGCGGCGATCGATCTGATCTTCGTGCGCCCGGCGCAGGCCGCCGGCCGGCTCTTCGGGCAAGTGCTCGACCCGCACGTGCTCGACGGCGCAGTCCGCGACGTCGTCGCCGGTACGCGCTGGTTTGGAACGCTCGTGCGATCCTTCCAAACCGGTCTGCTCCGCGCATACGCGTTGATCTTGGTCTTTGGCGCGGCGTGCTTCATCGCGTACTACGCGTTCGCGGGAGGCGTACACTGATGGGGCTCGTGCTCGTGACGATCGTGCTGCCGATCGCCGCCGCAGCGCTGCTCTTGCTGCTGCCCCGTGACGACAAAACGCTCTCGCGCGTCATCGGCACGCTCGTCGCAGTCTTCACCTTTGCAACGGTGATCGCGGCCGGCACCGCGCAGTGGAGCGCGCACTGGCTATCGCGGCCGTTCGACGCCGCCTTCCATTTCGGCGCTACGCCGATCTCTTTTTGGCTCGCGCTGCTCTTGACGATCTGTACGGCTTCGGCGATCGCCTCGTGCCGTATCGAGCGCACGCGCGATTTCGTCGCGCTGCTGCTCGCGCTCGAAGGCGCGATGCTCGGGCTCTTCCTCGCGCGCGATCTGCTCGTCTTCGCGCTCTTCTGGGATCTGATGCTCGTACCGGTCTTCTTCGGTCTGATCGGCTGGGGCGAGCATTCCGCAACGGCATGGCGGTATTTCATCTATAACTTCGCCGGCGGCCTAACGCTGCTGCTCGCGACTGCGGCCTTCGGCGTCATTTACGGAACGACCGACGTGATCGGAAGAACCGGCGCTCCGCTCGTCGGCGGATGGGCCCCGTGGATCTACGCCGGCTTCGCGTTTGCGTTCTTGGTGAAGACGCCGGTCTGGCCGCTGCATACGTGGATGCCGCCGACGTATAGTTCGCTGCCCTCACCAATGGTTGCCGTCGTTTCGGCCGTGCAATCGAAGGCCGGGCTCTACGGGTTCCTCGCCATCGCGACCGTGATGCTGCCCGGGTACGTGCACGAGTACGCCATCCCGTTGATCGTCTTGGGCGCCGTTTCGCTCGTGTACGGCGCGGTCATCGCACTGGTTCAAAACGACGTCAAGCGGATCGTCGCCTATTCGTCGCTCTCGCACCTGGGGCTCATCATCATTGCCGTTGCGTCGCAGCAGCCGCTCGCGCTCGACGGAGCGCTGGTCTATATGGTGGCGCACGGACTCTTCTCGGCGGCCCTTTTCTTGCTGCTCGGTTACGTCGAAGAGCGCGAATCAACGCGTGCCTTGCCGAGGCTGGGCGGATTGGGGTGGACGAATCCTCGCCTCTCGGGAGCGTTATGCGTCGCGGCGCTGGCCGCACTCGGTCTACCCGGTTTGGCCGGATTCGCCGGAGAGCTGCTCATCCTCATCGGCCTGTATCAGGCTGGTTACGTTTGGCCCGCGATCGTCGCGCTGGTCGCCATCGTGCTCGCCTCGGCCTATTTGCTGCGTCTCTATCAAGACGTGATGAACGGGCCGCAACGCGCCGATTTGCCGGTTCGCCCCGATCTGACGCTGCTCGAAGGGCTCGCGATCGCTCCGCTGCTGGCGGCGCTCGTGCTCGTCGGCATCTATCCGGCGCCGCTTCTGACGCACCAAAGCGCCGTGACCGCGCAGAGGATCGCGCCGCCGTGACCATACCCTTTACAAACGCCGACTGGACGGCGATCCTGCCGATTGGGATCGTAGCGGTAACGGCGCTTGCGGTGCTTCTGGCCGATCTCGCCTCCGGCCCCAACCAATCGCGCTACGTTTCGATCGGAATCGCGCTGGGGGGAACGATCGCCGCCGGCGTCGTTGCCGGCGGACAGTTCGGGCACGACTACAACGCTTTCTTCGGCGGATTCATGTCGGGCGGCTTCGCCACCGTGTTCGAAGAGATCGTCCTCATCGGGACCGCGGGAGCCGTGCTGCTCTACGGTGCGATCGGCCCCGCGCAGCGAACGGCCGGCACGACGGCGATCATGCTGTGGAGCGCGTGCGGGGCGATGTTGATGGCCGGCGCCGCGAACTTGATCACGATCTTTCTCGGGCTCGAGCTGCTTTCGCTCGGTCTCTACGCGCTCTGCGCTGCGGTCGATCGAAAGTCCGCGCGCGAGTCCGCGCTCAAATATTTGATCCTCAGCTCGACGGCAACCGGTTTTCTACTCTTCGGTTCGGCGCTGCTCTTCGGCGCAACCGGCAGCGTTATGCTTGCCGATCTTGTGAATCCGGCGCTGGCATCGAATCCGCTCTTTTGGATGGGCGGCGGAATGTTCTTGATCGGACTCGCATTTAAGCTGAGTCTCGTCCCGTTCCATACCTGGACGCCCGACGTATTCGAAGGCGCGCCGCTGCCGGTGACGGCCTTCATGAGCGTGGTCACCAAAGCCGGAACCCTGGCGGTGTTCGCGCGGTTTATCTACGCGGCGCTGCCGGTGGGCGTTGGTTCGAAGCTCTTGCTGCCTATTTGGATTGCGGCCGGGATCTCGATGATCGTCGGCAACGCGGGTATGCTCGCGCAAACAGATCTCAAGCGGCTGCTGGGATACTCGGGGATCGCGCAGATCGGTTACATTCTCGTCGCGATGGCGGGAAGTACGCCGCTGGGCTTGCGATACGCAATCTACTATCTCACGGCCTACGCCTTTATGAATCTCGGCGCATTCGCAGTAGCCGCTGCAATTTCAGGTCCGGGCGAAGAAGGCGCCAAGTTGGAGAGCTATCGGGGCCTCGGCCGGCGGCGACCGTGGCTGGCCGCAGCGATGACGATATTCCTATTGGCCCTCTCGGGATTGCCGCCGACGGCTGGCTTCCTCGGAAAGATTCTGATCCTCGCTGCCGGCGTCGCGAACGGCTATATCTGGCTTGCCGCGGCGCTGATCGTCGGAACGGCGATCTCGCTCTACGCGTATGCGAAGGTCGTTCTGGCGATGTACGCGCCGCACGAACACGCTCCGGCGGGCCTCAAACCGGTCGTTCCGCTGGCCTGGCTCAGCGCGGCGCTCTGCGCCGCCCTGGTCGTGATCATGGCCTTTTACCCGCTCGTCCCGAGCAACGTGCTGCCCCTCGTTCGCTAGGCCTCGGGCCCAGCTCCGCGCCACAGTCACGGCAATCGCCGGCCAAGCGCTATAGTAGTCGGTGAGGAGCTTGCAATGACACGACGCTATCTATCCGCCCTCGTGCTTACCGCTCTGGTAGCCGGGTTCGGAGCCCCGATCGCTCCGGCCGTGGCGCAAACGGTCATCCTGCCTACCGATCAGTACAAGGCGGCGGACCAGCAGGCCGCGATTCTCTACGCGCGCCAGCTGATCGCCGCGGGCCAACTCGATGCGGCGGTTACGCAACTCGAGGAGTTCGTCGCGTCGCATCCCAACGGAGCCGACGCGGCTCGCTTCCTGGGCGACCTTTACTATCGCCAGGGGAAGTTCGATAAGGCCGAAGCGGTCTATCGCCAGTTGCTGGCCCGCGATTCGCACGATAAGGAGACGCACAATCGTTTGGGGGTCGTACTGGCCACCGAGAACCACCTCGACGCTGCCATCGCGCAGTTTCAGAGCGCGCTCCCGGGCACCGACTCGATCCGAGATCTCGTCCTGCTGCATCTGCGCAAGGGAGATCTGCCGGCCTACCGTAGCGACGTCGAGCGCGCCGCTTCGCAGAATCCCAGCGACGGCGACCTTCAGGAAGAGTACGGCGAGGTGCTGCAAGCGATCCACCGCCCGACGGAAGCCATCGTGTATTTCCAGCGCTCGCTCGACGACGACCCGACGTCGATTGCCGCACTCAACGGGCTGGGCATGGCCTATCTCGACGTCCACGATAACGTCTCGGCCGCGCGCTATCTTCAGGATTGCCTGAACGTCGACCGGCTGAACTACGCCTGCCTAAACAACTTCGGTGTCGCGAAGATTCAGAAGAATCTCTACAGCGACGCGCTGGGAGTCTTCACGCGCGCGCATCGCTTGGAGCCCGAGCGCCCCGAGGCCCTGGTGAACTTCGGTTACTTAGCCGACCTTCGCGGCGACTGGAAGCGAGCCGTATCGTACTACGTCCAGGCGGTAGGCGTCGACCCGTACGTTCCGGAGTCGTACGTCAATCTCGGCATTGACTACGAGCACAACGGCCTCTACTCGCTGGCTGAGTCGGCGCTTCTCAAAGGCGTCGCTGCGGCCCCCTGGGATGGGCGCATCCGCTACTTGCTCGCCCGTGCCTATGCCGCGCAAGGCGAAAAGACGCTTGCGCTCGAGCAGCTCAGAGCGGCAGCCGATTCACTCGATCCCAACGTCGCGCAGATTGCGAAAGAGGAGTCCGCGCGACTGACGACCTCGACGGTCACCACGCCGCAGTGATGCCGAAGCGGGTCTCGGTCTTGCTCCGGACCGGGACCCGCTTTAGGAAGCCTTAGGCTCTAGCGATACACTCTATTTCGACGCGAGCGCCGCGCGGCAGCGCGGCGACCGCAACGGTCGAGCGAGCAGGTTTCGATGCTCCGAAGTATCGCTCGTAGACGGTGTTGACGGCCGCGAAATCTTTCATATCCACGAGAAAGATCGTCGTCTTCACGACGTCGACGAACTGGCAGCCCGCCGCACAGAGCACGGCGCCGATGTTTTCGATGACGCGCTCGGTCTGCCGCTCGACGTCTCCTTCAACGATCTCGCCGGTCTGCGGGTCGAGCGGGATCTGTCCGCTGCAATAGAGCTCGCTGCCGATCTGAATCGCTTGGCTGTACGGCCCGATCGGCGCGGGAGCGTGCGGAGTCAGAATTTGTTCGGGCTTCATGACGATAACGAGTGTTCGGGCATCGTCATCGTTCCCTTAAAGTTCATCGGTGGCTCCTCGATGCCGAAGTTTTGGGCATATAACTCGGCGATGCGTGCGAGCTCGTCCGGCGTCAGAGCCGGCGCGTCGGGCGCGGCGGCGAACTCGCGCAGCTGCGTGGAATCGTAGATGTTCGGCAGAACGGTCATCACACGCGGCTCCTCGAGAAGCCACTGAATCGATGCTTGCCCGAGCGTTCGGTTCGGAGCCTCGAGGAAACGCAGCTTTTCAACCTTGGCGATGCCGTTGATGAGCCACTCGTGCGGACGGTGGCGGCGATGATCGTTCTTGGGGAAGGTCGTCTCGGCGGTGTAGTGCCCCTCGAGCATTCCGCTCGAGTGAGGCACGCGAATCATGTAGCCCGTCGGCGCGTTCGAATCAGCAGCGGCGCGAATCTGCGTCGCGCCGGGATACTGTTCGAGGATGTTCCAGATGATTTGCAGGCTGGGGACGTGCCGGCGCCTTACCGCCTCGACGCCCTCCCAGAGCCAGCCGATCGCCGGCCCGAGCGCGACGCCGTAGGTCCGAATCTTCCCCTCGCTTTTGAGCGCTTCGAGCAACTCCCACAGCGCGTCGTCGTCGATTTGCGCCATCCGCGCATTGTGCATTTGATAGATGTCGACGTAGTCGGTCTGCAACCGGCGCAGCGACGCCTCGAGCGCCCTGCGAACGAACGCCGCCGAGAAGTCCTGCGGAAGCTCCATCTGCCCTCGACGCGCCTCCCCGGCGTTCGAAAAATCGTAGCCGAACTTCGTCGCGTAGACGACGCGATCGCGCCGGCCGGCGAAGGCTTTTGCCAGCTGTTCCTCGCTGCGCCCGTTGCCGTAGGTGTCGGCCGCGTCGTAGAGCGTCACGCCGAGATCGAAGGCTTCTTGCAGCAGCGTTGCGGCGTCGTCGTCGCTCTTGTCGCCCCACCATCCAGTCGACGTCGTCCAGAGTCCGAAGCCGACTGCACTTACCGAAACGTCGCTGTTGGGATAGGTCCGGTACTTCATGCCAGGGCCTTCTCCGTCGCTTGCGCCAACACTCCATCGGATGAAGGACGACGTCTTGGACGCGGGACTCGACCGGGTCGCCGCTTGGATCCGGCAGTACTTCGAGCATCCGGAACGCTACCGCGTGATGCCGCCCGTTGCGCCCGGTGAGATCGCGGCCTCCCTTCCGGAGGAGGCACCCGAAGAGGGCGCGGGCATCGACGAGATCCTTGCCGATTTCGAGCGCATCGTCGTTCCCGGAACGACGCATTGGAATCACCCGCGTTTCTTTGCCTATTTTGCGACGAGTGCGGCGCCGGCCGGAATCGCGGCCGAGGCCTTGGCCGCCACGCTCGACGTGAAAGCGATGCTGTGGCGCACCTCGCCGGCCGCGACCGAGTTGGAGGAGGTGACGATGCGCTGGCTTGCGCGGCTGCTCGAGCTCCCCGCCTCGTGGACCGGCGTGATCTACGATACCGCCTCCATCGCCGGCTTCACGGCGCTCGCTGCGGCGCGCGAGGCGCTCCCTTTGCAGATTCGCGAACTCGGAATGACGGGACGCGACCTGCCGGTGCTGCGCGTCTACGTCACCGCCGAAACGCACTCGCACGTCGAGAAGGCCGCGATTGCGCTGGGCGTCGGGCAGCGCAACGTCGTCCGCGTCGAATGCGACGGCGCGTACCGAATGCGCCCCGGCGCACTGAGACGCGCGATCGAGGCCGACGTAGAGCGCGGGATGCAGCCGTTGGCCGTCGTCGCGACCGTCGGAACGACGTCCACGACCTCGATCGACCCCGTGCGCGCGATCGCCGAGATCGCGCGGGAGAAGAGGCTCTGGCTTCACGTCGACGCAGCGTACGCCGGCGCGGCGGCGCTGATCCCCGAGTTTCGCCCGATGCTCGACGGCGTCGAGCTTGCCGACTCGCTCGTTCTCAATCCACACAAATGGATGTTCGTCCCGATGGATCTCTCGGTGCTCTTTCTCAAGGACGAGTCGATCGTGCGGCGCGCGTTCTCGCTCGTTCCGGAGTACCTGACGGCGCCTGAAGAAGGGGTCGTCAACTACATGGATTACGGCCTGCAGCTCGGTCGCCGCTTCCGGGCGCTCAAGTTATGGTTCGTGATGCGCCATTTCGGCATGAAAGGGATTCGCGCACGGATTGCGCGGCATATCGAGCTCGCGCAAGAGTTCGCCTCGTGGGTTCGCGCGCAGCCCGACTGGGAAGTGATGGCGCCGCATCCGTTGTCGGTCGTCTGTTTTCGTTACGCGCCGCCGCAGCTCGACGAGGCCGGTCGCAACGCGATCAACGCGGAGATTCTGCACTCCGCCAACGCGACCGGTGAGATATTTCTCTCGCACACGAAGGTCGACGGGCGCTATGCGCTTCGGCTCGCGATCGGCAACTTGCGAACGGAGCGCGAGGACGTCGAGTTTGCTTGGCGGCTGTTAGGTTGCGAGGCGAGGCGGCTCGCGGGAGCCCCCCACAATATGTAAAGGAAACTTGACATTAAGTAAAGGGTGCTGTACCATGGGCCTATGAGAACCTCGCCCATTGTCCGGCCCTCCTTCCACGGGCTTCTTCGAGCCGCGATTTGTGCGGCGGTCCTGCTCGCCGCTCCGTTCCTGATCGATCGAAACGCGTTGGAGTTCGTGCTTCTTCACGCGATCGCGTTGACGCCCGTCATCGCGCTCATCGGAGGTGTAGCGTGATGGGAATCTTTTGCAGTCCCCGATACGCAGTCGCGCTCGGCGCGTGGTTCGCGCTCTATGCGGTGCTGTTGGTCGTAAGCCTCACGCTCATCGACCACAACGTCGTTACCGCGATGCCGCTTCGCGTGGTCGTCGGGCTCGCGCCGATGATTGCGGGCTTCGGCATCGTTGGAGTGATCATACGCGAGTATCGCGCCGGAGACGAACTGCAGCAGCGCATCACCGCCGAAGCCATCATGTTCGCCTTCGGCGCGACGGCGGTCATCACGTTTTCGTACGGCTTCTTACAGCGCACGGTCGGCGCTCCGGATCTCTCCTATTTTTGGGTTTGGGCGATCCTCGGGACGACCTGGGGAATCGGCACTTTCATCGCCCGGCAGCGCTACAAATGAAGAACCGCCTGAGAGTCCTGCGCGCGGAGCGCAATTGGTCGCAGGCGGAGCTCGCGCACGAACTCGGCGTGAGCCGTCAGACGGTCAACGCGCTCGAGATCCAGAAATACGATCCGAGCCTGCCGCTTGCATACAAGATCGCGCGCCTCTTCGACCGGCCCGTCGAAGAGATATTCCTCCGCGATGATGGCTAGTAGAGACGCAGGTACTGTTCGCGCTCCCAGGGATGAACGGCGCGGCGGTAGCGCTCGTACTCCTCGAGCTTCGCATCGCGAAACGCGTGATAGAGATGGTCTCCGAGCGAACTGCGCACGACGGCGTCGCCGTCGAGTTCGGAGATCGCTTGCCGCAACGATTTCGGCAGCGTCGTAATCCCGCGCTCGCGCCGTTCGAGCTCGCTGAGATCGTACGTGGAACCGGCAAAGGGCGGCCCGGGAAGCGTGCCGCGCGCGATGCCGTCGGCGGCAGCGCCGATCAGTACGGCGAGCGCGAGATAGGGATTGCAGGCCGGATCGGGACTGCGCATCTCGACCCGCGGCGGCTGCTGGGCCGGGGGTACGCGGACGAGTGCGTTCGCGCTGCGGGCCGACCACACCGAATAGATCGGCGCGTCCCAGGCGGCCACGAGCCGCTTGTAGGAGTTGACCGTCGGATTGCAGATGGCGGTCGTCGCCGGTGCGTGCGTCAGCAATCCGCCGACGACGTAGAGTGCCGTCTCTTCGTCGCTCTCCTCGGGTAAGCGCAGATCCACGTGCAGGCCGCTTCCGGCGCGTTCTTCGAGCGGCTTGGGCATGAAGGTGGCGTCGAGATCGAAGTCGGCCGCAACGTGCTTGGCGATCGTGCGCAGCGTCAGCGCGTGATCGGCGGCTGCGAGCGGGTCGTCGTGCGCGACGTCGAGCTCGTGCTGCCCGGCGCCGTGCTCGTGGTGCGCGGAAGCGAGGGGTACTCCCATAGACTGCAGCGCCGCGACCATCGCGTTGCGCGCCTCTTCGCCGCGGTCGTTCGCGGAGAAATCGAAATAGGAGCCCACGTCCGGCGTAGCCGTCGACGACTCGTCGCCGGCCGAGCGCGAAAATAAGTAGAACTCGATCTCTAATCCGATGCGAATGCCGGCTAGTCGCGGCGCGCTCTCGACCGCGCGCCGCAGCGTGGTTCGCGGACAGCCTTCGAACGGCGATCCGTCCGGCATCGCGATATCGCAGATCAGCCTGCCCTCGCGCCCTTCGGGGGCCGCGCGCCACGGATAGATCGCGAAAGAGGACGGGTCCGGGCGCAGGACCATATCGAGTTCTTCACCGCGCACGAAGCCGTCGATCGAGCCTCCGTCGAAGGTAATGCGGCCCTCGAGCGCGTCGTCGAGCCGGTCGACGGGAATCGAGACGTTCTTGCTGACTCCGAAGATGTCCGCGAAGACCAGGCGCACGAAGCGCACGTCCTCTTCGCGCGCAATCTTTACGACGTCGCGCTTGCCGGAAGGCCGGCGCCATTGCGCTTTAGGTGTGGAGTTCATCGATTGCAACCGCCATACGGAAGGTGAGCTGATCGTGCGGGCTCTCGAGCGTTCGCGACGTGATCTCGCCGATCTGCCGGAGCCGGTAGAATATCGTCTGGCGATGAACGGAGAGCCGCTCGGAGGCCGTCTTGATGTTCTGTCCTACGGCGAAATACAGTTTGAGCGTGCGCTCGAGATCGGTCTGGTGTTTTTCGTCGTATGCGCGGATCGGAGCTAGGACTTCGGCGGCAAACGAGCGCAATCGCGTCGCATCGGCTCCGTCGTAGAGAAGCGGGTATGCTCCCAGGGCCTCGTAGGAGACGACGTTGCCGCTTCCAAAGACGCGCCGGCCGATGAGCAGCGCGGCCTGCGCGGTCGCGCCGCTGCGCGCAAGAGCGGCTAACGGTTCGACGGTCCCGACGCCTCCGCAGATGCGTAAAGCCGATTCTCTCCGTGCCGCCGCACGAGGCAGCAGCCCGGCCGCCGTGCGGGCGTTACTTGCGTCGACGCTGCGAGCCGCGGGAACGAAAACGAACAGCGTTTGCTCGCGCTCGCAAAACCCCAGTTCGTCGCCTGCCCCGCGGAACGCGTCGGCAGCGAGCGCGCGCAGCTCCCCCAGCGCCGGCGATACGACGCTCTCCTCGGTTTCCAAAGCGACGACCGCATAGTGCGTCGCCAATGCGACTCCGTGCAGTGCCGCTTCCTCGCGTGCCGCCCCGGCGTCGGGCAGCATGCCGTCGAGCAAAGAACTCCAAAGGAGGCCGCGCTTTGCGCGTCGTCCGGGAATCTCGCGCCCCATCTCGACGCCGATCGCGGCGGCCGTGAGACGCACGAGGAGATCGCCGCCGGGATCGTTGCCGAAGAGCGAGATCCAGCCCAGATGAAGATCGCCGCAGGTGATGCGCGAGGCCGTTCCCGGCGCACCCGCTTCGACGATCGCGCGGCCGCTCGGTGGAATGCTGTTCGTGCCGGCCGCGGCGACGTGATGCCACTGTGCGTCTTCGAGCAGCACGCCCGCGCCGGTGGCCTGGGCGAGGTGTGCTGCGAGCGCTTTAGGGCCGCCGCCCGATGCGCTAATTCGCGCGAGGGCCTCGGCGAAGTCGACGATATCCTCTGGCCTCACGGTGCTGCGGCATGCAAGCGACGGTGACGCGGGCGGACGCGCGGAAGTTTTTTCGCGATGTCGTCGGGCATGATCGCGTCGATCGCGTCGTCTACCGTGACGATCCCGAGCATCTTCCCGGCGTCGTCGAGAACCGGCACGGCAAGCAAGTCGTATTTCGCGATCGTCGAGGCGACGTCGACGGCCGGAGTGTCCGGGGCGACGGTGACGATATCGGTCTCCATGATGCGCTCGATGAACGCCGTCGGAAGCTCCAAGAGCAGCGTGCGCAGCGAGAGCGCGCCGAGCAAATGGTCGTCTTTGTCGAGTACGTAGAGGTAGTATATAAACTCGGAGACCGGGGCGATCTCTCGAATCTTGCGAATCGTCGCCTCGGTCGTTCGATGCGGATAGATCCACACGTAGTCGGTCGTCATCATTCCGCCCGCCGTGTCTTCGGGATACTGTACCAGCGCGCGCAGCTCGCCCGCCGTATAGGCGTTCATCTCGGCGAGCAGTTCCGATTGCTGTTCTTCCGGAAGCTCGGCGAGCAGATCTGCGGCATCGTCGGCGTCCATCTCTTCGATGATGTCGGCCGCGCGTTCGGTGCCGATGTCTTCGATGAGATTCTTACGCGTGTCGGGATCGAGGTGCTCGAACGCATCGGCGGCGGTCTCGTCGTCGAGCTGTCCGACGACGGCCGCCGCCTCACGCGCCGAAAGGTCGCCGATGATTTCCGCGAGCTCGGAAGGATGCAGCCGCGCTAAACGGTTCTCTTTGACCGAAAGGCGCACGTGCGAAGGATTGACCTCGCGGATCGGCGCGACGGAGTCCCAAGCGATCATCGAACGCGGCACGTTGCCGATTCGCGAGAGCCAGCGGCGCCCGATCGAACGCAGCCCGAGCCGGCGAAGAAGCCCGGCGATTCCGACGTCGGCGGCGACGACGCGCAGGCGTCCGCCCGCGTTGGCCAGCTCGATGTCGTTGATTCGCACGACCTTACGGCCGTCGATGTCGACGATCTGCTTGTCGAGCAGGTCGGCGACGAGATAAAGCTCCTCTTGTTCGGCCGGAGCCGGTTCCTTGGGAGCCAGGGTCAGCGCGACGGTTCCGTCGCGATCGACGTCGGCGACGCTCTCGATCGGCGCGAAGCGCAGGCCTTGGGCGGTTTTGATGATCAATCCGTCGACCTGAGGAAAGACGGCGTCCGGCTTACCGACGAGAAAGTCGGCAACCCGTCCGATCGGGAGATCGTTGATCGTCGCGCGCCGCCCTACCAGCTCCGAGACGAACCCCTCGGTGAACGCCATGCTCTGGCGGTTGGACCAAATCGTTCGGAAGACCCGCCGCGCGCTACGCGGCCAGCGGCGCGCTCCGCATCCAGGCGCCGTTGCGCAACTTCCATTGCGTGAGCAGGGCTCGCACCGTCCACGCCGCGATCCAGCCGAGCGGAACGCTGTACAGCGCGAGATGAAGGTGCTCGATGCCTACCCAAGCCAAGGGGATCACGAGCGCGCTGCTGGCCAGTCCAACGGTCATCGAAAAGCGGGTATCGCCGGAGGCGCGGATCGGCGCGAGCGAGACCATCGCCCAGCCCTTGAGCGGCAGCGTCAGCATGTGCAGCGCCAGCGGCAGCGCCGCGATCGACGCGACCGCCGCATTGAGCGTGAAGACGTAGGCCAACGGCCACGCCAAGAGCGCCATTCCGACGGCGGTCAAGCTGGTGATGATCAACGATGCGCGCAGCGCGCGTTCTAGAAACCAGCGCGCTCCCTGGGGATCGCGGGCGCCGAGGCGCTGGCCGATCACGATCTGCGCCGTGTTCTGCAACGGGCTCGGAACGACGAAGGTCAGGTCCGACACGACGTTGAGCGCGCGGAATGCTGCGACGAAGATTGCGCCCAGCGGTGCGAGCATCGCGACGATAAAGACGTCCGGAATCGAGACGCCCAGCAAGAATATCATCTCCGGAAAGCCCAACCGGGCGCAGGTCAGCGCGATCGGCCACGAGATGGCGCGTTCGCGAAAGACGCGGTACTGCGGGCGCCGTACGACCCAGAGGATCGCAAACGCCGCCGCGATCGTCTCCGAGAGCAGCGACGAGATTCCCGCCCCGATGATTCCGAACGGGTGGTGCGTCAGCCAGCCGAGTCCTAGAATGGCCAGCAGCGGAATGTGAATCAGGTTGACGACGATGAGCACCAGCACGCCAAGCCGTTGATTCCCCGCCGCGCCGATTCCGACGATCAGCGTACCGGAGAGCGAAATCGGCAGCAGTGAGATGCAGCGCAGAATCAAATAGGTCGCGCTCGCGGGCGCGCTGGGGAGATCGCCGATCATCCAGTGCAGCGTGGGCGCCGCGAAGAAGCAGGCGAGAAGAATCCAGAGCGCTCCCAGCACCAGCGGCGCAACGGCTCCCGCGCGCACCGTGCGCCCGTAGCCGTCGAGATCGTTGGCTCCGATTCGCTGCGCGGCGACGATTGCCGTGCCGCTGATGAGGCCGGATACGGTAAACAAGAGCACGAGCACGGTCGCGTTCGCCGCCGTGGCGCCCGCCAGCGCAACCGTGCCGAGACTACCGATCGCGATCGTGTCGAC
Source organism: Candidatus Cybelea sp. (assembly GCA_049285915.1). Classification (GTDB taxonomy): domain Bacteria; phylum Vulcanimicrobiota; class Vulcanimicrobiia; order Vulcanimicrobiales; family Vulcanimicrobiaceae; genus Cybelea. The sequence goes on along the minus strand of JBAQAW010000111.1, from coordinate 26,070 downwards.
GGTGCCGAGAAGTTGATCGCCGAGAAGCTGCAAAGCAACGGGAAGCGAAAGGCGCCGGAACGCGGCGCCAATCTTGGTATGGTCGACGATCATCGACCCGTTCATGTCACGCCGTCCAACGCCGCGAAGAAGGCATCGATATCCTCGTCGGTCGTGTAGAAATGGGGCCCGACTCGGATGCCGCAGTTCGGACGGTAATCGGTGAAGACGCGACGTTCCGTCAACCGGCGGCAGGCGGCGGCCGCCCCGTCGAAGTCGATGCCGATCCAGCCCGTCCGGCGCTGCGGATCGAGCGGCGTGTTGACGCGAAGCTTCCGCTCCAGCGCCATCGCGGCGATCCTTTCGGTCAGACGGATGTTGTGTTTGCGAATCTGCTCGACGCCGATCGTGCGAATCGTCTCGTGGCCTGGCGCTGCGACGACATACCCCGGAATCGTCGGCGTTCCGTGCCCGAACCGGTACATCGACGACGCGTAGACGATCGGCGCCTCCTCGAACGCAAACGGGCGTTCGTGCGCCATCCACCCGGTGATCGCGGGCTTCAACTCGTTCGAAAGCGATGGCTTTATGTAGATCCAGCCGCAGCCAGGACCGCCGCAGAGCCACTTGTGCGATCCGCCGGTGACGATATCGAGGTCGAGACGCAAGACGTCGTAGGGAACGATTCCCGTCGTTTGATACGCGTCGACGCAGAGCAGGGCGCCGACGTGGCGGCAACGATCCTGAATCACCTCGATCTCGGCGAGCGCGCCCGAGACGTAATAGGCGTGCGAGATAACGGCGATCGCCGTCTTCTCCGTTATCGCGGCACAGATGCGCTCGGTCGGAATCGTGCGGCCGTCGTCGGAGGCGACGATGCGATTGACCGCACCGTAGCGCTCCCACTCGCGCCACACGTAGGTGAGCGACGGAAACTGAAGCGCCTCGTACACGACTTCGTTGCGCTCCCCGCTGAAGTCGATGCAGGTTCCAAGCGACGCCTGCATGACCGACACGTTCGGGCCGAGGAATACCGAACCCGCGGGAGCGTTGACGATCGCACCGATGCCGTCGGCAATCTCGGTGATTCTCGGCAGCCATCGTTCCCACGCTTCGGGCCCGTCACTCGCCCACTCATCCCAGTACGCTTCCAGCGCTTCTCGCGCGCGTGCCGGCGCCGCACCCATCGAGTGACTGACGAGATACGTGGAGTCTCCGAGGATCGGAAACTCTTCGCTCCACTCCTTCACGCGTAGCTGCCTTCACCGAGGTACGTGCGAACCTCCCAGAGCTCGGGAAAGAACTGGTACTGCAGCGTGTTCGCCAAGTAGGCCGCTCCCGGCGAGCCGCCCGTGCCCGGACGCTGGCCGATCATGCGCTCGACCATGCGGACGTGCCGTCCGCGCCACAATAAAAATCGCTCGTCGAACTCGATGAGATCCTCGAGCAGGAGGTAGAGGTCGTAGTGCTGCTGTTCGTTCCGATAGATCTGCAGGTATGTTTCGATCAACTCTTTGTGAGAGTCGACGGCGAAGCCGCGCCGCCGGAGCAGGCCTTTGACGCGATCGTAGAGCGAAGGCGAGTCGGCGCGACGTTCGAGCCGGGCGCGCTGGGCTTCGTCGAGCTGGACCCATTTCAGCACGTCGGTGCGCCGAAGGCCGGCCGTGAACTCGAGTTCGCGAAACTGCACCGATTGAAATCCGCTCGCCGGATTGAGGTGGTCGCGGAATTGGTTGAACTCCTGCGGCGTCATCGTCTCGAGGATATCGACCTGCTGCTCGAGCAACCGCTGGATTGCGTGGACGCGGCCGAACTGCTTAGAGACGCGCAGCAGATCGTCGCGGTCCACCGCGAGCATCGTGCCGTCGATTTCGTGTAAGAGCTGTTTGAACCAGAGCTCGTAGACTTGATGGATGATGATAAAGAGCATCTCGTCGTGGTGTGGCGGCTGCGACAACGGCCGCTGCAGCGAGAGGAGCTCGTCAACCTTTAAATAGGAACCGTACGAAAGCGACACGATTCCGAGGCTTACGGGGGGCGATGGGCTTCTCCTCGAAACGCAGGCGAGTGGCCACTAAGATGAAAAGCGCGCTCGTCGCGGCGCTCGCGGCGGCGTTGACGGCCTGCTCCGGCTCGAGTGCCGGTCACGGTTCCGCGGGGGGGACGTCGACGACGAGCAATCCGATTTCCTTCCCGCTGTACGACGGGGCCAACGTCCTCTCGTCGCACGAGTGGCATCGGACGATCTCAAAGCAGCCCGGCGCCGCCGATCGAGCGATCTATTCCGAGGGGGCCGGAACGTACGGCGGACACGACGTCGTCGCCGGCACCCAGGCAATGATGCCGTCGCTGGAAGCCTGGCTCGGCGACCTGGGGTCGCACCCGCCGCCCGGCTACGCCCTTGCGGTTACCGGAAACACGGTCGAGGCGGTGCGGACCCATACGCGAGCGCTCGGATTCGACTTCGAAGCCTTCACGAACACCGAGAATGGAAAACGCCACGGCGTGGTCGTGATGGCGGTCGATCCGCAGCTGCTCGACGAGAAAGCCGGCCCGATGCTCGGCTTGATCTCGCGCTTTAAGAACATGCCCGCGATGTGGCGCGAACCGATCGACGCGCAGGTCAGGCACCAGACCGGATTCTCTCTCACCGACGCTACCAATCCGGACACGCCAGTTGGCGCGGCGATCGCCGCGTTGGGTCAGTTACGCGACTTTGGCGGTCGCGGAATCGTGTTGATCGACGCCGTCAAGCAATAAAGCCGTTCCGTAATGTTTTCGAAAACCAATCTGCGAGAGATCGGCGGTTGGGTCATGCTCAACGCGCTGTGGGTACCGCTGACCGTTCAGGACACGGCGCTGATGGCGATCGCCGTGCCGGCGACGACGATTCGGCTCGCTCCGGAGAACCACGTCTTCGTCCTCGCGGTGCTGGCCAGCGTCGTGGCGCTCGCTACGGCCCTCGTGCCGCTCTTCGCCGGGTGGCTCTCCGACGCGTTGCGGCGAAGAGGCCGCTCGCGCCGCGCTTTCGTCGGTGCGGGCGTGGCCATCGACGTCGCGGCGCTCGCCGCGCTGGCGTACGTACACACCCTAACGTGGTTCGCGGTTCTGCTCGTGATCGCGACGCTCGGCGCCAACGTCGCGCTCAGTGCCTATCAAGTGCTGCTTCCAGAGTCCGTGCCGCAGCGTCGTTGGGGGATCGCGTCGGGCGTCCGCGGAGCGGCAACGCTCCTCGGCAGCGTGCTTGGCTTTGCGATTGCGGGCTCGATGCCTGATCCATCGCTGACGTTTCTGGCCACCGCGGCAATTTTGGCGCTCGGCGGCCTCTCGCTGCTTGGAATCGGTGACGGCGAGTACGACGCCGAGGAGCACGCGCGCGTTCGTGACTGGCACGACTTCATCGTCGTCTTCGCCGCGCGCGTTCTGGTCTTCTTCGGACTGACGATGCTCCAGACGTTCGTTCTCTTCTTCGTGCGCGACGTGCAGAAGATCCACAACCCGTCGGCCGGAACCGCGATCTATGCGATCTGTACGATCGGCGGCGCCGTGATCTCCAGCGTCTACCTCGGCATACTCTCAGATCGCGCGCCGCGGAAGATCATCACGGCCATTGCGATCGGCTGCATGGCGCTGGCGACGATCGGCTTTTCCTTGGCGCCCGTGCTCGCATGGATGCTTCCGTTTGCCGTTCTGTTCGGAATCGGATTCGGCGGCGTGATGTCGAGCGGCTGGGCGCTGGCGATGGACTCGATTCCGAAAATGCGCGACGTCGGACGCGATCTCGGGCTTTGGGGAATGGCGACGAGCCTGCCGAACATCGTCGCGCCGCTGGTCGGCGGCTGGTTGATCGGGCTCTTCGGAGGAACCCGAGCCGGATACCAGGCCGTCTTCGGCCTCTCCGGTTTCAGCTTCGCGCTTGCCGCACTCTCCGTGTTGCGCGTCGGGCGGCGGCCGCTCTCCTCGCTATGGGGATGGCCACTGCGCTTTGCCGCCGTGACTTCGAACTATGCCTGGGATCACACGGCATACCGCGTGCGCGTCTGGGGTTCGCTGCCGCGACGGCGCGGTCCGACGCTGATCCTTGCGAACCATCAACACGATTTCGAATCGCCGGCGATCGTTTCGACCACAACCGTCCGCAACGGATCGTGGCGGCACCCGATATTCACGGCGAGTTCGCGGAGGATGTACGAGCCGGGCTTTCTCGCCGATCGTCTGCCGTGGCTGAGCTTTCTCTTCCGCGAAGTCAACGCCGGCAAGATGATGATGGCATTGGGAATGCTGCCGCTCGAAAACGAGCTGGGTTCGCGCGCGCTCTCCTCGTTCGCGTGGAACGTCCACCGGCGTCACGGGCCGATGTTGCTCGCCGATATCTTCGACGAACGCGTCGCCTCGTGGTTTCCCTCGCAGACGAAGACCAGCGATCTCTGGAAGCGGGAGAACTTTCTCCTCGCGCGCCGAGTCGTCAAGGTCTTGTCGGTGCGCGAGCCCTATCGTCGCGAAATCCTCGACGAGACGCGCGTCAACGTGGAGGGCGATCTCGCTCGCTTGGAGGACGTCGTGCGTCGCGGCGCCACCTTCTATCTCAACCCCGAGGGCCGGTATTCGGTCGACGGCCGGATCGGCGCGATGCGCGGCGCCGTCGACCGTCTCGCGCCGCTCGCGACCGTCTACCTTTTCGGCGTGAGCTACGATCCGTTCGTCTCGAAGCGATTGTCGATGCTCTATCGAGTGGAGCCGCTCAACGGTGCGCCGATGATGTCCAAACTCGCGGCAATTCGCCCGATCGTTACGAGCCAGTTGCTTGGCGCATGGCTCGCCGAGCACGAGAGCTGGTTTACGGAAGAGGAAGCCTCGAGCGCCGTTGCCGGCCGGCTCGCGGCGCTTCCCCCGCAAGTGTTCGTCGATCCGGAGCTGCGCCGCGACCCGCGGCGCATGGTGCGCGCAGCCTTACCACTGATGGTGCAGTGGCATATCCTCGAGCGCGACGGCACGCGCTACCGTCTCTCGCATCAGCGCCGCCACCCTCAGTTCCCTTTCGTGCGCGATATCGTCTCCTACCAAGCCGTCTTTTTGCAAGAGACGCTCGAGAACGCGGCTTACGGAGAACGCCTGGATGCCTGAGCCCGCTCGAATGCGACGAGCTTTGCGCGCAGCGATCCCGCGGTAGCGCCTTTGACGCGGCCGTCGGCGCCGAGCACGCGATGCGCCGGTACGAAAAGATCGAGCGGCGTGCGGACCATCGCCGCCGCGATCCCCCGATGTGCGCCGGGGCGCCCGATCGCCGCAGCGATGTCCGCGTACGAGACGAACTCCCCAAATGAAAGCGCGGCGACGATGCGCCACGCGGCGACTTGCAGCGGGGTTCCTGAAAGATGCAACGGCACGTCGAAGCGCGCGAGCCTTCGCGCGAAGTATGCGCGCACTTGAGCCGCGGCCTCGCGCAGAAGCGGGTCGCTGCGGCGCGGCTCGCGTGCGCGCCGGCGCGCCACGAAGTTGCTCTGGAGAATCTCGGCTCCGTTGCCTACGATCAACAAATCCTTGGCAAATGGGGTAGTAACGAGGCATCCCGTCCGCCGCTCCGAAACTAAAACGCCGGGAGACTCGTTTTCATGATACAAATGCAAAATAACCGAGCATCCGTTCGAGTTCTCTCGTTGCTGGCCATCCTAGCCTTGGGCGCCTGCTCGAGCGGCGCAACCGCACCCTCCCTGCTGCCGAACGCTACGTCGCCCGGCCTTCCCGTCGCCGACGATGGAGACGCTCCCTTCCAGAGCGTCGATCCCGTCCGGAACCTCTGTTCGGCGCCGGCGACCGCCGACCGAGCCCGCTGCTTTGCGATGGTTCGTACCGACGTCGCCGCAGGCGCGACGCCGATGCTCGCTACGGCGGGTGCGCAGCCGGCGGAGGAAGTTCAGAACTGCCGCGATCTCTTCACTAAGGGATACTGCCCGATCGATCTGCAGACGGCCTACGACTTGCCATCGTTGACCAACGGCGTCGAGAAAGTCGTCGCGATCGTCGACGCGTACGGTTACCATCACGCGGCCGGGGATCTGGCGCAGTATCGCAAGACGATGGGCCTCAAGCCGTGCACGACCGAGACGAAGTGCTTGCGCATCGTCAATCAGAGCGGTCAATCCTCGCCGCTGCCGCCCGAGCCGCCCCTGAGCGACGACTGGAAAGGCGAACAGTCACTCGATCTCGACATGGTCTCGGCGATCTGTCCCCACTGTAAGATCATCCTCGTCCAGACGAAGGACGACTATACCAACGACCTCTACGCCGGCGTCGCAACCGCCGGTAAGCTTGGCGCAAAATACGTCGGTGCTTCGTGGGGCCTCAAAGAATTTGGCGGCGATAACGGTACCTTCCATCAAGCGGGCGTCGTGATCACGGCGGCGGCCGGCGACGAAGGCGGCGGCGGCAGCAAGGGCGGCCCGCAACAGCCGTGCACGTACACGTACGTCGTCTGCGTCGGCGGCACGCATCTCGTCCGCTCGAACAATAAGCGCGGATGGACGGAAACCGCCTGGAACGACTGGAACTACGATGCCTGCGGCGGACCTTGCGGTGCCACCGGGAGTGGCTGCAGCACGAGAATCGCAAAGCCCTCATGGCAGACCGACGGGCTTTGCGGGAAGCGCGCGGAGGCAGATATCTCCGCATCCGCGTCGCTGCGTTCCCCGGTCATCGTTTACAACTCCGAAGAGGGCGGGGGGCCGTGCCCCAACAACTGCTTCTGGCTCTACGGTGGAACGAGCGCATCGGCGCAGATCATCGCCGCAGCCTATGCCCTAGCCGGCAATGCCGGAATGCAAAACGGCGCGTCGAACGTGTGGAAACATCACATGGGCCACGTTTACGATACGCTCACCGGTAATAACATTGCGCCGAATCTCGGCATTAACTGTGCTTCGAGCGTGAAGTACATCTGCTACGCTCGCACGGGCTTCGACGGCCCGACAGGGTTTGGAAGCCCGCATGGCCTGGGCGCACTTTAGCCGATGGTTCGGCGCTGCCGCGATCCTTTTGGCGGCCACCGGGACGATGGGTGCCAAAACGAGCGATAGCGCGGTCATCGAAAACTCCGGCTCGACCAACACGCTGGGGTATCGCATTGAGGTCCGCTCCGACGGCTCTGCGACCCTGGCGATGGTACACGGACCGAGTGCCTCTGCCTCTCCGAGTCCGGCGAAACCATTTACCGTTTCGTCGGGCATCGCAAAGCAGTTCTTCGCCGATCTCGCCGCGGCGCGTCAGTCCAAGACGGTAACCGAGCCGTGCATGAAGAGTGCCTCCTTTGGGTCGGCCACTTACGTCACGTGGCAAGGCTGGCGCTCCTCGGATCTCACCTGCCCGCCCAGCGATGCGATCGGAAAATCGTTGGTGAACGACGTCGAGGAGATACGCAAAGCGGCCGGGGTGAGCGCGGTGCCGTTTCGCCAAGGACCGGTCGAAGTAGAATCTCCGGGGCCTTCCTGAGGGAAGTTATCCCCTAGTCGTCGGTGTCGAGCGGCAGTCCCGACGGCAGCTGGTGCTCGAAATACGACTTCGAGTACTTCGACGGAATCGCAACGAAGGGGCGCGCCGGCGCCCCGAAATCGAAGCAGTTCATCATGCTGTTCGCGCGCACGTCGCTGGTTCCGAGCCGCCCGAGGTGCCATGTGTCTTCGACGAACTTGAGGACGCTGCCGAACTCGTAGCGCGTGTGGGATATCCACCCCGGCTTTCCCGATGAGTCTTCCCTTGCGTACGCGGAGACGAGCAGCATCGGGACGCGCATGCCGAGGCCTTGGCCGTCGAGCTGCGGCGGCGGCACGTTGTCGTACTCGCCTCCCCAGTCGTCCCAGACGACGATGATCGCCGTCGAATCCCAGTAGCCGCTCTGCCCGACCGCGTTGACGATGCTCGCGACCCATGAGGGGCCCTTGTCGGAATGGTTCCCGGGGTGATCGGAGTTGAGGGCGTCGGGAATCACCCACGAAACGTTGGGCAACTGATGGTCCGAGATCGCGGCAAAAAACTTCTTCTCCGGTTTCACAATGTTGGCCGTCCACTCGTTACCGTAGCGAACGGCCCTGATCGCATCGAACGCATTCCATAGCGAGCCGGCCGTCGTATTCGTATAGTAGAGCCACGAAACGCCTTTTCGATCGAGCAAGTCGCGAAGGGTCGCATACTTGAAGCACGGAAACGGCCCCTTCTCCGAGAGATACTTGCCTCCCGGCGTAATCAGCGAGGTCACCGTGCCGGGCGGCGCGTCGCAGCCCCAGGAGGCCGGCGTCGGAAAGTCGATGACGTTGTCGCCGTCGACGGGCGTGCCGCCCGCGATTAGATCTTGATGTCCGGTAAAGCTGCTGCTCCCTTGCGTCGGAAACATATGATCGCCGAGTACGTAGGTTTTTGCGATGGCCCAATACGGCGCGATGTCTTTCGGGTCCGAGTAGCGATAGCCGTACGTTCCGGCGGGGATCTTGACGCCCCTCGAGAGTGCGCGATCGACACGATTGAATCCGTCCATCTTGCCGTGGTCGAACTCTTTTTCGAACGAGAAGTGCTGATGCCCCAAACTGTCGGAATCCGCCGGAGCCTTGCGCAGCTTGATCTTACGCTCGCCCTTGCTCGTCTTCATCAGCCCCACGGTCGCGCCGTCGGCTCCCGGAAACGTTGCGAAGAAGTCGTCGAAGCTGCGATTCTCTTGAATGACGATGACGACGTGCCGGATCTTCGAATACGACCGCGCGCCGCCGGACGCGCGAATCGGCAGCGCGCCGAAAGGCTCGTTGCCCCCTGCCGGGATGGGGCTGCCGCAACCAGAGAGCACCAGCGCAGCCGCCGGGACTACAAACGAGAGGACTGAGCGCATGCTTTCGCGGCATTATCTCACGGGCAGCAGCCGTTCACAAGCGCAGGGGAGTAGAGCGCGCAGCCGTCTAACGCCCTCGCTTCGAAGGAGATCGACCGTGAAAATGCTTCGCCATCGTACCGTACTTCTATCCGCTGGTCTGCTCGTTGCCGTCGTCCCGCCGCTCCAGGCGCCGGCCGCGCTCGATATGGCGCTGGGGACCCGGAAGGTCGTCGAGAATCAGCCGGTTAGCGCGTGCAACCAGGCCGCGAGGAGCGCGCTCACGTCGGTCTTCGGCGGCGCACAAGAGCTCGGCTCCGATACCGGTGAATGGCAGGCGTACAACGCCGGAGATACCGCAAACGGAGTGACCGAGTCGGGCGCCGTCCACTGTTATCCCGTCGGAAGCGGATACGTCGTGACCTTCACCTGCGCGGCCCAGGTGCCGCCGAGCACCGAGACCGCCGCGGCCATGTGTTCGAAGATTTCGGCAGCATTCGATGCGAAGACGACCGCGATGCAGACGCCGGCGACCAGCGATGGGGGTCGCTAAGAATGCGCAAGCACAGACTCTTCGTCGCGGCGCTCTTGCTCGGCACGCTCTGCTGCGGAGCGGCCGCACTCGCATCGGTCGATCTCTCCGCCGGCATTCGATACGTAAGCCCGACCGGCACCCTTGCGGACTGCAGCGCGAAAGCGAAGGCGGCGATCGAAGCCTATCTGCCGGGCGCCGCCGAATCGGCCTCCGGGAGCGGCGAGTGGCTGGCGACGGCGCAGAACCCGGCAACCGGAGCGCCGAGTGCCGCCGCGGCCGTTCGCTGCTACGGTTTGCCCAAGGGCTACGTCGCAACGTTCATCTGCTCGGTGCAACTGCCGCTGAACCCGTATGGAGCCAGTGCGCTCTGTCTCGACGTCGCGCACAAGTTTTACGGAGGAGCGCTGACGCCGCTCGCCGCGATGCCAACGCCGACTCCCGTTCCGAGCGGCTGCGCGACGACGAACCTCGTTGGGAATTGGAACTCCGACGATAACCCAAAGCTCACGTTCAAGATGGGATTGAACGGTGACGTAACCGACAGCGACGGCGTCTCGGGCAATTGGAACATCGACGGAAGTAAGGTGACGTTGACGTACTACGGAAACCACACGATGACGCTATCGCCCGACGGAAAGCACTTGCGCGGAGGCGGGTACAACCTTACGCGCCAGTGCTGAGAGACGCTTCAGAGTTTTTTCATAGGTTCTTTGCACGATTGGCCGATGAAGCGTTGGAGCATCGCCGTCATCCTGTTTGGCTTGTCCGGGCTCACGGCGTGCGCGAGTAGCAGCGGCTCTGGGTTTGGACCGCCCGAGAACCTCGCGCGGCCGGCAACCCCGAGCGGCGGGGGATCGCTCGGCCCGGTCCTCACCACCTCCGACGGCGGTCAGATCTTCGGGTTTGACACCGACCAAAGCGGTACTGACGGAGTGCTCGCTTCGATCGGCGCGACGAAAATCTCGGTTCAGACCTTCGATTCGACCACTGGAAAAATCACGCGGACGTTCGGAGCGATTACCGGTAAACGCGTCGCCAAAGGGAACGACTACGTCGTCGACGGCATCTTCGCTGGGGACGTCGGACTCGTCGACTATCAGAAAGCGGGGATTCCGGGACAGACGCCTGCCAAGGATCGTTATCAAGTGCTCGGCCCGGTGACCAAGCAGCACTTCACCGCGCGGTGGAAACCGCCCGTCAAGCTCTTTAACGTGCTTTCATGGGCGCCGAATCAAAGCACGAAGACGAGCGTGCTCTTCGGTTATCAGCGCGAAGGTTCGGATTCTCCGAAACTCCTCGTCTCAGACGTTGCGAAGGATTCGTTCGGCATGGTGATCGCGCTGGATCCGAATCAATTTTCGCTGGGGACGCAGCCGCAGCTCGCTCAAGACACGGTCAAGGACCGGGCCGTTATGGCAAGCTCGCCGAGCTATGGCGCGGCGGGAGGTCCGCCTCCGGTAATCTCGCAGATCGACCTGAAGAGCGGAAAGGTGCGTTCACAGTTCTCCGGCGTCGACTGTCCGGGTCTCGAGCGGTGCGGGTATGCCAACGGCATCGCATACGATTCGGCAACCGGTATCGCATGCACGACGACCGAGCTCGACGCCGGTGTCGAATTCTATAAGGTCGCAAAGCAGACCGGCTTCCGCGAGGCGATGCCTAACGAGGCTTCTCAGCTCAATGCCGGGGGGTACGTCGCCAACGATCCGGTGCACCAGCTCTTTTTGATCGCACAGCCTTTTTCGAGCACGTCCGGTTCGGGGAGCAGCATTCAGGTGTATGCCGAGAACGGCGATTTTGTCGAGTCGATCGACGGCTTCGATTTCACCGACGCCGGCTTTCTGGTCATTCCGATTCGGATAAGCATCAATCCGAACTCACGAACGGGATGGGTGAACGGCCCCGGCGGAGATCAGCTACAGGAGTTCTCCTACTAGCAGAAACGCCTAGGGTAGGTTCCGCGTGCCGGCTTCGCGAGAGATGACGAAGCCGGCGCGCGGCGCAGAGAGGGCTTCCCCAGCCAGCGTTGGATGCGTACTAGTGCAACGCTAGATAGTTCGCCCCGTTAAGAGTTGTGTTCGGACCTTGGATGGTGCGGATCGGCTGCGCGTTGCCGTTTGCGTTCGCGGCGAACTCTTTGATGGCGTTACCGGAGAACTCCGCGGTCCAGATGTGATTCTTTGCATCCGCGGTGACGCCGGTCGCATCGTTGAGGCCGGTGATCTGCGCGACCGGCGTCGCATTTCCGGCGGCGCCTTTCGCGAAGACGAGAACTCCGGAACTCTCGTCGGCGACCAGCAGACGGCCTTTTCCGTCGAAAGCCAGCGCAAAGGGCCGGCTTAAGTGCGTATTGCTGCCGGAGATGGAGAGGATGGGCGAGACGTTTCCTTTTGCACCCTTTGCGAACGCGACGATCGATGCCGAGCCGATGTTCGCGACGTAGAGGCGTCCTTGCCCGTCCGTCGCCATGCCGACCGGAGTTTCGAGTTCGGTCTGGGAGCCGGAGATCGTCGAGATCGGGGTGGCGTTGCCTTTCGCTCCAGGCGCGTATTCCGCGATCGCCCCGCCGCTGAAGTTGCTGACCCAAAGATTGCCGGACGAGTCGACGGTCATGCCCTCGGTCGGCCCGAGCCCCGTTTTCGATCCCGCGATCGTTCGCTTCGGCTTAACGTTTCCGCTAGTGCCGGCGGCAAAGACCTCGACTTGCGAGGCTCCGTCGTTTGCCGTGTAGAGGTTTCCCTTTTGGTCGACGGCCAAGGCATCCGGGTCGCTCAAGCGCGTCTTCGATCCGGCGATCGTCACTTGCGGGGAGACGTCCCCGGACGACTTTGCGTCGAAGGCGAGGAGGCTGCCTCCGTCACGATTGGCCGTGAAGATCCGAACCCGGGCGTCGGGCCCGGGTGAACCCCACGCATCGGCGGCTGGGGGAACGAACCCGCCGGGGGTACTCTGGCTGCCCGCGCAGCCGGAGAGGCCGGCAGCCAGAGCGAGGATCGGCAGGGCGCGGCGGAACGTGGGGAATGCGAACATCGTTGTCTCCTTGGCCTCGTGTTTCACGCGCTCAATCCTAGCCCACGCGGCGTACGCAAACGTACGCGCCGGGAGGCCGCTGCGGGCTGCGAGAAAGGCTGCCTCCGTGGGCAAAGTTATCGCCGGCGGACATCTCGACATCCGGCTCTTCGGCCATTTAGAGGTAACGCTCGACGGGGCGCCGCTGCGGCTTACCACCCCGCGAAAGTCGCTGCAGGTACTCGCCTACCTCTTATTGCATCGCGCGGTCGCGGTCTCGCGGGAGTATCTCGCCTTTCTCCTTTACCCCGACGACGAGGAAAGCTCGGCGCGAGCGAAGCTTCGCGCGACGTTGAGCGAGCTGCCGAAAATTCTGCCGCGGCCCGCAGAGCGATACGTTACGATCGACGGCGACAAAATCGCTTGGAACCCGGAGGCGGACATCTGGCTCGACGTCGACGCGTTCGTCGAGGCGTGCGGCGACCGCAATCGAATCGGCGAAGCCATCGAGCTCTACCGCGGCGACCTTTTACCGGAGATCTACGACGAATGGCTCGACGCCGTGCGCGAGCGGCATCGCAATGCATATCTCCGATGCCTGGCGGAACGCGTCTCGGACGCGCGCCGGGGCGCCGACTTCCCGCTTGCGATCGAGACCGCGCGAAAGGTGCTGGCGGTCGATCCGTGGCGGGAAGATATGGTGCGACGCATCATCGCGATGCGTCACGAACTTGGCGATCGCGCCGGCGCGCTTAACGAGTACGCTGGATTCGCGAAGCGCCTACGCGCCGAGATGGGGGCCGAGCCGATGCCCGAAACGGTGGCGTTGGCCGAGCGTATTGCGCTCGGGCAGACCGCCGGCGAGGGGGACGGCGAAGCGGAACCGGTGGTCGCAAGGCCCGGTCCGATTCTTCCGTTCGTAGGGCGGCACGACGAGATGGAGCGTCTGCTTGAGACTTGGAGCCGGGTCATTCACGGACACGGCGCTTGCGTCTTCGTCGGCGGCGAGACCGGGATCGGTAAATCGCGACTCGTCTGGGAGTTCGCTCACGCCGTCGAAGATCGCGGCGGCCGCGTGCTCGTCGGAGCTACCAGTTCGCCCGAAGCGGTTCCGTACGAAAGCATCGTCGACGGGCTTCGCAGCGGCCTCCCGCTCATCGCTTCGCTCAGACCGAGCATGGCGCTGGCGTGCGTCGCAACGCTGCTCCCGGAAGTCCATGCCCGCGTCGGACTTCCCGCAGTGCCGCGCCTCGATGCCGAGAGCGAACGAATTCGCCTCTTCGAGTCGCTCTTTCGCTGTCTCGCCGATCTCGCCGCGCAGCGGCCGCTGCTGCTCGTGCTCGAGGATCTCCACTGGGCGCAGGCCGCATCGATGGATATGCTCGAGTTTCTGCTGCGCCGGATCGCCGGTGCCGCGGTCATGATCGTCGTCACGTATCGCGATGACGAAGCCGCGCCGTTGCACGCGCTGCACCGGCTGCGCCGTGATTCACGCGCGGCAGGCGGCGCACAGAGCATCTGGCTCGGCCGCCTCTCGGTCGCGGAAGTCGAAGAGCTCCGCGGCTCGCTGCCCGAGGTGCGCGATCGCCCCGCGGAGGCGCTCGTCGCTGCGTCGCAGGGCAACCCGCTTTTCTTGACGCAGCTCGTCGTCGACGTGCGCGAGGACGAGCGAGCGGCGCCCGCTTCGCTCAGCGGCATCGTGGCGCGGCGGCTCGAGCGTCTCTCTGAGCCGGCGCGCACCGCCGCCGAGATCGCCGCGTGCATCGGCGATCGCTTTTCGCGCGACGCCGTTCGGGACGTCAGCGCCTGGGACGAAACCGACCTTACCGAGGCGCTCGACGAGCTGCTCGACCGGCGGATCATCCGCGAAGCGGCCGGCCGCGGGTTTCTCGAGTACGCCTTTACGCATCATTTGATCCACGAAGCGATCGCCGGCGCCGTGGCCCCGAAAACCGCGGCAGTGCGCCGCCGCCGGGTCGCGCGCGTACTCGAAGAACTCTACCCGGAGAGATTCTCGGAACTCTCCGGACTTCTCGCGGCCCATTACGAAGCTGCCGGCGACGCCGTCAACGCAACGCGGTGCTACCTGGAAGCGGTGCGGCGATCGATTTCGATCGGCGCGCCCGCCGAGGCGAGAACGCTCTGCGATCGTGCGCTCTTGCTCGCCGACGCTGGCGACCGGGCGGAGATTCTGTTGGAGCGGATCAAGATCGAGTCCCGCTCCGGGGATCGCGACTCTCGCACCGCCGCGCTGCAGGCCTTGGATCTGGTCGACGCCGAGCTGAACGATGCGGCCGTTCACCGGGCCACTCTGCTCGCGCGCATGGAGTTTGCCGCGGGGATCGGCGATCGCGAGATGCACGAGCGGGCCGCTGCGGAGCTGCGAGGCTGCATCTCCAACGACGACGCCCAGTCGCGCGCGGCATTGCACCTGGCCGAAGCGAAGATGGCATTCAACTTCGGGCACCTTTCCGAATCGTACGCTGCCGCCGCTGCTGCGCTGGTGTGCAGCCGGGCGGCGCACGACGAGGCTGAAACGACGGCTGCCCTCTGCGCTCTGGCGCAGGTCGAGGCGCATCGCGGACACCTTTCGACCGCTGAATCGCTCTTTGATGAAGCGGGGCAGTCTGCCGCCCGTGCCGCCGATCCGCAGCTGGAACATCTGGCGCTGAGCAGCGGATGGACGATCGCCTATCAGAGGCGCGATATGAAGCGCTGCCGTTCGCTTGGAGAGCATTGCCTGGAACTCGCGCTCAAGCTCGGGGACCGGCCCGCCGAAGCGCAGGCGCACGGCCGGCTCGGCGTGACGCTCGCCTCCGTCGGTACGGAGTATGCGGAAGCGCGCGGCCACTATGCCGCTGCCGAGCGCATTTATCGCGAGACCGGGCGGGCCGCCGGCAGCGCCGGTCCGCTCATGAACGAAGCGCTGCTCGAAATGAGGCTCGGATTCTTCGCGCGAGCCTGTGCGGCGAGCGAAAAGGCCGCCGCGATCTTCGAGCGCGCCAACGACGAGCGTGGACTGGCAAACGGCCTCAACAACCTCGTTTTTCTCAGAGCTTGCATCGGGAATTTCGCCGGCGCCCGCGAAGCCGCGGAACTTGGCCTCACGCTCGCACGCGAACACGGTTTTGGCCTGCTGGAGGCGTCGATTCTGGAGAACCTCGCCTTTGCCGAGGCGGTGGCCGGCAACTACACGCTGGCGATCCAGCTTGCCGAGCCTTCGTTCGAGCTGCGCTCGCGCTCCGAATCGCAAGTATGGTCGAGCATGACGCTCGCCAACCTTGCCGTTTGGTACGGTGCGCTCGGAAATCTCCCGGCAGCGCGCGATGCCGTCTCCCGCCTGCTCGCCGATGAAGATGCGATCATGCGGGCAACGGACTGGCCTTCCTACTGTTATTGGGCCGCCGCGCAGATTTACAATCTCGACGGCGACAAGCGGGCCGCATCGCAGATGCTCGAGAAGGCACGCCGTCTCGTGCAGACCAGTGCCAACGACATGGAGCCCGAGGATCGCGAGAGTTTCTTAGCGATTCCCTGGCACGCCGATTTAACCGGCGTCGTCGAGACCGGCGACTGGCCGAGCCCACCCCGCTAACGCGGATCCCGCCGAAACGGGGAGGCTCGCGGCGGCGTCGAACTGCGTTGGCCCCGGTTTGCGACGCTGCGTGCCTGTAATGTGGAGGTGCGAATGTTTCCGGCTCCTTTTGAATACTATCGGGCTCGATCGACGCAGGACGCGCTCGACGCGCTCGCTCGATACGGCGAGGATGCGCGCGTGCTGGCGGGGGGACAAAGCCTGATTCCGGCGATGCGATTTCGACTGGCGAGACCGTCGGCGTTGATCGATATCAACGCGATCGCCGAGATCGACTATCTGCGCGAGAGCGACGGCGCCCTCGCGATCGGCGCTGCGGTTCGCGACTACGCGTTGGAGACGAGCGAGCTGGTCGGCGAGCGCTATGCGTTGCTCGCCGACGTGAGCGCAGTGGTGGCCGATCCGGTGGTCCGGCAAATGGGGACCGTCGTCGGGAGCCTGTGCCACAACGATCCGGCAGGCGACTGGCCCGTCGCCGCGCTCGCGTCGCGCGCCGAAGTCACGGTGCGCGCGAAGGGCGGTACGCGGCGCATTTCTATCGACGAGTTCATCGTCGATTCGTTTACCACCGCGATCGCTACCGGTGAGATCGCCGTCGAGGTCCGTTTTCCGACGCCCGGCGTGCGGACGTCGGGCTCCTATCAAAAGATCGAACGCAAAGTCGGCGACTTCGCTACCGCATCGGCGGCGGTGCAGATCACGCTGGCCGAGGATGGAACGATCGCCGGCGCCGGCGTCGCGATCGGAGCCGTCGGGCCGAAGGCGCTGCGGGTCGGTGAGGCCGAGAAGATCCTCAACGGGGCTAAGCCGGGCAGAGAGCTGATCGCCCAGGCGATGCGCGAGGCGGAGAAGATCGCCGACCCCAACTCCGATAATCGAGGCTCGGTCGAGTATAAGAAGGCAATGGCGGGAGTCCTGACCGGCCGCGCGATCGCGGCTGCGCTCGAACGTTTAGGCGTCGGAGGTATGCGATGAAGATTCAAGTTACGGTCAACGACGTTCCTTACGAACGAGAGGTCGAGCCGCGAATGCTGCTCGCATACTTCTTGCGCGAGGGGCTCGGACTCACCGGCACGCACGTCGGCTGCGATACCTCGAGCTGCGGCTGTTGCGTCGTTGCGCTCGACGGCGATCGAGCGGTAAAATCGTGCACGATGTTCGCCGTCCAAGCCGACGGCCACGATATCACGACGGTCGAAGGTCTGGAGAAAGGCGGCACGCTTCATCCGCTCCAGCAGGCTTTTTGGGATCAGCACGGCCTGCAGTGCGGATATTGCACGCCGGGGATGCTGATGACGGCCTACGTGCTTCTCAAACGTAATGCCGCGCCGACCGAGGCCGAAATCCGGGAGGGCATCGCCGGCAATCTCTGCCGCTGCACCGGCTACCAGAATATCGTCAAAGCCGTACAACAAGCCGCGAGCGAGCTCCAACCCGAACCGGCCGTCGCGGTGGGAGGCTGAAATGGCACTCGGCACACCGATGAAGCGGAAAGAGGATCCGCGCTTCATCCGCGGACGCGGCCGCTACCTGGACGACATCGTTCTTCCCAACATGCTCTACTTAGCGATCGTGCACAGCCCGTATCCGCACGCGCGAATCAAGAGCATCGACAAGAGCAAAGCGATGGCGTTGCCGGGCGTCAAAGCGGTGATTACCGGCGAGGATCTGGATGCGGCCAAGCTAGAGTGGCTGCCGACCTTTCACGGTTACGACAAACAGATGGTGTTGGCGTTCGGCAAAGCGCTCTACCAATATCAGGAAGTCGCCGGGGTCGTTGCGACGAGCCGCGAGATCGCCAACGACGGCGTGGAGCTCGTCGAGGTCGAGTACGAACCGCTCGATCCGGTCGTAACGCCCTTCCAGTCGAAAGAAGATACGATCGTACTTCGGGATGACCGCGAGAGCAAAACCAATCACATCTATCATTGGGAGGTCGGCGACAGGGAAAAGACCGCTGCCGCGATCGAGGGATCCGACGTCGTCATCAAGGAGCGGATTCTCTCGCCCCGCTGTCACCCCGCACCGCTCGAACCCTGCGGCGTCGTGGCCGACATGAATAAGGCGACGGGGCGCTTGACGATCTACATGACGTCGCAGGCGCCGCACGTGCACCGGACCGCTTTCTCGCTGGTGACCGGAATTCCGGAGGATAAGATCCACGTGATCTCTCCCGACGTGGGCGGCGGTTTCGGCAATAAGGTGCCGGTCTATCCCGGTTACGTCGTCGCGACCGTCGCGTCGGTGATCATCGGCGTACCGGTGAAGTGGGTCGAGACTCGCACGGAAAACCTCACGACGACCGGCTTTGCGCGCGACTATCACATGGACGTAGAGATCGCCGCAACCAAAGAAGGCAAAGTCACCGCGCTGCGAGTCGCAACGATCGCCGATCACGGCGCGTTCGACGCGGCGGCCGATCCGCGCAAGTATCCGGCAGGCATGTTTGGAATCGTGACGGGCTCGTACGATTTCCCCACGGCGTTTGCGGAGGTCGACGCGTATTTTACGAACAAAGCGCCCGGCGGAATCGCCTACCGCTGTTCGTTCCGCGTGACCGAGGCGTCGTTCGCCATCGAGCGCGGGATGGATATTCTCGCCCGCAAGCTGGAGATGGATCCCGTCGAGCTGCGGCAGCTCAACTTCATAAAAAAGGAGCAGTTCCCGTATCACTCGCCACTCGGCTTCGTTTACGACAGCGGCGACTACCACGCAACGACGCGCAAGGCACTCGATCGCATCGGCTACGATGCCCTGCGCAAGGAGCAGGTAGAGAGGCGCAAGCGTGGCGAGCTGATGGGGATCGGCGTATCGACTTTCACCGAAATCGTCGGCGCCGGACCCGGCAAGCACTTCGATATCCTTGGCATCAAGATGTTCGACAGCGCCGAAATTCGCATCCATCCGACCGGATCGGGAATCGTGCGCGCCGGCACGCGACATCAAGGCCAAGGCCACGAGACGACGTGGGCGCAGATCGTCGGCGAAGAGCTCGGGCTCGATCCGCAGGAGCTGTTGGTCGAAGAAGGAGACACCGACACGGCCCCCTACGGTTTGGGAACGTACGCTTCGCGCAGCACGCCGGTGGCCGGCGGCGCGCTCGCGTTGGCGGCCCGGAGAATTCGGGAGAAGGCCAAAAAGATCGCGGCGCACCTCATGGAAGCCGCTGAAGATGACGTTGAGTGGAAGGATTACAAGTTCAACGTCAAGGGCGTGCCGGGTAAAAGCGTGACGATGAAGGACGTCGCCTTTGCCGCGTACACGAATCCGCCGCCGGATCTGGAGCCGGGTCTCGAAGCGACGTATTACTATGACCCGCCGAATCTGACGTTCCCCAACGGTACCTACATCGCGGTCGTCGACGTCGACCGGGAGACCGGAGAGGTGAAGGTGCGGCGCTTCTTGGCCGTCGACGACTGCGGCATCGTGATCAACCCGATGATCGTCGAAGGCCAGATCCACGGTGGGCTGACCGAGGGCTTTGCGATGGCGTTCATGCAAGAGATTGCATTCGATGAGAGCGGAAATCATCTCAATACGAATTTCACCGACTACCTCGTCCCGACTGCGCTCGAGACTCCCCACTGGGAGACCGATAATACGGTCACCCCAAGTCCGCACCATCCGATTGGCGCGAAAGGGGTTGGCGAGAGCCCGAACGTCGGCTCGCCGCAGGCGTTCGTAAACGCGGTGATGGATGCGCTCGCACCGCTGGGAATCGTGCACCTCGACATGCCGCTCACCCGGGAAAAGGTATGGCGCGCCATCCGGGACGCGCAGCCGGCGCCGTGAACCTGACGTGGAACGGGCAAGAGGAGATCGCGGCCGGCAAGGATGTCGTCTGGACCTTTATCAACGATCCCTCGAAAATAGCCGGCTGCCTTCCCGACGTCCAATCGACGACGATTCGTGACGCTCACAGTTTCGACTCAATCGTCGGTGTGGCGCTCGGTCCGGTACGCGGCAAGTTCACCTTCAAGATCGTGCTCGTACCCGCGGCAGACGGCAATCACATGGATCTCAAGATCAGCGGGGGCGGATTGGGGAGCGTCGTCGATCTGGTCGCCGGCGCCGATTTGACCAGCAATGGCGAGAAAGCAACGACGCTGCGTTGGAGCGGCACGGCTTCGGTCCGAGGCCCGGTGGCGACGGTCGGCGGCCGCGTTCTCGACACGCAGGCGCACCGCGTGATCAGCACGACCTTCGAAAACGTCAAGAACCGTTTGGGCGGCAGCACGTAAGGTACGGCATGGACGGCCAGGCTCTTCTCGAGCGCGCTGCTGAGTTGGAACGCGCGCGTAAACCGTTTGTATTGGCGACCGTCGTCGCGCGCAATGCTCCGGTCAGCGCGCACCTGGGCGATCGAGCGATCGTGCTGGCCGACGGCAGCATGCAAGGATTCGTCGGCGGATCGTGCTCGCGCGACATCGTGAGGCGCCAATCGCTCGCGGCCCTGCGCAGCGGTACCGCGAGGCTCGTCCAGATCCGTCCCGGTGCGCCGCCGGATGCCGACGATCGCAGCGGCGTCGGGACCGTGGTGGTGCCGATGAACTGTGCCTCGGAGGGCGCGGTCGACGTGTACGTGGAGCCGCACTTGCCGCCGCGCGTTCTACTGGTCGCCGGATTTACGCCGGTCGCCGAACGTCTCGCTGCGCTCGGGGAAATGCTCGACGGCTATCGCGTCGTGCGAGTCATTCAAGAAAACGAGGCCGCCGAACTGAAAGCCGGCGGAACGATCGCCTTGAGCGGACTTCCCGCGTTTCTCGACTCGCTCGGGGATTCCGAACGCGACGATCTCTCGGCCGTCGTCGCAACACAGGGCCACTACGACGAGAGCGTATTGACGGCGTTGCTGGAGCGCGAGTCCGTGGCCTACGTCGGCCTGCTGGGCAGCCGCAAACGGGCCGAAGGAATCTTCGCCGAGCTGGAACGCCGGGGCATCGCTCGCGGCCGCATCGAGCGCGTGCACAATCCGGCCGGACTCGATATCGGCGCTCGCCGTCCCGGCGACGTCGCCATTTCGATCTTGAGCGAGATCATCGCGGCGGGCGCCTCTCGGGAGCCGGCACCGTTACGCGCCAACGCGCAACTCGATGAGGCGGCGGCCGATCCTATTTGCGGTATGGACGTCCCGGTCGCAACTTCTCGACACACTGCAGAGCACGCCGGGCATCTCTATCACTTCTGTTGCGAGCGCTGCCGCGCGACCTTTCTCGCCGATCCCGCGCGTTACGCGCACGGAGCGCACCGGTGAACGCGCAGCAGGTGCGCGAGTCCTTTGCACGGTGCGGTTACATCGCCGACGGTGACCTCTGCACGGCGGTAGAGCTGATGCTCGCGCTGCAGAAGCCCTTGCTGGTGGAGGGACCGGCCGGCGTGGGGAAGACCGAGAGCGCAAAGGTCCTCGCCGGGGTCCTGAATGCAAAACTGATCCGGCTGCAGTGCTATGAAGGCCTCGACGCCGCAAACGCACTGTACGAGTGGAACTACCCAAAGCAGCTCTTGCACATTCGTCTAACCGAGAATGCAGGGATCCCGACCGCGCAGCGAGAGGCGGAGATTTTTAGCGAGCGATTTCTGTTGCGGCGTCCGCTCCTCGAAGCGATCTCGCAGGATTCGCCGGCCGTATTGCTGATCGACGAGATCGACCGTGCCGATGAAGCCTTCGAAGCATTTTTGCTGGAGATCCTGGGCGAGTTTCAGGTAACGATCCCCGAGATTGGGACGATCGCGGCGAAGACGCGGCCGGTCGTCATCGTTACCTCGAATCGTACGCGCGATCTCTCCGATGCGCTGCGCCGCCGCTGTCTCTACTTGTGGATCGAATACCCGTCGCTCGAGCGCGAGATCGAGATTCTGCGCGCACGAGTGCCCGGCGTCAACGAGGGCCTCGCGCGGCAAATCGCAACCTTCATGGAGTTCCTGCGCACGCAGCCTTTTTCGCGCGTCCCCGGCACGGCCGAAAGCCTCGACTGGGCGCTCGCACTGGTCCGTCTGCATCGGGAAGCGCTCGACGAGCGCACGCTGGAAGAGACCGCCGGATGCATTCTCAAGGTGCAAGAAGATTGGGAGCTGGCGCGGACGCTTCGTTCCGCGTACGCGCCGTTGTTGAACCGGGGTCGCGAAGGTGATGGAGGGGAAGGGCCGGAGGCGGACTACGGGCTGGGTTCGGTACGCGCAAACGTGAGATGAACGACGATCTCACCGCGAAGATTGCGGAGTTCTGCCACCATCTGCGAACCTACCATCATTTCACCATCGGCCCGCGCGAGATGCAAGAGGCCGTGCGCGCCGTCGAGATCGCCGGCGTGCGCGAACGCGTGCGCGTGGCGTCGGCGCTGCGCGCCGTCTGCTGCAGCCGCATGGAGGAGCGCGAGATCTTCGATCGCGCGTTCGCCGCTTTCTTCAACTCACAGCCGATCGGGATCGAGCAGCCGCGGCACGCGAGGGAGCGGCGCACGACGCGCCCGGATAGGTCGAAGCGTCGCGAGGATCGCGAGGGAACGCCGGCCGCCGGCCCACAACCCGCTGCCCCAGGAGACGAGAATGGCGCCGGCACCCTGCCCGCGGCGACCTCGGCCGAGTCGCTGAGCCCTGCACAAGCGTGGGAACTGCGCCGCGCAAAGTACAGCCCGGCGCCGGCACGGGCCGAGACGATGGCGTTCGACGGCGACGGCTTCGCCGAAGCGGTTGCCTGCGCGCAGCGGCTCGTCAGCGCGCTTCGCCTGGTTCGTTCGCCGCGCTGGCGCCCCGTGCACGACGGCGCTCGCTTCGACCTTCGGCGCACGCTGCACGCATCGCTGCGAACCGGCGGCGACATCATCGAGCCGCACTTCCTCGGCCATCCGCCTCGTCACCCCAGTTTCGTGGTGCTGCTCGACGCGAGCCGCTCGATGAGCGAATACGCTCCACGCATGCTGGCATTTGCGCGCGCGCTTTGCCGCCGAACGCGCCGCGCCGGCATCTTTCTCTTCAGCACCTCTCTGCGAGAGGTTACGCGAGAACTCCGCAATACGGCGAGAATGCGGGCCTATCGGTTGGAAGGCTTAGGCGATGCTTGGGGCGGAGGCACGCGAATCGGCGCGAGCCTCGCACAGTGTCTACGCAGACATGGCGGACGTTTGAACGACCGGACCTACGTGATCGTGATCAGCGACGGACTCGACGTCGGGGAGATATCCTTGCTCCGCCGTGCAATAGGGCAGATCTCGCGGCGTTGCGCAGGCGTCGCGTGGCTGAATCCGCACGCCGCCGCGTCCGGCTTCGTGCCCGCGGCGGGCGGGATGCGAGCGGCGTTACCCTTCGTTACGCTGGTCTCCTCGCTCGACGAGCTGACCGCGCTTCGCACGCGCTTGGCGGTGACTGCCGGTGCGTGAAGCGTTTGCGACTGCGGCGCAATGGCTCGAAGAGGACCGTCCCTTCGCACTGGCGACGCTGGTGACGCTGCGCGAGGCCGCAACGGCGCCGATCGGCACGACGATCGCCGTCGACTCAGGCGGCCGAATCGTCGGGAACATCGGCGCGGGCTGTCACGAATCTGAGATTGTCGAAGCGGCGCAGCAAACGGCTCGCGACGGCCAAACGCGGCGGGTCGACATCAACCTGACGATCGAGGACGAAGTCTTCGGAGTGCCGGGATGCGGTGCGATCATGCAGGTCGTAGCCTGGCGCCCGCAACGCGCGTTCGCGCAGGAAGCGCGGGCAATCGTCGCGGGGGATCGTGCCGCGCACGTCGTTTTTAACTACGTCGACGCGGACGGCTCGGAGCGGACCTTCGCAAACGAATATCCTCCGAAGGAAAGCTTGATTCTCATCGGAGCCACGGCGCTCGCGGCCGAGCTCGCCGCAATCGCGCCGCGCGCCGACTTCAACGTGATCGTCGTCGACCCTCGACCCTCGTTTGCAACCAAAGAGCGGCTCGGCGACACACCCGAGATCGTACGCGAGTGGCCGCAGGAGTATCTGCCGAGGGTGCTCTCCGAGCGGACGCACGTCGTCATGCTGTCGCACGACCCGAAGTTCGACTTACCCGCGCTGCGCGCTGCCTTGCGATCGAACGCGCCGTACATCGGGCTGCTC
Source organism: Candidatus Cybelea sp. (assembly GCA_049285915.1). GTDB lineage: Bacteria > Vulcanimicrobiota > Vulcanimicrobiia > Vulcanimicrobiales > Vulcanimicrobiaceae > Cybelea. The sequence continues at coordinate 2,025 of JBAQAW010000111.1, read as the reverse complement.
GGGAGCCGGCGGTCGCAGGCGGCGCGCCGCGCCGCGCTAGCCGAAGACGGCTTCGACGAAACCGCGCTCGTGCGGATTCACGGGCCGGCCGGCCTCGATATCGGGGGTGCGACGATCGCGGAGACCGCGCTCTCCATCCTGGCCGAAATCGTCGCAAATCGACACGAGCGCCTCGGTGCTCCTTTGAGAACGACCGGCCGGCAAATTCATCGCCGGGAAGAGCTCGTTACGCAGCGCCACCGCTAGGGCCGCCGAAGCGGCTGCGGTACTCGCGCGGCGCGACCCCGAAGTGACGCTCGAAGGCCCGGCGAAACGTGTCGTCGTTGGAATAGCCGACGTCTCCCGCGACTTTCTCAATCGGGTCGCCGGCATTGACCAAGAGCCAGCGCGCCTCGTCGAGCCGAAGTTCTTCCACGAAATCCGCCGGCGTGATGCCAAACGTCGTGCGGAAGGTCCGGGTGAAGTGACGCGGGCTGAGGTTGGCGCGTTCGGCCATCGTCTCGATGGTGAGCTCGTCACCCAGATGTCCGCGAATCCACGCCGCGATGTCGTCGAATCGGCCGTGCGCTTGAGTCTGCAGCCGCAACGGCTGCGAGTACTGCATCTGACCGCCGGAGCGTTTGAGATAGACGACCATCTCGCGTGCAACACGCAGCGAGAGTTCGCGCCCGAGATCCTCTTCGATGAGCGCGAGGCAAAGATCGATGCCGGCCGTGACCCCCGCCGACGTGTAGTACTTCCCGTCTTTGATAAAGATTGCATCCGCGTTCATCCGAACGCGCTTCCAGCGTTCGGCGACGTCCTGGGCGAAACGCCAGTGCGTGGTCGCGGGCCTGCCGTCGATTAGGCCCGAAGCCGCCAGGCCGTAGATGCCGGTGCAGACGGAGGCGACGCGCCGTGCGCGCGGCGCGTTCTTCCGGAGCCATCCCGCAACGGCGTCGCGGATGCCCGAGTCGAGCCGCAAGGCGCTGCCGCCGGGCACGACGATCGTATCCAGCGGACCGTGGCGCGAGAGCGTGGCGTTGGAGCAGAACGAGAGCCCGGACTCCGTACGCACTGGACCTTTTGCGGGCGCGAGCAGCGCGACGTCGTAGCGTCCCGTGCTGCTTTTTGCGAGCGAGTTGGCGAGCGTAAAGACGTCGGCAGGCCCGGCGACGTCGATCGCTTGCACGCCGTCGTAACCGATGATCCCGATCCTGCGCAGCTTCATGGCTCTCACTCTACGGGTGGGGAGGCCCGTCCGCAATGGTCCAAACCCGACGATTCGGGACAGCAAAGGGCCGCCCCGACCCACGCGTTCGCCCCGCTTTTTTGCCTGCTTCGCCGGGGAGCGGCGTAGCTTAGCGGAGTAGAAAAGCGTGACCAGAGCAGCCTTGGCATTGCTTGGGGGCGCCTGGAGTGGTAAATTTTAAGCCTCAGCAAAGGGGAACCTCATGCGATCGTACTCTGACAGACTAAAAACGGCGGCCGGATCCCTCGCGATCGTCGCCTTAATGGCCCTAGGCGCGGCACCTGCCGGCGCTGCCGGCACTATCCTCATCGTGCATAACGATGGGAACTCCGACAAATACGACGGTGTGCAAATAAAGATCATCCACAACGCGCTCTACATCACCTCGGCAGACGGGAAGGGCACGATCGTCATCAATCGGGCCGCGTGCTCGTTTCAGGGCAAATTACTGGTCTGCCTAACGCAGACCGGAGCGCTCGTTCAATCGGGGACGACCAAGTCGCTCGATCTCAAGAACGGAACGTTGTACGTCAACTCGACCGACGATCCTCAGCAGCTCGTCCTCTCGACCGCGAAGGTTCCTGCGCACGGGATTCTGCTCTCGTTCAACACCGATCTCGGGACGTACGTGAGCCTGACCGGGCGCATTGACAAGGTGGTGAAGTGATGAAATATCTGTGGATCCTCATGGCGCTTCTCTTGGCTTTTCCGCCGGTGACGGCATCGGCTCAGCGTCGTGGCGGCGGGGGCGGCGGCGGCGCTTCGCGCGGCGGCGGCGGCGCATCACGAGGCGG
>JBAQAW010000110.1:0-56224 GCA_049285915.1 Candidatus Cybelea sp. | reverse complement strand
GGTTGAGGGGGTCGCCGGCGGCGTGGTGAAATGCGGCGGCGACGTCGCGGGTGGCGCGGGCGGCCGCAAAGGCCGCCGCCGGCGTCGCGGGCTGCATGCTGAGCAGCACGCTCGCGATATCGTCACAGATGTGGTCGCAGATGATCTCGTATTGCAAAGTTCAAGACTCCTATGGCTGCCGGCGCGCGAGAAGCAGTACGCCGGGGGTTACGAAGAGCGCGGCAACGCCGGTCAGCAGAAATGCGTCCGCATAAGAAAGTGCGGCCGCTTGTGCTTGGACGGTTGCCGCGAGTTGCGCGAGGCTGCCGTGCTGCACGAACTGCGCGACGGGCAGCCGCGAGAGCGCGGTCTGCGCGGCGAGAATCGTTTGATGAAACTGCATGCGCCGTTCGAGGAATGCGACGACCGAGGCCGACGAAATCGAACCGCCGAGTTGGAAGAAGAGTACGATGAACGACGCAGCCTTGGCGGCGGCCTGAGGAGTAACGGCCCGCATCGTCGCGACCAGCAACGGCGTGTAGACGAAGGCGGCCCCGGTTCCGATGAAGAGCAGCGGCACCGCAAACGTCATGAAGCTGCTGTCGGTGTTGAGCGTCTGCGCGAGCCAGACGGAACCTAACCCGCAGACCGCGAGCCCACCGCCGATCGCCCAGCGCAGATCGAAGCGCGGCATCCCGGCGAGGCGGGCTACCGGAATCGTCAAGAGGAGAACCGGTAGCGCGCGCGCGCCGATGAGCAGCCCCGCGTCGGTGCTGGTGAAGCCCAGATTGTCGACGGTAAACTGCGGCAAGAGCAGTAGGCTCGGGAAGATGACCGCCGCGTAGGCCGCCGCGATCGTCAGCGCCGCCGCAACGGCGGGTTTGCCGATGACGCGCAGATCGACGATCGGCTGCGCGACGCGCAGCTCCCACCAGATGAAGGCCGCGGTCGCACCGGCTGCGAGCCACGTGCAAACCACGATCGCCGAGTTGGAGAACCAGTCGTCGTGCTGGCCTTGATCCAGCACGTACTGCAGGCAGCTGACGGCCACCACCAGCAACGCGATGCCGGCGACGTCGACCGGCGCGCGTTCGCGTTTTCCGTCGTCGCGCATGTAACGCCACAGGAGAAAGAATGCAAGCGCACCGGGAACGACGTTCACGTCGAAGACCCACGGCCAGGAAATGTTGTCGACGAGAATGCCGCCGAGCGTCGGCCCGAGCGAGGGACCGACGATCGTTCCGAGGGCGAAGATCGACTGGCTCGTTCCCAGTTGTTCGATCGGAAAGGTGTCGCGCAGCACAACTTGCGCGGTCGCGAGCAGGCCGCCGCCGAAGGCGCCCTGCAGCACGCGAAACAGTATCAAACCGAGGAGCGAGGTCGCCATCCCGCAGAGCACCGACGCGAGCGTAAAGCCGGCGATCGACGCGAGGAAATAGTTCTTGCGGCCGAAGCGCAGCTGCAGCCACGGCGTCATCGGAATCACGATAACGTTGGCGATGACGTAACCGGTTAGCACCCACGTCCCCTGGTCGACCGTTGCCCCGAGGTTGCCTTGAATCGTCGGCAACGCGACGTTGACGATGGTGAGATCGACGGTTTGGAGCAGCGCGGCGAGCATCACCCCGATGACGACGAGGTAGCGGCGCGCACCGTACTCGACCAGCGACGCGCTCGCAGCCTGTGGGCTCTCGGAGCGCTTGCTCGGGGCGGGCGCGACCGGGCGCGCGGGAAGAAGGCCCCGCGCTGCGGGGATACGTTCAGCAACCGGCATTTAGGATTGTGGGTCCTTACGAGAGTAAGACTTGCGCCTAGCTTACCGCCTATGAGATACTACGACTAGAGCCTAGGTTATCCTAGTACTGGACAGTATACCCTGAGAGGCAGAGCCGTGAATTCAGGCCCCGAACGACGCTCCGAGCTGAGCGACTTTCTCCGAACCCGCCGCGCGAAGATTCTTCCCTCGGACGTCGGGCTCGCCGACGGCGCGCGGCGCCGCACGCCGGGCTTACGCCGCGAAGAGGTCGCGCTGCTGGCCAACATCGGAGCGACCTGGTACACGCGCCTCGAACAGGGCCTGCCGATCAACGTCTCGGCCGACGTGCTCGACGGCATCTCGCACGCGTTGCGCCTGACCTCCGACGAGCGCCGCCATCTTTTTCTGCTCTCGGGCCTTGCGTTTACGCACGCACCGCAAGACGAGGAGCGCGTAAGCGAACTGGTTTCGCGCGTGCTCGACGGACTCAATCCGCTTCCCGCCTACGTCCGCGGACGGCGCTGGGACGTCCTTGCGTTCAACACGAGCTTCGACGCGCTCACCGATTTTTCGAGTGCAACCGGTCCCGCGCGCAACCTCGTATGGCGCCTCTTTCGCGACCCGGAGTCGCGCTGCCGATACGGCGATCCGGAGTGCACGATGCGGCGCGCGGTCGCGCAGTTTCGCGCAGTCGCCGCCAAGTATCCAACCGATCCGCGCTTCATCGAGTTGATCGCGGATCTACAGACGAACTCCGCGGAGTTTCGCCGGCTCTGGGCCGAACACGACGTTCTCGGCTCGACCGACGGGCTCAAACGCTTCAATCACCCCGAGTTCGGCGAGCTCATCCTCGATACCACGACGTTCGAGCTCCCCGGTGACGGCGACATTCGCATGGTCGTGTTAACGGCCGCGGCGGGATCGGAGACCGAACAGAAACTCAAGCGGCTCACCGGCGATTTGGCGCTTCGCTAACCGTTACCGAACTCGCAAACTGAAATCGGTACCGCCGGTTGAGCAGGACCTTTTCCGCCGTCCCGCCCGAGGGATATTTCCAATAACCGACGCGACTAGCGCCGTAATATGAAGATACAAACGGAACGATGACTCGGCCGCCGTCGATCCAGCCGCCGAACGCTTCGTAGGCGCCGTTCAAGGGCGTGGTACCGACGACCGTGGCGGTCGAACCCGAGACCGTCACTTGGTAAAACGCCGGCGTCACGTTATTCAGACCCGGATTTTCGAGCGCGAGATAGTGGCCGTCCCATTGTATGTGGCCGCCGACGACGGATACTTTCGGGTCCAACGAGATTGGCGTAAACGTCTTGCCGCCTTTGGGGAGTTCGGCGAGTTGCCCGGAGGTGGAATCTCCGGAAACGAAAAGGTTTCCCTGATTATCGTAACCGCAATTCTGTCCGAACAGGCCGGCCGCGTAGGCCTTCGCGGTGCCGCGCGCGTGACGAAAAACGACCACGCTCGTGTAGCACGACGAGAGACAGGCAATCGCAACGGCGAGATCGCCGCTGGCCGGATCGACCGAACAATCTTCGGGAAAATCGTAGGGCACCTTGAGCGTCCGAAAGGGCGTAGTCGCAGCCTGCCTGTAGACGTTGACGCCTTGGGAAACCGTCGCGTACACGTTGCCCTTCTTGTCCGAGCATAGCCGGGCATTTCCGTAGCCGAAGGTTGCCAGCAGTTTGGCCTTCGGATACGCCAGGATCTGCTCGTTCCGGCCTGCCGAGATATAGAGCAAGTCACCGGAGGTTTGGGGCTCAGCGTGCATCGGCGAAGATACGCCTTCCGGCAGAGCGGCAGGACCGATCGCGGACCCACTGCTGAGGCAGCCGCTGAGGACGATCACCGCGGCCGATAGGCTGAAAGCACACCCGAATTTCATAACCTAGCTCCCTTTTTGCTATCCTAGCACTGCCGCTGCAGTCTAGGTAGAGGCGCGCCTATCGAAACGGGTTTGTGCCGCTTTGACCTCGTCCATATGGTCGTGCGCCCACTGCGTGAGCGAGCCGAGCGGCCCGCAGAGCGTGCGGCCGAGTTCCGTCAGCTCGTATTCGACGCGCGGGGGCACCTCCGGAAAGATCGTCCGCTTCACTAAGCCGTCGCGTTCGAGATCGCGCAGCGTCTGGGTCAGCATCTTCTGCGAAATTCCGCCGATTAGGCGGCGCAGTTCGTTGAAGCGGCGGTGCTCGGACTGCTCCAGGATGCCCATGATCAGCGTCGTCCACTTATCGGCGATCCGGTCGAGGATCAGCCGCGAGGGACAGGCCGCTTGGTTGTAGACGTCGGCGTCGGTCGGGAGCGGGGGAAGCTTGATGGTTTCCATTAGGTTCCTAGGCTACTTTAGAGTGCGTACTTGCGTTTGGGATGTAGGCATGTAAAAGTTACTAGCACAACGATAGCACACTTTAAAGCTATCGGCAACTGTAAGGAGCCAACCAGACTAAAGATGACTACCCAACTGCAAGAAAAGAGCGTCTACGCGCTCGACACCGCCCACACCACCCTCGAATTCGTCGTTCGCCACCTGATGATCACGAAGGTCCGCGGCCGCTTCACCGCTTTCGACGGACACGTGGAGCTGACGGCGGGCAACGATCTTCCCGTCTCCGTGAATGCGACGATCGACGCGTCCTCGGTCGACACCCGTGAAGAGCAGCGCGATACGCACCTTCGCTCCGCCGACTTCTTCGACGTCGAGAAGTACCCCAAGCTGAGCTTCGAGAGCACGCGCATCGACGGCACGCCCGACGACTTTACGATCGACGGCAAGCTGACGATTCACGGCGTTGCCCGCGACGTTTCGCTCGCCGCAACCTTCGAAGGGCGCACGAAGGATCCGTGGGGCGGCACGCGCATCGGCTACAGCGCGTACACCACGATCAATCGCAAAGACTACGGTCTTGCCTGGAACGCCGCGCTCGAGACCGGCGGCGTCGTCGTCGGTGACGAGGTTCGCATCGAGCTCAACGTCGAGGCGATCCTTGCCCAGTAGCGAAAAAGCCGGGCGTGCTCGGCACGACGCTCTTTAGCGCGAATCTCGGAGAGGTCATGCTCTCCAAAACGGCCTACGAGCCGGCAATGATCATGGGCGCGCACGCGCACGAGTCTGCGTACGTCTCCCTCATCGTCGAGGGACACTACGCGGAACACAGCGCGAGCGCGCCGCGTCATTTGCGGCGCGGCATGCTCGTCTTCCATCCCGCCGGCGAGATCCACGCCGACTGCGTGCTCGATCAGGCGATGGCAACGTTCAACGTCGAGTATCTTACCGGGGAGCTTCCGCGCGAGTTCATCTGCGCGCACGGCGCCGCGGTAGACGAGCTCGCGCACCGTCTCTTGTCGGCGCTGCCGGCGCGTGGGCGGGCGCTCGAACGTTCGCTTGAAGCGCTGCGCGATTTTCTCTGGAGCAAGGCGTTGCGCGCGCTCGACGCGCAGATCGCCGGCGCTCGCGAGGCGCTCGAAAGCGTGCAATCGCAGCCGCCGGTCGCTTCGCTTGCAGCGACGCTCGGCATGCACCGAGGACGGCTCCATCGGGCTTTCAAGCACGCGTACGGCGAATCACCTCGCAGCGGCCTCACGAAGCGGCGCGCGACGAGCGCCGTCGACCTGCTCGTCGAGACGTCCCGAAGCATCGCCGAGGTCGCCGCCGAGTGCGGCTACTACGACCAAAGCCATTTCTGCCGGCAGTTCAAGCGCTTGAGCGGGATGTCGCCCTCGCGCTATCGCGCGACGTTCGCTCGCTAGAGCGTTACAAACGTACAAGCCGGGGCCGGCCGCCTTATGGTAAAAATCGAACCCATGCGCCGGCAAGCGTTGATCTTCGTGTGCGTGCTCGTCTCGTCGTTCGCGCTGCTCGCCGTTCACGTCGCGCGAGCGCAGGACGCTCGGGCGACCTGTGACCCCACCCGAGTGCTGCTTGAGATGCGCTCGGCGCTGGGCGGCGGCGCTTGGAGCCAGATCGCGCAGACCTCAGCCTACGGCAGAGCGACGATAGCGGGGCTGCGCGGCAGCGCGCGGTTCGACGACGATCTGCGCGGCGGACGCTACGCATGGCGCTTCGATATCGCGGTCATGGGCACGAGCGCCGAAGTCTACGACGGCACGACCGCGTGGGCGCGAGATATCTCCGGCGGCGTGCGCCCCTACGATTCACCGTACGCGCGCCGGCAGACGGTGACCAAAGGATTCTTGAGCCGGCGCGGCTATTTCGATCCGAACTCCGGCGCGACGATTCGCTGCGCCGCAACGCGCACGGAGGCCGGGCGCGCGCAAGTCGTGCTGCGCGTGCAGCCGAAGGGCGGCTCCGCCGCCGATCTCGCCGTTGACGCGCAGACCCATCTGCTTACGAACGTCACCATTCGCACGCCGCTCGACCGATCGGTGGTAACCTACTCGGATTATCGCACCGTCGACGGCATTGTTCTTCCTTTCGCGATCTCGGGCGTCGGCTATGACTTCCTCGTGACGCGTTACGCCCTGCTCCGCAGCGCCCGCAGTACCGATTTCGCGCGCCCGGCCGTTGCGGATAACGCGCGAATGCTCGGCGGCGCCGCGTCGACCACGGTGCCGATGACGCTCGACGGCCGCCAACTGCTCGTCTGGGTCTCGATCGACGGGCGCGCGGCGATGCCGTTCATTCTCGACACCGGAGGCCACGCAATCCTCACGACGCCCGCGGCGAAAACGCTCGGACTGCACGCGAGCGGGGCCGGATCGAGCGGGGGCGCCGGCGCCGGCACGATCTCGACGGCCTACACGCGCGTCAAAAGCATCCGCATCGGCCAAGCGGAGCTGATCGATCAGCCGATGCTGATCATCCCCTATCCGTACGAGTTCTACGAGCGCGCGAAGCAGACGCCGATCGCAGGAATCATCGGACTTGAGTTTTTCGAACGCTATGCGACCCGGCTCGACTACGGCGACCGCACGGTCACGTTCACCCCGCTCGCATCGTATCGTTATCGTGGCAACGGCGACGCCGTCCCGTTCACGTTCGAGACCGACCCGGATATGCCGATGGTCGAGGCCGCTGCCGACGGACATCCCGGCCTCTTCGGCGTCGATACCGGGAACGCGGGGCATTTGATTCTTTTCGGTGGATATCTCAATCGAACGGGTCTCGCGACGCGATACGCGAGCGGACCGCTGGTCATCGGGCACGCGACGGGCGGCACGAACACCTCGTACTTGGCGAAGCTCCGCCAGTTTACCATCGGCGATCGCCACGTGTACGACATCGAGACCGGCTTCACGCACATGAAGGCGGGATCGTTCGCGGCCTGGACGCAAGCGGGAAATCTCGGCTTCAGCATCCTCTCGCGCTTCATTCCCACGTTCGACTACGCGAACGAGCGGCTCTACGTGGATCCGCAGCGGCGCGCAACGCCGTTTTGGGAGAATCGCTCGGGCATCAGCTTCGAGAAGAACGAACCGAGCGCGTTCGACATTATCGCCGTACGGCCCGATTCACCGGCCGCGAATCTCGGCATCGCCGCCGGCGATCGGATCGTCGCGATAAACGGAACGGCCGCCGAATATCTCTCCGGCGGCGATCTCACTCATATCTTGGGTGGGCCCGCCGGCACGAACGTGCGCCTTCGCGTCGCGAATAAAACGAGCGCACGCGAAGTCCTGCTCGTGCTGCGCTAGGGCCCTTAGACAGGGTCAGGATGACATTCCCTTCGCGCCTGCGCGAAGCGCAGTCCTGAGCAAGGCGCGTAGCGCCGGGTCGAAGGGTCAGGATGACACGACGTTGTCGAGTTCTTCGAGGTCGGCGGGGCTGAGTTTGAGCAGCGCCGCTTGGGCGTTCTCTTTCAAGTGCGCGACCGACGACGTGCCGGGAATCGGCAGCATCACCGGTGACTTCGCGAGCAGCCACGCGATCGCAACTTGCGCCGGCAGAACGTCGAGCCGTCCGGCAATGCGCTCGAGCGGGCCGCCGGGTTCGGCGAGATCGCCCGTTGCAAGCGGAAACCAGGGGATGAAGCCGATCGCTTCGCGAGTGCAGTACTCGAGCTCGTCCTCCGATTCACGATCGACCAGGTTGAAGCGATTCTGAACGGAGACGATCGTCGCCAGCTCGCGCGCCGTCTTGAGGTATTTGACGTCGACGTTGGAGAGGCCGATGTGCCGGATCTTCCCTTTGCGCTGCAGTTCCGCGAGCGTGCCGATCTGTTCTTCGAACGGCACGTTCGGATCGGGGCGATGTAGCTGTAAGAGGTCGATCGTGTCGAGGCGCAGACGCTTCAAGCTGCCCTCCACCGCCTCGCGCAGATGCTGCGGCCGGCCGTCGGAGACCCACTCCCCGGGGCCGGGGCGTACCAAGCCCGCTTTGGTTGCAATCACGAGATCGCGTGGATACGGGTAGAGCGCCTCAGCGATCAAGCGCTCTGAAACTTCGGGCCCGTACGAGTCGGCCGTGTCAATCAACGTGGTGCCGAGGTCGAGCGACGCCTTCAAAACGGCGATCGCCTCCGCGCGGTCGGACGGCTCGCCCCAGATGCCGTGCCCGGTAATTCGCATCGCGCCGAAGCCGAGGCGGACAACGGGCAGATCGCCGCCGAGCGAAAAACTTCCGCTTGCAGCAGCGGGACGGTCGTGCTGCGTGGTTCCTGACGTACTCATGCACCTGTGATGCCGGCGCACTTGTCTTTGGTTTCGCAAAGGGGAGCCAAAGTTCGGTGCCGCAGAAGCTGGGATGCGCCTACCGCTCTCGCGCGGACTCTTAGGCCTCGTAACGCTCCTCGTCGTCATCATCTATTACATGCCCATCGGGCACGTGGACTTCGCGGAGACTTGGGGCGAGGGTACGTTCGGCTTTTACATTGCGCCGCGGAGCACGACAATCGCCAGCGTTCTCCGCGGTTCGCCGGGCGATCGCGCCGGCATCCGCGTTGGCGACACGCTTGTCGACGGCGGAGACTACGCCGTCTCGTCGCGTATCCGTTCGCCGTATCCCGGCGAGCGAGAGAGGTTCACGCTGCGCCATGGGCTGCTCGTCTACAACGTGACCTTGACCGCGATTCCCGATCGTCGCTTCGGAGTCTGGCAGCGCCTTGCCGGCGTGCTCGCCTATCTTCCGGCTACCGTCTTTCTGATCGTCGCGTTTCTGCTGGTCTTCCTGCGGCCATCCATAATGTCGTGGTCGTTCTATCTTTTCGCCGTCGGGTATTTCGGTACGTCTCCGCCATACATGTATTGGTCGCACATCCTCAGTGCCGGCGGATATAGCGCGCTGACGTTCGTCCTCACCGTCGTGTTTGGGCCTTGGAGCGTCTTGCCGCTGCTCCCGTTTCTCTTGCGCTTCCCCAACGGCGACGTGCTCGGCTGGCGCCGCCGAGTCGATCCGTTCGTCTGGGGATTTCTAGGCCTTTCGTTTCTCGCGTACGTCTACGAATGGTTCGTCTACCAGAATACCGAGACCGTTCCCAGTTGGGACATCGTTTTGGGCACGATCGTTCCGCTGCTTACCTTCGTCGTAGCGGGATTGATCCTGGCGAAGAACCTCGCCACGGCGACGCCGAGCAATCGCCAACGCTTGGGATTCATCGCGATCGGCACGTTTGCGTCATTCCTTGCCTATGCAATCTATTACGTGCCTGGGGTGCCGTTCGCGGTGGGGCAGGTCGTCGGCTTCGGCGTCGTGCTGATGCCGATCTGCATCGCGTATGCCGTCTTTCGGTTGCGCGTGCTCGACGTCAACTTCGTCCTCAACCGCGCGCTCGTCTACGGTCTGCTATCGCTGGCCGTTATCGCGTTCGTCTCGGTCTTGGACTGGTTCTTCTCCCGCGTCGTCGCGATCGGCCGGCTGGCCATCGGGGCCGAGCTGCTGGTGACGATTGCGATCGGGTTTCTGCTCGACCGCATCAACCACGCGGTCGAAGGATTCGTCGAATCGGTCTTCTTCCGCCGTCGCCGGGTCTCCGAGAGGATTTTGCGGCGCGCCGCAACGGCGCTACCCTACGCGACCGAAGAGAGCGCGATTATCGACGGCCTCGTGCAAGTTCCGGTCGACGCGCTCGAGCTCGCGGCCGCGGCGCTCTATCGGCGTTCCGCCAACGGTTCGCGTTTCGAAGGCGTCGCGACCTCGCAGCACACGACGATGGCTCCTCCCGGCTTCGACGCGAACGACCTGCTCGTGCGCATGCTGCTCGCCGACGAGAGCATCGTCTGGCTCGACGAGCTGCGCACGCATCTCGACCCGCAGAACGCGGGCATCTACACGCTGGCCGTGCCGGTAACGGTGCGCCACGAACTCGTGAGCTTCACGCTGTACGGCGCGCACGCCAACGGCGCGCAGCTCGATCCCGACGAGGTCGTGCTGCTCGAAGAGCTCGCGCGCGAGGCCGCTCGCGCGTACGATCATGTCGAGGCCGAGCGCGTGAGAGAGCGTTACGCGCAGCTTACTCTCGCTCGTCCTTGATACGGATCAGCGGTTCGAAACGGCGGTCGGGAACGAACCACACGATCGCGACCACGACGAAGAGAATGTCGGAGACGAGCGGCACAAAGAACGCAAAGGCGAGCGCGAGCACGTAGAGCACGATCGAGCCGTAGCCCTTGACGTCGGTCTTGACGGCTTGGGCGAAGGGCGCATCCGGGCCGTTGACGATCAGCAGTGCGCGCTGGAGCAGCGAGTAGGCGATCGCGTTCATCAACAAGACGACCGCGTACACGGCGGTCGGCCCGGTCGCCGTCGGGTTACGCCCCAACCAGGCCGTCGCGAACGGCACGAGCGAAAGCCAGAACAGGAGATACAGGTTCGTCCACATGGCGCGGCCGTCGATGCCGCGGGTCGCCCGCAGCATGTGATGGTGATTGTTCCAGTAGATGCCGACGTACGTAAAGCTCAGGGCGTACGCGGCAAAGGTGGGCCAGTCGTCGAACAGCGCGGAGAGGCTCGTCGAGCTCGGCGGCCGCAGCTCGAGCACCATGATCGTGATGATGACCGCAATGACGCCGTCGCTGAAAGCCTCGAGGCGATCGCTTTCGGTGAAGAAGCGTCTCACGTCGTTAGGACGACGCGAAACTTTGCCTTCCCGCTCATCATGCGTGCGTACCCCTCGGCAGCCTGCGTCAAGGGATAGGTCTCGATCATCGGCCGCACGCCGGTCAGCTCGGAGAATTGCAGCGTGTCTTCGGAGTCAGTGGGAGTGCCCGACGACCATCCCTGGACGCGCTTTCGCCCGAAGATGAGCTGGCTGGGCGAGGCATCGATGGAATCCGGCGCGGCGCCGACGATCAGCAGCACGCCGTTGGGGCCGAGCCCGTCGACGAGGCCGGACATCGCCTTCGCGCTGGGCGCGGTCGTGAGAATTACCCGCGCGCCGCCGAGCTTTTGCAACTCCTCGGCCGCGTTGCTCGCGACGCTATCGATGTACACCGACGCGCCGAGCTTCGTTGCCAGCGCGGCGTTCTCGGCACCGCGTCCGACCGCTGCGACCCGGTAGCCGAGCCTCTGCGCAAACTGGATGCCGAGGTGCCCGAGTCCGCCGATGCCCTGTACGGCGACGAGATCGGGCGGCAGCGCGCCGCTGCGGCGCAGCGCGTTGAAGGTTGTAATGCCCGCGCACATCAGCGGCGCGGCCTCCGCCGGATCGAGCGACTCCGGCATGCGCGCGACGGCCCCGACCGGCGCAACCATATACTCTTGGTAACCGCCATCGTAGCTGACGCCGCAGATCAGCATGTTTTCGCAGTTCATGAAGTCGCCGCGCCGGCAAGAAAGGCACGTCCCGTCGTGCCCGCCGTGCCAGCCGACGCCGACGCGCTCGCCCTTCTTCCAACCGGTTACGCCGGACCCGAGCTCGTCGATCGCTCCCGCAATTTCATGGCCGGGAACGCGCGGATACTCAATGGGCATCACGCCTTCTTTGGTGACCACGTCGCTGTGGCAGACGCCGCACGCAAGCACGCGGATTCTCACCTCTCGGGGACCGGGCTGCGGCATCTCGCGCTCGACGATTTCGAAGTCGCCTCCCGGCCGGGAGACTTGGACGGCTTTCATGATGATTGAGCTCTCCTCGAAGCGCTAGCTGACGCAGGCAATGATTGCCGCAACGACGGCTTTGGTTTCGTTGGGGTCGCGGACTTGGATCGTGTCGGCGCCGGCCTCCACCGCGGGATAGTCGTTTCCGCCGGGAAAGACTGCGTCGCCGATAAAGAGCATCTCGGAGATCGGGATGCCGAGCACGTCGCGCAGCTTGCGGATCCCGTACGCTTTGTCGATCCCGGGCCGCGTCACGTCGATCGAGGTCGTGCCGCCAAGCCGAACCGAGAACTCGGGAATCGTCGTATCGAGAATTGCTTTGATCGCTTTGCGCTTCGCGAAATCCGGATCCCAGGTTTCCTTCGCCTCGAGCGGCGCCTGCTGTCCGAGCGCCGAGTAGGTTATCTGAGTTCCGCGATCCTCGATGCGTTCGCCCCAGGTCTGCTCGGGCTGAAAACCGGTCTGCTTGACGGCGCTCTCGAGGGCGTCCTCGATCTGCTTCTTTTGATCGCCGGTGAGATCGTCGGAGTAGAGCTTGCTCCACTGCCCGTCGTAGCGAAAGAACTTCGTTCCCGAGGTCGGCTGGAGCGAGAGGTTTGCGAGATCGCTGCCGGACGGGAGACGGTCGATCACCTGCTTCTGGAATTGCGGAAAATCGCCACCGGAGATAATCGCTACCTGAATTACCGAGAGCAGGCGCTCGAGCAGCGCCGCCATTTCATCGTCCAGGGCCGATTTGCTCAACGCGAGGGTGCCATCCAAGTCGAAGACGATAAGGCGTTTCATACGCCGCGCCAGTTCGAGGAACCCAAGGCCGACTCTTACGTGGCAGTTGCGCCGGCCCGAAATCGAGAAGCCGGAGCCGATGCCCACGTCCGACGAGCGGCTTCGCGAGGTGACGATCGGCGAGCCGCCCCTGCACAACGATCGCATCGTCCTTGCCGAGTACGACGAACGCTGGCCGCACAGGTTTGCGGCCGAGGCCGCGCGCATCGCGCCGGCGTTGGGCGAGCGCGCGTTGCGCCTCGAGCACGTCGGCTCGACCTCCGTGCCCCGCCTCGCCGCCAAACCGGTCGTCGACATCCTTCTTGAGGTCTCCGATTCGTCCGACGAGGCGGCCTACGTGCCGCCGCTCGAATCGGCCGGCTACGTGCTGCGCATTCGCGAGCCCGCATGGCACGAGCATCGCCTCTTCAAAAGGCCCGGCGCCGAGATCAACCTCCACGTCTTCGGCCGCGGCTGCACGGAGACTGCGCGCATGCTCGCGTTTCGCGATCGGCTTCGCACGAGTGCGGCGGATCGCGAGCTCTACGAGCGCACGAAACGCGAGCTCGCGCAGCGGCAATGGAAGTACGTGCAAAACTACGCCGACGCGAAATCGGAGGTCGTCGAGGAGATTCTCGCCCGCGCGCTTGGCGCGGTCCCACGGGAACCGCACGAGTCGTCGCACGCCTGCTAGGCATTTGCGTTTGCGGCGCAAAGAATGACCGGATGAAACGTCTTCAATTCAATCGTTACGCATTACCCGCGTGCGTGGCCGCGGCGCTCGTCGCCGGTTGCGCAAACCAGCAATCGGCCGGCACGCCAAGCACAGTCTCGCCCAGCGCAGCACTTGCGGCTCGCAGCGCGCAGGGATCCTGGATGAAGCCGTCCGCCAAAGGCCAGTCGCTCGTGTACGTGTCCTCGGTATTGAGCAACGACGTCTACGTCTATTCGTACTCCACGCAGCAGCTCGTCGGCACGCTGACGGGATTCACGACGCCCTACGGTCTCTGTTCAGACAAGAAGGGCAACGTCTGGATCGTCAACGACGGCGCCTCGCAGCTCGTCGAGTACGCCCACGGCGGGACGAGCCCACTAGCCACGCTGAGCGATAGCGGAGAGTATCCGGAAGGCTGCGCCGTCGATCCGACGACCGGCAACCTCGCGGTTACGAATTTCTACAGCCAGAGCGGCGGCGGCAGCGTCGCGATCTACGCCGGCGCCAAAGGCACGGCGACGCTGTACACGGATCCGTCGATCGCGCAGTATCGCTTCTGCGGATACGATAACGAAGGTAACCTCTTCGTCGACGGCGCCACGGGAAGCTCGACGTTCGCGTTCGCCGAGCTGCCCAAGGGCAGCGGCACCTTCAGCGACATCACGCTCAATCGGAGCGTCGAGTGGCCGGGCGGCGTTCAGTGGGACGGTAAATACGTCGCGGTGGGAGATACCGACGCGGGCGTGATCTATCGCGCGCAGCCGAGCGGTTCGGTCAAGGCGACGACCGATCTGAGCGGCTCCAGCTACGTCAATCAGTTCTGGATCGTGGCGCCCGCTCGCAGGAAACATCACAAGGACACGGTGCTCGCGGCGAGCCAAGACGGCGGCGAGTTCGCCTACTACAACTACCCCGCCGGTGGCGGAGCCACGATCACCGTCGACGTTAGCGAGCCCTTCGGCATAACCCTCAGCAAGTAACTGCGCCGGGAGCCGAAGCTCGACGCTACAAGCGAATGTACGAGATTCGCTCCTGCGGAAAATCGAGCTCGCGCATGATGAAGGTCTGCGGATCGTACCACAGGGTAATGGTCTTCCCTTCGGCGCGCAGAACCATCGCCACGTCGCCCGGCAAGGCCCCGGCCGGACGCGGCGCGTCGGCGGGCACGATTCCGACCGCCTTGCTCTGGAAGTCGCCTAAGCAGACGCAGTATTCGCTGTAGCGCTGCGCGCCGGTCGCGTGGATCATCGCCGGCAGCGTGACAAACTCTGCAACGAAGAAGTCGAAGACGGCCGAAGGCCCCTCCGCCGGCGCAGCCAACGTGGTCGTCTTTTTGCCGTCGCCGTACGTCGCGCTTTTGGCGGTGATGGCGATCGTCGTCGGCGGATCGTCCACGCTCCACGAACGCGTCGAAAACGTCTGCGGATCGAGGAGGCGCGTCGTCGTCAACTTCTCGGCATCGAGGCCGGTCGTCTCTTTCACGGTGACCGAGGATGCATCGTGCGAAATCGTGACCGTCGTCGTCGCGGTTTGTTTTCCGTCCGACCTCACCGCGTAGCGGTAGGTGCCGTCGGGAAGCACCGCGGCCTGCGTCGCCGCACACGTCGCTGCGGCGACCGCCGTCGCGAAGGCTATTACTTCGGCAGTGCGACCCATGCGTTGTTCCCCCGTATCTGCCAGCCTTGCGCGTTACCGGTGCGGCTCCGATAGGTTCCGTCGCCCCCGGCACAGCCGCCGCCGGCCCCGATTGCCTGCGCGCAGAAGCTGACGACGATATACTTGCCGTCGTACTTCATCTGTTGCGAGGCGCAGGCCGTTGCCCACTTCGGGTAGCTCGACATTCCCCAATCAGAGGCCAAGACGACGTCCCATCCGACGATGTCGGAATGCGCAGTTTTCGCCTTGTAGAGGATGCAGTCGTTCAATCCGAAGATCATCGGAGCGCGATCGTGCACCGCGACGCGCAGGACGCGGTCTCCAAAGCGCGTTTGGTCCGCCTGCGACAACTGATACGGGACGTGCGGCGCGCACGCCGCGACGACCAGCAAGAGAACTGCGGCCGGCGCCTTCACGCGGTCGCGAGTTCGGCGAAACCCCTCCAACCCTTTCCTGGGTAGTTCCCGCGGCGCCCCGGGTAGAAGGCTACACCTATGAGGCCCCCGGCTTGACGTGACGGCAATCATCGTCGTCTTTCTCGCGATCATCGTGCTGGTGACGATCGCGAATCGCATCAACGTCGCCTATCCGATCGTGCTCGTGCTCGGTGGAATGGCGATTGGCTTCATCCCGGGCGTGCCGACCGTTCCGCTGCCGCCCGACCTCGTGCTCGTCGTTTTTCTGCCGCCGCTGCTCTACTGGGAGAGCGTAACGGCGCCGACCAGCGAGTTCCGCGCCGGTGCACTTTGGATATTCCAAATGGCCTTCGGCCTGGTCATCCTCACGACGATTGCCGTGGCGGTCGTCGCCCACGCGATCGTCCCGGGCATGCCGTGGGGAGTTGCGTTCGTCCTCGGCGCGATCGTCGCTTCGACCGACGAAGTCGCCTTCGCCGCGATCGCCGGCCAGCTCAACGTCCCGCGGCACATCATCGGAACGATCGAAGGCGAGAGCCTCGTCAACGATGCAACGTCGCTCATCCTGTACGCGGTCGGCATCGCCGCGGTCGTCGGCGCGTCGTTCTCGTTTTGGCACGCCGCAGGCGCGCTCGCAGAAGAGATCGTCATATCGGTGCTGATCGGTCTGGCGGCGGCGGGGCTCGCATACCTTGCCTGGCGCGCCCTCAAAGACGAAACCCTGCAAGCGACGATCTCCGTCGTCGTTCCATTCATCTCGTACTTGCCCGCGTACTATCTCGGCCAGTCGGGCGTTCTCGCGACCGTCACGACGGGTCTGGTCGTCAGCCGCTTCTCGCCGACGGTGCTGCAACCACGGGCGCGCGAGATGCTTACCGGCTTCTGGGTAACCGTCGTCTTTCTGCTCAACGCCTTCATCTTCACCGAGGTCGGGATTCAGTTTCGCTCGATCCTCGCGGGGCTCGGCCGCTACTCGCCGGTTCAACTGATCTTCTGGGGCATCGCGATCGCATTGGTCTGCATTCTCGTTCGGTTGGCGTGGACGTTTGCGCAAGGGTTGCTGCCGGCGACCAACGAGCCCGAGCACGTCGAGGGCCAGGCCGACTGGTCGCACGTGGCGCTGCTTGCGTGGACGGGCATGCGCGGCGGCGTCTCGCTCGCGGCAGCGTTAGCGATTCCGCTCGAAACCGCGGTGGGTCCGTTTCCGTTTCGTGATCTGCTGATCTTCATCACGTTCGTCGTTCTGCTGGCAACGCTCATCGGCCAAGGCGGCACGCTGCCGTGGCTGATTCGCTGGTTGAAGATCAAAGACGACGGGGCTGCGGTGCGCGAGGAACGCCTGGCGATCGTCGTTACCGCGCGCGCGGGCCTGCACTGCATCGAACGGCTCGCAAAAGAAGGGAACTATCCGGCCGACATTCTGGGCATCCATCGCTTTCGGCTGGAGGCACGCTTAGGGGAGTTTACAACGCCGATGGCGGGCAAACAGGCGGCGAAAAATACTGCGCTGTTTCGCCAATCGTACAACCTGATTATCGAGGCCGAGCGAACGAGATTGATCGAGCTGCGCCGGCTCGGAAAGATCGACAACACGGTATTACGCCAAGTCCAGCGCCTGCTCGATCTCGAGACGCTCGAAGTCGAGATGCTCGGCTCGACGGGGCACAGCGAACTGGAGGAGTGAGCGAGCGGCCTCACGCTACAATCGATTTTTAACGAATACCGCCCGCGAGAATGGGAAAACTGTAGCCGATGGACTCGATGTGGAGCGTCGGTCGTCAAGTCGGTGCGATCTGCCTCGCGACCGCCGGGTTGGCCGCTTGCGGTGGCGGGGCGGCGGCAGACCCGCTGCTCGCATCGTCGCTTCCCGTACAGCCGGCGGCGACCGAAGCGGGACAGATCGAAGCATCGTCGACCTGCGCACCCTTCTCCTCGAAGTTCGACGAAACGGCCGCCTGCCGGCGGGCCGATGGAACGCTTCACACCTTTGACGACAAGCCGGGCATCGAATGGCGCGTTCGCTACTTCGTTCGCTTTTCACAGATGCCGTGCGGCGAGTATCCCACGTTAGACGAGTCGTACGTCTTCCACATGGTCGTCGACGATCTCGAGGCCGATACCGATCTCAAAAAGGGGCAGCGCGTCAAAATTCGCAGCGCGATGTTCCAAGGCCCCGTTCACTGCCATAAAAATTGAAAACGGCCTCGCGAATCGCGAGGCCGTCGTCTCCAGAGAAGACGCGCTTACTGCTGCGTCTGTTGCGCCTGGGGCGGGGCTTGGGTGAGCGTGAGATCGTATCGCTGCGTTTGGTCGGCGTAGACCGAATAGCCGGTGACCGTCTTTGTGACGTATCCCGGCTTCTCCAGCGTGAGCGTGTAATCGTCGGGCTGCAGCGAGAAGACTACGTAGTGGCCGTGCGCATCGGTCGTCACGCTATGCGCATCCGACGGCGAGGTGATCTTCACCTTAACCTCCGAAACCGGCGCGCCGGTCTTCGAGTCGGTGACGATGCCCGCCATGCCGCCGCTCGTTCCGGCGAGCGCCCAAGCGGACTGGCTCGCGAACCCGACGAGCAAGGCAAGTGCAGCAAAGGAAAGCCTAAAGGAGACTGACCGTATCAAAATATCTCAATCCTATTCCGCAAAGCGAGTAGCAAGTTACGCTAGACGTAACGCACGCTAACCGCGCCGGGTTGCGAACGCGCGGAAAAAACGCTGCGTCGTGCGGAAAAGACGCTGCGTCGTTACGAAGAGGAGGTCAGCTCGCCTCGCAGTGCAATTTCGGCGATCAGTGCCGCTCGGTTGTTGACTCGGTAGGCGCGGAAGACGGCCTTGAGATGGTTGCGGATCGTATGCGGACTCAAGCCGAGGTACTGCGCGATCTCTTCGGTCGACATCTTCCGGCAGAGCAAGTCGAGGACTTTACGCTGCATCGGCGGCAGCTTCACCACCGGCGTCTCGGGCTTTTGCTTCTCGGCGATCGTGCGGGCGAGCCACGACCGCGGGTACGGCTCGAGCTTGTCCTCGGCGAGGTGCCCCCACCGCTCTTTCTTCGTGGCCTCCAAGAGCCGTAGCGCGGTTCGGCCCGCGCGCCAGTCATAGCCGATGCGATCGAAAACGACCCACGCCTTGCGCAGCGCCTCTTCGGCGCCCGCCTCCCCGCTCCTCAGCTTGACGACGCCTTCGCAATAGTTGGCGAGAGCCCCGCAGCGTTGATCGAACGCGAAGAGATGGATGGCCGAGCGAATGCGGTCGAGGCTCTTGTAGCGCGCTAGGTAGAAGTGCGCCTTCTCCGTGTTGTACTCGGCCATCGCTTCGGCGAGCAAGAGCAAGCCGACGCGCTCGTCGCCCGCCAGTTCGTTCCAGTCGATGCGATCGGCGATCGCCTCGGCCTTGGCGACTTCATTGGCAGCCCAGTTATGTTCGCCCACGATCCGCGCGAAGTACGAGCGATCGACCAGGACCATCGCCTCGAAGGCCTGACTCGCCTCGGTGCGCTCCGCGGCGCGGAGATAACGGAAACACCCAAGCAGATCGCCGCCCAGCGCGCAAGACCAGCCGACGGCTTTGAGCGCGTGGAAATGTTGGTCGGCAAAGTCCGCGGGCCACTCGATATCCTGATCGACTTCGCTTCGCGCCAAAGCCACGGCCTCGGGATAGACGAGCTCGCGACCGAGCAACGCGAGGTTCTGAACGGCGTGATACCAATCTTCGAGGTGGTCTTCGCGGTGCTTGCCGATGAGTTTGATCGCCCGCATCAAGCTCTCGACCTCGTCGCGATAGCGTTCCTCGTGGCTTAAAATGAACGACTCGAGCAGCTCGTGACGGATCCGCGCACCGAGTGACTTGTCGACCGCCATTTCCGCGGCCCAGTGGCGCGCTTCGTCGAGCCGCTTTTCGAGCATATAGCGGCGCGCGAGCTGATAGGCCAGGCTCGCGCGGTCGGCCGGCGTGCTGACGAGACGCTTGGCCATCTCGAAGTGATGGTCGGCGCGCTCGAACTCACGCATTCGCGCGTACCCGATCGCGAGCAGCAACGCCCACTCCGCGCGCTCGCGCCGCGCATTCGCGCGCGGTGGCCGGCGGATGAGAAATGCAACGGCTCGATTCTCATCGCGCTTGAGCAAGACTCGTGCGGCAAGGAGCTGCGCATCGTAGGGCGGAGCCGCGCCGGCGTCGATCGCCGCGTCGTACACGTCACCGGCGGCCAGGAACTGCGCCCGATTGAAGAGGGTTCGCATCTCTTCGAACCAGCGCTCGGAGGCTAGCTGCTTTCTCGCCATGGCCAAATAGATTAGTCCGACGACGGGCCCGGCCCCGCCGCCGGCCTAATCTATCCCCAGCTTTTAGCCGCCGCCGCCTCCGCCTTTGCCCGGCATCGAGCCGCCGCCGTCGATCGGCCTCGACGCCCCTCCGTCATCGGGGCTTGCGTTTTGAACGGATCCGGCTGAAACGTATCCGGCTGAATGGAAGTAACCTGAGCCGCCGTCGTAGCCCCCGAAGAGGCCCATGAGTGCGAACGTCAGGGCGTGGAAGAACACAAACATCCGAAGGTCATCCTTTCCGCCGCACGCGCGGCGAATACGAAGAGCAGCTAGCTTACTTAGCTAGCTAATCTAAATTATCGGACGCCGTGCGCGTTCGGCGTACAGCCAACCGAGCAAATTAGGGCGTAAGCCCTAGGAGGTTGGACCGCCCTCGGCGCGCCTAAGGAGAAGCGGTGGGCTCGGCCGGGCCCTTGTACGAGATCGCACCGTCGACGTCGATGAAGTACCGCTGGCCCTGGGCGATGATAACGCTGGGCAGGTGCGGCTCTCGCGCGAGCACGTGGAAGACGTCCGTGTCTTGCGGGACGTCGGCGAGTACTTCCTTAAAGACGTTCGCGACGAGCCGGCCGCCGTTGGGCCCGATCGGTGAGGCCGTCCTCGCGAAAAGAACGTTCTTGTGCATGCGATGCGTCTCGAGGACCTTCGTGCCGTCCGCCGAGATCGTGTAGCGAGTATCGCCTCCCACGGGGTAGACGCTCAGTTTTGCCTGCGCGGGATAGAGATAGACGTAGAGCGTGCCGTCATCGTTGGGCAACACCGCGACGTTGTACGCATACCCTTCCACCGGAACGAAGGCTCCTCTCGCCCTCGCGACCGCGTGCGCCGCGGCGACGAGGAAACCGGTCTCGCTGCGCGGCGTTGCAAAGACTTGCGCCGTAAAGTGCCGCCCGTCCGTGCTCTGCGCTTCCGCTCGAATCAGAAAGGAGGTTCCGGCCGAGTCGAGCGCGCCGAAATCGACCTCCCAACCGGAGGCGGTCTTGCGGGCGATGTAATCCTGGAGCCCCGCGGAGTCGCTTCCGAGCAGCGCGCGCGCCGCATCGGTACCGTGCCAGGCGGCCTGATCGTAGGCATAGAGGTTGCGCCCGCGTTGCGTGATCGCCGCTAGCTGATCGGGCGTCGCAGGCGCCTGCTGCGCGCCGGCGGCTCCGGCCGCAGCTGCGAGCCACGCGGTCAGCAGAACGAATCGAAAAAGTGCGTTATTCATGGGAACCTCGCAGTGCATCTAAGAACGCGAGAGCGGCGTGGCTAGTGACGGCCCGGCGCCCTCCGCCGGTAGGGTTCACTTCTACGACGCGACGAACGCCACGCCTTCGGGAGGGCTCTCTTGGCGATCGAGATTCAACGAGTTGCAAGCGAACAAGGCTATGCGCGGCTGCACGATCTTTTCGTCGCCTACGAGGACGATCTGATCCCCGAGCTGCGCCACGGCGACGTACCGCCCGTCGAGGAGCTGCGAACGATTTACAGCGGCGAGAACGCGGCCTTTCTCGCCGACGGCGAGCATCGCGCGGCCGGGTGCGTAGCGGTGATGCGCTTCGATCCACAGACCGCCGTGATCCGTCATCTCTTCGTCGATCCGCTGGCGCGCGGCGCCGGTGCGGCGCGGGCGCTCGTCACGGCGGCAATCGGCTTTGCACGAGACTCCGGGTGCGAGCGCGTCGTCCTCGATACCGCCAAGGAGCACTTGCCGGTCGCCTACCGCCTCTATCTTTCTTTTGGATTCCAAGAGTCCGTGCCCTATACGACGGTGGACTATCGTTGCCCGACCTTCATGGAACTCAAACTCGACGCAGGGAAAATGGAGCCTACGTGACGCCAAGCACGGCGCGTGCGTGCGAGCCGCCGTCGAAGCGTTCGGTCACGTTGAAATCTTCGCTCAGTGCCCAGACGATATAGAGCCCTCGGCCGCGCTCGCTCAGGAGATCCGAGGGGAGCTTCGGTGCGAAGGTAAAGCCCGGCCCGCGGTCGAGCACGTGCAAGACCGGCGGCCCTTCGTTCCAGTCGAAGATGATCTCGATCGGACCGGGAGCATAGCGCACGACGTTGCCCAGAAGCTCGCCGAAGACGAGTTCGGCCGCATTGAGGTTCTCGCCGCGCACCCCGTTGTTTCGCAGCGCGTCGACGAACGAGTAGCGCGCGCGATGCGCGATCGAGACGTCGTTGGCGTCGAAGGCCCACTTGAGCGTGTGCAGTCTGCCGTCGTTGAGCGCGGCCTCGCTTACCGAGTCTCCGAGCTGCATCGTGAGCACGACGACGTCGTCGCTGCTCTCGCCCTTGAGCACCGCACGGTAGAGGGCATTGGCCGGATTCGATTCGTTGACGATCTCCGCGCGTCCCAGGGCCGCGACAAGCCGGTCGTGCCCGCGAATGATGTTGCGGTCGGCTTCGATGAGCCCGTCGCTGTAGAAGACGACCAGACTGCGCTCCGGTAATTCGGCAACGCTGGCGGTGTCGCCGCGCACCCGCAGCCCGAGCGGAAGTCCGCTCGTTCCCAGCTCGCAGACCGCTCCCTTCTCGTTGCGAAGCAGCGGCGGCGGATGGCCGGCGGAGGCGTGGGTCAGCGCGCGCGTAACCGGATCGAAGACCCCGACGAACGCGGTGACGAACGTGTTCGGATACTCCGTTTTGAGGGTGCGATCCGCGGCGTCGAGCATTGCGATTGGATCGGCATAGACCTGCGCGACGCCGCGGATGACCTGGCGCATCGAAGCCATGATCACTGCCGCGGAAAGGCCGCTTCCCGCGACGTCGCCGATCGAGAGCACGATGCGTCCATCGGCGAGCCGCAACGCGTCGTACCAATCGCCGCCGAGCTGCTCGCGATCGCTGGCGGGGACGTAGATCCCGTCGAACGCGACGCCGGGAACTTGGGGCAACGAGATCGGCAGCGCGGCGCGCTGAAACTCCGCCGCGATCTCGCGTTCGCGCTCGTAGAGCCGCGCGTTCTCGATTGCGACCGCGGCGCGTTTGGTCAGCTCTTCGAAGAGCGGCAGGTCGTCTTCGCTGTAGCGGCCCGGCGTCTCGGCCCAAAACGCGACGAGCGAACCGATCGTCCGGCCTCGGGTGCGCAACGGAATCGTCACTGCGGAACGCGGCGCGAGCTCGCGGATTACGGGCAGCAGATTAGGAGCCGCGGATCGCTCGACGAGCTCCTCACGGACTTCGCGAACGATATTCGCCCGATTCGTCCGGAGAACCGCAGCGATATCGGGTTCGACGTGCCGATTGTGGTTGTAACGGCCAAGAAGACGCTTGACGAGGCGCGCCTTTTTCGAATCCGCATGAATGACCGCGACGGTCTTGAGCCGGCCGGTCTGGTCGAAGAGATCGATCGCAGCCCAATCGCCGAACTCCGGTATGATGATTGCGAGGAGCCGGTTGAGCGTCGTCTGCAGATCGAGCGATTCGGCGAGCACCTCGCCGGCCTTCGCGAGAAAGGCGAACCGTTGACCCTGTCGCTTGTAATCGTCGATATCGGTGCAGATTCCAAGCCAGCCCTTCGCTCTCGACTCGGCTTCGATCGGCGAGACGTGCACGGCGAACCAGCGGTTCTCACCATCAGCACGGCGCAGTCGCAGCTCGAGCTCGAAGGCTGCGAGGCTCTTGACGCCGTCTCGCACGGCCTGCCGCGTTCGCCGAAAATCTTCTCGATAGACGGCCGCCGCCCACTGCTCCTCTAAACTCTTTCCATCGGCACCGGCCGAGAGGGGCTGCCCGGTGTACTGGTACCACTTCCGATTGAACCACGCGATACGTCCGGCCGGTGTTGCGGTCCATGCGATCTGCGGGATATCGTCAATAGCAGGAGTTGGGAGGGGCATAAGCAGCTACCGACCCTTTTCCTTTAGGGCGGGGACTTTCATTCTTTGGAAGGCTCTGCCGGGTAAGGCCGACAATGGCAGGTTCGTTATGGAGGGCCCGCCGAGCTCGTGGAAGATCGTGATGCTGCTCGCCGACAGCGCGCAAGCAGTAAACGGTAAGCTCTATATTCTCGGCGGCGGCTGGTCGATGACGGGGCCGGCGCCGACGCCGTCAGCAATCGCGATCAAGTTCGAGGTGCCATGGGAAGTTGCCAATCGCAAGCACCAGGTGCGAATCGAGCTGCTCGACTCGGACGGTAACCAAGTTCTCATCGCCGGGCCGCAAGGGCCGCAGCCGATGCTCATTGGGGCGGAGCTCGAGGTTGGGCGTCCCCCGGGCATGACGCCCGGCGCGCCGCTCGACTCACCGCTGGCGATCAATATAGGGCCGCTTCCGCTCGCTCCCGGGCGCTACGAGTGGCGCTGCACGATCGTCGAAGCGAACGTGAGCCAATCGTGTGCCTTTACGTTTCGCGAAACTCCGTTGACCGTACGCGTTCCTGCGGCTGAATAGCCGATGCCCCTCGCGCCACCGCCGGCAATCGTCCAGCAACTGACGAAGTAAAACCGATCGATCGTTTTACCTCGCTGCCGGCGCCGATTATCGCAGGCAGCGTCTCCGCTTGATCTTTGCCGCCTGCGACCCGAAACTCTGTCTGCTTCACTACGAGCGCGGCGGCGTCGCGCACATTTACCTTATCCTCGCCTTTTCACAGCCCAGCGCGGGATGGAAGCGATTTGGGAAGCGGTGGGTCCGAAGCCGCTTGCGAATCTCGACGCAATGCGCGCCCTGCTGCAACATCCTTCCACGAGCAACGGCTGGACCCAGCAGTGGGTGAAGGGCGACTTCTAGCAGAAAAGACGCGCGATGACTAAGCAGAGCGTCGCGAAGCTTTCGGAGGTCGTTCCCGGCACGACCAAGCGCGTCGAAGTCGACACGTGTGGGGTTCTTCTTTGTAACGTTGCCGGCTCGATCTACGCGATCGAGGACCTCTGCACGCACGACGGCGGCCCGCTCGATCAGGGAACGCTCGAAGGCGAATGCGTCGTTTGCCCACGCCACGGCGCGACGTTTGACGTGAAGACGGGTGATGCGCTCACGCTCCCGGCGGTCGTGCCGGTCATGACGTTTCCGGTGGAAGTCGTGGGCGACGACATCTTCGTCACCCTGGACTAATGTTGTTTGGCTCTAAGCGCGAGCGGCGCGAAGGTGCAATCGCCACGGTGCGCGACGTCGTCGAGATCGCCGCGATCCTCGCCGCCGGCGCTTGGGCCTTCTACGTCTTTGCCTACGAAAATCGAATCAAACCATCGTGGGCGAACCCGCAAGTCAACTTCTCCGCATCGCTGCAGCGGCTCGGCGAACGCAACGGACTGATCGCACTTCGGCTGCATCAACGGCTGCACAACTTCGGGACGGTTCCAGCTCACTTTCTCGGGGTCGCGATCAATGTCTACGGAGAGCACGTGAGCTCCGCGAGCGCGCGGCGCACGCCGCCGGCGCCGGGCACCACCTACACCTACAAGGCGTTCTTTCAAACAACGCGCGAAGATCCAGTCTACAGTTTGGCCTACGTCACCAGTTTAGGCGATCCCACGAGCACGCAGGTCACGAAACTCGATCCCGGCGACACGCTCGAGAACGATTACACGCTCTACGTTCCGCGCGGGCGCTACGATCTGCTGACCGTCGAGATCAGCGGCGTTTTTACGAAGAGTGAGGGCACGGTCGTTCCGACGCGCATCGAAAGATCGGCGCAAGGCGCAGCAAAGATTGTATTATCCGACCTCACGAAAGCGACCGTGGCCGACACGAATCCCGTCACCTCGCTGAATCTTTAGGGACTATTCTTCGACCGCTTCTCGCAGACGGCTCAAGGCGTCGCCCCACTGCTGCGAGATCTGCGCCAGATAGCGCCGCACCTCGTCGAGACGTTTGGGCTCGAGGCGCCAGATGTGTTCGCGGCTGCGGCGTTCGCTGCGCACCAGGCCCGCGTCGCGCAGCGCGTACAGATGCTTGCTGACGGCCTGGCGCGAGATCTCTTCTCCTTCGGCAAGCCGCGTTATCGAGAGCGGGCCGCCCTTGCAAAGCTTTCGGACGATCTTCAGCCGCGATTCGTCGCCGAGCGCCGCAAGCGCGGGCGCAACCCTCACGTTCGCGACGGCGCGAGGTACTTTTCTACGACGGTTACCATCATGTCCCAGCCTTCTTCGTTGGCTTCGAACGCATCCACGCGGCGCGGGAGCGGAATCGAATCGAACCCGGTCTCGACGACTGTGAGCAGCGTGCCACCGTCGGCAGGTTCGAGATCGAAGGTTACGAGCGTCATGGGCTCGTTCGAATAGTCGACCGACGGATCGATCGCAAAGGGGTGCCAGCGGAAGGCGAATCGGCTCATCGGTTCGACTCGCTCCACGAAGAACGCCATCGGCATGCCGGCGTACTTCTCTTGCGTCTTCGCAACCTCTGAATCGGCGATCGTCGGCCTAATTCGGCCCTTCATCTGCGCGCCGGGAGCAAAGTCGCCTTCGAACTCGACGCCGAACCAGTTGCCGAACTCGGTCGCGTCGCTGATCGCGCGCCAGACTCGCTCCCGCGGGGCGCGCAACAGAATACGTTTTTCGATTCGATCCGTAGACGATACCATGTGCAACCTCCTGGTTGCGTATTAGCCTATCACGGGCCTCATCAAAACGCAACCCTGAGGCTGCGCGAACCTTTTTGGGAACAAATGGGTCGATGGGCGAACCTACCAACGACCGCGCCAAGGCGGCGTGTACCCGCGCCGGGTTCGTAGCCCGCGCCGCGAGTGCGACCGTCGCGCTGCCATTGATTCTGCGGCCGCCCGAGGCGGCTGCAAGCGAGGAAGGCACAAACGAGATGCTCACGGCTCCCAACATTACGGAAACCACGATCGTCTTGAACGTCAACGGCGAGGAGCACCGGATCGCCGTCGAGCCGCGCGTGACGCTGCTCGACGCGTTGCGCGATCGCCTCGGCCTGACCGGCACGAAGAAAGGCTGCGATCACGGGCAGTGCGGCGCTTGCACGGTGATGGTCAACGGGCGCCGGATCGACTCATGCCTGACGCTCGCCGTGATGCACGAAGGCGATCGGATCGTGACGATCGAGGGAATCGCCCAGGATGGGAAGCTTCATCCCGTGCAAACCGCCTTCATCAAACACGACGGCTTCCAGTGCGGCTACTGCACGCCGGGACAGATCGTCTCGGCGGTCGCGCTGCTCGCCGAGGGGGTAGCGGCCGAACGCGGCGCCGTGCAGAAGGCGATGAGCGGAAACCTCTGCCGCTGCGGCTGCTATCCGCACATCGTCGACGCAATCCTCGAGGCGCGAGGCGAGCGATGAACCCCTTCGCCTACCTCCGCGCGGAGAGTCCGCCGGCCGCGCTGACCGCGATCGCGCAAGAGCCCGGCGCTCGCTACGTCGCGGGTGGAACGAACCTCCTCGATCTGATGAAGCTCGAGGTCGAGGCGCCGCCGCTGCTCGTCGACGTCAACCCGCTCGCGCTGCGCGCGATCGAAAGGCGCGGCGAGTCGCTCTATATCGGCGCCCTTGCACGCCTGACCGACGTTGCCGGCGACGCGCAGGTTCGCAGTCACTTTCCGCTGGTCGCCATCGCCTTGGAAGAGAGCGCGTCGCCGCAGCTGCGCAACATGGCGACGATCGGCGGCAACTTGATGCAGCGCACGCGCTGCGCGTACTTTCGCGACGTCGCGATGCCGTGCAACAAGCGGCATCCGGGAAGCGGCTGCGGCGCGCTCGACGGCGAGAACCGCCGCCATGCGGTGCTGGGGACGAGCCCGCAGTGCATCGCGGTCTCTCCTTCGGATCTTGCGGTCGCGCTGGCAGCCCTGGACGCGACGGTCCACGTTACCGGCAGAGGCGGCGATCGCAAGATCGCCCTGCACGATTTCTATCGTCTTCCCGGCGACACGCCGCAGATCGAGACCGCGCTCGAACCGCACGAGCTGATCGCCGGCATCTCGCTGCCGCTCCTTCCGTTCGCGTCGCGTTCGACGTACGTGAAGGTCCGCGACCGCGCGCAATACGATTTCGCCTTGGCCTCGGCGGCGGTTGCGGTCGACCTGCGCGGAACGACGATCCGCGAAGCGCGGATCGCTCTTGGCGGCGTCGCCACGATCCCGTGGCGCTCGATCGAAGCCGAACGCATTCTGTCGGGGGCGCCCGCGAATCGCGAGAGCTTCGAACGCGCCGCGCAGGCCGCGACGTCGGGCGCGCGAGGACGAGGTGCGAACGACTATAAGATTCCGCTCGGCCGGCGCACGCTCGTTCGCGCGCTCGAAAGCGTGATGGCGCTGTGAGCCGGCCGATCATCGGCGCCCCGCTCGATCGCGTCGAAGGCCCCTTAAAGGTGCGCGGCGAGGCCAAGTACACGATCGATATCGCCGTCGAAGACATGCTGCACGCGGTCGTCGTGCCCAGCACGATCGCGAGCGGGCGCGTCGTGGAGATCGACGACGCGGCGGCCCGCAGCGCTTCCGGAGTCGTCGCGGTGATGACGCACCGCAACGCGCCGCGCGTCAACCAATCGCGGGAGACGCCGAACGATACGAACCTCTTCCTTTTGCAGGGCGACGCGGTCGAGTTCGACCGTCAGCCCGTCGCGGTGGTGATTGCAACGAGCTTCGAAGCCGCGACCTACGGGGCCGCGCTCGTGCGCGTACGGTACGACACCACGCCGCCCGAGATGCAGTTCGATATTGCGCCGCGCTACGTTCCCGAAGAGATCTTCGGCGAACCCGCAAAGCAGCGGCGCGGCGATCCGGCTGCGGCGCTTGCGGACGCGCCGGTCGCCGTGCATCAGACCTACCGCACCCCCACCGAACATCACAACCCGATCGAGACGCACAACACGGTGGCCCAGTGGCGCGATGGCCACTTGACGCTGCACGATTCGAGCCAGTGGGCCTTCGGCGTGCGACGCCGGATTGCCGCGGTCTTCGGCATCGACCAGGAGCGCGTTGTGGTCATCGTTCCGTACGTCGGCGGCGCGTTCGGTTGCAAAGGCACGATGTGGTCGCACGTAGCGCTTACGGCGATGGCGGCCAAACTCGTCGACCGGCCGGTGAAGCTCGTCGTGACGCGCGCGCAGATGTTCGGCTGGGTCGGGCACCGCCCGCAGACCGAGCAGCGAATCTCGGTAGGCAGCGATCGCGACGGGCGTCTGGTGGCGATAACGCACGACGTGCTCTCGGAGACGAGCCTGCACGACGAGTTCATCGAAGCCTGCGGCGTCTTTAGCCGCGATCTCTACACCGTGCCGAACTACGAGATGTCGCACGCGCTGCCGCGTTTGAACATCAGCAAACCAACCTATCAGCGCAGCCCGGGCGAATCGACGGGCTCGTTCGCCCTGGAATCGGCACTCGACGAGCTCTCCTACGAGCTGCGCATCGATCCGCTCGAGCTGCGCTTGCGCAACTACGCGGAGCGCGATCCCCACTCGGGCAAACCCTATTCCAGCAAGCACCTGCGAGCCTGTTACCTTCAGGCCGCGCAGCGCTTCGAGTGGAGCCGCCGTAAACCGGAGGTACGCGCGACGCTTCGCAACGGAATGCTGGTCGGGGTGGGGATGGCGACGTGTTCGCGTTCGACGTTTCGTTCGGCGGCGAGCGTGCGCGTGCAGCAACACGAAGACGGCCGCGTCGTCATCGGCTGCGGGACGATCGAACAAGGCTGCGGTTCGCCGACGGTCTACGCGCAGCTGGCGGCCGAGGTCCTCGAGATCCCGTACGACCGCGTGGAGTTCGAGTTCGGCGATACGCGGCTGCCGTATGCACCGCTCGCGGCCGGATCGCAGACTTCCGGCAGCGTCGGCTCGGCGGTCGTCGTCGCGGCCACGCAGCTGCGCGAGCGTCTCGGGCGCAACGGCGGACGCGTTCCGCCGGGCGGCATTACGTTTGAAATCGAGGAGAAACCCGAGGAGGAGGAGCCGTACGCAATGCAGGGCTTCGGCGCGGGATTCGTCGAGGTCGAGGTCGATCCCGATCTCGGTGAGGTGCGGGTCGTGCGCTACGTCGGGGCCTTCGACAGCGGCCGCATCCTCAATGCGAAGACGGCAAATAGCCAGTTCGTCGGCGGCGTCGTCTGGGGAATCAGCATGGCGCTCTTCGAAAAGACGCGCTACGACATGCGCACTGGGCGTGTAATGAACGCCGACCTTGCGGAGTATCTCGTTCCTACCAACGCCGATATCCCAAATCCCGAGATCATCATGATCGAAGAGGACGATCCGAATATCAATCCGGCGCACGTCAAGGGCATCGGCGAAGTCTCGATCACCGGCGCGGCGGCCGCGATTGCCAACGCCGTCTACCATGCAACCGGCGTGCGCGTGCGCGAGTTGCCGATCACAGCGGACAAGTTTCTGACGTAAGGCCGGAAGGCAAGCGCTTTCCGACGGGACGGTCTACCCTTCCGTAGAAGGCCTTGCATAATGCGCCTTCTGCTGCGGACGCTTCTTACGGTGCTGGTAATTCTGCTGCTGATCGTCGCCGGATACGCGCTCAACGTGACGATCGGGCTGCACGCCCACCCGCGAGAGAACGGCTCGGTCTCGGGGTTGCCGATTCACGCGCCGGTGACGATTCTGCGCGACGATCGTGGCGTGCCGCACATCTCGGCCGCCGACGAGCACGACCTCTTCTTCACGCAAGGTTACGTCGAGGGTGCAGACCGGCTCTTTCAAATGGATCTGCTGCGCCGCGACATGCTCGGCCAGCTCGCCGAAATCTTCGGCAGAGCGGCACTCGCGCACGATGAAAGCGAACGCAACATGCCGGTGCGCGAGATCGCGCAGCGCCAGTACGAGCATCTCCCGCCTGGAGAGCGCGATCTGCTCGAAGCATTTAGCGACGGCGTCAACGCGGCGATCTCGCGCGAAACGCTGCCGGTCGAATTTCGCATCCTCGCTTATCGCCCGCGCGCCTGGACGCCGCAGGATTCGCTCGTGGTCGAGATGGCGACGGTGATCGACCTCACCGATACGTGGGACGACATCGCCCCGCGTAACGCGGCCTACCGCAGCGGTGGCCTCGCGCGTTTAAACGCGCTCTTTCCACTGACCGATCCGTGTTACAACGCGCCGCTCTTGCTCGGGCTTGCCGGGATGGCGGCGGGGGCCGCCTGCCGGCACGACGTCGCGCTCGCAGGCGAGCTTGCCGATTCGCGCTCGCCGGTCGGCAGCAACGAATGGGCCGCCGGCGCGGCGCATACCGGCACCGGTCGCGCACTGCTCGCCAACGATCCGCATCTCTCGCTCGAAATGCCGGGAGTCTGGTATCTGGTCGACATGCGCGCGCCCGGCTTCCACGCCGCCGGCGCAACGCTGCCGGGCTGCCCGGGCATCGTTCTCGGACATAACGAGCGCCTGGCGTGGGGTGCGACAAACGGCACGGTCACCTCGTTATCGGCGTACGTACCGCCGGCGCATCTCGATCCCGCAGGCTGGCAGAGCGAGCGTTTCGCCGTGCGCTTCGGCCGCAGCGTCGAGGCGAAGTATTATCGGACTCGCGACCTCTTCGGCGCACAAACCAAGCGCGACGGACTCGTTTTGGTACGGTGGGACGCCTACACTCATCCCGACTCCCCGGCATCGGCCTTTCTCGAGATCGATCGGGCGGCGACGATCGAGGCGGCCGCCGCAGCACTGAAAACGTTTCCGGGACCGACGCAGAACTTCGTGCTCGCCGACACGAGCGGACGCGTCGCGTACTATCTCGCCGGTCACATTCCGGACGATCCCGCGCGCGCGCGCTGGTTCCACTCTGCCCGCGACCTCACGCAGCGCTATCCAATCGTACCGTTCGCACGCCTGCCGAGCGTCGCCCCGTCGCGCAAGGCAATCGTGTGGACGGCCAACAACCAGATGTACGGCCCGTCCTATCCGCTGCAGCTCAGCCCGCAGTTCGCCGCGCCCTATCGCGCCTATCGCATCGCGCAGTTGCTGCGCCGCCGCCGCACGTACGACGTCGACTACTTCACGCGCATGCAGCTCGACGTACTCTCGCTGCCGGAGCGTGAGATGGCGCACGAGGTGTCCGGTGCGGTCCGAGCGCGCGATGCGCTGCTGGGCGCCGATCTGGCAGAGTGGGACGGCGAGATGACGGGCTCGTCGTCGACTGCCACGGTCGCCGAAGCCTTGCGCGTCGCGCTCACGCGCCACCACACCGGGCGAATGCCGACAGTGCTCGCCGATGCGGCGCAGACTCGCAAGGCGGTGCGCAGCATCGCTTTGCCGTCGCCCTCGCCGTGGCAGGTCGCCGGCGCCGATCCGGTGCCGCATGCGCTCGCGACGTTGGGAATCGCCTTTCTCGACGGCGTAACGCTGCCCGGCAACGGCGACGCGTTTACGCTGCGCATGCAGTCGCCGGGGTTTTCGCAGAGCTTTCGCGCCGTATGGGATATCGGTAACTGGGATGCCGGCGGCATCACGATCCCGCAAGGCGAGTCCGGCGAACCGGGCTCCGGACACTACACCGACCAGGCCGATGCGTATATCTCCGGGCGCGTATGGCCGCTGCCGTTCAGTGATGCCGCGGTCGCGCGCACCGCCCTCAGCCACGAGACGCTGCTGCCGTGATGACGGCGGTGCGCGCGCTGGTGTTTACGAGCCGGTGTGCGACGCCACCGCTTTGGCGATCTGTTCCTTCACCGCTTCGAGGTTGAACGAAGCGCCCTTCTGCATGGGCGGGAACTCGATCGCGGACTCTGCGGCCTTGCCGACGACTTCTTGCACGAGTACGAAACGCCAGAACTGGTATGCGAAGAAGTGGTAGTAGTTCAGCGAGCCGGAGATTCCGGTTCGCTCGAACGGATCGAGCCGAAGATTGGTAAGGATGGGCCAGTCGACCTTTACCGTTCCACCGAGCCAGCCCCCGGGCTGATCGATGAAGCGATACTTAAAGTCGTCGACGCGGACCGCTCCGAGCGTTCCCTCCGCGAAGTAGAAGATCTCGCGCCGCTTCGACGGCCCCGCCCCGGTGATGACGTCCATCTGATTGTAACCGTCGAGATGCACCTTATAGGTACGATCGCCGAGCTGCTTGCCGGCCTTGAGCTCTTCGACGACGTTCGGATTTCCCGCTGCGGCGCAGAACGTCGGGAACCAATCGAGCCCGGAGAAGATATCGTTGGAGACTTTGCCCGCCGGTACTTTGCCGGGCCAGCGCACCATGCACGGGGCGCGGAAGCCGCCCTCGAGAACGGTACCCTTCCCACCGGCAAACGGCGTCTGACCGCCGTCGGGCCAGGTGAAGTTCTCGGCGCCGTTATCGGTGGTGAACATGACGATCGTGTCGCCTTCGAGCCCTTCATCTTCGATTTTCTGCAGAACGCCGCCGACGATGTCGTCGAGTTGCGCCATGCCGGCCTCTGATTCCGACCAGCCGTTCTCCGGCGTGCGCATCTTCTGATATTTTTGTGAGAGATGCGTCACGACGTGCATGCGCGTCGGATTGAGCCAGACGAAGAACGGCTTGTTCTCCGCCTTGGCCTTGTCGATGAACTTGAGCGCGGAGTCGAGGATCTCGTCGTCGACCGTCTCCATGCGATCGGGGTAAAGCGGGCCGCAATCTTCGATCTTCTGCTTGCCGACTTTGCCCCAGCGCGGCTCGACGGTTGAATCGTCGGTGCCGGTCGCCCAACTGTGCACCATGTTGCGCGGTCCGATTTTATCCTTGAGTTCCTGCGGATAGTTCGGATGCGCCGGATCCTCCATCGCGTCGAGGTGATAGAGGTAGCCGAAGAACTCGTCGAAGCCGTGGACGGTCGGCAAGAAGCGATTGAGATCGCCGAGATGGTTCTTACCGAACTGTCCCGTGGCGTAGCCCATCGACTTCAGCGCCGTCGCAATCGTCGGCGCCTCGTCGGGCATACCGGTCTGCGCGCCGGCCTGACCGACCGTCGTAAGCCCGGTTCGAATGGGCAGCTCGCCCGTAATGAAGTTCGCGCGCCCCGCGGTGCAGCTCGCTTCCGCATAGTAATCGGTAAAACGCATCCCTTCTGAAGCGAGACGATCGAGGTTCGGAGTACGGCTCGCCATGATTCCCTGATGGTAGGCCCCAATGTTAAACCAGCCGATGTCGTCGGCCATGATGGCGACGATGTTCGGCTGCGACTGACCGGGCATAAAACAGCCTCCTCAAATTGTGAAACGGCGTCGTGGAGAATGGACCGGCCTCAAGCGTAGCAAGGCCCCCAAATCGGAGCAATCCGAAAAGCGCAACCCCCTCGTAATTCTGGAGGAACCCTGCTCGCTACCTTAAGAAATCCTGAGATTTATTCGGTGTCTACCGGTTTGTAGGAATACGGCTGGCGCAGAAAATAGCTGCGCGAGTACTTCGCCGGAATCTGCGTGAACGTGCGCGGGGCCTGCGTGAAGTCGAAGCAGTCGATGAGGCTCGCGGCCCGTTGGTCGGTCGCGCCGAGCGTGCCGAGATTCCAGTTCCGCTCGACGAACTTCAAGATGCTGCCGAATTCGTAGCTCGTATGCGACACGTAGCCTGGTTTGCTCGGGGAGGCCTCGCGCGCATACGGCGACACCAGCAGCATCGGAACGCGGAAACCCAAACCGCCCCACGTGTCGAAAAACGGCGGGGGAACGTGGTCGTAGAAACCGCCCCAGTCGTCCCAGACGACGACGATTGCCGTCGTATTCCAGTACGAACTTCCGCCGATCGCATTGACGATGCTCGCGACCCACGACGGCCCGGTGTCGTGATGGCCGCCGGGATGATCGGAGTTGATGGTATCCGGAACGATCCACGAGACGTTTGCGAGCTTGTTCGCCGCGATGTCCTTAAAGACGGCTTTATTGTTGGCAATGTTCACGTCCCACTCTGGTCCCTCGCGGACGGCCCGAATCGCGTTGAACGCATTCCAAAGCTTCCCATCACCTCCGGGCTCCGGCGGCGAATAGTACTTCCAGGTAACGCCGTGATCGTCGAGCAGGTCGCGAAGCGTCGGATAGTCCATGCAGGGGAAGGGACCCTGGCGATACCCCTTCTTGAGGTAGCCCTTCATATCGACGAGAATCGTCGTCTTCGTGCCTTTCGGGGCGTCGCAGCCCCACGGCATGTGTGAGGGGTAGTCGACGAGACTTCTGATCTTTTCGGGGTCGTACGTCGTCGTGCCGGCGATCAAATCTTGATGGGCCGTGAAACTGCCGCTGCCCTGAGTTTGGAACATGTGATCGCCGAGGACGTACTGCTGGGCAATGCTCCAGTACGATTGGATCTCCGACGGTATCACGTACTGATAGGCGGCCTTGCCGGCCTTCCCGGCACCACACTTCGCCGGCCCGTTGCCGGCCAAGCCGAATCCATCCATCGCGCCACTATCGTAGTCTTTGAGATACGGATTACGACCGTGACCGAAGTCGCAGGGTTCGATCAGATCGACGGGCGTGAGTGGAACGTATTCGTCTCCGCTCGGGCAGCCGCCCGAGCCCGAATCCGATCCCGACCCGGGGGGCGGTTTCATGCATCCGGCCGTTGCTCCGTCGGCACCCGGAAATGTCGCGAACAAATCGTCGAAGCTGCGATTTTCCTGAATCACGATGACGACGTGCTTGATGAACTTCGAACTGCCGGCGCCGGTCTTATGCCGCGCATCGGCAAGCGTTGCGCCGCCACGGTTCGCAACCAGTGAGTTACCGCCGCACGAAGTCAGCACAAAGGCAACGAGCGGCGCGAAGGTGAGGACACGACTCCACTTCACGGTTCGCCGTAGTTTCGGTGAAACTCCATCGCCGCCTTTGCCGGCGGCGGCGAGCGGACGGCGGCCAAATAGGGAAGCGAGCGGCGGGACCACGATGAGGGGCTCGTTCGCGCCCCTCATCGCTTACCTGCTCGCGGCTAATCCGCTAGATTTTCACCTGTGCGTTGAAGTAGACGTTGACCGGCGGAACGCCGGCGCCGATCGCGCCGTTGTTGAGGTTCGCCGGGCTGTAGCTTTGCGTAAACGGCGTTCGCGCCTTGTTGGCGGCGAAGTCGTTGACGCTCGTGCCGTTGTAGAAGTTCGCCGGATAGAGCGTGCTGTTGAAAGCGCCGCCGGCCGGACCGTAGCCGCAGGTGACGTTACTCGGCGGATTCGCGGCCGTCCACGGCTCGGCCGTTCCACCAAAGCACGCGTGGAAGAGCGAGGCTCCGAGGATCGTCAGCTTGATGCGCGGGCTCACGTCGTAGGAGATCTGGAGATCGGCGCGTTGGTGACGATCGCGAGATTCCAGCCGACGACGTATTCGTCTCGGCAAGGCTCCGCCGTGCTTCGAAAACCTCGGCGCAAACTCGGATCTTCGCTGCTCTTTTGCGGCGGAAGTTCTAGATTGCTGATCGCCTTTGGGTCTGCGCATCGAGCAGGTAGGCACTACTGCCCGCTCGCATTCGAAACACGCATACCAGCGATTGATCCGTCGCA
Organism: Candidatus Cybelea sp.; assembly: GCA_049285915.1. GTDB lineage: Bacteria > Vulcanimicrobiota > Vulcanimicrobiia > Vulcanimicrobiales > Vulcanimicrobiaceae > Cybelea. The sequence goes on along the minus strand of JBAQAW010000110.1, from coordinate 20,287 downwards.
CTAGCCACGCTCGCCCGAAATCCGGCACCCTTCGCCCCTTGCGGAGCTTCACCGCACCCACGCCGGGGATCCGGACTCGAGTCTGCGCGGTATCCAGCCGCAGTGCGCGGTTCCCGTGCGAGAACTCCAGCTGCTGCCAGCGTGCTGCGCCCTTTAAAGCGCGGGTAGCCCGGGGTCTCTCCACGTTTGCAGCGTCGAAAGAAGGCAGCCATCGCCAGATCGAGCCGGTGCAAGACGGCATCTTCGCATTCGCGATACACGGCCGCCACCCGCCAGTCTTCGGCGCGCAGTTCGGTCAGTTCGGCATACTGCATTTTGGCGGTGATTGAAACTCCGCGCAATCGGTAGGCATCGCGGCGCTCTTGCAGGAGCGCGTTATAGACGTCACGCCTCACGCCGAGCCGGAACGCTAGTGCGCCTTGTTGCAGCCGGCGTCGGATAGAGGCGTATCCGCTCGATGCGCTTCATGGTGGAACGATAACCTACGTGACGGCCAGGTGCCTGGCACACACCCGCTTGTCAAGAGGTCCATCGTTCGTGCTGGCGCTGCGCCGCATCTCGCTTCGCACGGCACCTCGGCCCGCAAAACTTGCATCGTCGGGCCTTGCGACGGCGTCGTTCACATCACGCTCACGACCGAGGTTTCCCTGGCCCACCGCTTCGTTCGGCCACATGGTAACCGCCAACGTCTCCTTGCTCACGACACGCCCGCCTGCCGCAAGCATCTGCGTGAGGATGAGCGGCCGCCGTTTGATAGTTCGAAGTGATACAATCTCGTCGTGAATAGATCCGAATTTCTGAACGCCTGTTGTGCGGTCGCGGCGATCGCGCCCTCGCAGGGCTTACCGAAAAGCATCGCCGGCGTTGCTCTTCCGGATACGCCGCTCGCACTAGAGGCGACGAGGACCGCGCTGGCCGCAGAGCCAGCGGAGATCTTCAATCACTCGCTGCGCACGTTTCTCTTCGCGGAGCTAATCGCTATCGCGAAGAAGATCGAGCACGACGCCGAGAGCGTCTACGTAGCTTCAATCCTCCACGACGCCGGGCTCAGCGCAACCTATATGAGCGAGAGCCGGCGCTTCGAGGTCGACGGCGCGAACCTCGCGCGCGACCTCGCGAAACGGCACGGACTGGGCACGGCCCACGCCGAGACGATCTGGGATGCGATCGCCCTTCACGACCAAGGCGGCCTCGCCCGCTGGAAAGCGAGCGAAGTCGTGCTGGTCAATGCAGGCGTCTCGGCAGACTTCGGCGCGTCGCTCGGCATGCTGGCGCGCGAGGACGTCGTCGCCGTCTTGAAGGCGGCGCCCCGCACCAACTTCATTCCCGCGTTTCTGCAGGCGGTCGCAGCCGTCGCTGCGCGAAAGCCGCAGGCGACCGGCAACTGTTTCGTCGTCGATGTCGGGCATCGCATGGTGCCCCGTTTCCATATCGAGAACTTTTGCGACGAGGTCAAGACCGATCCGTTCGCGGGATATGCGTGACGCGCGAATGATTCACTACCGCCGAGAGTGCGAGCTCTCCCCAGAAGAGTTCGTCGACCTGCTCGTCCGCTCGACCTTGGCGAAGCGACGCCCCGTCAACGATCCCGCCCGCATCGCCCAGATGGTCGAGTTTGGGAATCTCACGGTTACCGCGCGCGACGATGCCGGCCTTCTCGTCGGCGTCGCTCGCTGCGTCACCGATTTTTCGTTCTGCTGTTACGTCTCCGATCTCGCAGTAGACGCGGCGTTCCAACGCCAGGGGATCGGCCGGCGCCTCCTGGAGCACGTGAAGTCGTCGCTCCACGAGAAGGCGTTCATGTTCCTACAAGCGGCGCCGGACGCAGCCGAGTACTACCCGCACGTCGGGTTTACCAAAGTGGACCGCATGTGGCGGCTTTGAACGCCGGATAGCCCTGCACGAAACAATCGCGCGCAGCGCTTGGTAACCTCTATAAAGCCGCTCGCGAGGATTCGTTTTGTCGCTTGCTCGTCCGCCCGAGACCTGGTATTGCCCGCCCCAATATTACGTGGTACGATATATTACGTGGCACGTAATGAGAGAGCGACCGCGCAAGCGAGCGCCAGTCGCTTCAGCGAGCCCGCGCTTTTGATCTTGGCATCGCTGACCGCCGGCACCAAACACGGCTATGCGATCATCGCGGATGTCGAGGCGCATACCGGAAAACGGCTCGGTCCGGGTACGCTCTACGGCGCGATTTCCCGGTTGGAAGGACTGGGATACATTGAGGGGAGAGCCCTCGAGGAGCGCGGCCGGCGTCCGTACCGCATTACTGCCGCCGGCCGCCGCGCCTTTGCAGAGCGGATGAGCGAACTGCGGGAGTATCAGATGATGCTCCAAGGACTCGCAACCTGATATGGAAGCACGAGTTGCGCGGGTGCTCGCCCAGATGCACTCCGCTGATTGGAAATCCCGCTACGGCGATGAGTTCGAAGCGCTGCTCGTCGATCTCCCGGCCTCGCCGGCGCTGATCGCCGACGTCGCCGGCAGCATCGTCGCCTCGCGCCGGCGCCCCGTACTGCTGGGACTCACCGTTCTCGCGGTTCTCGCCGCCATGCTCTGGGGGCAACCCCGGCGGGAGCTCCAGACGGCCATCACGATGGCCAAACCGGCGGTCGGCCTGCTGGCCACCTGCCTGCCTACCACGCTTAGGGTGAGCAAGGCGAAGTCGCCCTGTGCTCTAGGCTAGTCCTAAAGAATTAGTTGACACCATGCGCAGCACCGCTTATCATTCAACTAAAGATTTAGGAGATGTGAGAGCTGTGAGCGTCGTTCACTTGATCGAGGAGCCTCGGCCGCAGGCCGCATCCTACGCGTACTCTTTTGGCGATTGCCGGTTCGACCCGGCGCGGCGCCTGCTCTTCCGCGGCGAGGAGGTCACGCCGATCCCCGAGCGCCTCTCGGTTCTGCTGAGTGCGCTCCTTGCGGCCAACGGCGGCCTCGTCACCAAGGAACGCCTGGCGGAGAGCATCTGGCAGCACGAGGCCGTCAGCGACGGCAACCTCGCGCAGCACGTCTACATGCTGCGCCGTCTGCTCGGCGAACGGGCGCGCGACCATTCCTACGTTCTCTCGGTCTCGGGCGGATATCGTTTCGCGCTGCAGGTCGTCGAAACGCCGATCGCTCGCGAGGAGCCGATTCCCGACGCGGCGACGATCGGCGACGCGCTGTTGCGCAGCGGCGTCGATCCATTTCGCAACTACTGCCAGGGCAGCTTCTTCATCGAGCAGCGCACGGCGCCGGCGATCAAACGCGCGATCGAGTTCTTCGACGCGGCCTTGCGTTCGAACCCGAACTACGTCCCCGCGCTGATCGGGCTCGCGCGTTCGCGCGCGCTCCTCGCCGAATACTGGCACGCACCCCCGGGCCTTTCGTTTCCGCTTGCGAAGAAGGCGATCGCGCGAGCGCTCGCCATCGACCCAACCTCGGCGGTCGCGCACGCGGTGCGCTCGGGACTTCTCTGCTTCTGCGACTGGGATTGGAAGGGCGCGCAGGAGGAGATCGACCTGGCGATTCGCTTGAATCCCGGATCCACGTTCGTTCGCAACAACGCGGCGTGGCTCTACGTCTGCACCGGCCGCTACGCCGACGCACTTGCGCAAGCGGAATGCGCGCTGATGATGGAACCGTCGTCGCTTCCGCTGCAACTGCTGCTCGCTCGCGTGATGCTGCACTCGCGCGACTATTCCAACGCGATCGCAATCATGACGAGCCTGCTCGAGACCGACGAGACCTTCTACATCGCGCGGCGGTACCGCGCGCAGGCGCACCTGCTCGCCGGCGACCCCGAGAAGGCGATAACCGATCTGCAGCTTCTTCCGCAGGAGCGTTCGGAGGATCCCAGTTTCCGTCTTCCGATGCTCGCCCGGGCCTACGCCGACATGGGCGAAACGCAGCGGGCGGAAGAGGTCTTCGAGAGGCTGCTGTCGATGGCGCGCACCGACTACGTCGTCAGTTGGAATCTTGCAATCGTCGCTGCCGGGCTCGGCCGCTTGGAAGAGGCGATGGCCTACCTCGAAGCCGCATACGAGCAGCGCGAATCGACGCTGGCCTTCCTCAAGAGCCTCCCGTGGTTTGCCGCGCTCGTCGCAACGCCGCGCTTCCGCACGCTTTTGATGAAGACCGGCCCAGTTCTCTAGGGCATTGCCAACGATGTTGAATACAGCGCTCTGTTTCGTCGGCTACTGGCTCATGGTTTTCGCGTTCTCGATGACCTAAGAAGCCGATCCTCGAAGCTTCCGAGGCGCTCTGCGGGCGGCCCCGAATCTCTCATCGGAGCCGCTCGCGCTTCCAGAGGGCCAGGAGGTTTGCCGCGATTCACAACTGTCGCTCCCGTGCGTGGTTTCGTCCGCAATGCATCGTAGCGCTCGCTGCGGTTGCACTTATCTTATCCGCGTGCGGAGGGGTTGGGGGCAGCTCGCCGCCGGTGCTCGGTGGCTGGCCGGCAGTCCTGCCGGCGCTGCACCATCGGCAGATCCATCACGTGGTCGTCATCGTGCAAGAGAATCGCTCCGTCGACAATCTGTTTGCGGGATTCCCGGGCGCGCGCACGCGTGCGTACGGCTACAACCGGAGCGGAGTCAAAATCATGCTGAAGCCCGTTCCGCTCGAGGCGGCGTGGGATTTCCAGCACGATTCCACGAGCTTCTTCGACTCTTGCGACGGCCAGGGCGCGTATCCGGGGACGGACTGCAGAATGGACGGCTTCGACAGAGAGTACTGGGAATGTGGAAAGGCCGGCTATCCGCAGTGCCCCAACGCGAACCCTCCGTACAGCTACGTGCCGCGCTCCGAAACGAAACCATACTTTTTCATTGGGGAGCACTACATCTTTGCAGATGAGATGTTTCCCTCCAACTTCGATTCGAGCAGTTTCGTCTCTCACCAATACGCCATCGCGGCGCAGGCCAGTTCGACGGTCAACTTTCCAATCGGCCCTTGGGGCTGCGAAGGCGGATCGACGATTCCGACGGTGACCCAGCAACGGACGATCGGGAAGAGCGTCGCGCCATGTTTTAATAACAAGACGCTTGGCGACGAGCTCGACAAGGCGGGAGTCTCGTGGCGCTACTACACGTCGGAGGTCCACGCCGGCGGCGGTGCGTGGAGCGCATATCAGGCCATCGAGCATATCTACAAGGGTCCCGATTGGAGCAAAGACGTTATCACGCCGCAGACGCGGTTCTTCACCGATGTCTCAAAAGGCGTTTTGCCGGCGGTGAGCTGGATAACGCCGACCTGCCGGAACTCCGATCACGCCGGGTGCCACTCAAATAGCGGCCCCGATTGGGTTGCATCGCTGGTCAATTCGATCGGCGAGTCGAAGTATTGGGATTCAACCGCAATCTTCATTTTTTGGGACGACTACGGCGGTTGGTACGATCACGTTCCGCCGGGGAAGGTCGACTACGATGGCCTCGGCATTCGAGTTCCGCTGCTGGTCGTTTCGGCGTATGCTAAAAGCGGCTGCATATCGCACGTGCGGTACGAACACGGCAGCATTCTCAAGTTCATCGAGGATCAATGGAACCTGCCGCGGCTCTCCGCCAGCGACATGCGCGCCAACCCCATTGAGGCGAACTGCTTCGACTATTCGCGAGAACCGAGGACATTTACGAAGATCCCTGCGACACAGGGAGTACGGGACTTTCTCCGGCAGCCGTTCGACCCACGCCCGCCCGATACGGAGTAGGCTTCAGCCTCGCAGCGATGCGGGCGTGGTTGGGTCACAGTACGTCCGCAACGACGTTAAAGAATGTAGAGCCGCTGTTGCGCCCCAGAGGGCAGCGGTGGCGATCGCAATCGATCCAAGGAGGCGGCGCGCGTGTTACTTCACCAAAAGAAAAACCCTTACGGCGTAAGGGCTTCGGTCTGGAGCCGACGGCCGGACTTGAACCGGCGACCTATTGTTTACGAAACAATTGCTCTACCAACTGAGCTACGTCGGCGCTGCAGCCGCGGCTCTTTCCACGGATGGCTTGCCGTCGCCCTTCTTTTTCTGCTCGCCGCCCCGGTCCGGGCGCTTGCCGACCAGCAACCGACCTACTTCGGGAAGCCCGACGCCGCCGAAAGCGCCTGGGTCACCCAGATGTCCGCCTACGTAATGGCGCACTACCCGACGGCTGCCGACGCCGAGAAGGCCGGCTACGTCCGCTACACCTCTCCGGATGAAACCGGGGCGATCAGCTACGCGAACAAGCAGTGGGAGTCGAAAGATTACGAGCACCCTAGCCAGCTCTGGTACGACAAGAACGGAAAACTGCTGGGCGCCGACTACTCGGTCCTCACGAGCACGAGCCCCTCACGGCCGAACCTCTGGGGCATCAACCCCGGCCGCTGGTTTCAGTTCAACGCCCACGTGCATTGGGCCGCGCGCGACCCCGCCACCGGGCAAGTGACGTACGATCTATGGGCGTGGGATTCAGATTTCAACTCGGTCCAAGGCGCCGACGCAAATAATCCAAGCCCCGACACGATCGTCGCGATGAAGAAAGTGAAGAACGCAAGCGACGTGGTGACGATCTTCCATTTTCCGAGCCTCTGGGATCTGATCGTTTGGGTGGTTCCGAATCCCAACGGCGCGTTCGCCTGGCATAACCCAAGCGTCAAGCCGTAGCTCGGCTACGGGTCGGTATCGTGAAAGGTGCCCCGCTTCGCGCTTTCGTCGAGTTCGAGGTCGTCGAGCAGATAGTATACGATCTTGCGATCGTCGAAGCCGACCTTCGCTAACGAACGTCCGGCGATCTCCACGACTTCGTGGATGTGTCCGGTTCGGCCGGCGTAGGTATAGTTGACCTCGGTATATCTCGAATCGCCGGGTTTTGGGCGGGGAACTGCCTTGACGCCCCGCAGCGGCGTCCGGTGTCGATGCATGGCAGCGAGGTTCGACGCGCGCGCCTGCGAAGCTTCGCCTGATGATGATCGAATATCGGGGCAAACTGCCCAAGGTCGCCGGCTCGGCGTTCGTGGCGCCCAACGCCGTCTTGATCGGCGACGTTGAGGTCGGCGAGGAGTCGAGCATCTGGTTCGGCGCCGTCTTGCGCGGCGACAACGGACCGATCAGGATCGGCCGGCGAACCTCGATTCAAGACAACGCGGTTGTCCACGTCAGCGAGGGCGGCGGTACGTACGTCGGCGACGACGTGACCGTCGGACACTGCGCGGTGATGGAGGACTGCAAGATCGAGCGCAACGCGCTAATCGGCAGCAATGCAACGCTGCTCAACCGATGCACGATCGGCGAAGGCGCGCTGATCGCCGCAGGCAGCGTCGTCGGCCAGAAGGCGACGATTCCGCCGCGCGTCGTCGCGGCCGGCGCGCCGGCGGTGGTAAAGAAAGCGCTCGAGGGAGAGGCTGCGACGTGGATTGCGGTCTCGTCCGAAGAGTACGTGAAGCTTTCGCGGATGTACCTCGCCCAGAGCCTCGGTACGCCCGAGGATCAAGATCTAACCATGTGACATGCTGCCCGCCCTGAACGGCGGGTTCGTTACAGGCCCGCATGTAACGTCGATGCGATCAGTACGGTGTTAAAGGCGAGGATCGTCAGCGCTGCGCAGGCAGCGAGAGCGGTTACCCAAGGCGCGTTGACCATCTCTCCCATCACTTTTTTTTGCGCTCCGAGCAGCACCAGCGCGATGATGGGAACGGGCAGCACGAAGCTGAGCACGACCTGACTCAGGATCAGCGTCTGCGTGACGTTAAGACCGCCGGCGGCTACTGCGACGGCCGGCACCATCGTGATCAGCCGGCGAAGCCAGAGCGGGATCGTGAAGCCGACGAAACCCTGCATGATCACCTGGCCCGCCATCGTGCCGACCACCGAGCTCGAAATGCCCGACGCCAGCAGGGAGATGAGAAAGACGCCGGCCGCGAGATTTCCGAGCAAGGGCGTCAGCGTCCGATAGGCGGTCGTAATATCGGCGACTGCGGAGTGGCCCGTCGAGTGGAAAACGGCCGCAGCCATATACATCATCGACAGATTGACGAGTCCCGCGATCGTCAAGGCGACGATGACATCGACGTACGAGTAACGCGCAATGCGTCTGGCGTCGCCGCGCTCTTTTGGAACGACGCGATCCTGCGTCAGCGCCGAGTGCAGGTAGATCGCGTGGGGCATCACCGTCGCGCCCACAATGCCGACTGCGAGCAACAGGCTTTGCGAGCCCCCGATCCACGGCACGATGGAGTGATAAAGCACCTGATGCCAGTTCGGCCTCGAGAGCAGGGTTTCGACGACGTAGCAGATGGCGATCACGCCGACGAATGAACCGATTAATACCTCCATCGTTCGAAAACCGAAGCGATGCAGAGCCAGGATCGCGTAGGTCACGGCTCCGGTGATCACCGCGCCGACGAGCATCGGAATTCCGAAGAGCAAGTAGAACGCGACGATCGCACCGAGGAACTCGGCAAGATCGGTGGCCATCGCGCCGAGCTCGGCGATCGCCCACATTGCAAAGACGAGCGGTTTCGGCGCGTGGTCGCGGGAGAGTTCGGCAAGATTCTTTCCCGTCGCGATGCCGAGTTTGGCCGAGAGCGCTTGGAAGAGCATGGCCATCACGTTGGCCATCACGACGACCCACAGCAGCCGGTAACCATACGAGGCGCCGCCCTGAATGTTCGTCGCGAAGTTTCCAGGATCCATATAGGCGATGGAAGCAACGAACGCGGGGCCGGCAAAGGGAAGAAGTTTGCGCAATCCGCGACGATTGCCGGCCAGCGCTTCGTGCGCCGCGGCAACCACGCGCGGGCTGTCGGCGCCGGCTCCGAAACTACGTTGCAATGCGCACCATCTCGGCATGACGCCGCTGCAGCTCGATCGTCCGCTTGCCGCAGCGCAGACGAAGCCGCTTCGCATCCGCGGCTACGACGCTCACGGTCGTTCCCGGAAGGAGTCCGGCCGCGGCCAACGCCTTGACGCCTTCTGCGTCGCGATCGTCGAGGCTGACGATGCGCGCGCGCTCGCCCGCGGTGAGGGCTGCCAGCGTCGGCAGCGGATGGCGGATCGCGAACGCGTCTTCATAGGGGATCGGGTGGCCGTGCGGATCGCTGGCCGGGCGACCGAGCAGATCGGCGATTCGCAGCGCGACGTCGTCGGAGATCACGTGCTCGATGCGCTCCGCCTCCGCGTGCACGCGTTCGAGCGGAACGTGCAGCGAGCGATGTAGAAAGGTTTCGAGCAAACGATGACGGCGCACCATCGCGATCGCGAGTGCCTTCCCGCGCCGGGTCAGCGCAAGCGGATCGGAGGGAGCGCGCGCGGGTTCGATCAACCCGTCGCTCTCGAGCAGCCGTTTTGCTTTGCTGACCGAAACGCGGCTGACGTCGAGGTAACGCGCGACCGCTGCCGCGCGCACCGGAGTGCCGCCGCCGATCTGGTATATTGCCTTTACGTAGTCCTCGCGAGCGCGCATCGGCGATCGATCGGAACCGACGGTAAGAAGGTCGACCGTTCCCTTGTTAGCCATGGTTAACGATAACCATGGTTAACGCCTTGGCGCCGCCCTCAAAAGCTCCTTCTGTTAGCCGGTGAGTTTTCTCATGAATGTGAAGCGCAAACGAACCGAATCCTAAGTTTTTTAGTTTTCGGCGTCGGTTTGGTTACGTTCCGGCGAGGACCGTCTGACCGAGCGCCGGAGCACGGATGCGGGAGGCGCGAGGCAGACGATAGGAGCGCCACACGGACGTGGCCCCCTTCGACTACGCTCAGGGCAAGCTCGAATGTGTCCGAGCCGGAATGTAACCAAACCGACGCTCCGCTAAGCGCTCGGGTAGTGCGACTCGTCGGCGTACGGCAAGAAGAGCGTAAACTCGGGGCGGAAACGCAGGTTGACCGTGCCGGTCGGACCGTTGCGGTGCTTGGCGATGATGAACTCGGTCAGATCGGGTTCCGGCGTCTCGGGATTATAGTAGCCGTCGCGATACAGGAAGGCCACGACATCGGCTTCCTGTTCGATGGAGCCGGAGTCGCGCAGATCCGAGAGTAGCGGCCGCTTCGTACCGGCGCGCGCTTCGACGGCGCGATTGAGCTGCGCGAGCGCGATGATCGGCACCTCGAGATCCTTGGCCGTGACCTTGAGCGTGCGGCAGATCTCCGAGAGCTCCTCGTTGCGATTGACGTTTCGCGCGAGCACGCCGGGGCGCAGCAGCTGCAGATAGTCGATGAAGACCGCTCCTAGGCCCACGGTCGATTTCAGACGCCGGCAGCGACTGCGCACGTCGCTGACGGTCAGCGCGCCCATATCGTCGAGGTAGATCGGCAGATCGTTGATCGCTCCCATCGCATTGGAGATCAGCTCCCACTGACCGTCTTTGATGTTGCCGCGGCGCATGTGATTCATCGAGATGCGCGCTTCCGAGCAGATCAAACGCTGGATCAGCTCGTTGTTCGACATTTCGAGCGAGAAGAACGCGATCGGTGCGCCCTCCTGCCGGGCCGCAGAGACCGCCATGTTGAGGGCGAAGGAGCTCTTGCCCATGCCCGGCCGGGCCGCGACGATCACGAAGTTGCCGGGTTGGAAACCGGTCGTCATCTCGTCGATGTCGCGGAACCCTGAGGTGAGCCCCGTTCGATCGCCGCGCATGTGGTAGAGCCGGTCGATGTGGTCGAAGGCGCCCTTCATCAGACGGCTGACCGGCATAAACTCCGTGACGCCGCGACGCTCGCCGATCTTGTAGACGAGCTGCTCGGAACGATCGAGCGCGCCGGCAACGTCCTCTTCGCCTTCGTAGCCCAGCCCGGTGATCTCGGTGCCCGCATGAATAAGCGAACGCAGCACCGATTTCTCGCGTACGATCGTTGCGTAGTACCGCGCCGAAGCGGCAGTCTGCACCGTATCCATCAGCGCGCTGATGTACGAGAGACCGCCGACGCGCTCGAGAACGTTGCGCCGCTTCAGTTCCTCGGCGACGGTGATCTTGTCTACGGGCTCGCCGCGATCGTAGAGCTCGACGAGAACCATGAAGATCGTTTCGTGGACGTGCGCGTAGAAATCGTTCGGCCGGATGATCTCACCGACGGCGGCGAGCATCTCGCGGTCGACGAGCACCGATCCGATCAACGCCATCTCGGCCTCGAGATTGTGCGGCGGTATGCGGTCGATCGTCGATTGAATCGGTGCAACGGTCATGCGCGACCCGCTGTGCGTCGCTGCGCCGGTGAACGCCTTGTGGGTCGCTTGTGCATAACGAAAAAATTACACACGACTGTGCCATACGTCGTGGCACAGTGCTCGGGTCAGCGGCGGCGCTTCTTGGGCAAGTCGCGCAGCACTTGCGCGACGCTCGTCGCCGGAACGATCTCTAAGCCGCCGAGTGCCGCGTCAGTCTCGCGCAAATTCTCTTTGGGGACGAGCACTCGGCGCATGCCGGCTTGCCTTGCGGCGTACAGCTTCTCCGGAATTCCCCCGACCGCGCGAATCTTGCCTTGGATCGTCAGCTCGCCGGTCATCGCAACGTCCTGCGGGATCGGCGTCTTCGTCACCGCCGAGTAGAGCGCGAGAAAGAACGGCAGTCCCGCCGACGGGCCGTCGATGTTTCCTCCGCCGACGACGTTGATGTGCAGATCGAAGTCGGCGACGTCGAAACCGGTAACCGTGCGCAGAACGCTCGTCGCATTGAAGACGGAATCTTTGGCCATCGAGCCCGCCGTGTCGTTGAAGCGAATCGTCCCTTTGCCCGGCTGCGACGCCGCGAAGGCGACCGCTTCGATCTCGATGATGCTTCCGAGGTGGTGCAGCACGCCCAAACCGAAGGCCTTTCCGATCTCGCGTGTCGCGCGCCCTTTGACGAGCGTCTGCCGCACGAGCCGGCTCGCGCGCGCGACCGCGCGAACGTCCTCCTCGGTTATCGAAGGATTCTTCGGCGTCTCGACGCGCTGTTTGCTCGGGTAGACGCGGAAGAGCGCCTGGCCGTACGCATCGGCGACGATCTGCACGGCCTTGCGCCCTTCGATCGTAAACGAAGCGATGAGCTGTGCGACGCCGCGCGCCGCCTTCGCGCCGAGCCGGCGAATCGCCCCTTGAACGATCGTGACGATCTGATGCTGCGTCAACGGCGAGAAGTAGATCTCCGCACAACGCGAGCGAATCGCCGGATCGATCTCGTCGGGCTCGCGCGTCGTGGCGCCGATCAGGATGAAGTCGGCCGGCGCGCCTTCTTTGAAGAGGCGCCGCACGTACTCGGGAACGTTGGGCGCGCTCTCATCGTAGTACGACGATTCGAAGACGACGCGCTTGTCCTCGAGCACTTTGAGCAAGCGCATCTGAAGCTGTCCATCCATCTCGCCGATCTCGTCGATGAAGAGCACCCCGCCGTGCGCGCGGGTGACGAGCCCGAGTTTGGGTTCGGGAACGCCCGCCTCGGCGAACTCTCGCCGGCTCCCTTGATAGATGGGGTCGTGCACGCTGCCGAGCAGCGGATTGATCGTCTCGCGCGGATCCCAGCGCAGCGTCGTGCCGCTCGCCTCGACGAAGGGTGCGTCCTTGGCAAAGGGCGTGTACGGGCGCAGCTTCGCGACCTCGAGCACGAGGCGCGCGACCGTCGTCTTGCCGACCCCGGGCGGACCGTAGAGGATCGCGTGTTGCGGATAGGGCGAGCTGATCTTGGCGAGCAGCGCGCGGATCGCGGCGTCCTGTCCAACGACGTCGCGCAGCGCTTGCGGCCGAAGCTGATGCAAGGTAGAGACCGCGAGACCGCGCTGCGAGAGCGCTTGGAGCTCTTCGAGCTTGGCTTGCGACGCCGGCGTCTCAGGGCCGCCAGTCTCCCGCAGCGCTTCGAGCTTGAGGTCTTTGACGTACTCCTGATGGCGCTCGGCCATCTTCTCGTTGACGCGCCGCTCGATCGAATCTTCGGCGTGACGCTGGGCGATGACGTCGGCCATCGCCTCTTCGATCTCGGAGACGACCTTGCGCTGCTGCGCGCGCGTCGTCGCGCGCTCCAAGGTCGGGTCCTCGAAGACGAGCCGCTGCAGGCCGCAGAGGCGGTCGGGAAGGTTCTGCGAGCGCATCAGCCTCAGTGCGTTGACCTTCCCGGCGCGCAGGACGAGCTTGTCCTGGCCGAGCACGGCGACCAACATGTCGTAGAGTGCGCTGACGTAGCGGCTTAGCTCGTCTTCGGCGCCAAACTTGCGCCGAAAGCGGGCCGTGTAGACCTGCTGCACGGACTAGAGACGCCTGCTAAGCGGCGACGACGTCCACCACGGTTTTGGCGACGACGCCTTTGTGAAGCTTGATCTCGACCGGATAGGTTCCGAGCGCCTTGATCTGACTCGTCATTTCAATTTTATGCTTGTCGATCTCGATGGAGAGAGCTCCGGCGATCGCCGACGCGACGTCCGCGTTGGTCACCGCTCCGAAGAGCTTGCCGTTGCCGCCAGCCTTCGCCCGGACGGCCAGCTTCGCCGACTCGATCCTCGCCGCGAGCGCCTTTGCCTCCGCCAGCTCCAGGGCCGCCTTGCGCTCGCGCGCCTTGTGCTGAGCCTCGAGCTGAGCCAGGGCGCCTTTGTCGGCCTCGCCGGCGAGCTTTCTGGGAAGGAGGAAGTTGCGCGCGTAGCCGTCGGCCACGTCGACGAGGTCTCCCTTTTTGCCGAGCGGCTTGACGTCGGCGAACAATACCAGCTTCACCCGGCTACTCGGATCCGAAGGGAAGGAAGGCGATGAGGCGGGCGCGCTTCACGGCCACGGTCAGCATCCGCTGGTGCTTGGCGCAGTTGCCCGAGATCCGGCGGGGCACGATCTTTCCCCGCTCGGAGACGTACTTTTTGAGACGGCCGGTATCGCGGTAGCTTACCGCGATGGCCCGTTCCGTGCAGAAACTGCACGGCTTACGCTTCGGCCGCCGGTCCTTGGCGGCGCGTTTGACTGACGTCCTTTTCGGTGGCATGGTGTCCTTTCGACTAGGTGGTTGCCGGTTTCGCTCGACCCCAAAGGAGAGGCGTCGAAACCCTAGCCAGGTGGGGCGAAAACCTCGCTCCACCACCGGAGACCTCCGAGCCGAACTCGGGGGGCCGGATTTCGGAACGTACGTTCGAACGCCTCGCCCGAAGCTCCTGGCCCGGGAGCCCAAACGCCGTGACGCTGGGCCCCGAATAGTGTATAGTAATCGGGTTACCCAGGTTTCGAAGTCGGCGAGGTTCCTCAGGCACCCAAGCGAGTCGGATCCGGAGAACAAACCTCACCTCTATTAGGAGATTCGCTCGCTAAATGTATACAGACGAAATGCTCACGTGCGTAGACTGCGGACAACAGTTCCCGTTTACTGCCGGAGAACAAGAGTTTTTCGCGATGAAGGGCTTTACGAATAAGCCGAGCCGCTGCACGGATTGCCGCGCCGCGCGCAAGGCTGGACGCACTTCGAACGGTGGCGGCGGTGGCCGCACCAGCAACCGGGAATTGTTCAAGGCAACCTGCAGCCAGTGCGGCGGCGTGGCCGAGGTACCGTTCCAGCCGCGAGGCGACAAGCCGGTATATTGCCGCGACTGCTTCGCCAGCCGCAGTTCCTCGTACCGTTAATCATAAAACGGAAACCGAAACACTCTGACGAGAGCCCGCGAAGGCGGGCTCTTTTCAATAGGAGCCCTCGCGCGTGATGCGAACGGAGCCAGCGATGAATCGAACGGCAAGGTACGGTACCGGCGCTGCGCTGGGACTTATTCATATTGGTGCGCTGGCAGCATTCTTGCCGGCGCTTTTTCATCCGTCCGCGCTTATCGTGGGCGCGATTCTCGCGTGGGCGACGGGCGTTCTGGGTGTAACGCTCTGCTACCATCGCGTGCTGACGCATCGCAGTCTGCGCTTGCGCAAGCCGCTCGAATATCTCTTCGCGCTCTTGGGAACCCTCGCGCTGCAGGGCGATCCCATTCGCTGGGTCGCGATTCATCGCAAGCATCACGCGCACGCCGACGAAGACGAGGATCCGCACAACATCCGCTTAGGTTTTCGCTGGGCGCACGTCGACTGGCTCTACCGTCAGAACGTCGCGATGCCGTCGGAAGAAGAGATCGCGCATTACGCTCCCGATCTCTACGCCGACCCGTTCTACCGCGCGCTTCAGTACTTGGGCAACCCGCTGCAACTGGTTCTCGCCGGCCTGCTCTTCTGGTTCGGCGGTTGGAGCTGGGTCGTCTGGGGTGTCTTCGTCCGTCTCGTGATCGCCTACCACTCGACGTGGCTGGTCAATAGCGCGGCGCACATGCTCGGCTACCGCACCTACCGCACGACGGACTGCTCCACGAACTGCTGGTGGGTCGCGGTTCTATCGTGGGGAGAAGGGTGGCACAACAACCATCACGCCTTCCCGTTTTCGGCGCGCCACGGGCTGCGCTGGTTCGAGGTCGATGCCACCTGGTGGCACGTCAGGGCCCTGGAGCTCCTGCGCTTGGCCGATCGCGTTCGCATTCCGAGCGAGGTCATGCGCGAGAAGCTGGCGTATACGACGGTACGCCTTGAGCAGAAGTCCTCCCGAGGAGTACCCGCATGAACGAACAACGCGCGCGTTGGGAGCGCCCAGATTTTCAGGAACACCCGCTCGGCGCCGAGGTGACCGCCTACCTTAGCGCGCCTCCGCGGGAGCCCAAGCTCTAGCTAGCGACCGCCGTCGCCCGCCCCGGCCTCGTCGAACGGCTGCACGCCGTCGGCGATGAGCGCTATCACGACAAGCACCCATTTCACCAGCGGCTCGTTTCCGGCGTGCTCGACCGAGCGCAGGTGCGCGCCTGGGTCGCCAATCGTTACTACTACCAGAAGCAGATCCCGGTGAAGGACGCCGCGATCCTTTCGAATCTGCCCTCGGCCGCCCATCGACGCGCCTGGATATCGCGTCTGGCCGATCACGACGGAACCGGGGACGGGAGCGACGGAGGAACCGCCGCATGGATCGAGCTTGCCCGTGCGGTCGGTCTCGACGAGGAGGAGCTGCGCTCCGAGCGCGGGGTCGCGGCGGGGACGCGCTTTGCCGTCGATGCCTACGTCGTGTTCGCACGAACGCGGCCCTGGGTCGAGGCCGTCGCCTCATCGCTCACCGAGCTCTTCGGACCGCCGGTCATGCAGCGCCGGGTGGCCGCCATCTTAGAGAACTATCCGTGGATCGATCGTTCGGGCCTCGCCTATTTCGAACGGCGGATTCCGCTGGCCAAGCGTGATTCCGAGTTGGCGTTGTCCTGGGTTCTGCAGGAAGCGCGCACGCCGGAGATCGAGCAACGGTGCGTAGCCGCGTTGCGCTTCAAGTGCGACGTGCTCTGGTGCATCCTCGACGCGACCGCGCTCGCCTGCGGCGTCTTTGCGTGAAGGACGACGCAGTGCCGCGCTTCGGCAAAGGCGTCAAGCTGCGGCGCGACGCGAACGGATCGGCGATGCTGCTCGTGCCGGAGACGGCGCTCGAGCTCAACGAGAGCGCAGCCGCGGCGCTCGAGCTGGTCGACGGCGAGCGCACCTTTAACGAGATCGTCGCCGCAATCACCGAGCGTTTCGAGGTGAGCGGCGCGCTCGCGCGCGAGGAGATCGGCGGTCTCTTCGGACGCCTGGGCGAGCGGGGCTTCATCCGTGAATAGTCCCCGGCCGCTCTCGCTGCTTTGCGAGCTGACGTACCGCTGCAACCTGCAGTGCCCCTACTGTTACAACCCGCTCGATCTGCGCTCGTATCGCGACGAGCTTTCCACCGAAGAGTGGCTCTCGGTCCTGCGGCAAGCCGCGGCCATGGGCATCGTCCAAGTGCATTTTTCCGGAGGAGAACCGACGCTGCGGACCGATCTCTGGCGGCTGGTCGAAGGAGCCGCGAGCCTCGGACTCTACAGTAATCTGATCACGCAGGGAACCTTCCTGGACGATGCACTGCTCGACCTTTTGGTGCGCAGCGGGCTCGATCACGTTCAGATCAGCATCCAAGCGCCGCAGAGCGAACTCGCGGATCGCATAGCCGGCGCGACCGTCCACGACCGCAAGGCCGACGCGCTGCAGCGCGTGCTGCGGCGAGAGGTCGCGCTGACGTTGAACTGCGTGCTGCACCGTTTGAATCACGACACGATCGAAGAGGTGATAGGCTACGCGGAGCGCGCCGGCGTTGCGCGGCTCGAACTCGCGAACGTGCAGTTCTATGGCTGGGCCTTCCGCAACCGCCTCGCACTGCTGCCGACGGCGGGACAAGTGCGCCACGGCGAAGAGGTCGTCGCCGCGGCTCGAGAGCGCTTGCGAGGCCGGATGGAGATCGTCTACGTCCTCCCCGATTACTTCGGCGAATTCCCCAAGCCGTGCATGAACGGTTGGGGGCAGCGGTTCATGACCGTGACGCCGACCGGCGACGTGCTTCCGTGTCCGGCCGCGGCCGCGATAACGAGCCTGCACTTCGAAAACGTTCGCGACCGCGAACTCGCGGCGATATGGTCGCACTCCGATTCGTTCCAACGCTATCGCGGAACCGGGTGGATGCCCGAACCCTGCCGTTCCTGCGAACGCAAGGAAGTCGATTGGGGCGGTTGCCGTTGCCAAGCCTTTCTTCTGACCGGTGACGCCGCAGCGACGGACCCGGCGTGCTCGCTCAGCCCGGAGCATTCGCTCATCGCGTCCGCGCGCGAGAGCGCCGGAAAAACCGATCTCGCCGCTCGCCGGCCGTGATCGTTCGCGTGCTCGGCTCGGCCGCGGGCGGCGGCGTTCCGCAGTGGAACTGCGGGTGCGCGAACTGCAGTGCGGCGCGCGCCGGACTCCAGCCACACAGGACGCAATCGGGGGTGGCGGTAAGCCCCGACGGCGATCGCTGGCTCTTGCTCAACTGCTCGCCCGACATCGGCGCGCAGATCGAATCGTTCGCACCGCTCCAACCGCGCCAATCGCGCGGTACGCCGATCGCCGGAATGCTCTTTACCGATGCGAATGTCGATCATCTCGGGGGTCTCGCGACGCTGCGTCAGGATGGCGAACATCGCTTCATCGTGCGCTCGAGCGCCGTCGTGCGCGAGATCGCAACGCAGCAGCCTCCCTATGCGCGCTTTGCGCAACCGCCGCACCGATGGTTGGAGGTTCCGCTCGACGGGCCGTGCGCGCCGTGCGGTGACGACGACCTTGCCAACGAGCTCGAGATCCGCGCGATCGCGGTGCCCGGAACGACGCCGGGTTACGATGGACGCCGCGACGCAGCCGGCGCCGTCGTCGCATATGAGATCGCCGAATCGAAAGGAACAGAGCGCCTGCTCTTTGCGCCGGTCTTCTCGCACATAGACGGCGCGCTGGCGAAGGCGATCGCTTCTGCCGGCGTAGCATTCCTCGATGGAACGTTCTTTAGCGACGACGAGCTCGTCTCACAGGGGTTGATGCCCAAGCATGCGAGCGCGCTGGGACATCACGCAGTCGGCGGCCGCGAGGGAACGCTCGAGCAGTTGCGAGGGGTAGCCACGCGAATTATCCTCACTCACGTCAATAATTCTAATCCAATTCTCAATCCCGACTCGGCGGCTTCACGCGGCGTGCGCGACGCCGATGCCGAGGTTGCGTACGACGGAATGGAATTACGCGTCTAGGGCGGGAAGTTGACGGCAATGAGTCTGCTCGCCGTCCGCATCTTCCTAACGCTGGCGGCAGTGTGGACGCAGTTTCGCATGGGACCCGAGAACAATGCCGTCGTTCCCGGAACGCTGAATGCGTCGTGGCGGGTCGAAACCGGCGGCCAGATCTCGGCAAGCCCAACGGTTACCGATGACATGCTCTACGTCGGCAACAACGACGGCTCGCTCTATGCGATCGACGTCAACACCGGGAAGATCGTGTGGAAGGCACACGTTCCCAACCCGCTGATGAGTGCGCCGTTGGTTTACGACGATCTCGTCATCGTCGGCGAAGGCGATCCGACCAGCCGCACTTCTTCTCCCTCGGAGCCGGTGATGGTCGGCCAAGGCCCGAGCGCCCTGATCGGCTTCGACCGCTACGGCGGCAGCGTTCGTTGGCAGACGGTGCTCACCGGATCGGCGATGCCGACGCCCGCGATCATCGACGGCATCTTGGTCAACCACGACGGTGCCGGCTGGATCAACGGGCTGAATCCCTCGACCGGTCAGAAGCGCTACGCGCACTGGATCGGTTCGATGGCCTCGATGTCGGCGATCCTTCCGGTCGGGGGCGGCGATTTCGTCACGACCGGCGTCGGAACGAACGCGGCCTGGCGAATGCACGCCGACGGCGGCTCCGTCGTCTGGCGCAGCCAATTCCTGCGCGGCGCTTCGGGGATCGGCGATTGTCCGCCGGTCGGCAACGGCGAGCGCATCTTTTGCGATTACGTCGCCCCCGTCTCGCCCGATGCCTTTACCGTCATCGGCAACTTAACCGTGGAGCGCGCCTACGCGCTCGATACCGTTACCGGTGCGCGCCTGTGGGACGTTGCGCTGGAGAGCGGCGAGCTGCCGATCCGCAACGAAGCGGCGATACCGCTGCTCAACAACAACCGGCTCTATCTCGGCAGTTCGATTACCCCCTGGATGCACGCGCTCGATGCGTCCAGCGGAATGCTCGTCTGGGAGACGCCGACGCACGGCGTCGTGAAGGGCGGTGCCGTCGACGTCGACGACGTGATCTACTTCGGCGATCTCGGCGGGTATCTGTGGGCGCTCAATGCGAAAACGGGTCGCGTGCTCGGCTCGAAGTTCATGCACACCGCGTTCAACGTCGGCTCGCCGATCGTCGTCGGCAAGACGCTGATCATCGGCAGCGATACGGGCAGCATCGTAGCGGTGCCGCTGGAAGAGATTCGCGCCTCTCACGACTCCTAGACGCTGGATAGCTTCGGAACGGTTACATTCCGACTCGGACACATTCGTCGGGCCACATCCGTGTGGCCCTCCTATCGTCTGCCTCGCGCCTCCCGCATCCATGCTCCGGCGCTCGGTCAGACGGTCCTCATCGAAACGTAACCGTTCGGAAGCTATCCAGCGTTGGCTATTCGACTTCTAGAATAAATTCCAGAGATATTGGTTGTAGACTTCGTGGTGGTATTGTACTTCTTGAGGTTTGACGAAGCTTCCGAGTAGGCGCGGGCAGCGATCCGCGCTGGCTTGTTTGAGATCCGCATAGCGCGCCTTGACGTCCTCGCCAAGGAGCTTGCCGGTCCACTCGGACTTACGGAACGCGCTTAGCGCGTCGTAGATGTTGTCGGGCAGATACCGGTCGGCCTGACGCAGGTTTTTCGCACTGCTGGTGCTGCCTTCCAGGCCCGTCTTGAACACGGCGAGCATCACCATGTAGGGATTGGCGTCGGGGGCGACCGAGCGTACCTCGGTGCGCATGCTGCGTTCGTTGCCGATCGGAAC
>JBAQAW010000109.1:0-3254 GCA_049285915.1 Candidatus Cybelea sp. | reverse complement strand
CCGCTGCTCGGGCGCCGTGGAATCATTTACGGCACAACAAAAGACGGGGGCGCATACGGCCATGGGGTGGTCTATGCGCTGAAGCCATCGAGCACAGGATACACGGATCAAACGGTCTACAACTTCGGAGGCAAACCCGACGGGTCGAGTCCGATAAGCGGATTGATCCTCGGTAAGAAGGGAAGTTTACTCGGCACTACCGCGTACGGCGGAAGGCGCGATCACGGAACGGTTTTTGAGATTAACCCTTGAGTCCTGAATTAGTTTTGCAAAACTAAACTGCGTTCTCCGTAGCCCCCGCGCCTCTGCCCCTCTGCACGACGTTCGCGAAAGCGAGGCCGCGTCGGCTTTGCGGGCTTCGCCGCACCACGGGCACCGCTGCGCGGATCGCCTAGCCGCTGCGCCACCATAGCGCTCCGATCGGCATAGCCAGCCTGACCGCCTCGCCCGGCTTCGATCGCCAGGAGGCTAGGCAGCCGAGCAGGTGTCTCGTCTTGGTGGCTCTGGCTCCTATCCCGCGCAGCCGCGTAGTGGGAAAGGAGTTGAGGCCTCTCAAAATGCCGCCCCCTGCCAGTGGTAGGCTGCAGGGCGCCGCGATTTAAGCTGCGAGACTGCGAGCTAAGTGCGAGCCCAATGCGCCGTGCCGATCGGCGCGGCTGCGATGACCCTGGCGTTCTTGCGAAACTCTGCCGAGACGACCTCTTCGATATTCGCCATTGTGTCCTATTTGTCACGGCTTTCCGGCATCGCGCCCCGCGCGCCGATTGGGCGTAGCCGCCTCGACCTAACGTTTTCACGGCGTTGTGCCTCTCTCTCTTCAGCGGCTCGGGGCCACGCTGAGGTCACGCCGTAAATCCGGTCACCCACAGCCGCAAAGACGAGACGCCCCCGCTGAGCCCGCCGTGCCGGCTCTGCCGATCGGCGACCTACGCCACGCAGCTGCAATGCCGATCGACGCCGCAATGCTGCAAAAGCCCGCAATGCAACAGGGCCTCGCATTCGGGGAGCCGTGCGCCGGGCAGAGGCGCGGGAGTACTCGGCGAGGCAATCAAACGAATCTCAGGACTGCGCGATTAGTCGCCTCTACGGCGTCAATGCGAATACGGTTCCGGGGCGTTGCCTCAACGCACCGCCTCGCGGTGTCGTGCCATAGAGCGTGCCATTCACATCGATCAGGGCCGAGTTGGGCCAATAGCCGTCTCTGCCGCGGCCGAAGGTATGTAGCACCACTTCATTGCCGGCTGGTTTGACGCTAAAAAGCGTCCCGCAACCCGAGCCTACGCAACGCCGAGCCAAGTGCGCGCCGCCGGCCGTCGTGCCGTAGAAACGGCCGTTCAAATGAACTAGGCCTGCTTCGGGATACGCGCCATCGGCGCCGTTGAAATTCAACACAACCTTTTCTTGACCGTCCATACTGATCCTAAAAACCGTCCCGCAGCCGTTGCCGCACGTCGAGGCGGCCCCGCCGAAGCTCGTTGTCCCGAAGAGCGTGCCGTTGACGTCGGTCAAGCTCGCGATCGGTCGCACGCCATCGGCGCCCTTACCGAAACTGTGGAGCACCGTCTCTTCGCCCGTCGTGCTGATGCTGAAAACCGTTCCGGCATCGTAAGAACCTCCAAACGCTGTCGTGCCGTAAAGGCTGCCCTTAACAGCGATCAAGCCCGCATAAGGCTCTTCGCCATCGCCGCCCCCGAAACTATGGAGCACCTTCTCGCTGCCGTCGGGAGTGATGCTGAAAACGGTTCCACAGCCGGTGTTGCCGCAAGTCGATCGGTCCGCACCGCCGTTGGCGGTCGTGCCATAGAGCGTACCGTTTACATCAGTCAAGCTTGCAAAGGGCCACCAGCCGTCGGTGCCGCTACCGAAACTGTGCAGCACTTTCTCCTTGCCGTCCGTCGTAATGCTGAAGACCGTCCCGCAGCTGTTGCCGAAGCCGCAGCCGGGACCGCCGCCGTGCCCGGTAGTGCCATAAAGCTTCCCATTCACATCGATCAAGCTTGCCGAGGGCCAGACGCCGTCGGTGCCGCTACCGAAGCTATGCAGCACTCTCTCCTTACCGGAAACGCTGATTGCGAAAACCGTTCCTTGCCCGTACGCACCGCCCCCATAGGTCGTGCCGTAGAGCGTGCCATCGACGTCGACTAGGCTCGCCTGAGGCTCCCCGCCATAGGTACCCCCGTTGAAGCTGTATAGCACTTTGTATTTCGCGCTGCGATCGGCATGCGCGGCGATTGCAGATAGCGGCATCGCGCCCGGCGCGCCGATCGGCGGCTGCGATCTGCCGCAGCCGGCGAGCAATGCAACGGCAACGCCTCCACTGAGGGCGTACCTGCTAAGACCAAAGCTCTTCATGCTCCGCGCTCCCCCGATCCATGTAAGGGACCGACGGCTAAGGACGTTCGGCGCTGATGCTCAGGTCCCGGCTTCGACCAGCGCGAGCAAGCGATCCCAGTGCCTCGGATGCGATGCCGGTCGTCTACACCGACTTTATGAGCCAGTACAGTACGGTAAACGTGCTGATGGGGCTCTGGCGCTTTGTGACAGCGCGCGAGATTACGGTCGTGGAAGACGCGCGCGAGGAGCTCGCAACGATGCTGCGAGACGTAACACCGGAATGGGTGCTCGATCAGGCGAACTGGAAGCGCCTCGCAGGCTTCGCTCGCATCATTCCCGAGGGCGAGATATTGCCGCTGCGAGCCAAGTACGGCGGCAACGATTGGCAGATCGGCGTCAACTATGTCCATGCGGGTAGCGACGATCCCAGAGACGCGCTGTGGTACTCATGGCCCGATCTCGTGGCGTCCGTGCTCTTAACCGGAAAGCAGCCTCGCATTGTCGAGGCGTTCAAGATCGAGCCGATCGGCGCGATGGGCGGCCTCAAGCCGGTCGTCTTCCGCGGACAAGTTCCGATCGATCCACGAACGCAAGATTTCTTCAAGACGGTAATCGAGGAGCGCAATCGCCTCGGTGCTCGCACCGGTTTGGATGAGAGCGAGCGCAAGCGGCTGAAAAAGTCGCTCAAGACCTTCGGCAGCGCGACGAGCTACGGCATCTTCGCGCAGATGGATCGCAAAGAGAGTAACGAACCGGTGAAGTTGACCTGCTACGGTATCGATCCGGAGCCGTACGAATGCGCCGTCAAGCACCCCGAGTCGCCGGTGAGTTCTGCTTTCCGCCGCTGGCCTCGCTCATTACCGGCGGCAGCCATCTGCTGCTCGCGCTGCTGGAGCGGCTGGTCACCGATCGCGGCGGCA
>JBAQAW010000108.1:0-84472 GCA_049285915.1 Candidatus Cybelea sp. | reverse complement strand
CGGGCAGTAGCGCCTGCCAGGATTCCGAACGCGATTCTCTGAGAGCTCGACCAAACTTTCCTCCGGTTCGATTACGAAGTGCGCTCTCAAAGCTTGCGCTTTGAAACAGGTTTTGGGAATGAAAGCCGTAGGTCCGGCGCATCTGGTGCGCCGCAGCATAGTATTTCAGCGCTTCAGCGTCCGCTTTACTTCCGAAGTAGCTGAAGGCTAGGATCTCAAAAGAGCGGATAATATTTCCGTGCGATTCAGTGCGGATTGCCAGCATGAGAACCTCATTGACGATCGCCTGCGCCTCCTCGTGCCGGCCCTGACGCGCCAGAACCTCGGCAAGGAGGCTTAGGTGTTCCATCCGGCGACCACTCTCGCTCGAATCTTGAAGCGCGAGCGCTGCTCGGGTTTGGCGCTCCGCATCCGACAACTTGCCTCGATACAGGGCTAAGGAGCCGCGGAGGCTCAGCGTAAGGGCCGTTAATTCGTCGTCTTCGAGTTTTGCAGCCAGTTGATCTGCCCGCTTCAGGAGCGCACGGCAGCGCTCGAGGCTGCCCTCCTCGAGTAGTACGTTCACGAGATTCAGAGCGGAGACCAGGCGCTCCCGATCACCGCCTACCGATTCGAAGATTTTCAGAGCAGCATCGTAATGCGCGCGAGCTTGTGCGGGATTGCCTCGGCGTTGCTCGATTGCCGCCAGCGCGTGCAGAGCCTCGCCTTCCATCGATGGATCCTTGACGCTTCGTGCGTTCGCTTTCAGCCGCGTTGCCAGCTCCATCGCTTCACCGTAGTCATCCTGGAGAGCCGCAAAGAATGAGGCGTACTGCAGAAGCCTGGGATAACGGGCCTCCGGACCATCGAAAGCCTCCAGGTAGCGCCTGAGCCAAGTTCTTCCCTCGCCCAGCTTCCCCGAGGATTGGCAATAGAAGGCGAATGCCTGAAGCATCTCGCCGGCCGCATCGGATTTGGTCTCCAGGGACCATTCAATTGCACTACGGCAGTTGCCGATCTCGGCGTTCACCGACTTTATCCATACTCTGCGGCTGTCGGCGCCCCCCGAGAGGGCGTAGCTCGCAACTAGCTTAGTAAAGTATTCAACATGCTTTTGAGACAGCGAATCCGGCGAATCACGGCTGAGGCGGCGCTTGAGGGCGAATTCATGAACGGCGTCCACGAGTCGATATCGCAATCCCAGCTCCGCAGGGAAGACGTTAACAAGCGACTTCTCGATGAGCGACTGCAAGAGATCGAGCAACGCGTTGGGCGTTGAGCATGCGGTAACCACCTCGCAGGCATCGATCGTGAATCCGTCGGTAAAAATCGACAGGCTCTCGAAAAGCTCTTTTTCCGGTTCTTCGAGAAGCTCGTAGCTCCAGTCGATCGTTGCTTCGAGCGTCCGATGGCGCTCAACCTCACTTGTTCGCGAGGAGAGAATTTCAAATCCGGCCCCCAATCGCTGATCGAGCTGCTCGATGGAAAGCATGGATGTTCGAGCTGCAGCCAGCTCTATCGCTAGCGGAACGTTGCCGAGCTTGCTGCAAAGTCTCGCAACAAGCTCATCTCCGTCGAGTGGAAGCGGCGTCGACGAAATAGTACTTGCGCGCTCGGTAAATAAACGACCTGCGTTGGCGATAGGTCCCAACCTGAATACATATTCGCCGTCCAAATGCAACGGCTCGCGGCTGGTTACCAATATGCGAGTGCTTCTGCTGTGCGTGATTACTTCGCGTAGAACGCCTCTTACACCGTTGAGCAGATGTTCTGCATTATCTACGACGAGCAACGCCGGCTTCTGGCTGAGACGACTCGTGATCGTCGTCTGCAATGGCTCCGTCCGAACCTCGCGGACGCCGAGCGCTTCGGCGACCGCCGTCGCTACGAGGCTTCCATCGTGCAGTCCGCTGAGATCCACGAACCAGGCTCCTCCGGGAAACCGGTCGATGACGTCCGATGCAAGCTGCAGCGCCAGGCGCGTCTTCCCGATGCCGCCCATGCCCACGATCGTGATGATGGCCCGATCGCTGACGCGGCTGCGCAGTTCTTCGAGTTCCTCCTCGCGGCCGACGAACGTCGAGATTCGCGATGGAAGGTTGTTTGGGTGTGAGTCCACGCTTGTAAGTGCCGGAAATTCCGCGCGCAGCTCGGGTCCGACGACTTGATACGTCGTTTCGGAAAGACTCAGATCTTTCAGACGGTAGCTACCGAGTTCGCGAAGGGAGATCTCACTCGGCAAGACATCCCGCAGCAACGCTGCGGTGGCGGAGGAAACGAGGATCTGTCCTCCATGGCCAATGGACATAAGCCGGGCCGCCCGATTGAGTGTCGGGCCAAAGTAATCGGCTTCGCGCTTGACCGCCGTACCGGTGTGGATGCCGATCCGAACTCGAATCTCATCAATGTCCGCCGGCCAGGCGGTGCTTTTCAATGCTCGCTGCACTTCGACCGTGGCCGCGAGGGCGTCGGCCGGGTCCTCGAACGCGCAGGCTACGCCGTCCCCCAGCGTCTTGAAGATCGCACCCCGATTTACCCGGACCGTCTTTTTGATTAGGCTGTCGTGAAGCTCAATTGCCCGGCGCATGGAGTCGGGAAAGCGCTCCCAGAGCGTGGAACTGCCCTCGATGTCCGTGAAGACAAAGGTGACGGTCCCGCGCGGCAGTCTCCGGCTGGCAAGACGCCTTTCCGGAGCGGTCTCATAATAGGGCAAAAGCAACCCCCAAGACTTGCCAGGCTAAGGTCCCTTTAAGGCCGTGCGGACACCTGCTACCTTCGAGAGGTTTAGAGGCCCAAAAGCCTGGATTTTCCACAGATTGCACAAGACGAACGTCACAGGCTGTGGACAGTATTAAAAGGCGGCACGCCTCAAAACGTTCAAAAGGAGCGCGGTTAACGGGGTCACCCGCGAAGGAGAAGAGATTGAAAAGAGCCCCCGCTCGGATTGCCGCCACGCTTCTAACTGCGGTTTTGGCCGCTTGCTCACGCGGAGGCTCGCAGGGCTCGGCTTCGCCGGCGCCCAGCTCCCCCGGCTCGGCGCATAAGACCATCGGCGTCTCGATCCAGAATCGCGAAGCGCAGTTTTACCAGGATATGGAGGCCGGCATGCGCGCCGAGGCCGCCAAGTACGGATACGCACTGGTCGTGGTCGATGCGAGCCGCGACAACGCGCGCCAGCAGAGCCAGGTCGAGGATTTCATCTCCAAACGCGTCGACGCGATCGTGCTGACTCCCTACGATTCGGCCGCGATCGGCAGCGCGATCGCCGAGGCGAACGGCGCAAAGATTCCCGTCTTTACCGCCGACATCGCGAGTACGAGCAATCAGGGTCACGTCGTCGCCCACATCGCAAGCGATAACGTGCAAGGCGGATTCCAGGCGGGCAAGCTCATCTGCACGGCCGTCGGCAAGAGCGGCAGCATCGCGATCGTCGACGAACCCGAAGTGACGAGCGTTCAAGATCGCGTCAAAGGCTTCAAACAAGCGATCGCGCAGCTCTGTCCCGGCGTTACGATCGTCGCCGACGTCGACTCCGGCGGTACGCGCGATAAGGCCAGCAGCGACACCGGCGACATTCTGCAAGCGCATCGCGAGCTCAAAGGCATCTTCGGCATCAACGACGATTCGGCGCTCGGCGCGCTGGCCGCCGTCCGCGCCGCCGGTCTGACCGGGAAGGTCGCAATCGTCGGCTACGACGCGACGCCCGAGGCGCGCAAAGCAATTGCCGCGGGCGAGATGTACGGCGATGCGATCCAGTATCCGGCGAAGATCGGCTCGTCGACGATCGACGTCATCAATGGGTACTTCGGCGGCAAGCAGCCAGCGGCGGTCGTCAAAATTCCGGTCGGCGCCTTTACGAAATCGTCGCCGTAAGCGTGCCGCCGCTGCTCGAGATGCGCGGCATCGGGAAGAGTTTTCCCGGCGTGCGCGCTCTCTCCGACGTGTCGCTCACGCTGCGCGGCGGCGAAGTGCTCGTTCTGGTCGGTGAGAACGGCGCCGGTAAATCGACTTTGATGAAAATCCTTTCCGGCGCGCTGCGTGCCGACTCGGGCGAGATCTTCATCGATGGTGCGGCGGTTGCGATCGATTCGCCCCAACGCGCGCAACAGCTCGGAATCGGCATGATCTACCAAGAGTTTACGCTCGTCCCGCAGCTCAGTGCGATTGCGAACGTCACGCTGGGCTCCGAGCCGTCGCGAGGCGGTTTCCTCGACGCAGCGGCCGCGGCGCGGCGTACGGCCGCGGTCTTCGACGAACTCGGCCTGCGAGTACCCCTCGAGGTTCCCGTCTCCGATCTCTCGGTCGGGCAACAGCAGCTCGTCGAGATCGCCAAAGTGCTCGCGCGTTCCGCGCGCATCATCGTGATGGACGAACCGACGGCCGCGCTTGCGGATCGCGAGATCGAGGGTCTCTTCGCGGTGATCGCGCAGCTGCGCGCCTCGGGGGCGGGCATCATCTACATCTCGCATCGCATGGAAGAACTCTCGCGCATCGCCGACCGGATCGCGGTAATGCGCGACGGCAGCATCGTCGCCGCAAAGCCGGCCGCCGAATTCTCGGCGGACGAGATCGTCCGCGACATGGTGGGACGGCAGCTCGATGCGCATTTCCCGGAGTTGCTTCCCCTCGCTCCCGATGCGCCGACGCGTCTCGAGGTCCGCTCGCTCTCGCGGCGGCCGGCGTTCGAAGAGGTGAGCTTCGCCGTTCGCGCCGGCGAGATCGTCGGGCTCGCCGGTTTGATCGGAGCCGGGCGAACCGAGATACTGCGCGCGATTGCCGGAGCAGACATCCCCGATGGGGGTGAGGTCAGAGTCGACGGGGCGGCATTGCGCCCGGGAGACATCGCGGGCGACATCGGCGCGGGTGTCGCCTTCATTACGGAGGATCGCAAAGGCCAGGGCTTAGTGTTGGGGATGACGGTGCGGGAGAACGTTTCGCTCGCGCACCTGGCCGACTTCGTCGACCGCGACCTGCTCGTCGATCTCGCGCGCGAACGGGCGGCGGCGACGCGGATGATCGCGCAGCTGCAGATTCGAACGCCGAGCACCGAGCAGCTCGTCAGGAACCTCTCGGGGGGAACGCAGCAGAAGGTCGTGCTCTCGAAGTGGCTGCTCGGAGATGCGCGCGTCTTTCTCTTCGACGAACCGACGCGAGGGATCGACGTGGGCGCCAAGGCGGAGATCTACCGGATCATGCTCGAGCTGGCGGCGCGCGGAGCGGCGATCGTCATGGTCTCGAGCGACCTGCCGGAGGTCTTGGGCATGGCCCATCGGATACTCGTCGTTCGCGCCGGTCGGATCGCGGCCGAGTTCGCGCGCGCGCAGGCCACGCCGGAACGCGTGATCTCCGTCGCCACGGGTGCGGCAGCGTGACCGCTGCGGAGCGCCGCGCATACTGGCTGCGAATCGGCGCGGCGTCGCTCGTTTTGATCGCTTTGGTCGCGATCGTAGACGTCGCCTCGCACGGCTCGTTTCTCGAGCCCAGCAACATCGTACGCGTGCTGAGACAGATAACCTACAACTGCATCCTCGGCGTCGGTCAAACGTTCGTCATCATCACGTCCGGCATCGACCTCTCGGTCGGCTCGCTCGTGGCGCTGACCGGCGTCGTGGCGGCGCTCTTCGCCAACACGCTGCACTTGAGCGGATTTCCCCTGATCGCGGCGACGCTGATCGTCGCGGTTGCCGTAGGCTGCGCGGCCGGCTGGGTCAATGCGCTGCCCGTCGTCAAGCTCAACCTGCCGCCTTTCATCACGACGCTCGCGATGCTCGAGATGGCGCTCGGCGCCTCGTTCATTCTTTCGCACGGACGCCCGGTGGCACTGCAGACGACCGATTTCCAAAATACCGGCATCGGTTCGTTTCTCGGAGGCGTGACTAAGGCATTGCACTTGCCGAGCATCCCCGTGCCCGTCGTCTGGATGCTGGTCGTTATCGTGGCGGCCTCGGTGTTGCTGAACCGCACGCGTTTCGGGCGCTACGTCTTCGCGATCGGCGGAAACGAAGAGGCCGCGCGGCTTGCCGGCATCAACGTCGCGCGCGTCAAGACGATGGTCTACGTGATCAGCGGCGGCTGTGCGGCGATCGTCGGATTCTTGTATATGGCGCTCTTTTCGTCGGGCTCGCCGCAGACCGGAACCGGCGACGAACTGCTCGAGTCGATTGCAGCGGTCGTGGTCGGCGGAACGAGCTTGATGGGCGGACGGGGCAGCGTCATCGGCACGTTTTTCGGCGCGCTGCTCATCGGCGTGCTCTACAATGCGATGAACCTGCTCAACGTAGATTCGTACCTGCAGAAGGTTCTGCTCGGCGCCGTGATTCTGCTCGCGGTCGTCCTCGACGAGCTGCGCAAACGATATCTTTCGCGCTAGCCGCGACTCTTGCGAATTCGTTCGCTCAATCAATACAAATCAAAGAAAAATTTTGTTCCGAGTGTGAAACCTGCGGCGCAGCGGCGGCGGTATATGTAGGCGACACACCAAGCTGTCTATGAAATGGAAACGACCATGATCAATCGAATTTCGCCGCGACGCGCACTAAGTGCAATGGGACTGCTTCTGGCATTCGGAGGCCAAGCAAGCATCGCTCTTGCAGGCACGAGCGGGGGCATTGCCGGCATCGTCACGGATGCAAAAACCGGAGCGCCGATTTCCGGCGTGCGCCTGCAGATCAGCTCTCCTTCTCAAAGCGTCACCGCTACGACCGACGCTCACGGAAGATACATCGTCTTTGCCCTGCAGCCCGACGACTACACCGTTTCGGCCGAAAAAGACGGGTACGATGGGCGCTCGATCTCCGATGAGGCCGTATTCGCGGATCAGACCCAGCAATACGACCTAAAACTCACCCCCGCGTCGCAAGATTCGAGTTCCGGGGGCGCGACGCAGTAAGCCACGGCAGCACCGGCTCGAGGATCGTTTGCGCGGCCTAGAAGATGCAGTCTCCCCTAGGCCGCGCACCGCTCTTATTTAAAAGGGGAAGTCTTTCTCCGTAAGGCCGACGTTGGTCTTGAGGTCGGTGACGTTCTCGTCGAGCACGATTTGCGATCCGCTGTAGAGGATCTGACGGATCGGCCAGTGCGTCTCTTTCGAAAGATAAAGAATCTGGTCGGTAATGCCGTAGTTCGAGCTCGGATCCGATGGCTTCAACTCGAGGCGGTCGGTATCGACGCCGCCGATCTTTCCGCCGTCGGTCTGCGTCAGCTTTCCTGGAGTCGAGCCATAGTTGTCGACGATCTTCTGCAATAAGCCGTCGGGGATCGTCACCCCGCGCAGGGACGTGGCGCGTGGATCGTTGATGCTGACCTTCAGGTGAATTCCCGAGAGGATGCCGCCCTGGTGGCCGCTGACCTGATCGCCGCCGGTCCAGACGCCGCCGGATCCCTTGCCGTCGCCCTCGAGGATCAGCGTCTTCACGTAGTGCGGTTTCATGAACTCGTACTGATACACGCGATCCTGCGATTGGGTGCCCTTGGCTTCGTGAACGTGCAGGACGCACGTGTAGTCGTTCGTGCCGGCAAAGGCTTTATCGAAGGCTGCGATCGCCGTCGCTTCGCCGGCTGCACGAACTCCCACGCAGTTTGCAGCTAGGAAGAGGGCAAGCAGCGGCAGCGAACCTTTAAAATTCACGATTATCTCCTCAGGCAATCTTTAGGTAGCGGACGGTGTGCTTTCGTCCATCAACAGCGTACCGTGCTTGCCTTCGACGCCGATGAGGACATCGCATTTTGCGTCGGCGGCGATCTCCTCGATCGTGCGGCCCAGCGGCGCGCCGGTATATTTTCCTTCGCGAAACGAACCGAGAATAATGAGATTTGCCTTAACGCGCTTGGCCACGTCCAGAACGGCTTGTTTGGTCGAACGAGCCTTGATCGTCTCGGTCCGTATCGCGACGTTGTGGCCGTTGGCGATCGTCTCTGCCGCACCGAGCGCGTCGAGCGCCGTGCGTTCCTCAAACGGCATCTCGGCATCGGGCGGCAGCGTATAGGGAACTTCGATCACGTAGAGCGCCAGGAGTTCGGAGCGTTCGCCGCGCGCGAGCTTCACGGCCAGTGCCATCATGTGCGAAGAGTCGATCTCCGGGGAGAAGACGACGATCAAGCTGCCGACCAGCCGCTCGAGCTCGCGTTCCGCTTCGGCGGCGATGCGCAGCACGTAAGACGGGGGCGGATGCAGCATCCAATTGAGCGTGGCGCCGATCGCGGCAGCGATGAGCAGCGCGATGAGCGCTCCGGCGATCGTGATGTGGACGTCGCTGCCGAATGAGATCACTGCATTCCCCGCACGCGGGCGATCAGCTTGAGCCGATGCACGCCGAGCGCAATCATCGCGACGCCAAGGACGACGCCCGGCACGACTGCAAAACCGCCGGCCGGCACCACCGCGAGCATCCGCACGAGAATGACGATGCCCAAGAGAATCATCGCGCCGGCAAGTACCCCGCGCACGAGCAGCATCGTCAGCTCTCCGAACTGCGGACCGCTGCGCGCCGCTCGTCGCTGGCATGCAGATTGCGCAGATACTCGTCCATCAGCTCCAGCTCGCCCGCGCGGCGGAGGATCTCCGTCTGTTCGTTACGCCAGTCGTGTTTCTGCGAGCGAAGGATCGGAAGGCGGCGGTGCCGCCGGTAGAATAGATAGGCAACCAATCCGAGGAGCAGCCACGTGGGGCCGAAGATGCGCCCGAGCGGGTGCGTGCGCAAGGTGAAGAGCAGAATCGAGAAGATTCCGATGAAACCGAAGACGGCGACGACCGGAAAATCCACCCGTTCGCCGCGAAAGCGCATCGGTATATTGAAAGGGATCTTGAACTTTCGCGGGCTCAGCGGGTCCATCATGCGCAGACCGATCAGGCCTAAAAACACGAACGAGTAGCTCGTTGCCGCTCCAAAAGCGTAGAGGTCTGCGAGGAATTCGAGGCCGTTCTCGCCGTGGAAGAATTTCGCGTAAAGCGATGAGACCCCGGGAAAGAGCGCCGGCGCGGCGGCAAAGACGAGTTCGATGAGCGCGATCGCCGAGAAGAAGACGATCGAGATCGCCGGCGTCCGGTAGGCGCGGTTTACGCGCTGGAAGAGCGAGGGCAACAGGTTGCTGCTGCTCATCGCGTAGGCGATGCGGGAGCTGCCGAAGACCCCCGAGTTCGAAGATATCAGCAAGAGCACTGCGCCCAGCACGGGAACGTAGAGGGCGGCGAACGCTCCGTAGTAGGGAACCTGAGCGGCGAGCAGCGCGACCGCCTTTCCCTGGTTGTCGGCGTTTTGAGGAAAGATCTGCCAGAATTGCATCGGGTGGCCCGCGGAATCGGTGATCGGATGCCATGGCTGCAGCCCGAGCGCGAGGTTCGAGTAAGCCAGTGCGAAGATCAGAATCGTCAGGATCAGGGCGACCGAAGTTCGCGGGATGATCGAAGCAGGCCGCTGCGTCTCCTGGGCCGCCTGCGAGATCGACTCCAGGCCGACGAACGAGATGATCGCCAGCGACGTCCCCAACATCAATTCGTACGGCGAGGGCCAGTGCATCTGCATCGTGTGGATCAGCAGCTGCGGCCGAAACGCGAAGAGGAAGCCGAAGCAGAGGATGCACGTTTCGCTGATGACGTCGAGTGCCGAGACGACGCCGTTGAACGCGGTGCTCTCGCGGACGCCGACGACGTTGAGCAAGCAGAGCCCGATGACAAGGCCGAGGACCACGACGAAGTGCAGCCACGGGTGCACCGAGTTGACGAGCGCGGGCGCAAGCTGGCTCGTGTAGTCGACCGAGGTCCATGCGAAGAGCGTCACGTCGATCGTGAAGTCGAGCAGCACGGCCCATCCGGCGATGAAGCCGAAGATGTCGCCGAGGCCGCGCATTACGAAGTACTGTCCTCCGCCCGCAACCGGGTAGGTCGCGGCGAGCTCGGTATACGCAAGGCCGATGCAAACGTAGACGACGCCGGCGAAGAGGAACGCCACGTTCGAGGCTCCCGCCGCCCACGCCAGTACGAGCCCCAGCCCAACGAAGATGTCGGCACCCACGTCGGAATAACCCCAAGAGAAGGAGCCCCACGGCGTGACGCTGCGGCGCAGCTCCGGCTTCGGGGCGCTACCGGACGTACTCACTAAAATGCGTTTCGATGGAGGCTCAAGCGGTGACCGTCCAGCGCGACCACGTCGAAGCGGAGCTTCGCCGAGGGTGCGACGATCTGCGCGTAATCCGCAGCGATCCGCCGAAGCGTAGCGCGCTTGCGCGCGTCGACGGCCCCGAGCGCCGAGCCGAACGTTCTCGAGTCACGCCGCTTCACTTCGACGATCACGAGCGTCTGCCCGTCGAGGCAAACGGCGTCGATCTCCCCGCCGGGTAGGCGCACGTTGCGGGCCAGCACGCGATAACCGCAGGCCAAAAGAAAGCGGTTCGCACGATCCTCGGCCTGTCTCCCCTTTTCAGAGTTCGTCTTCAAAATATTCCAGGCCCAGCGCGAGCTGCGCGTCGCGAACGCGTGCCCAGTTCGCGCGATGATGGACGCTCGGTCCGTGCGCGCGCAACGCCTCGATGTGCAGTGGCGTCGAATATCCTTTGTGAAGGGCAAAGCCGTAGCGCGAATCCTCTCTGTCGAGGTCGACCATCAACGCGTCGCGGTAGACCTTGGCGACGATCGAGGCGGCTGCGACGACGGCGCAGCGTGCGTCGCCTTTGATCAGCGGCTCCTGCGGGCCGGCGAAGGAGCGGATGCGCACGGCGTCGGTGATCAGATACTCAGGCGCCGCCTGCAATCCGGCAATCGCGCGTTCCATCGCGAGCACGCTGGCCCAATAGATGTTGAGGCGGTCGATCTCCGCGACGCAAGCGCTCCCCAGCGACCATGCGGCGGCGCGCACCTTGATGATCTCCGCCAGTTCGACCCGAAGCTCGGGCCGGACTTGTTTCGAGTCGTTCAGGCCTTTGATCAGCAGAGGCTCCGTCGCAACGACGCACGCGGCGACGACCGGCCCCGCAAGCGGCCCGCGCCCGACCTCGTCGATGCCCCCGACGAAGATGAAGCCTTTCGCGCGCGCGGCCTCTTCGAAGCGGTGCATCCGATGCAGCCGCCGGCGTTCGCGTTCGTAGGCATTGCGCGCTTTACGCTCTTTCGGCGTCATCGGCGTTCTCCAAGGTAATGCGTCCGAAGACGCCTTCGTTAAATGCACGAATGTACGAGTGCGCCGCGTTATGGTAATCGAGCTCCCCGCCCCGCCGCACGAAGCCGCGCGCCGTCGCGAACGAATGCAGATCGGGGACCGTGGTTCGCGGCTTCGAGGCCAGGAGCCAAGCGTGAAACTCTGCAACGACCTCTTGCGCGTCATAGTGATCGCTGGGAACGGAGCCACAGATTGCGAGCCTCCACTGCGCCGCCGCCGTCGAGATTCTCGTCGGAAGAACGCCGGGCGTATCCATGAGTTCGATCGCCGGCGAGAGACGGAACCACTGCACTTGCCGGGTCACGCCGGCGCGCGCCTCGATCTTTGCGGCCGCGCGCCGCAAGAGCGCGTTCACGATCGTGGATTTTCCCGAGTTGGGTATGCCGACGATCATCGCTCTCGATACTCCGCCCTGCCCCTTGCGGCGCCCTGATGCCGGGACGATCGCTGCGGCAACGCGCGCGACGCTGCGCGGGTTTCGCCCATCGACCGCAATGGCCGTGTAGCCGCGCAACGAGAACTCGCGAAGCCAAAGTTTGGTCGCCGCCGGGTTCGCGAGATCGTCGCGATCGAGCGCGACGACGCGCGTCTTCTCTGCCGCGAGCTCGTCGAGCACGGGATTGCGTCCGCTACGCGCGATGCGTGCATCGACGACCTCGATGACGACGTCAATAGCCCGAAGATACTCACGAATTCGGCGCAAAGCCTTGGCCATGTGGCCGGGAAACCATTGAACGTGACGCTCCAGCTTGGTATTCACAGTGCCCCGCTCGCGCTCCACGTGATCACTCTTCCTACAGCGCGCCGAGCATTCGCGGCGGCCAGACTCCCGCGATCGCACGGCCGATCAAGCGGTCGTCGTTGACGGGACCAAAGAAGCGGGAGTCCTCGCTGTTGGCCCGGTTATCGCCGAGAACGTATACCGAGCTCGCCGGAACGACGACCTCGGCAAAGCTGCGGTCGTCGGGATCCTTGACGTAGCGTTCGTCGAGCGGCGCACCGTTGGCGTAGACGCGCCCTCGATCTATGCGAATACGGTCGCCCGGAACGCCGACGACGCGCTTGATGAAAACCTCTCGATCGTCGCCTTCATGGCGGAAGGCTACGATATCGCCACGCTTGGGGCGGCCGAGCCGGTATGCGAACGTGTTGATGAGAACGAACTCGCCCGACTGGATGTGCGGCTCCATGGAGAGCCCCGAAACCTCCGGCAAGCGCATGAAGAAGGCCGCGATCAGAAGGGAGAATACGGCCAGCTGCAGCGCCAGGCTCGCGATCGACCGCCATCGCAAGATGCGGGGCACGCGCTTGCACTTCGCGCAGACGCCTACAGAATCTTGGCTTCCGAGGGTGGCCAGAAGATCAGAAAGGCGCGTCCGGTAAAACCGCCCTGCGTCCCTTTGCGCGGCCCGGCCGCGAACGGTCCCTGATCCTGCGCGAAGCCCCAGATATGCGAATCCTCCGAATCGTTTCGGTTGTCGCCGAGCATGATGTAGCAATGCGGGGGAATCTTGTCGGGTGCGGTCCAGTCGGAGGCGGGCGGAACGTTCGCGGAGCTCGGATCGAGGCGCTGCCAGCCGACGCCGTAGCTGACGTAGATGCCGTAGTCGCGGATCTCCAGATTGTACGCCGGTTTTTCGGCGGTGTACGATTCTCGCAGCGCCTTGCCGTTGATGTATACGGTGCCTCCGGCGATTCGAAGGCTGTCGCCGGGA
The DNA here is from genome assembly GCA_049285915.1 of Candidatus Cybelea sp. GTDB lineage: Bacteria > Vulcanimicrobiota > Vulcanimicrobiia > Vulcanimicrobiales > Vulcanimicrobiaceae > Cybelea. The sequence continues at coordinate 71,628 of JBAQAW010000108.1, read as the reverse complement.
CGTCCGATCACGCGCTTGATGAAGTCGTCCGGCGTTGGCACGGGCGGCGGGAAGACGACGATATCGCCTTCGTTGGGCCGGCGAAAGCGGTATTCGAACTTGTCGACGAGCAGCACGTCGTGAATCTGAAGGGTCGGCAGCATCGATCCGGATGGAATGTAGTAGGTCCGCGCTACGAACGTGATGAGCACCCATGCGGCGAGACCGGCAATGATGAACGGATCGAGGAACTCGCGTGCAATCGCCGTACTGCGCCCCGCCGATCCGGCGACGACCGGACGCAGCGAGAGTACCGCGCGCGCAACCGCGATGACGGCAACGATGGCGAGCAACTCGTACGGCGTCATTACCGGCTACTTCTCCAAGACGTTCAGGCGGCCGAGGGGCCAAACGGTCGCGAAGGCTCTGCCGGTAAACGCGGCCTTGATCTTGCGCCCCGCGAGCGGGCCGGCGGAAAAGGAGCCGTGCAGCTGCGCGAATCCCCAGACGTGCGAGTCGTCGGAATAGTTTCGATTGTCTCCGAGAACGAAGTAGAAGCCGTTCGGCACGCGGTCGGGTGCCTGCCAGAGGGCACGCGGCGGCACGTTTGCGCCGCGCGAATCGAGCGGCGCGCCGTTAACGTAGATAGCGTAGTTTCGGATCGCCAGATCGTACGCCGGCGGCTCGTTCTCGTAGGGTTCGACCAGACGCAGCCCATTTCGGAAGACGATACCGTCGCGAACGGCAATCGTGTCACCCGGAACGCCGATGACGCGCTTCACGAAGTCGTTTCCGCCGGCGGGAACGGGCGGAATGAAGAGGGCGATGTCGCCGTCGTGCGGCCGCGCCACGCGATAAGCGATCTCATCGACGAGCAGCACGTCGCGAACTTGCAGCGTCGGCACCATGGAGACCGACGGAATATAGAACGTCCGGATGACGAACGTGATGAGAAAGAGCGCGACTAAGCCCACGATGATGAGCACGTCGAGCAATTCCTTGAGCGTTACGTTCCCAACGCGCACGCTCCACTTTGCGAAGGCTCCGGCAGAAAGAGCGGCCCGAGCAATCGTTAAAAGGCAGAGGAGCCCTACGAGCTGGAGCGGTGTCAGAGCGGCGCGTCAGGTTCCTTTGGCTTTCTTTTCCTTGATCCGGGCTGCCTTGCCGACCTTCTCGCTCAAATAGTAGAGGCGGCTGCGCGAGACGATGCCGCGCTTTCCGACCTCTATGCGCTCGACGCGGGGGCTGTGCAGCAGAAAGGTCTTTTCGACGCCGACGCCATGCGCGATGCGCCGAACCGTGATCGATTCATCGGCGCTGCCGCCTTTGCGAACGATGACGACGCCCTCGAACATTTGCGTCCGCTCCTTGCCGCCTTCGACGACTTTAGAGAAGACCTTCACCGTATCGCCCGCGCGAAACTTCGGGACGTCCTGCTTGAGCTGGTCGCGTTTGAGAGCGTCGATCACGTTCATGTATCTGTCTTCCTGAGTGCAAGCGCGGCGGGCGCAACGAATAGCCGGGCTCGGAGCCCGGCAGAACCCCCGTATCCTATCACGGGTTTTCCTCGGGGTGCAAGGCATTATCGAGCAGGTCCCGGCGTCGTCCGGCGGTTCGAAGGCGGGACTGTTCGCGCCTCCAGCGCGCAATCTTGGCGTGGTCGCCCGAAAGGAGCACCTCGGGCACGTTCACGCCGCGGAACGTCGCCGGCCGGGTAAAGCTTGGATAGTCGAGCATGCCGGCCGAGAACGACTCGCTTTCCAGCGACTGCGGCCGAATCGTTCCGGAAAGCAGCCGGATCGCCGAATCCATGAACGCGAGCGCCGGAATTTCGCCGCCCGTCAGCACGAAGTCGCCGAGCGAGTACTCCTGGACCGGATAGAGCCGTCCGAGCCGGTCGTCGATCCCCTCGTAGTGCCCGCAGACGATGACTACGCGATCGAGGGCCGCGAGCCGCTGGGCGTCCTCTTGTTCGAACGGCTTGCCGCTGGGGCTGGGGACGACGATCAGGCGGCGTTCGTTCGCCGGCGCCCCGCTCAGAAGGCGGTCGAGAACGCGAGCGATCGGCTCGATGCGAAGCACCATGCCCGGGCCGCCGCCGAAGGGCGAGTCGTCGGCCCGTTCGCCCTCCTCGAGATAGTCGAGCAGGTGGTGGTAGCGCACGTTCGCGATTCCCGCCTCGACCGCGCGTCCGACGATCGAAAGGCCGACGAAGGGCGCGAAGACTTCGGGAAAGAGCGTGATGACGTCAATCTCGAACACCGCGCAGAGTGTTCCGGAATCGACAGGAATTTGCTTGCGCGCTCGAGGCTCTTGGCCGGCGCGACTTTGCCGGAGCTCAATCGGAGCTCACCTCGCTGCTCGAGCGGTCGTCGGGCGGCCTCGAGCGCGCCTTTCTTCTCAACAAGCGCGGCGTAGCGCGCATAGGGCTCGAGCTGCACGATCTCGCGCGCGAAGACTTTACCGAGGCACTCGAGGCCCACGCGCGCTACGCGCCGGCCTTGACCAATCTCGGCAACCTGCTGCTCGAGGAAGGGCGGCTCGAAGAGGCGATCGCGCACTACGAGCGGGCCGTCGAGTGCGACGGCGAGTACGCCGTCGCCCATTTGAATCTCGGGGTTGCCTATAAGCGCGCCGGACGCGTCGCCGAAGGCGTGCGCGCGCTGCGTTACGCGCAGCGTTTGGAGGACCGGCAGAGAGCTAGCGCTCTGCGCTCCTTCCCGCGGTTTCGTTCGCGGTGATCCCTTCGAGATATTGGAAGAGCTGCGGCAGCGTGATGCGCTCCAACGCGGTTTGCTCGTGGATGGCCTCCCCGTCGGCGCCCTCGTCGCGCATGTAGCAACGTGTTTCTACCGCTCCTTCACTTCCGCTGACGAACGAAACGGCAAAACCGCGGCCTGGAGTTTCGTCGTAGATGCGCATCGTTTCGGGATTGAGAATCTCGATGGAATGCGCGGAGTTCTTCGCATCGAATATCAGAATCTTCAGATCGTCGAAGTTGGTCACTTCGATCAAACCGACGACGAAGATGCTTTTGGTCGAGAAGAACTCGTGTCCGCGCTTGCTGCGGCTCGAAATTTCATAAAAGACTCGTCGTGCAACGAATCGGTTAAGGATCTTTCGCAGGGTCGCAAGCGAAGCGAGCGTTTCCGTGCGATTGCCGCGGGTATAGACGATCTTCACGGGGGCCCTCATGCTTGCACAGCCCCGCAGGGAAGCCCTTCTCCTGGTCGGCGGAAGTCCGCGGGCCTTCGCGGAAAGGCGAGGCTGCGATGTTCTCGGTGCCTGATATCCTCGTCGTCTCGGTTCTCGCGCTCTTGCTCTTTGGGCCGGATCGCCTGCCGGGCCTCATGCGCCAGGCCGGCCGCTTCGTGCGTGAGGTCCAGAGCACGTCACACTCGTTTATCGCTGAAATGGAGCGCGCCGCCGACGTCGGCGACGCGCCGCCGAACCTCTATCCGATCGAGCCTCCGCCGGCGCCGCCGCCCGAGCCTCCGGCGGCACGGGATGAGGGCTAAATATTGAAGTTCTGGCGGATCTCCGTGATGCGTTGCTGGACGACCGAGCGAACCTGCGAGTGCAGCCGCTCCTTCTGTTCGTCGGGAAGCCGGCGGTAGATCATGTAGCCGGCGGCCGAAAGAAGGCCGCCGAGGACCCCGGCGAGCACGATTTTACCGGCCTCGCCTGAGGCATCATCATCTGGCGATGCGTGCTCCCCGAAGGCGTTTTGATGGCCGTTTCCCGGGCGCGGCGAACTCGACCAGGGCTGGTCGGCGGGAGTCGTACGAAAACTTTCAGACATCTTGCGGCCTCCTTCGGTCTGCGAAGCTTGTTACCCGGATCGCGGCGTGCCGTTTCACGTTTTCCCGATTCGTTCGCAAGCGAGGCTTACGTGCTCCGGATAGCGCCGGGCGACCTGCGTAACGGCGAGTTCCGCGGCGGTGAGGATCGCGGCGACGCTCTCTTTATCGCGGGCGGTTGGGGCGCAGTCGATCCGCAGCTTCCCCGGCTCCTGGATGGCTTCGATCTCGCCGCCCGCATAGTGTTCCAGGCCAAGCCGGGCGGCCTGGAGGATCGCCGAGATCGCAGCGCAGACGATGTCCTCCCCGTACTCGTCAAAATCGGCATGCCCGCAGGCGCTTAGCGCCGCGAGACGATTCTGCGCGTCGCGGAAAAAGTTTACCTGGAGCACGGGGCCTACGCTCCCCCTATGGGAGCGTGATCTTAGTGATCTTGACTTCCGCGAACGGTTGGCGGTGGCCGTTGAGCTTGCGAACGCGCTTTTTAGGCTTATAGCGGAAGACGAGGATCTTCTTGTCTTTTGCCTGTCGCAGAACGGTCCCGGTAACGGAAGCTCCGCTCAAAGTGGGGCTGCCGACCGCGACGTCGTCGCCATTGGCGGCGAGGACGACCTTGTCGAAGGTGACGTCGGAGCCAACCTCGCTCGCGACCAGATCGCAGCGGATGACGTCGCCCTCGGCGACTCGGTACTGCTTGCCGCCGGCTTCGATGATCGCGTACATAACTTCGGTACGATACCAGGGAGGGCGGCCGCAGTCAACGGGGCAGGGCGGGCTACCGCCCGGTGGCTACGCCGACGAATGCGCCCCCTTTCTCGCCTGGGATCGTATCGAGAAGGGTGCCCGCCGGATAGGCATACTCTTCGATCTCGTTGCGTTCGAAGTCGGCGACGAAGAGGCGCGTTCCCCGGGCGTTAAAGGCGATCGACCAGGGCCGGCCGCGGTGTCCGAAGCGCCGCGACGGCTTGCTCGAGCCGCGGGGGAAGACCTCGATCTCTCCGGCATAATAGTTCGCCGCCACCAAATTGTCGTGATGGTCGAAGGCCAGCCCGAAGTAGGAGCCGCTCTCAAGCCCGAGGTTGTGCCCCGGCCCGCTCGAGCCGGGCGTAAACTTGGCCACCGCTCCGGTTCCGGCTTGGTCGACGTAGCTTACGTAGAGATTGTTACGCCGATCCAGCGCCATGCCGTAGAGATACTCGAAACTCGGGTCCGTGATTTTGTATTCGGGCTCCGTGCTGCCCGCCGGATAGTAGTTTACGAAGCCGGCGTCTTCGAGCAAGAACGTGTTCGCGACGTACGCATCTCCGGAGGGGTCGACGGCGACCGCGTACGGCTCGTTGCCGGCGTCGTTCAGATACGAGGACGGCAAGTAGGTGCCGAGATCAAAAATATAGGTGCCGTTGCCGGCCGCTTCGGCAACGTACAGATTCCCTGTTGTGCCGGTCGCCAAGCCGGCGGGCTCGAGATTGAGCTGCGTGAACTGCATGAACGGGCGCTGGTGCGAGCCCGCTTGATCGAAGACGTCGACGACGTTATTGAACCAGTCCGACGCGTAAACGACTCCTTCGCGCGGTGCCCGGGGCGGGGTCGCGATGCGTGCCGCCGCCGAGGGAAGTGCGGGGAGCGCTGGGGCCGTGCCCGCCCCCGGGCCGGAGCACGCTGCCAGCGCAAGAACGAGCAACGGGCCGATGCGCTTCATTTCGGTGCCGCCGGAGAGGTCGCGACACCCGACGCGTCGCCGCCCGGTATCAGCGGAATCGTTTCGATCAGTTTCCCGCGTGGATAGGAGAAGACGTCGACCTGCGGTGTTTCGCGATTCTGATTGATGTAAAGTTTGGTCTCTGCCGCATTGAACGCGAGCGCCCACGGGCGCGGCGGCGTCGAAAACTGGAACGTCGGCGTTTTCGAATTCGGTGCGTAGACGTACACTTCGTTTGCGAGCGCGTCTACGACGACCATGTTGCCCGCAGCGTCGAACGCGACGTCTTCTGCCGCGCTAAATCTCAAGCCGAGGTCCGTTCCCGGTCCGTGCGAACCGGGTGGAAAGACGCTGATCCGGCTATTTTCGTCCGGATCGCTGTGGACGACGTACAGGTTGTTCGCGGCGTCCAATGCCATCCCGTAGACGATCGCGACGTCGGGATCGCTAATCACATACGACGGCGTCAGCGCGCCGCCCGTGAAAACGTCGATCTTATCCGTGCACGCCGAGCAGTCGCTTCCAACGTACGCGGTACCGTCTGCGCCTACCGTCACGCTATCGGCGTAGACATCCGGGCTGAGGGTCTCCTTCGGAGTGCGGGTGCCGGGGGCGTAGACTTGCACGTTCTGCGGATCGTTGACGACGTAGAGGTTGCCCGAAGCGTCGACGGCGATCGAGTTGGGGTAGCTGATCCCGGCGGTGATCTGCCCGATCGGCGCGCGATTCTTTCCCGACTGACGGTAGATCAGTACGATCCCATTGAGATAGTCCGCGACGTACAGGAGAGCCCGGGAGGCGTGCTTGGCGGCGGCCTGAGAGGGTTGCGTTAGCGGCACCATCCCGGAGTAGGAAAGGAGGCCGCTGGAGGCGCCGTCGTTGCAGCCGGCGAGCACCGCGAGCGCCGAAATGAAAGATCTCTGAAGCAATCGCACGATAGACACCCGTATCCTTGCGCGCGTTGGTTGGCTCGAATATTCATGACCCCCAAGCCGGCCTCCCGCGCCCTTGACAGAAGCTCCGGTTCGTAGTATTACAGATAAGTCTAATAAATAGAGTAATCTGGAGGCGAAAAACCATGTACGATGCGACGCGGCGTCAAGGGATCTGTAGCGGGAAGCTGGTGTTGGTGTGGGGCGTCTACGGCTATGCGATGGCGTCGTTGGCGGCGATGGTGCGAGCGGCGGGCGGCAACGATCTGGAGAGTTGGGGCCTGGCGCTCGCAGCTGGGTTCGCACTCGCCTTCCTGTTAGGCGAGGTCTAAGGTGGATCGCGGGCTCACCGCTCCCGAAGCGCGCGATCACATCGAGATGGTCGACCGCATCTTGGCAGAGTCGCACCCGCGGCTCTGCAGCGGCGGGGAATTCTTCGTCGTTTGGGGAGTCATCTCGGCGTACATTACGGTGCTCTCCGAACTGGTGGCTCGCGCTTCGCTTCCGAAGCCGCTCCTGTGGACGATTCCGCTCGTCTTAGTCGCCGGCGCCATCTTCTCGATCGCTCGCGGCGCGCAGACCCGGCGCCGGATCGCTCGAACCTCACTGGTTCAGCGCGAGTTCTTTAACGTGCTCTGGCTGACGCTCGGGCTGGCGTTCGTCGTCGACGTCGCCGCATTTCGGATCTTTCCCGGCCTCGCGTCGGCGGCGATCTGGAGCGTGGCCGAAGCCATCGTGCTGCTCTTTATAGGGATGCACGGCAACCGCCGCGCACGGCTCGCCGGCGTGCTGGTCGTCGTTTCGCTCGTCGCCGCCAACTTCCTCAGCTCGAATCTCGCGGCGTACGTCTTGGCCGCCGGCATGCTCGTCGGATATGCGGGATTCGGCCTGAGCGAACTGGCCGTTCGCGACTGAGGCCGATGGACGAGTTGCTGCTCTCGAAGGTGCGCCTCGGAGTCGTTGCCGCTTTGCTGAACTACGACTGGGTCGCGTTCTCCGAACTCGCGCGCGACGTCGATGCGACCGCGGGCAATCTCGGCGCGCACTTGCTCAAGCTCGTCGACGCGGGCTACGTCGACGAAGAGAAAAGCTTCGTCAACCGCCGGCCGTTGACGCGCTACCGGCTAACCAAACGCGGCCGCAGCGCGTTTGCCGCGCACGTATCGCAGCTCCAAGCCCTCTTGAAGGCGGCCCGCTGATGGTGCTGCGTTTCGAGGGCGTCGTGAAGCGCTACGGCCCCGTTCGCGCGCTCGACGAGTTGTCGTTCGCGCTCGAGCGTAACGAGATCGTGGCGCTCCTGGGTCCCAACGGTGCGGGTAAAACGACGGCGCTCGAAATTGCGCTCGGGTTACGGAGCCCCGATGCGGGGAGCGTTACGCTTTTTGGCGGCTCGCCGCGCACGCTTGCGGCTCGTCGCAGGCTCGGCGTAACGCCGCAGGAGAGCGGGTTCCCCGACATGCTCGCCGTCGAGGAGATCCTCGCCTTCGTTTGCCGTCACTACCCGTCTCCGGCGGACGAAGCGCAAACGCTCGAAGCCTTCGGACTGCGCGACTTGCGCAAGCGGCGCGCGGGAACGCTCTCGGGTGGCGAGGCACGGCGTTTGGCGCTGGCCTTGTCGTTTGCCGGCAATCCGGAGCTCATCGTACTCGACGAGCCGAGTGCAGGGCTCGACGTGCAGGCACGACGCCGGCTCTGGGATTTCGTCCGCGACGCGGGCTCCCAGCGCTCGGTCCTCTTCACCACGCACTATCTCGAAGAAGCGCAAGCCCTTGCTTCTCGGATTCTCGTCATCGACCGCGGACGTCTGCTCTTCGACGGTACGTCGCAGCGGCTGCGCGAGCGCGTCGGCGGCCGCCGGTTGACGTACGACGGTGAAAACGGACGAGTCGTCGTCAAAACGGGCGATACCGACGCCTACGTACGCGAGCTCGTCGCGTCGGGAGCAGTCTTTACGAACTTGGAGATCACCAAACCCTCACTCGAAGAGGCCTTTCTTTCGCTGACGGGAGGCGCAGCATGAACGCTCTGGGTCTCGTGCGCGCGCACGTCAAGGTGCAGTTCCTCGATCTGCTGCGCTGGCCCGGCTACGTCGTTCCGACCGTCGTCTTTCCCGCGATGTTTTACGCGCTCTTCGATCTGCCGTTCGCCCGCACGCGCGCCGAGGTTGCAGACGCGACGGCGCTGGCCTTTATCGCGTTCGCGATCGTCGGCGTAACGCTCTATCAATTTGGAGTCGGCATCGCCCAGGAGCGCGGACGGCCTTGGGAGCGCTACCTTCGCACGCTGCCCGCCGGCGCGGGGGTGCGTTTTAGCAGCCGAATCGTCACCGCGGTGCTCTTCGGCTTGCTCACCGCCGCGGTCGTGGCCGCCGTTGCGCGCGTCCTGACGCCGATCGATCTGGGGCTCGTGCAGTGGTTGGAGGTCGTACTCTTTTCGATTGCCGGGGGCGTGCCGTTCGTGCTGATCGGAGTCTCGATCGGGTATTGGACTTCGGCACGCGCCGCGGTGCCGGTCGCTACGGCTGCAAATCTATTGCTTGCCTATGCGGGCGGACTCTGGATGCCGCCGCAATACCTCCCCGAATTCGTACAGCGAGTCTCACCCTACCTTCCGACGCGGATGTTCGCCGATCTGCTGTGGAGCGTCACCGGGAGCGGGCGTGCACCGGGCGCTCTCGCCGGGCTCGCCCTCTACACGCTGGTATTTGCCGCCGTCGCGACGTTCGGATACCGCCGCGACGAACGAAAGCGTTACGCATAGCCGAGTTCGTACGCGGCCCGTAATCCCTCGTCGAAGGCGCGCACTGCGTCGAGCTCCGTCGCCTCCTTTGCGCCGCCCACGACGCGGTACGGAATGCCGAGCCGGCCGATCGCGGGCAAGAGTGAATCGTTGCGTTCTTGACCGGCAGCGATGACGACGCTGTCGGCTTCGACGAAGCGAGCGATCCCGTCCGCGTCGCGGAAACGGATGCCGCCCGGAACGATCGCCTCGTATTCGACTCTGACGAAGCTGCGTACGCCGCCCGCGCGCAGCGCGGCGAGGACTGCCCAGCGCGTCGTCTTACCGATGCGTTGGCCGATCGAGCGTCCGCGCCGAAGCAGCGCAACCTGCTTTCGTCCGGTGACGATCAGGATTCCGTCCTCGGGCGCCGCCAGACCCTGCTCGTAGAGAAAGCGCGTGCTTTCGGAGGCGCTGGATTCCCCGAAGCTGAGGTAATGTGCGACGTCGACGCCGATTCCGCCGGCGCCGACGATCGCCACCCGCGGTCCGGCTTCGGCGCCGCCGAGAAGAAGATCGGCGTAGCTGATGACGTTCGGAAGGCCGCTGCCCTCGAGCGCTATCCGGCGCGGCACGACTCCTGCGGCGAGGATCAGCCCCGCGAAACCGCGCAACGATGAAACGTCCCGGCAGCGCTCGTTCAAGCGAACGGCCACGCCGAGCCGCGCGAGCTCGTTGGAATAGTAACGAATCGTTTCGTTGAAGTCTCGTTTGCCCGGAATCCGCCGTGCCATCCGGAACTGTCCGCCGAGCTCCGGTTCCGCTTCGAAAAGGACGACGTCGTGTCCGAGAGCGGCAAGTGCGCGGGCGCTCTCCATGCCCGCCGGTCCACCGCCGATTACGACGAACCGCCGGCGCTCCCGGTCGCGCGCCGGCGGTTCGGGAAACTCGAGCTCGCGCGCGGCGCGGGGATTGACCATGCACGAGACCGGTGCGTCGATCAGCGAACGGTCGATGCAGGCTTGATTGCACGCGATGCAAGTATTGACGAGCGCCGCTTGGCCGGCGGCAGACTTGGCAACGATGCGAGCGTCGGAGAGAAACGGACGCGCCATCGAAACGAAGTCTGCGCTGCCGGCCGCGATCGCGGCGTTCGCTTCGGCCAAATCGTTGACGCGATTGCTGGCGATGACCGGCAACTCACCGACGGCGCGTTTGACGCTCGCGGCAAAGCGGATCCAAATGCCGCTTGGAACCATCTGCTGAACGGTTGGGATCGACGACTCGTGCCAGCCGATGCCGACGTTGAGCGCGTCGACGCCGTCACCGCTCAACGCGCGCGCGAACTCGAGGGTTTCGTCGCGGGTCGTCGACCCCGCCATCAAGTCGGCGCCCGAAATGCGAAAGATGATGGGATACTCGCTGCCGGCGGCCGAGCGAATCGCGCGCAGGACTTCGCGCGGGAGGCGCATCCGCCGCGCGAAGTCCCCGCCCCATGCGTCGTCGCGCCGGTTCGTTACCGGTGAGAGAAACTGATTGAGGAGATAGCCCTCGGACGCCATGACCTCGACGGCGTCGAATCCGAGTTCGCGCGCGCGAACCGCGCCGCGGGCGAAATCGCCGATCGTTTCGAGTATCTCCGCGTCGCCCAGCGCGCGTGGCGGATCGGGAGAGAAGCGCGACGGTATCGCCGACGGCGCGACCGGTTGGATGCCGAACGACGATTGGTAGGCATAGCGTCCGGCGTGGAAAAGCTGCAGTGCGATACGGCCGCCGGCATGGTGCACCGCCTCGACGGCGCGCAGCAGCGGCGCGTGTGAAGCCGGGTCGTTGATGAAGCTGTAGTTTCGTCCGCCGGCTCCGGCGAGATTGACGCATGAGCCGCCGGTCACGATCAGTCCCGCGCCGCCGCGGGCGCGTTGCGCGTAAAACGCGGCGAGCGCTTCGCCGTCCGACTCGATGCCCAGGTGCATCGAACCCATGACGATGCGATTTGCAAGCCGCAGCGTGCCGATCGCACCGGCCTCGAGCGCGTGCTCGAACACGGCGGGCTCCTGAGAATCCCTAGAGGGAGAGCGGAGGCGACGTATCGGCGTAGAAGGGCGGCGCGATCACGCTCAGGCCGCCGTCGACGCAGATCGTTTGCCCGGTGATGTACTCCGATTCGGGCGCGAGCAGGAACGCGATCGTATCGGCAACCTCCTGCGGCGTCCCCATCCGCGCCTTCGGGAGTTTCGAGAGCACGCCCTCGATCGGAGCCATTCCCGCGACGTTCTCATAAAAGTAGGCGCAGGATTCGGTGTCGATGAGCCCGCCGTTGACGGCGTTGACGTTGACGCCCCGCGGTGCGAACTCGACGGCCATGTAGCGAACCCAGGCTTCGAGCGCGGCTTTGTTCGAGCCCAGATTCGCGTAGGTTGGATAGGCTCGAATGCTGCCGTAGCTCGAGAGCGCGACGATCCGTCCGCCGCCGTTCATCAGCTCGATCGCGCGTTGTGCGCCGAGCACGAAGGCGCGCACGTTGAGCGCGTACGACCGGTCGAGGTTGTGAGCTTTTAGGTCCTGGATCTTCTTAAACGAGCTGGCGGCGGCGTTGGAGACGAAATGATCGAGACGGCCGTACTCGCGCCGTACGCTCTCAAAGAGCCGTTCGATCTGCTCGGGCTCCTCCATATTTGCTTGTACCGCGATCGCGCGGGTGCCCAACGCTTCGATTTCCGCAACGGTTTCGCCGGCGAGCTGCGCGTTGCGGTTGTAGTTGACGACCAGCGTTGCGCCCTCGCGCGCGAGCGTCAGCGCGAGCGCGCGCCCGATCCCGCGCGAGCTCCCGGTCACGAGCGCGACCTTTCCTTCGAAACGACGGCTCATGCGCTCTCCCCTCCGGAGCCCAGCAGTTCGCGGGCGATGACGGCTTTTTGGATTTCGTTGGTGCCCTCTTCGAATCGTTGCGCGCGCGCGTCGCGATAGACTCGCTCGATCGCATGCGGCTGCCAAAACCCGCTGCCGCCATGAATTTGCAGCGCTCGATCGGTCACCCGCGTCAGCATGTCGACGGCTTGCAGCTTCGACATCGACGAGAGCATCGCGGCCTCGCCGCTTCCGCACTCCCACTGCCTGGCGGCGTGCAGCACGAGCTGCCGCGCAGCCTCGATATCGGTCGCATTCTCGGCGATCATGAAGCGGATCGCTTGCCGCTGCGCGAGCCTCTTTCCGAACGTTTCCCGCTTGCGCGCGTACTCAATTGCGAGTTCCTGGGCCCGCCGCGCAAGGCCGACGCAGCTCATGGCGACCGAGATCCGGCTCGGCGTCAGAAAACCGCCGAGCGCGATATCCAAACCCTGTCCTTCCGCTCCGAGCCGGTTCGCAACCGGAACGGGTGCCCGTTCGAAGGTCAAGCGTCCGTGATCGGTTCCGCGAACGCCCATCGACTCGTCCATCTCGACGACCCGTGCGCCCGGCGACCGCCGGTCGACGAGCAATGCGACGGTTCCGTCGGCGCCGCGCGTTCCCGCAAGGCGTGCGAAGAGCAGCCAGTAGTCGCAGATCGTTCCGAACGTGATCAGATGCTTTTCGCCGCTCAGATAGTAGGTATCGCCCTCGCGTACGACGCTGCAGCGAAGGTCGGCGCCCGTACCGGCGGTCGGCTCGGTGAGGGTGAAGGCGATCTTCAGCTCGCCTTTGATCGACGGCAGAACGAATGCTTGGCGCTGCTGCGGAGTCGCGAAGCGGTCCATCGCGCGCCACGTGCCGTTGACCACGTGGACGATCATCCGAATCGAGGCGTGCGACATCGAAAAGAGCTCGATGAGCTCGAGATAGCGCGAGAACGGTATGCCCCGGCCCCCATACTCGACCGGCGCCGCCAAAGAAAGGTAACCTCGGTCGCGCAGCTCGTCCCAGAGCTCGAGAGGAACCTCCCGCTCGCGCTCGATGCGTTGCGCCCATTCTTCAGCCCGGCCCGCGACGTACCGCGCGATGTCGTTGCGAAGCGCGGCGAACGAGGCATCGTCGAACGCCGGTTCGGCGTCGAGCTGCTTCAAGAGACGCTCGCCTTATCGCGCTCGTAAGGCCGCAGCTCGCGCGCTCGCTCGCGCAGTAAAAATTTCTGCACCTTTCCCGACGGGGTGCGCGGAAGCGCGTCGACGATCTCGAGGCGTTCGGGCCAATAGTGCTTGGAGGCTTGGCAAGCGTACAAATAGTGCTGCATCTGACCGAAATCGAAACGAGATCCCTCACGCAGCACGGCGAATGCGCAGGCGCGCTCGCCGAGTCGCGGATCGGGCATCGCGACGATTGCGATCTCCGCGATCGCGGGATGGTCGCCGAGCAGCTGCTCCATCTCGGCGACCGGAATTTTTTCGCCGCCCCGGTTGATGACGTCGCGCACGCGTCCGGTGATGCGAATGTATCCGGCCTCGTCGACGATGCCGAGGTCGCCCGTCTTGAACCAGCCATCGGGCGTATAGGCGGCCGCGGTCCATTCCGGGTGATCGGCGTAGCCGACGAACATCGTCGGCGAGTGCACTTCGAAATGCCCTTCCTGACCGGCCGGAAGCGTGCGCCCTTGCGCATCGGTGATGCGCAGCGCGATGCCGCGCAACGCACGGCCGTCGGTTCCCCAAACCTTTGCCGGCTCGTCGGCCGGCGCGGCGAGCGATCCCAGACACGATTCGGTCGTGCCCCACGCGCCGCAGACCGCGGTGCCGAGAACGCGAGTGGCGCGCTCGGCCATGCCTCGCGGCACGGCGGCACCGGTCGCAACGAAAATTCTCAAGGCCGCCGGCGGACGTTCTCCGCTTTCGACGGCCGCAAGGAGGTCGGCCAAAAATGGCGTCGCGGCTTGCACGAAGGTGCCGTCCCAGTCGTTGAGCGCGCGCAGCGCACGCGATGCATTCCAGACCGGCTGAATGATCTGGGGAACGCCCATCATCAGCGCGAGCCACATTCCGTAAAGGAAGCCGGTCTGATGCGCGAGGGGTGACGGGACGAAGATCCGGTCCTGCGCTCCCAGGCCCAGGTGTTCGACTTCCATCGCCGCGGCGCGCATGAGGACGTCGTTACGGTGCAGCACGCCTTTGGGTTCACCCGACGTGCCCGACGTAAAGAGCAGCTGGGCGATCGCGCGGGGATCGCTGACCCGCGCGTCGAGGGCAGCCCGGTCGATCTGCGTCGTTCGCAGTGCGTCCTGATAGCGCAGCCAGTGAACCGATTCGTCGTCGTACTCTTGCGCGGGCAACGCGTACGGTTTGCGGCCGCCGGCGCAGACGACGACGTGCTCGAGCCGCAGGGGAAGGTCTCCGCTGAAGACGCGCGTCTCGCGCAGCATCGAGGCGACCTCGCCGGCGTGATGGCGTCCGCGCGCTTCGTCGGGTACGAATAGGATGCGCGCGCGAGAGCGCCGCAGGCAGAACGCAATCTCGCGCTCGCGAAAGATCGGCATCAGCGGACAGCAGACCGCGCCGATGCGCAGCACGGCCAACGAGATGATGACGAACTCGAGCTGGTTGGGCAGTTGATAGGCGACCCGTTCGCCATAACGCACGCCGAGATTGAGCAGCAGGGTCGCGGTACGTTCGACGCGCTCGAGCAGCTCCTCCCAGGTAAGCGCGACATCGCTTCCCTCTCGCGTTTCGACGACGGCGAGGCCGACGGGCGACTCTTTTGCGTTGCGATCGAGCAGCTCGTTGATCGTCAGCGCAGCGGCCCGATCGGGTTTGGGGATCGCCGCTGCATTCTTGCCGCCGGAGTGACGGGCATTCGCCGGGGCATCCGACGTCGTCATCGGAACGCCGATACTGCGCATCGCGTCGAGAAAGCGTGGATACGAGATCCGGTAAGCGTTGGGGTACGTCAGCGTGCTCTGTCCCTCTGCGCGCGATGCGGCGACCGCCAGCGACATCAGGATTCGGTGATCGTTGAACGACGATAGGTGCGCTCCGAAAAGCTGCGAGACGCCGTGCGCCACCAGCCGGTCGTCGTGGAGCTCGAGGTGTCCCCCCATGCGATTGAGCTGCAGCATCGCCGCGACGCGATCCGATTCCTTGAGACGGACGTGGGCGATGTTCTCGAGCACGGTCTGCCCTTTCGCGAACGTACCGAGCGTCGAGAGGATCGGCAGCATGTCGGGAATGTCGCGGCAATCGACGCGTATGCCCCGCAGTTCGATTCCGTCGTGACGCACGCGCACCGCGTGTGCGTGCGTGTCGTATTCGATCGGGAGTCCCATTTCCCGAACGATCTCCATAAACGCGCCCTCGGGATGGTCGGGAAGCTCGCCCGGAAGCTCTTGCAGTCCGCGAAAGAGCACGTCGGAGGGATGCAGCGCGGTGACCGCGAGCCCGAAGGCAGCCGAGCCGATATCCGGCGGCAGCGCGACGGTCGCGGGGCGCGGCTGCTGACCCGGCTCGACGTCGAAGCGGCGCCAATCCGGCGAGATGCGGACGTGAAGATTGAAGGCGCGCATCATCTGCACGGTCAGCGCGACGTACGGCCGTTCATTGAGCTCGCCTTCGACTTCGATGGCCGTCGGCTCCGTCGCGAAGGGCGCGAGCAGCAGCAATCCGGATATCCACTGCGAGAGCGTGCCGGGAATGACGATCGTCCCGCCCCGCGGCCGGCTCGGCGAGATCACGATCGGCGGGCAGCCGCCGGCGGATTCAAAGCGGACGCCTAAGTGCGCGAGCGCATCGAGCAGCGGCCCGACCGGACGGCGGCGGAAGTACTTTTGCGCCGTCAACGTTACCGGCGAGTCGGCGAGCGATGCCAGGCCGATCATGAAGTAGAGCGTCGAGCCGGAACTGCCGACCGAAACGACCCTCCGTTTCACGCGATAGGGGCCGCCGGAGACGAGCAGCGTTTGGCCCTCGACTTCGATTTTCGTCCCCAGCGCCCGCAGCACGTCCATCGTGAACTGCACGTGGCGAGCGTCGGAAAGGCCGAGGATCCGGCTCGTCCCGGGTGCGAGCGATGCCAGAATAAGCGCTCGGTGTGCGTGATATTTCGAGTTCGGTACCTCGACCTCACCGGTCAGCGGCCCGCTCGTTCCTTTGACGAGAAGATTCATCGGCGTCCTACCTCGAGGCAGTCAGCGTACAATCTTCCGAGCGTTAAGGAACGCGCCCTGCTCATCGAGAGACCACCAGCGACGCGTTCTGACCGCCGAAGCCGAACGCGTTCACTTGAAAGGCGGAGTAGGAGCGCGGACGCGGCTGATCGATCACCAAGTCGAAGCGCGTCGCGGGATCCATACGTTTGGTTCCCATCGTCGGCGGAATCTGCGATGCGTGCATTCCCGCGATTCCCGCGACGATACACATGGCGCCGGCGCTGGCCATGCTGTGACCGACGTGTCCTTTGATCGACGTTACGACCGGGCGGCAATTCGCATACGCTTCGTCGATGGCTTTTGCTTCGGCGGCATCGCCGACGATCGTTCCGGTCGCGTGAGCGTAGACGACGTCGCAGCCTTCGCCGGCCTCACCGGCGCGATCGATCGCGTCGCGCATCGTCTGGACTTCGAAGTGGGCCGACGGATCGGGCGAGGTGATGTGATGGGCGTCGGCGAGCGAACCGTACCCTCGAATGCGCGCGAGGACGCGCGCGCCGCGCCGATCTGCGCGCTCTAATCGTTCCAAAAGCACGACCGCCGCGCCGTCGCCCATTACGAACCCGTCGCGGTCGACGTCGAATGGGCGCGACGCGAGCGTCGCATCGGGGTTTCGCGAGAGCGCGCCGGCACGCACGAGGCTTTCGTAGACGAGCGGGCTCAGCAGCGTTTCGCTCCCGCCCGCGATTGCGGCCTCGATCTCGCCGCGCTCGATCATTCCGGCCGCCAGGCCGATCGCGTCGAGCGAGGACGCGCACGCCGTACTTATCGCGAGTTGCGGTCCGTGAAGCTTCCAGCGCATGGCGATCAAGGCACTCGCCATGTTCGGGATCACGAGTGCCATCAGTTTCGGAGTCACGTTGCGGCCGCCCGACTCGAGCAGCCGCGTCTGAGCTTCGGCGACGAGCGGAAAGCCGCCCATCGTATTGCCGATGATGACGCCGGTGCGAGACGAAGGCGGGTCGAGGCGAGCATGACCCACGGCCTCGGCCGCGGCGATCATCGCGTACTGCGTGAAGCGGTCGGTATTCCGCAAGACCGTCGCATCGAGCTGATCCGGTGCGAGGAAATCGTCGGGAACCGCCGCCCAGAATCGGTTTCCCGAAAGCTTTGGGAGCGGCGAGCGCATCGGGGCGACTGCACGCTTGCCGGCAAGAAGATTCCGCCAAAATTCGTGCGAACCGGTGCCGATCGGCGAGACGATCCCTACTCCGGTTACCGCGACGTGCTCCACCGCGCCTGATTTGCGGGAGCCGACGCGACCTGGCCTGCCGGATCGGCCCGGGCATGATGAACGGAGGAGCCGTCGAAGCGAGAAAGGTGGAGCGAGGGGTAAACGTACCGCAATCGTACCGGTTGGTCCGTCGAGACGCGCGCGCAGAAAGCACGATCGTGCGTCTGCGCAGCGGTGCAACCTTCGGCGGCGAGGAGATCACGATCTGCGCCGGGCCGTGCGGCGTCGAGTCGGAAGAACAGCTCGAGTTGGCTGCTCGTGCGGTAGCAGCCGCCGGTGCGACGGTTTTGCGCGGCGGTGCCTATAAGCCGCGAACCTCACCCTACTCGTTTCAGGGGCTCGGCGAAAAAGGCCTCAAAATGCTGCGCGAGGCCGCGGATCGTCACGGGCTCGGCGTCGTAACGGAGGTCCTCGACCCGCGCGACGTCGAGAAGGTGGCCGGTTATGCGGACATGTTGCAGATCGGCACTCGCAACATGCAAAATTTTCCCTTGCTGCGTGAAGCCGGCTCGACGCGAACGCCGGTGCTGCTCAAGCGCGGCCTCTCCGCGACGGTTCAAGAGTGGCTCCTCGCTGCCGAGTACGTGATGCTTGGCGGCAACGAGAACGTCGTGCTCTGCGAACGCGGAGTGCGCTCGTTCGACGTGGCGACCCGAAACCTGCTCGACATCTCGGTGGTGCCGCTGCTCGAAGAGATGACGCACCTGCCGGTGATCGTCGATCCTTCGCATGCCGTCGGAATCGCGCGGCTCGTTCCGCCGATCGCGATCGCGAGCATCGCCGCCGGCGCCGACGGATTGCTGATCGAGGTTCACCCCGATCCGCCGAACGCTCTATCCGACGGTGCGCAGTCGCTGGACTGCGAACAGTTCGATCAGCTGATGCGCAAGTTGGAACGGATCGCCGAGTTTGCAGGACGAAGATTGCCGGCGCGTCCCTCCGATAAATCCGCCGGCTCGCGCAAAACCGACGGCGAGGTCCGATCGAGTAAGAGCGGCGTCAGGCTCGCATAGCCCGCATTGACCGCGCCGATGTCGGTGCCCTCGGTCTCACGGTCCGTCTCGAAGGGCGACTCCCAGGCACGATAGTAGCGCGTCGCACCGCCGTGCTCTTCGCCGATCATTTTGCCGCAGATACGCTTACGCCCTAAGCGCGTAACGAGGGTGCCTTCGATCTCTTCGAGCGGGAGGTTGGGAACGTTCAGGTTCCAGTAGCAGCTCGGGTTCTCTCCCTCCGCGGCGACGCGTTCGATGCAACGGTACGCGAAGAGCGCGCCGCTGCGCCAGTGACGGCGCGCGAGCGGTTCTTCGTGATCGGCTGCGAGCGAGACCGCGAGCGCGGGAATTCCCAGCAGGCACGCCTCGACGGCTCCGGCGACCGTCCCGGAGTAGTTGACGTCGTCGGCGAGATTCGGTCCGTGGTTTATGCCGCTGACGACGAGCTGCGGGCGCTCTGCGAGCGCCGTTGCGCCCAAGAAAACGCAGTCGGCGGGGGTTCCCGAGCACGCGTAGGCCGGAACTCCCCAGCCTTCGCGGCGCTCGATCGTTATCGCTGCGTCGGCGGTGATCGCGTGTGAAACGCCGCTGCGGTCTCCAGCCGGTGCGACGACGGTCACGGAGTGCTCCGCGCAGAGCGCCTCGACGAGCGCGAGGATGCCGGGCGAGTCGATCCCGTCGTCGTTGGTAACTAAGATGCGCGTACGCGAACTACTTTACGCCGCAACGAAGCGAAGGGCGAGACCGTCGATGCAGTATCGCAGGTGCGTCGGTGCCGGACCGTCGTCGAAGATATGGCCCAGGTGGCCCCCGCATTGCCCGCAGTGCAATTCGGTGCGTTCGGCGACGAGGACGTAATCGGATTGCGTTCGCGTCGCCCTCGGCAGAACGTCCCAGAACGACGGCCAGCCGTCGCCGCTATCGTACTTCGTCTTCGAGGAGAAGAGCGCTAAGGCGCAGCCGGCGCAGCGGTAGATTCCGGCCCGCTTTTCGGCGATCAACGGGCTGGAAAAGGCCGGCTCCGTTCCACCCTGGCGAAGAATGTAGTAGCGATCGTCACCAAGCAGGGCGCGCCACTGCGAGTCGCTGTGCGTTACGCCGTACGCCTGCTGCGCGGCGGACCCGCGAGCCACGCAGCCCGCAAAGGCCAGCGTGGCGGCCGCGGTCAAAAACTCGGCGCGTCTCACGGGGCGACCTTCGGGATGATGTGGCACGCCGCTCCGCCGTTCTTTTCAAAGTAACGCTGGTGATACTCCTCGGCACGCCAGAATCGCGAAGCCGGCGCGATCTCGGTTACGATCGGACGATCGTGTTTGCGTTGTTCCAGATCGCGCGACGCTGCTGCTTCGCGTGCCTGCTCGTCATCGTGCGTAAAGATTGCCGAGCGATATTGATCGCCGACGTCGGGTCCTTGCCGATTGAGCTGCGTCGGGTCGTGAATCTGCCAGAAGAAATCGAGGAGCCGATCGTACGATATGCGCTGCGGATCGTAGGTAACCTCGACGGCTTCCGCGTGGCCGGTCCCACGCCCGCAGACCTGACGATAGGTCGGGCTATCGACGTGGCCGCCGGTGTAGCCGGAGACGGCGTCGATAACGCCGGGCAGCTGGCGGAAGGCGTCCTCGACGCCCCAGAAGCAGCCGGCGGCAAAAGTTGCAGTCTTACTCTCCATACACCCTTTACAACGCTCCAGCTCCCACACCGGATGCATCCAGTGCCGCTCGGCTGGCTAGACGCTGTCGGTGCGCAGGACGTCCTCGACGCTCTCGCGTCGGGCCAAGGGCTGACGGAGACCCCCATGCACGCCGACGACGGCCGGTCTTGGTATGCGGTTGTAGTTACCCGCCATGCTGTAGGTGTACGCACCCGTCGAGCACATCGCTAAGAGCGCGCCGGCGGCGATGCCGGCCGGCAAGCGAACGTTTCCGAGCTCGTCGTTTTCGCAGGAGCGTCCGCAGAGCGTCATATCTTCGCCGATCCCCGAAACCGCCGATGCCGTTACGACGTGGTGGTACGCGCCGTAGAGCGCGGGCCGCGGGTTCTCGCCGACTCCGCCGTCGACGACCAGGAACGTGCGCTCCGACTGCCGCTTCACCGCGAGAACGCGATAGAGCGTGGTGCCGGCCAGCGCGACGATCGCGCGTCCCGGTTCGAGGCCCAAGCGAGGAACGGGCAGGGAGCGCGCGAGCGCGGCCGCGCGCAGGCTCTGCGCGGCGCCGGCTATCGCGGTTTCGATCGGGAGCTGCCCCGGGACGGCTCCCGGGTGAGAGGGCACGCCGAAGCCGCCCCCGATGACGATCTGCTCGGAGTTCAGACCCTCGCTCGCAAAGCGCGCCGCGGCTTCGACGAGCGCCGACGCGTTCTGCGCGTAGGCCCCGCTCTCGTAAATCTGCGATCCGAGGTGCGCGTGCAGGCCCGCGAACTGAAGTTGCGGATTATTTTTGATCAACGCGGCAGCCGCGCTCTCGTCGCGAAGATGAATGCCGAACTTCGTATCGTTTCCGCCCGTGCGCACGTATGCGTGATTCCCGGCTTCGATACCCACGTTGAGGCGAAGCATCACGTTGACGCGCGGCACGCCCTCGGAGAGCGCCGCGAGTCGACCGAGCTCTTCGAGACCATCGACGACGATGCGCCCCAACCGTCCCGCGACGGCAGCGGCCAGCTCCTCTTGGGACTTACCGGCGCCGTGCAGGGTGATTCGTTCGGGGGCAAACCCAGCGCGTTCGGCGGTAACGAGCTCTCCCAGCGAACAGACGTCGACGCCGATCGGATGCCGGGCGAGATGCCGTAAGAACTCCGTCGTCGCGAAGGCCTTGGCCGCATACGATACGTCGGCGCCGTGTGCCGCTGCCGAGCCGGTGAGCGTGCGCACCGCGTCGTCCACGACGCCGAGGTCGATGACGAGCAGCGGCGTCCCGAAGCTGCCGGCTAGTTCCCACGCCGGGATGCCGCCGAGAAGAAGTTCGCCGCCGGCATCGCGGCGATGTCCCGGCGCTAGCTCACCGTGCCAACCGAGAAGCGACGTCAGAATTGCTCCAAGAAGCGGTCGATGACGTCTTGTGCGATCCCCGCCGCGATCAGCCGGCTCGCGAGCTGTTCGCGGTCGTGCGGCGGCGTGACGAACATGAACGGCGCCGCATCGCTCTTGGGAGCCACAACGGTGCACCACTGCGCCGCCGCCGGAATCAAAACGGTTTGGTAAGGGGTTAGCGCGACGCCGTCGCCGTTGCTCGCAACCTCCAGCGGCTCCGCGAGCGACATGATGATGAGCGGCCGCTGCGAGGTCGCCAGCGTTGCCGCTTCACTCGTCGCGACGACGCGTTCGACGACGAAGTGTGCGTCGGCTATTAACGCGGTACGATCGAGCCCTTCGAAGTGATAGGGAACCTGCAGCAGCGTTCCGCCGGTCGTCGCTTCGTAATGCAAGACGTCCGCGGCTTTTTCGACGTTGAGTTCGCGCGGTTTGCCGTCGAGCCCGAGCCGGTTGTAATCGAACATCCGGTACGTCAAGTCCGAAGCCTGCTGCGTCTCGAAGACGGTCACTCCGGGCCCGATCGCGTGAACGACGCCGTGCGGAATGTAAACGGTATCGCCGCTCTTCACCGTGATGTAGCGCAGCAGTTCGCCCAACGTTCCATCGGCTACGCGCTGGAGGTATTCCTCGCGAGACGTGTTACGCGTCCAGCCGTAGACCAGCTTTGCGTCGGGCTGCGCGTCGAGAACGTACCAGCACTCCGTCTTGCCGAAGGGCTGATGCTCGACTCGCTGGGCGTACGCGTCGTCGGGATGCACCTGCACGGAGAGCCAGTCGTGTGCCGTAATGATCTTCGTCAGTATCGGAAAGATGCGCTTGGGATCGATATTTCCCAGCAGCTGGGGGCCCAAGCGGTCCCGCAGGACGGCGACCGTGTCGCCGGCCAACGCTCCGTTGGTTACGGGATCGGTGTCCCAGCACTCCCACGACTCGCCGAGGCGAGCATTAGGGTCGCCGTGTTTGCCGTAGATGCGCACGAGTTCGTTGCCGCCCCAAACCTGCGTCGTCAGCTTCGGGTCGAGAATGTAGGGATAGATCGAAGCGCTTTGCATGGCCCGGCTACGATACGATGCGTTTGGGTCGAATTCCGGCTCGCAAACGGGCCCACGCTCCCGCGGAGAGAAGAGCGCCTCGTGCACGAGCTCTATATCGGAATCGGGTCGAACCTCGGCGACCGGCAAGCGAACATCCTCGGCGCGCTGCAGCGGCTTCGCGCGCGCGCGCAAATCCTTGCGGTTTCGGCTTTTTATGAGTCGGCAGCCGCCGATGGAGCGGCCGGGCCGGCCTACCTCAACGTCGCCGCGGCACTGCGATCCGAATTGGATGAGGAGCCCTTCACGAGTTTTGCCCGTGAAGTCGAACGAGCGGTCGGCCGCGCCGGCGGCGCGCGCCGGCTCGAACCACGCCCGATCGATATCGACCTTCTCGTCTTCGACGAACGGGTCGTGGAACGGCGTCTCGATGCCCGTCCCTACAATGCGGTCCCGCTTGCGGAGATCGCGCCCGGCCTCGTCAACGTCTCGCTCAACGGAAGCGTTCGCCGGCTCGAGCGCGGATTGCGCTTCGATACCGATCGTCAGTCCGAAGAGCCAGAGGTGCGGCTTTCGCTCGCTCGCGCCGGCGTCTCGGGCGTGCGCCGCGTCGTCCATTTAGAGGTCGACGGCCGCGCGCGCGTCTATAACGGCGAGTTTTCGATGGTCGCCGATCTTGCCGCGGACAAGGCCGGCGTACACATGTCGCGCTTCTCGGAGATCCTCGAGGAGGCGACGCTCGACGTTCTGGCCGATGCGGCGCAGCCGGCTCGCGTCGAACGCCTCGCTGAAGCGATTGCCAGAGAGATCGTTCGCAGCCAGCGCGCCATTCGCGCGGACGTCCGATTGCGAGCGCAATTCGGACTCGAGCGATGGACCCCGGTGAGCGGCAAGCGCGGCGAGGAAACCTACACGCTCATCGGGATCGCGCACGCCGACGAAACCGGTACGCGCCGCGTCGTCGGCGTCGAGGCCGAGGGTATGACCGCGTGTCCCTGCGCGCAGGCGATGGTTCGCGAGCACTCGGTGCACGAGTTGCTGGCAGCGGGATTCAGCGAGGGGGAGGCGCAGCGCGCGCTCGACGCCTTACCCGTCGCGACGCACAATCAGCGGGGCCGCGGCACGCTGCTGCTCGGCGTCGCGGACGATCGCAGCGAGGCGATTCGCGCCGAAGATCTGGTAGAGATCGTGGAAAATTCGATGTCGAGCGAGACCTACGATCTGCTCAAGCGGCCCGACGAGTTCTTCATCGTCAACAAGGCCCACCACAACCCGCGTTTCGTCGAAGACGTCGTGCGAGGTATCCTCGCACGGACGCTCGACATGTACGACGACCTCGGGGACGACACGTTCGTTTTCGGCGGCCAAGTCAACGAGGAATCGATCCACAAACACGATGCGTTCGCGGAAGGGTTCGGCCTCTTCGGCGAGCTGCGGCGAGAGCTGGGTGGAGGCGCGAGCGAAGCGAAGACCGATCTCGCCGCGTGGCTGCGCACCCGGCCGAGCGGCGTTCTGCTCTCTTAGGTTCCCGAGGCTTCGTCGAGCGCGGCGATTCGCGCTCGCAACGATGGATGCGAGGCGAAGAAGAACTCGTACCAGCCGGGGGGATCTTCGTCGGCGAGATTCTGATCGCGCAGACGCCGGAATGCCGAGGCGCCGGCCGCGGCGTTACCGGTTGCGTCGAGCGCAAAGCGATCCGCCGACCACTCGCGAGAGCGCGAGAATGCAAAAAGCAACGGGCGCAACACCTGCGTTGCAACCAGCATCAGCGCGTAGAGCCGTACGATCAGCAACGGACGGTCTCGAAGCTCTTCCCGTTCCTCCTCGGAGACGGCGCGATTTGAAATGAGAAAGAGCGCGATCGCCAACGCTTCGCCCAGCGCGATTAAACGCCACGTGTCTTTGTTGACGTAGTGTCCGAGTTCGTGCGCGACCACGAACTCGGTCTCCGTCTCCGGAAATGCGCCGATCAGCGTATCGCCGAGCACGATCCGGTGCGTCCGGCCGATCCCCGTTACGAAGGCATTTGCTTTGCGGGTTTGACGGCTCATGTCCATTCGGAGAATCGCCGCATCGCCGACGCCGAAGCGTTTGGCGAGCGCGCGGAGACGCGCTTCGAGCGATCCGGTTACCGGCTCGAATTCGTTAAAGAGCGGCAGGACGTAGAGGGGCACGATGACGTTGCCGATCACAAAGAGCGGAAAGACGCCCGCGCTCGCCCAAAGCGGCCACCTCCGCGGCGTCCGGCGCAGCGCGAAGCCGAAGAGCGTCGCAAGCAGCGCGGAGAGCGCGGTCGACAGGATCGAAGACTTCGCATAGTCGGAAAGCCAACCGCCGCGCGTTTGATCGCTCAAAGCGAAGCGGCGCTCCAGAGCGAAGCCCTCGACGAATGAAACCGGAAGCTCGAATGCCGACGATATCAACGAAAGAACGGCAAAATACGCCGCAGGGCGCAGCCAGACCGGCAGGCGGCGAGCGGCTTCATCGGCGCGCAGCGAGACCGGAGCGTACGCGAAGGCTGCGAATCCGGCGGTTGCGCGAAACGTCCCGACGACGTCGAGGGCGCGGCGAACGCTCGAGTAGGCCTGCGCGTCCTTCACGACCCTCTCCGCCGGTTCGCTCCACTGACGCCACGCTTCGATCGCGCGCACGCACGCGTATCCCGCACTGAATCCGACGCCGAAGCCGGCGAGAAGCTTTTTCATCATACCAGCGAGATCGTCTCTTTGGGTTTCGGACGCGCTTCGAGCGCCGCGACGAGCCGGTCGGCGAGCAGGTCGCAGATCGGATCGTCGAGTTCTTCGATCCGCCCTTCGTCGGCAAGCATGAGCTTCACCGGGTCGATGGGGATTCGAGCGAGGACCGGCGCTTGCGCGAGCTCGGCGACTCGCTGCGCGTACGATGGGCCGAAGATGTCATACTGCTTTCCGGTATCCGGGGCGACGAAGTAAGACATGTTCTCGACGACCCCCAGGATCGGTTTTTTCAGTTGATGGATCAAGTTTGCCGCCTTGCGCACGACCATCGTCGCGAGCGCCTGCGGCATCGTTACGAGGACGACGCCGTCGATCGAGAGGGATTGAAGGACGGTCAACGGAGCGTCGGAGGTTCCGGGCGGCAGATCGACGAGCAAGAAGTCCAGCTCGCTCCAGAGCACTTGTTCGTAAAATTGACGGATGACGCTGGCCACGATCGGTCCGCGCCAGATCATCGCCGTATCTTCGCGATCGGTCAGCAGATTCGCACTGACCACTTCGATCGCGCTGCGCGAGATCGCGGGCGACATCAGCGGCTGCGGCTGGCCCTGCGGTGTCGTTTTGACCGGATCGGGCTGGATGTTGAGCGGTTCGTGCAATCCAAAGAGCCTCGGTATCGAGGGCCCCGTGATGTCGGCATCGAGGATGCCGACACGAAAGTGCTTTCGCCGCAGGCCGATTGCGAGCAGTGCGGTTACCAGCGACTTGCCGACGCCGCCCTTGCCCGACATGATCGGTATCGTGTGCGCGATCTTCGTTCGGCCGGCAAACGCCCCGGGTGCGCGCGCGGCCGGACGCCGGGCCTCCGCGGCGATCGGCGGCACGCTGCCCGAACGACGTGCCTCCTGCAGCGCGGCCAGAATCGCTTCCACGCGTAAGCCGTGGGCGCGCGCGCCCTGCTCGACCGTCTCGTATTTGCTCACGCCGCAACCGCTGCATCCCAAGCCGAAGGCGGTCAAGACCTCGGCGGCGAGCGGCCAGTGCACGACGAGTTCCTTGATGTTCGTCTGCGGAGCGATCTGAAGTTCGGGCATGGCTTCTTCGTTGAACCTGCGAACGGCGCGGGGGTATGCAAGGGTCGATCGATCGCGCTCTCGACGTGCTGGCCGGCGGCTGCGATTCGCCCGTCCGTTCGGGGTGGGGCGTCGGCCTTCCCATGTTCGTCCAGAACTCGGCGCGGGGCGCCTACGCCTTCGACGAAGCCGGACGGCGATACATCGACTACATTATGGCGTACGGCCCGCTGCTCTTCGGGCACACGCATCCGGAGCTCGTCCAAGGGCTCGATGCGCTCGCCGCGGACGGCTTGGTTTGGGGGACGACTCATCCCCAAGAGATTCGCCTGGCGCAGCGCGTTAGAGGGCACCTCCCCTCGATGCAGCGCATGCGCTTCGTCACCTCCGGCACCGAAGCGATGATGAGTGCGATTCGCGTTGCGCGCGCTTTCACGGGGCGCTCTCGCGTACTCAAGTTCGCGGGGAACTACCACGGGCACTTCGATCTCGCGCTGCTCGACGCCGGCGCGTCGGCCGGTGACGGCAGCGTACGCGGCGGAATTCCGCAAGGCGTATCGGGCGACGTGCTCGTTGCGAGATACAACGACCTAGACTCCGTCGACGAACAGATCGAGAAGGGGCGCGGCGAGCTCGCGGCGATCGTCGTCGAGCCGATCGCGGCGAACATGGGGCTCGTGCTTCCGGTCGAGGGTTTCCTCGAAGGTCTGCGGCGCCGGGCCGGCGACTGCGGAGCGCTGCTGATCTTCGACGAAGTCATTACCTGGCTTCGCTTCGGATTACGCGGCGCGCAAGGCCGCACGGGAATCGATCCCGACCTGACGGCGCTGGGCAAGATCGTGGGCGGCGGAGTTCCCATTGCCGCCTTCGGCGGGCGTAAGGACGTGATGGAGACGCTCGCGCCGAGCGGTTGGGCGTTCACCGGCGGAACGCACGGCGGCAATCCTTTCGGCGTGGCGATGGCCCATCGCGTCCTCGATCTGCTCGAGATGCATCCCGAATACTACACGCAGATGGACGGCCTCGCGCGACGGCTCGCCGATGGCATCCGCGCGATTTTCACCGAGCGCGACCTTCCCTACGCGGTGTTGCAGCTCGAGTCGGTCGTCGACTTCAAATTTCGTCCGGGCGCGCCGTCGCGTAATTTCGACGACGCGCGCCGGGCGAATCGTCAAGCATACGCAGCCTATTGCGGCGCGATGCTCGAACGGGGCGTCCTTTTGCCGCCGTCGCAAAATGAAGTGATGTTCGTCTCCACCGCGCACACGCAAGCCGACATCGACGAAACCCTCGAGGCGATCAAAGCCTCACTAATTTAGAAAGCTGCCGATGGTGACTCCCTAGACGCGGATTTTTCGAATGTCGGGCCGTTCGCGCAGCAGGTTCGTCGCGACGAGCGCGACGGGGATACCGAAGAAGACAACGTGCCCGGCGAGGATGTAGAGGAAGATTCCGGCCGAAGGAAACGGACGCACGACCGCGTGTCCGAAATGGATGACCAACCGCATCGCCGCCATCGCCACGACTCCGAGAGCGATCCCCGCCGTCAGCGCGTGATCTTGCAGCCGGCAGAACCGCAGGACGGCAAGGACGAAGAGGATGCCCCACACGATGCTGACGCAGAAGTGCATCAGCGTTCCCAGCGCGGCCGTCGCCCAGCCGCCGTTATACGCGGCAGCGCCGAGCGCGTTGGACGCATCCCACTGCATCACGAGCAGCGCCGTTACGTGTTTGGCGACCCACGGCTCGCTAATCACGAGATAGAGGTCGATGAGAACCGCGCCGCAGAGGCCGGCGATCGCGCCGATCGCAACGGAACGGGCGCTCACCCGGGCGGCGCGCCTTTGGGAATCTCGCACGATTCGAAGGCGAAGTCGTAAAAGCCGACACCCTCGCCCTTGGGGGCGAGCTTGATCTCGTGCTGGCCGTACCCCGCATTCATGATGATGTCGTACGCGCGAGGCGCGTCTACTGTGACGTACGAGCCGCCGCCGTCGTAGCGAAGGTCTTTTCCGGCATCTTCCTTTGTGACTGGTTTTCCATCTTGCGTGACCTCGACGCGCGTGCCCCCCCCGCGCTCCGGCTTCAAGACGGCGACCAGCTGGATCGCGTGGTAGCGAAGCGCAAGATACCCGCCGCTCTCGCCGGAGACGGCGGCCTCCTGGGTCAAGTGCCAGTATCCCTGAAGCTCGATCGCCCCGTCGCGCGGTCCGCCGCCGCTCGGCGAGTAATTCGTGTCGCGCGCTGGATCGTTCTGCGGGGTCGCGTCGGCGATGTTCTGATGCCCGACCAACAGTTCCGGGGTATGCGGATAACAGACCGCGCCGGGCTTATCGTAACTGTCCTGCGGCAGCAGCGCCACGATCGGCGGAAGCTTGCGGCCCGGCTGATCGCTGCGCAGAAGCGCTTGAATCCGGGCCTCGGTGTCCTGATATCCGCCTTCGCCTTCGAAACTCTCTACCAGTCTGCCGTTGCGGTCGTAAAGGTACTCATGCGGCCAGACGGTGTTGCCGTAGCGCTTCCAGATCGCGAACGAATCGTCGAGTACGACCGGCCAATCGACGTTCAATCGTTTGACTGCCGCAGCGACGTTCGCGTGTTCGCCCGAGAAGTGAAACTCGGGCGTGTGCACGCCGACGATCACGAAGCCGTCGTCGTGATAGCGCCGGTACCACTCTCGCAGATACGGCAACGTGCGAAGACAATTGAGACAGGTGTACTCCCAAAAGTCGACCAGAACGATCTTTCCTCGAAGTTGAGCGGGATCGAGCGGCGTGCTGTTTATCCAGCCGTGGCCGCCGTCGAAGCTTTGAAGGGAGGGAGGCTCCGCGCCGAGGCCGACCTGCCACGGCCCCGGCGCGAAGGCAGCTATCACTGCCGCAACCACGAGCGCTACGCGCAAGAGTGCCCTAGATTTTCACTTGGGCATTCAGGTAGATGTTGAAGGGTTGCAGGACGCCTCCGATGGCGCCGTTGTTTCCCAACGTGGGCAGATAGCTTTGCTGGAATGCGGCCGGCGTACGAGCTTTGTTGGCGGCAAAGTCGTTGATGCCGGTGCCGTTGTAGAAGTTGCTGGGATAGAGCGTGCTATTGAGCGAGCCGCCTGCCGGCGTGTATCCGCAGATGTTGCCGCCCGCGGGATAGTACGAGGTCCAGGGCTCCGACGAGCCCCCGAAGCACGCGTGGAAGAGATTCGTGCCGAGCACCATGATCCGAATCTTCGGCGTGAGGTCGTAGGTGACTTGCAGGTTTCCAACCAGGAAGTTCGGGTTCTGATACGATCCAAACGCGTAGCTTCCGGTTTGCGGATCGGGAATGTAGAGGTAGCCGAATGCCCCGCTTCCCGCTGAGGTCGTCGTGAGGTAGTTGCACTGCAAGGGGCTGGTCTTGGGCGAAACCTTCGTAATGCCCGTCGACGCAGAGTTGAGCGTGCAGGTGCGCGGATCCAGCCCTTCGATGTCGAGCGGGCTGCCGTAGTAGCCGCCCGATTGGAACGAAAGGCTCGGCGTTACCGCGAACTTGTGCTTGCGGTAGTTGAGGAGCACCGAAGCCACCTCCGGCGAGATGTAGCTGATCACCGCGCCGTTGAGGTTCGGAGCGACCGCGGTCGAGTACGGGTTGTACCAGCCGTTGGGATCGAGCAAGCCTTGTTGCGGCTGCTTATAGTACGGATTGAGGATCGTGTCGAAGCCGGCTGCGACCTTGCCGTTCGCGGTGTTGCACGAGACCGCCTTACCTCCTTGATAGCACGGGCTGCCGCCGCCGGCCTTCGTTAAGGCGTTGTACTGCTGGATCACTTGGTTCAAAGCGATCGTGGTATTCGGGATCACGCCGCCGGTGGCCAACGGCACGTTTTGGAACTGGACCTTCGAGTTGGTGTACGTGAAGGCGATCTGTCCCGAGAATCCGTCCCGGCTGAAATCGCCCTTGTTCAGTTGAAACTCGGCACCGTAGACTCGATTGACGCCGACGGGGACCTGGGTTACGAAACCGGCACCGATGAACGTCTGCTGCTGCCAGTCGTTGACCCACGTGTAGAACGGCGTTACCTTGAGGCTCACGTCGGTGTTACGGAAGTGGTGCTCGAGCGACGCGTCGTACTGCGCCGACGAGATGCCGGGGATTGGATGGAACGGCGAATAGAAGCCGAGATTCATCGTATTGTTCCACACCGAGCGATCGTCGCCCGACGGGCTCAGGTACTGAACCGACGCCGTGATCGGCGGCTGCGTGAAGCGGCCGGCCGAGAAGCGCCAAACGGTATCGGGCGACTGCGTGTACGTGGCCGAGATTCTGGGTTCCCAATAGTCCAGCGAATACGACGCGGGAGAGGCGGCCGAGAAGTTTGGAGCCGCGACCCCGTTTTGCGTAGTCCCGTTGGGGTGAACCCAACCGGTGTGGGGGCCCGAGGGATGCAGGGCCGCTGCCGCTTGATCGCAGTTTCCGTTGACGAACTGCGCCGGCGCCGGCGGAAACTCGCCCGGCGCAAGCGGAATCGTCAGGACTTGATTTGTAGCTGCGGAAACGCACGTGTAGTTTGCGGTCATTCCGGCATAGAACGAATCGGCTGCCGTGGCCGAGTCCGGCAAGTTATAAGCGAAGTTGTCGTACCGGATGGACGCGTTAATCAAGAACTTGTCGTTCGGGCGAAATTGATCGCTGAGCGACGCGTTGGTAAATCGCGGCTGCACCTGGTTGAGCGAACCGGTAATATTTCCGCTCCAAAGCGTATCCCACGTGGCGCCCGCAGGCCCACCGAAACCGGTCGGGCCGGACGACGCCGTGCTGCTCCACGTCGGCGTCACGAAGCACTGCGGCGCGGACTTCACGGCGCAATTGTAGCGCTTGCCCGAGGCGACGCCTTTGAGGAGCGTGTCGTAGTAGTTATTGTTCTCACCGCTGGTCCCCAGCACGCAAGCCTCCGGCGTGCCTTTCGCCGGGTCGT
Source organism: Candidatus Cybelea sp. (assembly GCA_049285915.1). Taxonomy (GTDB): domain Bacteria; phylum Vulcanimicrobiota; class Vulcanimicrobiia; order Vulcanimicrobiales; family Vulcanimicrobiaceae; genus Cybelea. The sequence continues at coordinate 40,384 of JBAQAW010000108.1, read as the reverse complement.
AGCACGTGTACTGTCCGCTCGAGCCGGCCGACATATAGCCGATCGGCGAATCCTCGACGCCCGCGAGCGCCGAGTTGTTGTTGAGACGGCTGACGGTGGCGGAGGTGTAGTTACCGTTTAGCGTCAGAAGGTTCTGATCGTTAATCTGATCCTGAAAATCGAGCGCGCCGCCCGCAGTGTGAGTAATGAGCTGATATTGGGCGGCACCGTTGAAGCCGACGAGCAACTGTCCGGTCGCGCCGTTAAACGGTGCGTTCTCGAGCCAATCCGAGTAGAAGGTGTAGCCGTAGGCGCGCAGGTAGGCCGACTGGCTCAGCGCGTGCGTGTACTGCAGCTTCACGATCCCCGTATCGTTTTGGTTGACGTCGACGTCCGAGTTATTCAGCGGGAACGGACCGTCGAACGCGTGCTGGGGTGTGTCGGGCGCGAAGTACGGCGACGGCGATTTAATCGACGACATGCTCTTGGCGATCGGCGTGCCGAACGGCAAATTGTAGGCGATGCCGTCCGCGTAAGCGAGATAGGTCGGTGCACATTCCGGACCGCCGGTCGCCGGGTTGCACGCCGGAAAGACCGAGGACGGAATGCTCGCCATCGAGACGATCTGACCGATCCGAGAACATCCGTTGAGGGTGAGCCCCGGTGCAACGGTTTCGGGGCCGCACGTCGGTGCCTTGTAGTTCGTATTGTAGAGCGAGTAGATGAACTGGCCGTTGCCCGGTCCCACGGCATCCGGCGTTAAGTACGCGTAGTTGTTTTCGGCCGAGCCGCTCCAGAGCAGCTGCACGTCGTCGCGCAGCCCGTTTTTAAATGGGATTCCCATGTGCAGGTTGATGACGTTCTCTCGATCGGCGATCTGCGACGTCACGCCCGAGAGGCCGTTGTAATACTGCCAGCAGCCCTGCTCTCCCAACGTCGCGACCGGCTGATTCCACTTCTGTCCGTAGAGCGGGCACATGGGCTTGACGCCCTGACAGGTGCCGATGAGGCAGGTGTAGCCGGTAGACAAAACCTGGTTGCTTCCAAACCCGTAGCCGATGGCATTCTCGATGGTGGCATTGCCCGAAAAATAGTCGCCGGGCGTCATGAAGCTTTCACCGTTGTCGTAGTCGATGATGCCGAACGCCGAGTTGTAACCGCTCAGGCCGACGTAGTAGCTGAAGGTGCGGTCGGGTGTCGCACCGGCGAGCTCGACCTGGGCTTGATGGTAGAACAGCGGCGTACCGAGGCCGACGTTTGCGGTCGCGAAGCCGGGGAACGTTCCGGTTTTGATGACCTGGTTGATGAAGCCGGAGGTCCCCGCCGACGCGACCGATGCCGGGCCGCCGCCGGTGTAGACTTGAAGTTCCTGCAGACCCAGCGTCGACTCCGTCGACGAATTGTAGTTGTCGAACGAGCGGTTCACGGGGATTCCGTCGTACTCGAAGCCGGTGTAATACTGGTTCTGTCCGCGCACGTACGCCGCGTTGGTCATCCAGCCGGCGCCGGTCATCGACGTCTGCACGCCCGGAACCGACGCCATCGCTGAGTACGCATTGTTGAGATTGCCTCCACCGCCGAGGGCCGCGGCGGCCGCAGCTTGGGAGGCATTCACGCTGTAGAGGTCGCCGCCGACGCCCGATTTCACGAGCGACGCACCCGCCTGCGACGTGACATGGCCGATCGTCCGCAGCGTTTTGGTCAGGCTGAGCGAGACCTGCTGCGTCTGATCCGCGAAGACCACGTTACCCGAAAAAGAGACGGGCTGATATCCGTCCTTGCTGAGGCTGAGCGTATATGTATCGGGGGCGAGCGAGAGCAGAAGAAAGTGTCCTCCTGAATCCGTGGTGGCGGACGCGCTCTGTGAGGGCGCAACCGCCTCGACCTTTACTCCCGCGATTGGTGCTCCGGCCGCGTCGCGAACGATGCCGTTGAGATTTCCGGTTACCCCCGCCAGTGCCCACGTTTCCTGGAACAGGAGGAAAGCCAGAAACAGAACGGACGCACGCGTGAAGCGGAGCGTGAGTTGCCGTTTCATGTTTGCACGATTCCTTCTTGCGTAGAGTCCGAGTAGTGCGTCGAATGCGACGCCTTGTTCGCGTTACAAAAGGCTGAGGTCCCGACCTTTTGATGTTCGTTGACGTACGTGCGAAGCAGACGACTTTCGCATCAACGGCTTTCAACGACGCAAGACATCGCATTGGCGAACCCGTTATCGTGTTGGCATGTCGACGATGGAGCGGTACGTTTATACTATGCTGCACCGGGCGAAAGACGAAAGGGCGCTCGCCGAGATGCCGTTGATTGCTTCGCTCTGCCGGCGTGCCGGCATCGATTGCTCGACCGCCGCCCTCGCGCGTATCGTGCGGCGCGCGCTCCCCGGCAGCGATCCCAAGACGGCGCGCCTGCGCAGCACGATCCTCGACGTCGACTTCGTCCGGACTGCAAGCAACGCGGAGTTAGCCGCTCGCAACGGCATCTCGAGGCGGCACTTTCAGCGGCAGCGGGCCGCGGCGGTCAGCGCGATCGCGCGCTACGCGCAACGCTTCGTCGATCGGGAGCAGGCTTCGTATCGCGATTCGCGGTTCCAACGGGAGCTGTCCGCCTTTTGCGGGGCGCGCGAGCGCGGATGCTCGCTCGAAATGCGCAGCATCGCGAAGAATCTGGTGCGCATCGCGCAAGATCGAGGCGGCCGCCGTGCTGCGCTCGCCTTGCTCGCCGAGGCGAACGTACACTGCGGCCGGCTCGAAGAGGCAGACGGCTTGTTGGAATCGATGCCGCCTGCCGAGGGAATCGTCGCGCGCGCAAAGCTCGCGCTTCTTCGCGGCGCGGCCGGAGAGGCGTACGAACTCGCGCGCAAAGCGAGGCGCACGGCCGCGGACCACGAGCGTGCGGCCGCCATGGTTCTCACTGCGCAGGCGTGCCGCGAGGGCGCGGCTCGGCTCGAACCGCCCCCGCCGCCGAACGTGCCCCCGCAATCGTGGGCGAGACTCTCATGGGAGATCGAGCGCGCGTCGCAAGCGCTGGACTCGGGGAAGAACGCTCGCTCGCGAACCTTGGCGACCGCCGTTTTTTATCGGGCCGAACGCTGCGGTTTTCTCGGCGTTGCCGCTCGCGCCGCGGCGACGCTTCACTCGCTCGCGCTGGCCGGGAACGATCGCTGCGCGGCCCGGAAGTGGTGTTCGGTCGCGATCGCGCGGCTCGTGCGAAGCGGCGACGCTTTAACGGCAACCGGCCTTTTTCGCGAACGCATCGAGATCTGGGAGGCGGACGATCCGTCGCTTGCTGCCCTGTACGAACGGCTCTGCACGGTAATTCCGCAGATGCTCGGCGACTCGCCCGCGCAGCGCGCCGCCGTCTGCGAGCTGGTGGCGGCGATCCTCGAGCGGCAGTTCGACGGCACGGCAGGCCATCGGCTCGGGGCCGCCATCGAGGGCGTCATCCGCGCGGACTCCGCGTTCGCCCACTACGCTCAGCAGTGCTTCGGGGACGTGCACGAGACGTTCTCGCTCGTTGCGGCCGCGACGCAGTGCCTGCGCTGGAACGCCGCAGTGCATCGCGCTCGCGAGTCGCTCGGCGCCGTCGCGCGATTGCAGCCGAGTCACTCGCGCGCCATCCCGATCGCACTGACCCAAGGAACTCAGTCACAAATCCCCTCCCTCGAGCATTTGAGGATTGATGATGGAGCGGGCCGAGGCGAAGAACCCAAACCGGACCTCGCCGGTCTACGCGTTCGGATCGTTTCGCTTCGATCCGGCGAGAGCGGTGCTCTTTCACGGCGCCACGACCATTCCGCTGCCGGAGCGTCTCGCGCAGTTACTGATTTTACTCATTCACGCTAACGGCGACGTCATCGACAAAGAGACGATCGCTTCGCGGATCTGGCCGGACGCCGCGTTGAGCGACGGCAATCTGTCGCAACACATGTATATGCTGCGGCAGCAGCTCGACGAGCGCGCGAAAGATCGCGCCTACGTCGTGACGGTCCGCGGGCGAGGGTATCGCTTCGTCGCTCCGGTCACGGTCGTCGGACCGGTCGCTGCCGAAGGGGCGGCGCCCTCCGAAGACTTCGGCGATGCTCTGCTGAGCTGCGGTCCCGAGGCCTTTGCGCACTACTGCCGAGGCTGCTACCTGCTGGAGAAGCGTACCGCGACCTCGCTCACCGCCGCGACCGAGCAGTTTCAGGCCGCGCTGCAAATCGATGCGGAGTACGTGCCGGCGCTGATCGGCTTAGCTCGCGCGCACGCGCTGCAGGCCGAGTATTGGTACGCGCCGGGCTCGTACATGTTTCCGAAGGCCAAGGCTGCAATCGTTCGCGCGCTCGAGATCGATCCGAGCTGCGCCGAAGCCCGCGCGACGCTGGGGAACCTCGTCCTCTTTTGCGATTGGAACTGGGTGGAGGCCGAGCGGGAGATCGAAAGCGCGGTGCGCCTCAACGCGAAGTCGGTGTCCGTCTACGTCAACGCTGCGTGGTTCTACCTATGCAAGGGCGCCGGCGCCAAGGCGCTGCGAGCGATCCAAAATGCGCTCGCGATCGAGCCGTCGTCACCCGCGCTCCAGCTCTTCCTCGCGCGCACCTTCGTGCACACGGGCGAGTATCGCCGCGCGATCGACGTGTTTTCGAGCCTGATCGAAAGCGGCCCCGATTTCTCGATCGCCAGGCGTTATCGCGCGCAGGCTTTCATCCTCTCGAAGCAGCCCGCCAGAGCGATCTCGGACCTGCTCTTGCTTCCCCAGGACCGGGCCGAAGATATTGCGCTGAGGCTTCCGTTACTGGGGCGCGCGTACGCGGATTGCGGCGAGAACGAGCGCGCCGAGGGTATCTATCGGACGCTTCAAGAGATGTCTCGCACGGAGTTCGTCTGCGAGTTCAATCTGGCCACCGTCGCGGTCGGCCTGGGACGTCTCGAAACGGCGCTTCGCCATCTGGAAGAGGCGCTCGCGAAGCGCGAGCCGGCGCTGCTGATGCTGCGAAGCTTACCGTGGTTCGGGCCGATCGAGCAGCGGGCGCGTTTCAAGGCGCTGCTGGCGGCGATTTGGCCTCGTCCCGAGGCTCCGTCGAAGGCCCTGCCGTTTTACTCGCGCGCCGCGACGGGATATACCGCGGGGCTCGGCAGCCCGTTGGCGTCGACGCTCCGAACGCCAAGAATGTAGTCGTCCTTCGAAACCGGGACGGTCGCTTGCGTGACGTCGCCGGCGTTGCGCGCGTACTGCCATTGCGGCGAGTCGGTCGTTCGCCAGAGAATCTCGTAGGAAGCGGCATCGGCCGCGGGACTCCAGCGCAGCGTCGAGTCGTAGCCCAAGTGCGAGAGCACGAGACGGACTTTACCGGGCGGCGCTGGGCCGAGCGCGAGCGTCGCGAGCGAGGCTACGTTGGCCTGCGTCGCGCGTTGCAGATACTGCCAATCCATGAACTGCGGCAGATCTCCGTACTGGACGCCGTCCTGCACGCGAACGTCTTGGTGCTGGTGGGTGAAGTTTTCATGCGGTTCGACGAAACGCACGGCCGAGGCGAAGCCCGCATCCTGGAACGATTCCTGATCGCCGCCTCGCAGAAAGCGATCCGCGCGGTAAATTTGCCGGACTGAAAGCTCGGCGTAAGCGGGCACGACCGCCGCGATAAAGCGAGAAAGCTCGCGCGAGGGCGAGTCGTTCTCCGAGCCGACGAGGTTCACGCGAGAGATATCGGTGCCCGCCGGCAGTGCCTGGCTGAAGACGCGGATCACACTCTTCTCAGAGCTGCCGTCGCCGCCGGTCGAGTTGCCGATGATATCGTCGTTCAGAACGGCGAGCACGGGCGCGTGGGCCGCCGCAAGCTCCTGCGCGTAGTGGTTGCTGCCCCACAATCCCAGCTCTTCGCCGTCGAAGCACGCGAAGACGATCGTTCCCCGGAAATGCGTACCCGCCATCACGTGCGCCGCCTCCAAGACCGCGGCGACGCTCGAACCATTGTCGTCCGCCCCGGGTGCGATCCCCGCGCCGTCGGTGCAATGGCCGTCGCAATCGTCGAAGTGGCTCGACATCACGTAGATCCGGCCCGGCTCGCTGCCCTGCAGGGTTGCGATCACGCTCGATTCGGTGACCGCTCGGGGCGTCTTCGGCGTCTTTGCTTGGAGGTAGGTGTCGAGCTTGACCGTCATTCGTCCGCCGGAGGTCGCGGCGATTGCTCGCAAGCGCGCCGCGATCCAGTCGCGCGCTGCGAAGACGCCATGGCTAGCCGTCGACGTCCGTTCGGAGAAATCGTTGCGCGTTCCAAAGTTCACCAGCGTCTCGACGTCGCTCTTCAGACGGTCGGCACTGACGGCCGCGACCATCGTCGCGATCGGCGGGTAAGGCGCCGTCGCCGGTAAGACCTCACCGCTGCCGGCGCCCAGTAGCGATCCGGCCGCGACGAAGCAGGCAATCCGCGCAAAACGAGGCAGGTTGAGCAGAGTCATATGACCCAACGTTGCACGGCGCAGTACAATCCTCCTGATGCGACGCAGGCACGAGCCGCCGAACCCGCCGTCTACGTGCTCCGTTGTCGCGACGGGTCGCTCTATACCGGCGCTACGGTCGATCTGACCCGCCGGCTGCTCGAGCACCGGCGGCGCAAGGCGGCAAAGTATACGCGAGGGCGGCTCCCTCTGGCGTTGCTCGCGTGGTGGCATCCGGGGACCTTTGCGCTGGCAAAATCGCACGAGGCCCGCTTCAAGCGGCTGAGCCGGGCGGCGAAGCTGTCGGCGTTGCAGTCCGGCGAAGTCTTCGGCTGCCGGGTCTACCTTCAGAGCGAGGCGCGCGCGGAAAGGTAGACGTCGCGAGTGACCGCGTGAATCGCCGAGTACGCGGCAGCGTAGTCGTATGCGTCCTTGGTCATGATCGCCAGAACGAACGGAGAGTCGCCGTAGGGCGACACGACGGCGACGTCGTTGCGAGTGCCTTCGATCTCGCCGGTCTTGTTGGCGACGGCGGTGTGCGGCGGCAGCGCCGCCGGTATTCCGTCGCGGTCCGTCTGACCGCGCATGACGTCGAGCATCGCGCGGCAGTGACGCGGCGAGACGATCGTCGGGATCCCTTCGTGCGCGCCGAGCTCGATAAGGTACAGCAGGTGTCCCATATCCGCCGGGGTCGAGACGTTGTCGTTGTGATGCGCGATCGCCGTGTAGTCGAGGAACTTGCGCGCGAGGTGCGTCCGGGTCATCCCGGCGCGCTTTCCGACGGCGTTGATCGCGTGGACGCCGAAATGTCCGATCAGCAGATTCGCCGCGGTGTTGTCGCTCACGGTGATCATCGGCACGATAAGCTCGGCGACGGTAAATCGTTGGCCGTCTCGCGCGTTGGCCATGAAGTCGGAGCCGCCGATCAAATCGCCGCTGCGAAAGACGATGACCGCGGAGAGCGCGCCGGGATGCGTCTCCTGCTTCACGTAGGCCGTCGTCATCACGAGCACCTTGATCACCGAAGCGGTGGGGAAGTGTTCTCCGGCATGGTAGGCGGCCAGCGGCGCGCCCGGCGCGAGCGTGCGAGCGTAGACGCCGATCAGGCCGGGAAGCTTGCGAGCGACGCGGGCGATGCGAGTGTTGAGAGAGCTTGCCATTGCGGGGCAGGCGATGAGGGCGGCGCCGGCACCGCCGAAGAACGCGGCGCGCTTCACGAGCCCGTTCCTTGATAGTGCCGCAAGCCGAAGAGCCAGAAAACGTAGGACGCGCCGAACCACGCAAGCCCGATCGCCGGCGTGAGCAGACCGACCGCCGGACTGAGATGTAATCCGGTATCGGCCTTCTGAAGGAAGTACGTCGCCGGGAAGTAGTTCATGAACGCAAACGGCAGAACGAAGGCGAGGACGATGCGCACGCCGCGCGTGTAAATGCTGATCGGATACCTCGTAAAATCCTGTTCGAGCGACATCACGACCCAGCGCAGCGTGTCGACGCGGATCACCCAAAACGAAAGCGTCGCTATCGCTAACGAAATGCCGAGATCGATCAGCGCGCCACCGACGACGATGCACGGAACGAAGAGCACGAAGAACGCGTCTATGCGCACTCCCGCCGCCTGCGTCGCGATGACGAGCGTCGCGACGCCGAGGATCAACCCGTCGGGGACGATCTGCTGCGGAACGGTCAGGACTTGAAAGAGCGCGTCGAGCGGACGAACGAGAAAACGGTCGAAGCGCCCTTCGCGTACGTACTCCGGAACGCTGACGACGGTAAAGAATAGGGTGTTGTGCAGCTCGTGCCCGCTCATCCAGAGCGCGTACAGGAAGAACATCTCCCGGAAGCTCCAGCCGTTCATCGACGGAAAGTGCTGCATCGTCACGTAGAGAGCGCCGAGCGCGACCCCGTGGTAAACGATCGTAAAGAAGAACCACATCACGAAGTTGGCGCGATACTCGAGCATCGTGAGGAGGTTGATCCGCCAGTACTGGGCATAGGCGCCGAGCATGCGTAGCGCTTCGTGCCTCCGTGGCGGTTCCCCATCCGTGGCGCAACCCGGCCTGGCGCCGGGGCGGTCAAAGAGGGCATGAGTACGGTAGCCTCGCGTTTACCCGTCTTCCAGATCGTCCCCGCTGCGTCGCGTGCCCACGTGGATGCGGGCTGGCTCGAAACCTATTATTCCTTTAGCTTTGCGGATTATTACGACCCGGCGAACCTCAACTGGGGGGCGCTGCGGGTCTTCAACGACGATACGATCCAAGGGGGAGAAGGCTTCCCGGCGCACCCGCATCGCGACATGGAGATCGTAACGTACGTGCTCTCTGGCCGGCTCGCTCACCGCGACAGCATCGGCAATCACGGCGTCGTCGGGCCCGGCGGCGTTCAATTCATGAGTGCAGGCACCGGCGTTCGCCACAGTGAGTACAACGACGATCCGGTCGAGCCGCTGCACCTGGTGCAGATGTGGGTCCTCCCCGGGCGCGTGGGAACGCCGCCGTCGTACGGCCAGCTCGCCTTCGACGAGGGCGACCGGCTCGATCGGTGGCTCGACGTCGTCAGCGGCGATCCCGAGGTTGCCGCTACGATTCGGATCACCCAAAATGCCACGTTCAAGGTCGCCCGCCTCAGCGGCGCAGCGATCGAACTCGAGGCGAAGTTCGCTCCGAACCGATATGGATTTCTCTTCGTCGCCGGCGGAAACGCGCAGGCGAACGGTACTCCGCTTTCGGCCGGCGATGCCGTGCGCTTTTACGGCGTCCCCGAGCTGCGCGTGGGCGGCGAGGCCGAGCTCGTGCTCTGGGATCTGCCCGAGTAATTCAAAGCCGGGCCGGGCCCCGTGCTAGCCGCCCTGGATGACGACGCGGCGCGCGGCGGCCCGCCAGACGAGTGAAGAGAGCGCCGCGAAGAGGATCAGCCAGACCACCTGCACGGCGATGCTCGCCGCCCACCGCGACGGCGGAATGATGCCGACGTAGATCAGCAGCGGCGTCGAGTAAATCGCCGCGAACGGCAGCGCGAAGACCAGCCGCCCCAAGAGGCCCGGGAAGAACGTCAGCGGGATGACCTGGCCGGAAAGCAGATCGGATGCCCAGCGCACGATTAGCTGTGCGGCAAACGTCTCGAGCGTCCAAAACGCGATGCAGTTCATCAAGAAGTTGAGGAAAAAATTCACTCCGTAACCGATCGCGAACGTTACGAGAAACATGCCGAACGCTGCCGGCGGCGGAACGTCGATGTGCACGAGAAGCAGCGCGCAGAGCAGCGAGGGTACGACGAGCAGCGCGTGCAACACCGTCTGACCGAGCCCATCGCTGAAGAAGTAGAACGGAACGCTGATCGGCTTCATCAGATCGGTCGCGATCGTCCCCTCGCGAAGCTTTTCGCGGATGAGGCGCGTCGCATCGACCTCGAGGATCAGCGACATCAACATCGCCACCGATGCATAGGTGATCATCGAGTGCAGCGGCAGCCCCGCCGGGGCGGCGTTTTGCGCGTAGAGTGCGGTCCAGAGCGAGCGCAGGATATAGACGCGAAGGACGAGCGAGCCGATCTCGGTGAGGACCTCGACCCGGTAGGTGGCTTCGCGAGCGAACGCTTTCTTTGCGAACTCGACGTACGGAAGGAGCGCGGCCTCCAATAGAGGTTTCCCTAGCGGCCTTTTTGCCGTTTGATCGCCGCTTGGCGGCGCTGCTCCATCTCTTCGAGCTCGAGCATCATGACGTCGACGACCTTATCGACCTCCGCCACCTGCGTCGGCGGCGGCTCCTCTCCCGAGCGCCGCGGCGGCGGCTTGACGTTCCGATGCTCGTCGAGCACCGAGTCTTGAGCGTGAACCTTCCGCAGAAACTTCGAGTACGTTTCGGCGGCGCGGGCGCGCACCGCGTCGGTTCCCTCCAAGTTGAAGACGTCGGCGAAGAAGTGCATTTTGGCCGCAACCTCGGGCGCCTTCTCGGGCGGATAGACGACCGCCGGATCGCCCAACGCGATGTGCGCCATGGGTACGCTCGCACCTTTGAGCACGCGCGAGCGTACGTGGACGATCGCGCCGAGCGCGACGCCGCTGCCCTCCTCGAGCGTCGCCCCGTTGAATATCTTTGCCCCGCTGGCGATGAAGCAGCCGTCTCCGATCGTCGCGCCGACGACGTACGCCTGCGGCCCGACGATACACCGGCTGCCGATGCGCAACGGAAACTGCAGCGCGCTTCCTCCGCTCGCCTTGAGCACGGCGTTCTCCATGACGACCGTATCGGAACCGATGGTGATCGGGGCGCCCTCTGCAACGACGACGGCGCCGTGCAATATCGCGCATCCGGCACCGATCGTCACCTCGCCGCCGATCGTCGCGGTCGGCGCGACGTACGCGCTCGAATGGACCTTCGGCCGCTTCGTATTGCTTGATAGAATCATCGCGCGCCCTCCTTTGGCCGCTCGTCGTAACCTTCGATGTAGATGCGCCGAATGATCGACTCGAGATCGGGCTCCTCCAGGCTCACGTCTTCGACGCGATATCGCTCACTGGCTTGCCGCACGAGAAGATCGGCCCGCTGCCGGTTGCGATCGAAGCGAAACCGCGCGACGGAGTCCTCGACTCCGGCAAGTTCGGTCCCTTCGAGTTCGGGATGCTCGACCGGTTCGCAGAACCGCACGACGAGCGTGCGGAAACGGCCGTACTCGCTCTTGATGCGATCGATGTCGCCGTCATAGATCAGGGTGCCGTTGTCGATCAGCACGATGCGCCGGCAGAGGCGCTCCACGTCGGCGAGGTCGTGAGTCGTCAAGACGATCGTCGCCTTCCGTTCGGCGTTGATCCGCGCGATGAACTCGCGAATCGCCTGCTTCGCCACGATGTCGAGCCCGATCGTCGGCTCGTCCAAATAGACGACCCGCGGGCCATGCAGAAGTGCCGCCGCAAAATCCCCACGCATTCGCTGGCCGAGCGAGAGCTGGCGCACCGGGGTACGCAGGAAATCCTTCATCTCGAGGATCTCGACGAACTCTCCGAGGTTCTGCCGATAGCGATCGGCGCGGATCCCATAGATCGCCCGGAGGAGCTCGAACGACTCGATGAGCGGAAGATCCCAATAGAGCTGGCTGCGTTGGCCGAAGACCACGCCGATGTTGCGTGCGTTCTCCTTACGGCTCTTCCATGGGACTAGGCCGGCGACGCGGACCTCACCGGAGGTGGGAACGAGAATGCCGGTGAGCATCTTGATGGTCGTGGATTTGCCGGCGCCGTTGGGGCCGATGTAGCCGACCAGCTCGCCGGGCTCGAGCGCGAACGAAACGCCGCCCACGGCGACGCGCTCCTCATATTCGCGCGTGAAGAGAGAGCGCAGCGCGCCGAGGGCTCCCGGCGTGCGCTTCGTCGTGCGAAAGACCTTCCGCAGGTCGCGCGCTTCTACGATCGGCAGGACACGGCGATTCGCCATTGCGTATTTCATCCCCGGTGATCGTAACCGTCTCAAACGAATATGGATCCGGCGCGCTCGCGATTGCCTCACGGGCCGCCGAGATGTTGGGATACGCGTACGTCGACCGGCAGTTGCCCGTCGTCGTGGCGAAGCGGCTGCGCATCACGCCCGAGGCCGTCGAGGCGAGCGAAGACTCGCAGCGCTCGTTAGGAGAGCGGCTGATCGACAGTCTCGAGCGCGCGACGCCGGAGCTGGCGGAGGCGACGGCAACGCAGCCGCTCGACGAGGAGCTCGTGCGGGCAGTCGCCCAAGCGGTACGCGAGGCCGCGTCCGCGGGGCGCTGCGTGATCGTGGGACGAGGAGCGTACGCGATCCTCGGAGAGCGGCCCGATGTTCTGCGCGTCTTCATGCACGCCCCCCGCGATTGGCGGATCGCCCACGTCGTACAGACGTCCAACGTCTCGCCCGAAATCGCCGAGGCCGAGCTCGAGCGGGTAGACCGGGCTCGCATCGCCTATATCCGCCAGTGGTACGGGTTGGCGTTTGGCGACATGCGCAACTACGATCTCTGCATCGACACGTCGCGACTCGACGCCGCGCAGAGCTGCGCGGTAATCGTTGCGGCCGTGCGGGCGCGCGCGTGACGCTCGCAATTCCGCTTCGCTATCGCGACTTTCGCCTGCTGTGGATCGGTCTGCTCGTATCCAACCTTGGGACCTGGATGCAGTTTACGGCGATGGGATTCTTCGTCGCGCGGATGGCCGGCTCGGCGCATCAGGCCTCGCTCGACCTCGGCATCCTGGGCGCTGCAAGAGCGATTCCGGTGCTGCTCTTCTCGCCGCTGGCCGGCGTCGTCGCCGATCAGCTTCCGCGGCGGCGCGTCTTGCTGGTAACGAACACGACGATGGCGCTCGCCGCACTAGCGCTCGCGCTGCTGGCGACGGCGCATTCCCTGAACCTCGCCGGCCTGGTCGTGCTTTCGGCCGTGAACTCGGCCGCCAATGCGTTCGACTCGCCGGTGCGCCAGAGCTGGGTGCCGTTGCTCGTCGACCGCCAGTACGTCGGCAATGCGATCGGTCTCAACTCGGTCGCGTTCAATGCGCCGGCGGTCATCGGGCCGGCGATCGCGGGCCTCCTAATCGTTTGGATCGGCGTCTCGGGCGCTTTCTATTTCAACGCGGGGGCGACGCTCGCGGTCGTCGTCGCGGTGCTGATGATGAGCCCGTCGCCGCCGGCGATACGGCGTCGCGAATCGCCGCTGCGCGCGATGCATCAGGGCATTGCGTTCATCGTGAGGCATCCGGCGCTTCGCTGGATCGTCTTCGGTCAGTTCGTTACCGCGATCTTGGTCCGGCCGTACAGCCAGCTCATCGCGGCATTTACCGTCAACGTCCTGCACGCGGGCCCGCGCGGCCTGGGTTGGGCAGTCTCGGCAATTGGAGTCGGCGGCTTCGGCGGAGCGCTCGTCACCGCGTACTTTGCCGGGCGGGAGCGGCGCTCGCGGCTTTGGCTGCAGTCCGGGTTGCTGATGTCGGCCGGCCTCGTCGTCCTGGCGTTCGTTCCGTCGCTGCAACTGGCGTTGGGCGTGCTGTTTGCGATCGGTGTCGGGACGATGGCGATGATGGGCGCCACAAATACGTTGATTCAAATGCTTTCGCCCGACGAGGTGCGTGGCAGAGCGTTGTCCGTCTACACGATGATCGCCATCGGCATCGTCCCGCTCGGCTCGCTGGTCGACGGAACGATCGCTGCGGTGGCGGGGCTGCGCGAAACGTTCGCGTTTGCAGGGGCCATCTGCGCGCTGCTGTTTTTGGCGACCTGGCTCTGCGCCCCGGCCGTGCGGACCGTATAAAAAAAGCGAGCCGCATTGGCGACTCGCTTAATCAATCCCGCGCCTGCGGAATCATGAAGGCCGAGCCTAGGCTGCGGCCTTCTTGCGGCGGACCCGCCTGCGAACTACTTTGCGAGCCACTTTCTTGCGAACCGCTTTGCGGGCTACCTTTCTGCGAACCGCCTTGCGGACCGCTTTGCGGCGCACGGCCTTCCGTGCAACTTTGCGGCGCACGGCCTTCCGCGCAACTTTGCGGCGAACTACCTTGCGCGCAACTTTGCGGCGAACCGCCTTGCGGACCAGCTTCCGTCTCACCTTCTTACGGATCGCTTTGCGGACCAACGCTACCACGACCGCTTTCTTCGCGGCCTTGCGAGCGGCTATCTTTCGAACTGCCATTGTTGGTACGAGTCATCCTTTCTCTGGTCACCAAGCGACCAGGGGTATTGCCCTCCTTATACCGTATTGCGAGCGTCAATGCAAGTTTTGGCCGATGACGGCGCGCGCATCGAAGCGCGCGTAAATGGGCGACAACACCGCAACGCGGTCGTTTTGATCCACGGTTTCCCACTCTCCGCGAGCGTCTTCGACGCGCAGTCGCAAGCGCTCGAGCGCGAGTTTTGCGTCGTTCGTCCGGACCTTCGAGGCTCCGGTGCATCGAGCTCGCCCGATGGTCCGTACCTTATGGAAACGCTCGCCGCCGACGTCGCGCTCGTTCTCGACGCGCTCGGCATCGAGCGTGCGGCGATCGCCGGACACTCGCTGGGCGGATACGTTGCGCTCGCGTTTGCGCGGATGTTTACCGAGCGGGTGGAGCGGCTTGCGCTGATCGCGAGCCGCCTGCGCGCCGACACCCCGGAAGAAGCGCGGAGACGACGAGAGCTGGCGGATCGCGCCGACCGCGAGAAGAGCATCGAGCCGATCGTCGAGGCCTTCTTACCGCGACTGCTCGCTCCACGGACGATTTCAGAGCAGCCGCAAATCGCCGAAAAGGCTTACCGCATCTCCCGCGGCAACGACCCCGCCGGTGCGGCGGCGACGCTTCGCGGGATGGCGTTGCGTTCGCCGGCGGAGGATATCGCAGGGGACCTCGACGTGCCCGTGCTCGTCGTCGTCGGCGCGAACGACACGGTCGTCGGTGAAGCAGAGGCGCGTGAAATAACGCAGCATTTTCCGCGCGGCGAGCTGACGATTTGCGCTGACAGCGCGCATCTCCCGATGCTCGAGAGCCCGCAATGCGTTAACGGAGCGCTGCGGGCGTGGCTTGCACGGCCGGGCTAGCCCCGCCTAGCGAATGACTGGGTACTTGTTGCGCCGGAAGAAGTTGTAGACGAAAAAGCAGCCGATCACGATGGCAGCGATGACCGCGGCAATCACGACGGCCTTGAGGGCGAGCAAGAGCAGGTGGCTCAGGATGACGAGGAGCACTAGCCCAGCCGCAATGACCACCGTAAGGCGGATGAAGAGCGCAAGTGTCGGGTTCACGCCATCATCTACCGGGCGGCGCGACGGCGAGTTTCAAGATTCGCCGAGCACCCGAAGGTAATCCAGGGCACGATAGCCGGCCGCGATCGATGCCCCTGAATCGATCGTCCCGTCGGCGAGCATCTCCCGAAAGCGCGAGAGCGTGGCAAGCTCGACGACCAGGTGCTCGGTGGCGTCTAGCTGGGGCTCCCGGGTCTTGCGTGCGTCGTACCCTATATAAACGTAGGCGCGCGCGGTCGACCGGACCGGCTCGGGAAGATATTCGGCGGCCGGCTCGCTGCGAGCGACCTCGTAACCCGTCTCCTCGGTCAGTTCCCGCAGCGCACAGGCTTGGGGGTCCTCGGCGTCCATCAGCATTCCAGCCGGAAGCTCGAGGTGAATGGAGTCCGCACCGTAGCGGTACTGCCGCACCAGGACGACGTGGCGGTCGGGCGTGAGCGCCAGAATCGTCGCGAAGCCGTACGACTCGCGGACGAAGTAGTCGGAAACGATCGTGCCGTCCGGGAGCTCGACCTCGTCGGCACGCAAGCGCATGTATGGCGAGTTGACGACGTAACTCGAGGATCGGACGCGCCACTGCGGCTTCTCCATTCGGTAGCCGTCTCGCGCGACGAAGCGTTTATCCCTCCTTTAACGAAGTGCGGCCCATGCCCGAACGTGTAATGGTCGTCGGCGGTGGAACGATGGGCGCCGGTATCGCGCTCGTCGCCGCCGCAGCGGGGTTCGACGTGACGATCGTCGAGCCGCAAGCGGGCGCGCGCGAGCGCGCCGTCGCTTCGTTTGCTCGCGAAGCGGAGCGCTCCGGCGATGCGTCGCCGGCGCTACGGATCGCGTGGGCCGATCGCGTCGAGCCTCGCGATGACGTGCTGCTCGCCATCGAGGCGGTCCCCGAGCGTTTCGAACTCAAACGCGAGGTCTTCCTCGAGCTCGAAAAATCGTTGAGCCCCCAAGCGCTGCTGGCGACGAATACTTCGTCGTTCTCGGTCGGCGAACTCGCCGGCGCGGCATCGAATCCGGGACGCGTCATCGGTCTTCACTTTTTTAATCCGGCCTCGCGCATGCGGCTCGTCGAGGTCGTGCAGACGGAGCAAAGCACGCAAGAAGCGATCGATCGCGCTTTCGAGTTCGTGGAGCGCTGCGGTAAAACACCGGTTCTTGCCGCCGACACTCCGGGCTTCATCGTGAATCGCGTCGCGCGCCCGTACTATCTGCAAGCGCTTCGAGCACTCGAACGCGGCGTCGCCTCGGTACCGGAGCTTGACGCGCTCGCCCGTTCCGCCGGTTTTCGAATGGGGCCCTTCGAACTGATGGATCTCATCGGACTCGACGTCAATCTGGCGACCAGCGAGTCCGTCTACCAAAGGACCGAAGCCGAGCGGCTCGAGCCGTCACCGACCCAGCGTATCATGGTTGCAGAGGGACTCCTTGGCAGAAAGGCCGGACAAGGATTCTATTCCTACGCCAACGGTAAGGCGGAGCGCTTCGAGCCGGAGGCGGCGCAAGTCGACGAGCGGCCCAACTCCGACGAAGTCGTGGCGATCGTTGGGTTCGGCGTCCACGCGCAAGAGCTCGCAGAGCTGATCGGCGAGCGCTACGAGAATCTCCAAGTCATCGCAAACGACGAGATGCTCGACGAGCTGTTGCCGCAGAGCACGATTATCATAGATGCCGGCGACGGGGCCTCCGACCGCAGCGAGATCATCCTAAGGCTTGACGCTTCGTTCGAAAAAGAGTGCGTCATCGTCGCCGACGCGTATGCGACGAACCTTTCCGCGTGCGTGCAACGGATGCGCCATGGCGAGCGTCTCGTGGGATTCGGCGCTCTGGGATCGGTCGCGAGCCAGTCCGCCGTCGAGATCGTGAACTCGGAGGAGGCCTCCGACGACGCGTTGGAGCTCGCGCAAGAACTTTTCGCTTCGATCGGTAAGGGAGCCGTGCTGGTCGAGGACGTGCCGGGGCTGTTTTTAGGGAGAACGATCGGCTCGATCGTGAACGAGGCGATGATTGCCGTCGCGCAAGACGTCGCATCTCCGGAGGACGTCGACGAGGCGATGATGCTCGGCGCGAACTATCCGGCGGGTCCGATCGCCTGGGGGCGGGAGATCGGCGGCACGCGCGTGCGGACGATTTTGCGGCGGCTCGCCGACGCCGAGGGGGATCAGTTCGCACCGCATCGCTCGCTCTGGCTTCTCGACGTCGAAACCGTCCCGGCGGAGGAGACGCCGCAGTGAGCCGCGAGGTGTGGGTCATCGACGCCGTTCGAACGCCGATCGGGCGTTACGGCGGGCGGCTGGCAACGGTGCGTCCCGACGACCTTGCCGCCGTCGCGGTGCGCGGGATCGTCGATCGAACGCGCGTCGCGCCGGAGCGCATCGACGACGTGTATTTCGGCGCGGCAAATCAGAGCGGAGAAGATAATCGCAACGTCGCTCGGATGGCCGTGCTGCTTGCGGATCTGCCGCTCGAGATTCCCGGAACGACGCTCAACCGTTTGTGCGGCTCGAGCCTCCAGGCGATCAACTCGGCGGCGCAGGCCATCGCCTTCGGCGAAGGCGATATCATGATCGCCGGCGGCGTCGAATCGATGACGCGCGCGCCGTTCGTTCTACCCAAAAGCGAGGCGCCGTTCGCGCGAGGCCAGCAGCTCTTCGATACCGTTCTAGGCTGGCGCATGATCAATCCGAAGATGCCGGCCGAGCATACGGTATCGCTCGGCGAGACGGCCGAGAACGTGGCCGCGCGGTACGGCATTACGCGTGAAGCGCAAGACCGGTTTGCCTTCGAGTCGCAGATGAAGTGTAAAGCGGCGGTGGAACGCGATGCTTTTGCAGGAGAGTTGGTCCCCGTCGCGGTGGCGGGGCCGCCGCCAAGTGAGGTGACGCAAGACGAGCATCCACGCCCGGCCACGACGGTCGAAGCGTTGAGCAAGCTGAAGCCCGCGTTTCGAAAAGACGGAAGCGTTACCGCCGGTAATTCCTCGGGGATCAACGATGGTGCGGCCGCGGTGCTGCTCTGCGAGGCCGATGCGGCCCGGCGCTTGGGGCTGCGTCCGATGGCGCGCTTTGTCGCATCGGCCTCCGCCGGCGTTGCGCCCAACGTGATGGGCTTAGGACCGATCCCCGCGACGCGCAAAGCCTTGGCCCACGCGAAGCTCGGCGTGGAGCAGCTCGATCTCGTCGAGATCAACGAGGCGTTTGCCTCCCAAGCAATCGCGTGCGCGCGCGACCTCGGATTCGATCCGCAGAGAACCAACGTCAACGGCGGCGCTATTGCACTGGGTCATCCGCTAGGGGCCAGCGGTGCGCGCATCGTCACGACCCTGCTGCACGAGATGGAGCGGAGGCGGGCTCGCTACGGCCTCGCCACGATGTGCATCGGCGTCGGCCAGGGCATTGCAACGGTATTCGAGCGGGTCGAGTAGAAGGCGCCGGAGATGCAAACGATGACCAAAACGCAGCTTCTGATTGGCGGAGCGTGGAGAGATGCCTCCGACGGCGCGACCTACGAAGTGCGCAATCCCGCGACCGGCGCCGCGCTTGCCGACGTTGCCGATGCGACCCAAGACGACCTCAACGATGCCGTCGCCTCGGCTCGGCGCGCGTTCGATGCCGGAAAGTGGGCGACGATGGCCGCATCGCGCCGGGCAAAGATCGTTTACAAACTCTCGCAGCTGATCGCCGAGCACGCGGGCGAGCTCGCGCTCTGCGAAGTGCGAAACAACGGTAAGACGATCGGAACCGCGCGCGGCGAGCTCTCCGCGATCGTCGATACGTTCGAGTTTTACGCGGGCGCGGCAACCAAGAACTACGGCGACACTCTCCCGCCGCCGCTGCCCACCTATCTCGCGAACACCGTGCGCGAACCCGTCGGCGTCGTCGGTGCGATCGTGCCGTGGAACTTCCCAATGCTGCTGGCCTCGTGGAAGGTCGCTCCCGCGCTTGCGGCGGGCTGCACGATCGTGCTCAAGCCGGCGCACGTGACGCCGTTGACGGCCATCGAGTTGGGTAGGCTCGCATTGGAAGCCGGCGTACCGGAAGGCGTTCTCAACGTCGTAACCGGTTCGCGAAGCGGTTTGGGCGCGTTGCTCGTCGACCATCCGGCCGTCGACAAGATCGCGTTTACGGGCTCGACGCAGACCGGCAGAACCGTTGCCGCCGCGGCGGCGAAAACGCTCAAGCGGGTTACGTTGGAGTTAGGAGGCAAGTCGCCGTCGGTCGTCTTCGACGATGCGGACGTCGACGCGGCGATCGCCGGTGCGCTCTACGGCGTCTACTACAACGCGGGCCAATGCTGTGAAGCCCGTTCGCGCATTCTGCTTCACGCGCCGATCTACGATCGCTTCGTCGACGGCTTCGCGCAGAAAGCGCAGCGGCTGCGCGTCGGAGATCCGGAGGATCCGCAGACGCAGATCGGGGCGATCACCACGACGGAACAGTTCGAGAAGATTCGCAGCTATTGCGAGATCGGGGCAGCCGAAGGCGCTCGCGCGCTTTTCGGCGGGGGCTCCCCGGCTCTGGGCGATTCCTTCGAACGCGGAATGTTCTGGAGCCCGACGGCCTACGAAGCCCAAAGTTCGCACCGCATCGTGCGCGAGGAGATCTTCGGACCCGTCGCGGTCTTCGTCCGTTTCGACGACGAAGCCCAGGCAATCGCGTTGGCAAACGACAGTGAGTACGGTTTGGCTGCGAGCGTGTGGACCTCGAACATCGGGCGGGCGAACCGCGTCGCGCGCGCTATCCGCAGCGGTTCGGTTGCGATCAACACGCCGTACGCCGTCTTCCCCGGCGTTCCGTTCGGCGGATACAAAGCCTCGGGATACGGACGCGAACTGGGACTCGAGACGATGCGCCTCTACAGCGAAACCAAAAGCGTTCTCACCTACATTGGGGAGAGACCGATGGACCCGTTCCGAGTATAGCGCCCGTAGCATGGTGGAAGCATTCAAGATCGGCCAGCGCTACAGCACGACGTATGGCACGCTCTGGAAAGACGGAACGTACTTTCCGCGCGGTACGGAAGTCAGCGTGGTCGGGCTGCATCTCGATCAGGGGTTCTGCGTCCGTTTTCCGGCCTCGGCCGACGGCGAGCCGCTCGAGACGTGGGAAGACTGGAGCGAGGTCGATTTTCTAGCCGAGCACGGTACCGTCGAGCCGCCGAACCGTCCGCTCTCGCGCGCGGTGCTCGCCGAGGCGCGCGACGTGTTGTCGGACGCAGAGGATGGTTGTCACCTTCACCTGCACGAGGACGATTAGAGGCCGAAGAGGCCCCCTACGTTCCCAGTAGGATCGTGCTCGTCTGCCAGATATCCCAGCTCGCGCATTGCGACGAGTCGTGTCCCGATCCAAAGACCGCAACCCAGCAGTACGTCTTCTTCGGGTCGAGCATCGAGAAGTGTGCGAGACCCTTCTTACCGGTGCTCTCGGTGTCGAACGGCGTCCCCGGACGAGGGCTCCCCGGATTTGCCGGCGTTGAGACCTCGACGGGAATCAATGGTCGCGGGGTGCCGTTGATCGTGACCTCGACCGTGGCTTTGTGATCTTTAGGATTGGGCGATGGCGATACCGGCGAACTCGAGGGAGTGGGAGTCGGCGTATTGTAGCTGTGGCAGGCGGCAACGGCCAGCGCGGCAACGGCCAGCGCGATCATGAGGCGTTTTGGCATGGGCGGGTCGCTTCGACGTGCCGTGCGTCCGCCCCGTTCGTTCACTGCGCGCAAAGATGAAAGTACCGTTGTGATTTCTTCTCGATCGCTGCGTAGTATTCGCGAAAGAGCGCTGCGGCCGCCGTCCCCGGCCAGTGCGCGGGGAGCAGCTCGCTTGGCAAGCCGGGGTCTACATAGGTGAAGCGCCGGTAGTCGTGGACGAGCCAGAGCCGTTCGACGAGGGCGGCTTCGTCGCCCAGGTTCCCGTCCGAGAGCTCGCGTTCGAACCGGGGGCTATAGCGAGCGATGAACTCCCGATACGCCGCCGCGATCTCCGCAACGTCCCAACAGCGATCGAGGAGCTCGCGGTCGCGCAACGGGCCGCTGTACTGGGCCGTGAAGAGATGGATGGCGTCGAGCGTCTCGGTCGCCGCAGCCGCTTCGCGGGCAGCGCCCAGCGTGTCCGAGGGCGATATCCACGTCGAGGGGGAGAGCGGCGCCCAGCCCAGCGCCGAGAGTTCCTTGCGGAGATGCTCGCGGCGGCGACGGTGAGCCTCGGCAATTGCGTAGCTGAGCAGGCGCCAGCGTCCGTCCCACTCGATGACCGGCCCGTAGATGCGCGGGCTGAGCTCTTCAATTCTCCGCCGTCCGCGAAGGGTCACCGCGTAACAGGCTCGGCTGCCCTCCCGGCGCGCGACCAGCCAGCCCTGGCGACTCATCCGCGAGACGGCCTGACGCACCGCCTGGGACGAGATCCCAAAGGAGGCCATGATCCGGATCAAGGCCCCGATCCAGAGCGTTCCGTCGGGCTCAAGACGATGCACCATGTCGCCGTACAGCGTAAAAATGAACGAATTCGGCCGACTGACCGCTCGGGGCGCGCAGCGCGCTAGCTCACTCACTTTCGGAATCTTCCTCCTTAAGAGAAGGCGCCTGCTTCACTTGACTTTCTCCGGCAAGGACCGTAGTATGACGGTATTCTCGCGGTTCGCGAAATTTCCGTTATATGATTGAGGCAGCACGATGAACCGAGTATCTACCTTTGACGACTGGATCGTCATGCTGGACGAATGGCGCCGCGATATCGGGCTCGACCGCGAGCTCGTCGACCGCTTCATGCCCGGCTATCGCTTCGAGGCAAAATACGGCGAACTGCCGACGCCGGAAATCTACTTCGGCGACTTCAAGGGGGAGCGCCGCTGGGAGCGGATCCGCGAGATCCCCGATCAGCGGATGCGCGACGCCGTGCTCAACATGGTCGTCTATCAGGGCGACACCGAGTTCGCTTCCAACGAACAGCAGCGCTTTCTCGTGAACAACGCGCCCAGTGAATACGATCTCGCGTCGCTGGTGCGAATCATGGTCGAAGAGACTCGCCACGGCTATCAAATGTGCCACCTGATGGTCGATCATTTCGGAAGCGAAGGCAAAATCGAGGCGCAAAAAATGCTCGAGCGGCGCGCGTTCGGCAAGAAGAACCGGCTGCTCAATGCCTTCAACGAGGACGTAACGCACTGGCTCGACTTCTTCGCCTACACGAATTTCATGGACCGCGACGGGAAGTTCCAACTGACGATGCTCTCGCACTCGAGCTTCGCGCCGCTGGCCGCTTCGATGGGGCCGATGCTGCGCGAAGAAGCCTTCCACATGGGAACGGGGATCACGGGCTTGCGACGCATTGCCAAAGCCGGCGTCATTCCGGTGGAGATCCAGCAAAAGTACTACAACAAGTGGATCTCGGGTTCGCTCGATCTTTTCGGCACCGATCACTCCGGCTCGGCGCAGTGGGCCTATACCTGGGGCATCAAAGGCCGGGTCGATGAAGACAAGGCCGGCGACGGAGCCGACAAGGAGCGCCTCAACGAACGCGCGCGCGGGCAGTTTTACGACGAAGTCTCGGCGACGGTCGCGCGCGTGAACGAAGTCAACGTGAGCGAGACCACTTTCTACGTTCCCGACATGCGCTTCAATCGAACGATCGGCGACTTTGCGGGTCAGCGCTACAGCATCGACGGCCGCAAGCTCAGCGAAACGGAGTGGGAGGCGTACGCGCCGACCGTTCTGCCGAGCGCTGCCGACGATACCGCGCTGAACCAATATTTCAAAGACCCCAACTGGATCGCTCCCAAAGGAAAGCTCTCATGACAACGACGGTTAACGGACCCGCGAAGCAGACGCCCTTCGGCCGCGAGGCGCGCGCGCTCGATACCAAGCGCGTCATCAACTACTGGAAAGACGGCCACGTCGGGTTCGTCGAGATGGACGACCCGCCGGCGAATACCTACACGCACGAGATGATGCGTCAATTGGACGAAGCGATCTTGGACGCCCGCTTCGATCCCGAAGTCGAAGTCATCGTGCTGACGGGAAAAGGCGAGAAGTTCTTCTCTGCCGGCGCGAACATCGGAATGCTCAACGCGGTGACGCCCGAGTTCAAGTACATGTTCTGCCTGCACGCCAACGAGACGCTCTCGCGTCTGGAGCAGACGCCGAAGCTCGTCGTGGCGGCGCTCAACGGACACTGCGTCGGAGGCGGCCTCGAGATCGCGATGGCGGCGGACCTGCGAATTGCGCGCAAAGATGCGGGCAAGATCGGCCTTCCGGAAGTCGCGCTCGGCGTGCTTCCGGGTACGGGCGGCACTCAGCGATTGGCGAGGCTCGTGGGCAAGTCGCGCGCGATCGAGCTGATGGCGACCGGGAAGACGGTCAGTTTCGAACAGGCGCTGGACTGGGGGATGATCAACGACCTCTTTGAAGGCAGCGCGGCCGAGTTCCGCGAGCAAATTACCGAGTATGCCAAGCAGTTCTGCTCGCCGAACAAGGCGCCGATGGCGGTCGGCCATATCAAGCGCAGCGTGCAGACCGGCGCAGAGTTGCCGCTCCAGGATGCGCTCGCGCTCGAGCGCGAACTGCAATCGCTGCTCTTCAAGAGCGAAGACGCCAAAGAGGGCCTGGCCGCGTACAACGAAAAGCGCGTGGCTCGCTTCAAGAACAAGTAGAAGTAGCTCGGATCTAGTCGACGGTAAGGATCAGCTTGCCGTCGACCGATCCGCTTTTACTCTCATCTAGCGCAGCTGCGGCGCCGGCGAGGCTGCGCTCGCCGCCGATCATCACGCGAATCGCTCCGCGTTCGAGCATCTTGAGCAGCTCTCGAAGACCTTCGGGAGACGAAGCCGGCGTCTGCTTCATATCCATATTGACGGCGACCAGGCCGCGCTCTGAAAACCATCTCACATCCGCGGCCCCGATGGTCGAAACAATTTTGCCGCCCTTCTTAAGCGTCGCCGCAATCGCGCCGATCGCTCCCGGGGCGTCGACCAAATCCAAAACCGCGTCGACTCCCAGCGGATGGGCAGCGCGGATTGCCTCCGCGACGTTCTGCTCGTCATACGCGACGAACTCCTCGACGCCGAGCGAGCGCGCGAGCTGCTCGTTCGCTCGACGCGCGGTCCCAACGACGCGCGCGCCGCGGTCGCGCGCCATCTGTACCGCGAAGCTTCCGACGCCGCCGGTCGCCGCCAGCACGACGACGATGGTGTCCTTTTGTACGCCGAGCAGATCGAGTGCGGCAAGTGCGGTAAGCCCGGCAGTGGGGAGCGCCGCGGCGTCTGCGTCGCCGACGTCGTCGGGGATCTTGGCGATCGGCTGGAAACGATCGTCTTGCGGAACGATGGTGTACTCGGCGTACGCTCCGTGATCGCGAGCGATGCCGAAGACGCGCTCGCCCTCGCGATACTTCGAGACGTCTTTGCCCGTCGCGCTCACGATGCCGGCGAAATCCTGTCCGAGGACGAACGGCATCGCACGTTCGCTGCCGTCGCGTACTTTCCAATCCATCGGATTGACGCCGGCCGCCGTGACGCGGACCAGAATTTCTCGTGCCGACGGCTGGGGAACCGGAAGCTCTTTGAGTTCCCCGCGGTCGCCACGGTGTTCGATAACCGCAGCTTTCATCGACCGTTTT
Source organism: Candidatus Cybelea sp. (assembly GCA_049285915.1). Classification (GTDB taxonomy): domain Bacteria; phylum Vulcanimicrobiota; class Vulcanimicrobiia; order Vulcanimicrobiales; family Vulcanimicrobiaceae; genus Cybelea. Next base: position 15,658 of record JBAQAW010000108.1, on the reverse strand, counting down.
TGCCCTCCCGGGTAAGGCTCCAAACGGGAGGAGGGCGGCTTCGCCGGTCGCTCAAAGAGGGCATCATGGTAACCGCTTTCATCCTCATGAAGGTCGAACGGACGCGGCTGCGCTCGATCGCCGACGATTTGCTCGCGGTCGAGGGGATCGCCGAAATCTACTCGGTTGCGGGACCCTACGATCTCGTAGCCATCGTTCGCGTGAGACAGCACGAGCAACTCAACGATCTCGTGACCGAACAAGTAGCCGCGCTCGACGGCATCCAAAGCACCGAAACCCTGATCGCGTTCCGATCGTTTTCGAAGAAGGATCTCGGTCTACTCTGGGACGTCGGCGAATAAGGTCTTACGGCAGCTCCATCCGGTAGAAGCGCGTGTCGTCGATGCTCAAGCGCTGTGCGTGGCCGCCGGCGAACGCATCGAAGCGTACGATCGAGTCGCCCAGCGCGAAGCTTCCATCTGCGAGCGGCCGAAGCGGGCTCACCCCGTCGAGCGTGAGCTTGTCCTTGAGGATTACCGCTCGGGTGATGCCCGGCTGGCCGAAGAACGTGTTCTCGTAACGGCCGGTGAGCGCGTTCCAACTCGTTGGATGGGAAAACGTCTGTGGCCCGCGATAGAGCTCGTTGGCGAACCAGCGCGAGCCGTAACTCATCTCGACGACCTTGTTCTGCCGGTCGCGTCCGAAGGCCAGCAGAAAGACCGCGAACTGCGGTGCGTCGGCCCAGAACAGATCGGTGCCGCGAGGGTAGAGCGCGATCTCTTTCCCGGCGTCTTCGAGGTAGAGGCGGTCGTCCCGGGCGGCGACGCGCAGCGACGGCGCGCCCGCAGCCGAATAGGTGCCCTCGTACTCGGCGGCGCGCGCGACGTGAGCCGGGTCCGGGGCCGGCGGCGCCGGCGGCAGCGGCTCACCGAGGCTTTGCGCGCGCAGTACCTTCATCGCGTAGAGCACGATCGCGCATGGATGGAGCGGCGCTTCGACGAGGTTTGCAAACGCAATGACGCCGTATCCGCGCGTGAGGTTCGCTTGCATGCAGGCGGTATATCCCGAGATGCCGCCGGTGTGCCCGATTAGGTGCTCGGCGCCATCGCTGAAGGTCGACAGACCGAAGCCGTACTGCTTGTAGAACGCGGGTGCTTCCTCGAGTTCCGTGCCCGGCGATCCGGCCGGTTTCCCGTTCGACAGGGCGTCGGGGGACGTCATCGCCGCAAAGGTCGCCGGCGAGATAAGGCGGCTTCCCTCAGCCGTTTTCCCGCCGTTTAAATAAAAGCGAATGTATCGTGCCATATCCTCGGGCGTCGACAGCACCGAGCCCGCCGGATCGACAAAGTCGAACGGCGGTGAGGCAACGAGCGGCGGCGTAAGCGACGCAGGCCGGTCGTTATCGCGGAATTGATAACCGACGGCCGCATCCGCCATTCGGTCGGGAGTAAAGACCGGCGAGCTTGCCGTCATACCGATGGGCGCCAGGACGCGCGCTTGGAGCGCGTCGGCCCACGGGCTCCCGTCGAGACGCGCGAGCACGGCGCCGGCCGTCGCGTAACCGTCGTTCGAATACGACCAAGAGGCGCCGGGGGCGAAGAGCGTCTTTGCCGCGCGTAAGGCCCAGACGTCGTAGACGTACCCGGGATCCGACGCGTAATCGTCCGGAATTCCACCGGTGTGCGAGAGCAGCTCGTGCATGAGAATCGGGCCGCCGAGCGACTTGATTGCAAACCACGGAAGGTAGCGGCGAACCGGTGCCTCCAGGTCGAGGCGTCCGGAGTCCCGCAGCTCGAGCAGCGCGAGCGCCGTCATCGACTTCGTTATCGAACCGATCGCAAATCTCGTTTGAGCGGTAACCGGCGCCTGCGTCTCGCGATTCGCGTAGCCCAGCGTAATGATTCGCAGCGTCTTCGTGCGATCGGTGATTGCGATCGACAGCCCCGGCGTGCCTTGTTCGCGCATCGCGCGCGGCGCGTACGCGGCGATCGCATCGAGCGCGTCGGGAAGGCCCGAAGCGGCCCCGGCCGGCGCCGGCGCAAGCGGCAGGAGCGCGGCGGCACTCAACGATGCGAGCGTTCGCAGGAGGATCCGGTTGTGCATCGCCACTGAGTCGTCCCTCGAATCGCCCGCTTCCTTCCACCCCATCATCGTGCCCCGAAGAGGCGGAACTGCCGGCGTGCAACGCTGGACGAAAAGGGCGGGTTATCCACACTACTATGGCACGCATTTACGACAATTTGGCCGATACGTTCGGCAACACGCCGCTGGTCAAAATACCGCGCTTGAACGAGGGCGATCCGGGCACGGTCCTGGTGAAGATGGAATCGTTCAATCCCGCGGGCTCGGTGAAAGACCGTATCGGCGTTTCGATGATCGAGGCCGGCGAGCGCGAAGGGCGCCTGCTGCCCGGGATGACGATTCTGGAGCCGACGAGCGGTAACACCGGCATCGCGCTTGCATTCGTCGCGGCGGCCAAGGGCTATCCGATCATCTTGGTGATGCCCGACACGATGACGATCGAACGGCGCAACCTTCTGAAGGCCTATGGCGCGCAAGTCGTGCTTACTCCCGGGGCGGAGGGAATGCCCGGCGCGATTCGCCGCGCCGGCGAGATCGCCTCGGGGGCGCCGGGAAAGTATTTCGTTCCCGGGCAGTTCGAGAATCCCGCGAATCCGGAGATTCATCGCCGCACGACGGCCGAAGAGATTTGGCGCGACACCGACGGCGCGGTCGACGTCGTCATTTCGGCCGTCGGCACCGGCGGCACGATTACCGGCGTCGGTGAGGTTTTGAGAGCGAGAAAGCCCAGCGTGCGAGTTATCGCCGTCGAGCCCGACGCGTCGCCGGTTCTCTCCGGCGGCAAACCCGGTCCGCACAAGATTCAAGGAACCGGCGCGGGCTTCGTTCCGAAGGTCCTCAATACCGACGTCTATCAAGAAGTTATTCGCGTTACCGATGCCGACGCGATCGCGACGGCGCGCCGCCTCGCGCGCGAGGAGGGCATGCTCGTCGGCATCTCCGCGGGGGCGAACGTTTGGGCGGCCCTGCAGGTCGCGAAGCGGCCGGAGATGCGCGGAAAGCTTATCGTTACGATTGGTTGCGATACCGGCGAACGCTACCTGAGCAACCCGGTCTTCGCCGAGCAAGAAGCGACGATCGTCGAACCTGCGCTGGTTTGAGCTCTCCGCAGCTGCTCGTCGACGTAACCCGCGGCGACTGCGTCGAGTCCGTTCATCGGGTGGCGGCCTGCGCGGTAGATTCGAATGGACGCGTGCAGTTCGAGGCCGGCGATGTCGAATCGCCGGTCTACCTGCGTTCTAGTGCAAAACCGTTCATCGCGGCTGCGGCGATCGAAGCAGGCGTCGCCGAGCGGTTTGGGCTCGAATCGCGTGAAATCGCGGTGATGGCGGCCTCGCATTCCGGGGAGCCGTTCCACGTTGCGGCCGTCGAGTCCATTCTGCAGAAGATCGGCTTGGATGCGTCGGCGCTGCAGTGCGGCGTGCATGCGCCGTACGACGAAGCTGCGGCCGCGGCGTTGCGCCGCGCCGGCACGGCGCCGAGCGTGCTTCACAACAACTGCTCCGGAAAGCATGCGGGAATCCTCGCCTTGTGCCTGGCGATCGGCGCCGACCTCACGACGTACCTGCAGGTCGGCAATCCCGCGCAACGGCGCATTCTCGCGCTGTGCGCGCGAGTCTCCGACGACGACGCGACGTCGTGGCCGCTCGGCGTTGACGGCTGCGGAATTCCGGTTTACGCGACGGGATTGCGAAACGCGGCGATATCGTTTGCGCGGCTGGCGACGCTGCGCGGGGTCGAGGACGCCGATGCGCGCGCTCTCGAAGTCGTTCGAGACGCGATGCTTGCGTATCCGCAGTACGTCGCCGGCACCGGCCAATTCGATACCGAACTGATGATCGCCGGCGTTGGGAACCTCGTCTCGAAGGCAGGCGCGGAGGGCGTTGCGGCTGCGGGCGCGCTCGCCGAGGGCTACGGATTCGCCTCGAAGGTCGTCGACGGCGCTTCGCGAGCGAGGGGGCCCGCCTTCGTGAGCGCGCTCGCGCGTCTGCGCGTTCTCGACGAGAAGAAGGTCGCCCAGCTCGCTCGATTTGCGCGCCCGGCAGTGTATAATCGGGCCGGTGTTGCCGTGGGGGAGATCGCCGTCCGGGACCGTGTCTGAGTACCTGAGCCAGCTCGCGCAACGCGTCCTCATCTTCGACGGCGCCATGGGCACGCAGCTCATGGCGCTCGAACTATCCCCTTCGGACTTCGGCGGCGGCCCGATGGCCGGCTGTAACGAAGTGCTCGTCCTCACGCGCCCCGATATCGTGCGTTCGATTCACGAGTCCTATCTCGCCGCCGGCGCCGACGTCGTGGAGACCGACTCGTTTACCGGTTCGCGAATAAAACTCGAAGAATACGGCCTCGGCGAGCAAACGTACGAGATAAACTTCCGCGCCGCGGCGATCGCCCGCGAGGCTTGCGATGCGTTCTCGGCGCAGCAGCGGCGTTTTGTGGCAGGCTCGATGGGGCCGACCGGTATGCTGATCTCGTCCTCCGATCCGACGCTCTCGAACGTCACCTACGCGAAGTTGCGGGAGACCTACGCCGAACAGGCGAGGGCTCTGGTCGAAGGCGGCGCCGATCTCCTTGTGCTCGAGACGATGCAGGATATGCTCGAACTGAAGGCGGCGATTGCGGGGATCGTGCTCGAGTTCGAGCGCGGATTGCGGCGCGTCCCCATTCAGGCTCAGCCGACCCTCATCACCGAAGGCCGTATGCTGCTCGGAACCGACATCCGCGCGATTCGGGCGACGCTCGACGCGCTTCCGATCGACGTCATCGGGCTCAACTGCTCGACGGGTCCCGCGCAGATGCGAGATTCGATCCGTTTTCTTTGCGAGAACTCGCGCTGCTTCGTCAGCGTCGTTCCGAACGCGGGCCTTCCGCTGATGGGGCCGCAGGGCGAAACGATCTACCCGGAGAGCCCGGAGGAGCTTGCCGCCGAGCTGAGTGCCTTCGTCCGCGATTTCGGAGTCGACGCGGTCGGCGGATGCTGCGGAACGACGCCGGCACACATCACCGCGCTGCGCGATGCGGTCGCATCGGTGGAGCGGCGCGCGAGGCCGCGCGTCGAGCGCCCGCAAGAAGCCGCCTCTGCGATTACCGCTACCTCCCTCGAACAAGAGCCGCGTCCGCTTCTGGTCGGCGAACGCATCAACGCGCAGGGCTCGCGCAGAGTAAAGCGTCTGCTGCTGGAGGAGAACTACGACGATATCGTGCTGCTTGCGCGCCAGCAAGTCGAAGGCGGCGCTCACGTGCTCGACGTCTGCTGTGCGTTGACCGAAAGAGCCGACGAGGACGAGCAGATGCGGACGCTCGTGCGACGGCTCGCGCAATCCATCGAAGCGCCGTTGGCGATCGACTCGACCGAGCCCAAAGTAATGCAGACCGCGCTGGAAAACTATCCGGGCCGCGCGATCCTCAACTCCGTCCATCTCGAGGCGGGGCGTTCGAAGATCGACGTCATTCTGCCGATGGCAAAAGAGCACGGGGCCGCGGTCGTCGCTCTGACGATCGACGAAGCGGGAATGGCGAAGACGGCCGAGCGAAAACTCGAAGTCGCGCGCCGCATCTACGATATCGTCGTGGGCGAATACGGGCTCCCGCCGGGGGCACTGATCTTCGACGCGCTGACGTTTACCTTATCTACCGGCGATCCCGAGTTCGCCGATTCGGCCGTGGCGACGATCGAAGGCATTCGCGCGATCAAACGCGAGCTGCCCGGATCGTTGACGTCGCTGGGGATCTCGAACGTTTCCTTCGGCCTGCGCGCCGACGCGCGCGCGGTGCTCAACTCGGTATTCCTCCACCACTGCGTGGAGGCCGGCCTCGACTGCGCGCTCGTCTATGCCAAAGAGATCGTGCCGTACTTCGAGATCGAAGCCGAGGTGCGGGAGATGTGCGACGATCTCGTCCTCAATCGTCGTCCCGACGCGCTGGCGCGCCTCATCGAATATTTCGAGTCCGCGCGCGCAGAGGGCCGGCCCGGCGGCGAGCGCGTCGACCCGGAGGAATCGGCGGAGCAAGAGGTTGCCGTCGAAGAGCGCATCCACCAGGCGATCCTGCGGCGGCGTAAGGACGGCATCGAGAAGGCGATCGACGAAGCGCTGCTGGCGCGCACGCCCGTCGACGTGCTCAACGAGATCCTCCTGCCGGCGATGAAGGACGTCGGCGACCGTTTCGGACGTGGCGAGCTCATTCTGCCGTTCGTCCTGCAATCGGCCGAGGTGATGAAGCGAGCCGTCGCGCATCTGGAGCAGTTCCTCGAACGATCCGAGGGCGCGACGAAGGGAACCATCGTGCTCGCGACCGTCTTCGGCGACGTGCACGACATCGGAAAAAACTTGGTGCACACGATTCTGGCGAACAACGGCTATACGGTGCACGATCTCGGAAAGCAAGTTCCGATGAGCTCGATACTCGAGAAGGCGATCGAGGTCAACGCCGACGCAATCGGCCTCTCCGCGCTTCTGGTCTCGACGAGCAAACAGATGCCGGTCTGTCTCGAAGAGCAAGACGTCCGCGGATTGACGTTCCCGGTCATCATCGGAGGGGCCGCGATCAACCGCGATTTCGGGCGCCGCATCGCGCTGCTGCAGGGCGGCGCGCGCTTCTTCGAACCCGGCGTATTCTACGCGCGAGACGCGTTTGAGGGGCTCGAGCTCGTCGACGCGCTCACCAGCGATCCGCAAAAGCGATCGGATCTCCTCGAACGAACCAAGCGCGAAGCGCTCGCCCAGCGAGAGCGGCGCGCCGCAGTGCCGGCCTCGCGCGTGCCGTCGATTTCAGCGGTCAAAGCCGACCTCGCACCCGTACCCGTCCCCCCATTTTGGGGCGTTCGCATGCTCGAGGAGATCGACTTCGAAGAGCTATGGAGGTGCTTCGATCTGCGTAGCCTTTACCGTCTCTCATGGGGCGCGGCCAATACGAAGGGCGAAGCGTTCGAAGAGCTCGTGCGCACGGAGTTCGAACCGCGGCTGGCGCGCTATCAAGCGCAAGCGCGGCGCGAACGGCTGATCCAACCGGCCGTCGTCTACGGGTACTTTCCGGCGGCCGGCTTAGGTGACGAGGTCCTCCTCTACGACCCCGTCCAGCCCGATCGCGAGATCGCGCGCTTTCCCTTTCCGCGTCAGGCAGGCGGAGAGCACCTCAGCCTAGCCGACTACCTGCGCGAGCCCTGCAACGGCGCCGCCGGCGACGTCGTGGCGCTGCAAGTCGTTACCGTGGGGCGCGACGCGGGCGCGCGCATCGAACGCTTGCAGGCGGCGGGCGACTATAGCGAATCGTACTTTCTCCACGGCTTCTCCGTGCAGGCGGCCGAGGCGCTTGCGGAATACGCGCATCGTAACATTCGTCGCGAGCTGGCGCTCCCGGCGTCGCGCGGAAAGCGTTATTCGTGGGGCTACGGCGCTTGTCCGGACCTCGATCAACACGCAACCGTCTTCAGATTGCTCGACGCCACCGCAAAGATCGGCGTAACGCTGACGGAAGCATTCCAGATGGTGCCGGAGCAGTCGACCGCGGCGATCGTGATGCACCATCCGAAGGCCGCATACTTCAACGCTGCGGCGACCAAAGAGATCGCCGTTTAAACGTCCCAAGCAGGCCGTAGCCGGTAATGGGCGTACGGTTGCCTTTCAATGACCGTCCGCACGATTCTCTCCATCGGCCTGGTCATCGTCGCGCTTGGGTTCATCGTGGCGCTCGTCCGGGCGTTGCCGCGGCATCGTCCGCTGATGCCCGACCCGATGAGGGGTGTGATCGGCGTAGCGATCGGTTTTCTGACGAACTTCTTCGACACGCTGGGCATCGGCTCGTTTGCGACGACGACGTCGTTGTTCAAGTTTCTGCGGCTCATTCCCGACGAGAAGATCCCCGGGACGCTCAACGTCGGCCACGCATTGCCGACGGTTGCGGAGGCCGCGATCTTCATCACGATCGTCTCGGTCGAGCCTCGCACGTTGATCTTACTGATCGCCGCTTCGGTGGCCGGGGCCTGGCTGGGTGCCGGTTTCGTTGCGCGTCTCCCTCGCCGCTACGTACAGATCGGCATGGGTACCGCGCTGCTCGCAGCGGCGGTGCTTTTCACCATGAGCAATCTCAAGGGAAGTCAGTTCGGTCTGGTCGGCTCCGGGCTCGGGCTCGAAGGAGCGCGGCTGTGGATCGGCATCTTCGTCAGTCTCTGTTTAGGAGCGTTGATGACGATCGGGATCGGGCTCTACGCCCCGTGCATGATCATGGTGAGTCTGCTCGGCATGAATCCGATCGCCGCCTTTCCCATCATGATGGCCTCGTGCGCGTTCTTGATGCCCATCGCGAGCCTGCGTTTCATCCGCTTCGATGCGTTCTCGATGCGTGCGGCCCTCGGGTTGACGTTAGGCGGCATACCCGGCGTTCTCATCGCCGCCTTTTGGGTCAAGCAGATGAATCTCGTTACGCTGCGCTGGATCGTCGTCGCGGTGGTGATCTATGCCGCGGTCGTCATGCTGCGCTCCGCGGCCCAGCGGGCCGCCGGTGAGACGGAGTACGCGTACGCCGAGGGGCAATAGCCCCGGCCGTCTTGGGCTGCTCTGCGTCGCGGCGCTAGCCGGCTGTTCCGGCGGCATTCACGCCGGCACCGGCGACGGTATGCTTCCCGCCGCGTTTGGGGGCGCGGGTACCGCGCACATCAAGCACATCGTCTTGATCGTCCAGGAGAACCGCAGCTTCGACGATTTCTTCGCAACCTTCCCGGGGGCCGACGGAACCACGACCGGCCTGGGCACGCATGGCCGAACGATCGAGCTGCGCGCCGCAAACCTCTCGGAGCCCTGCGATCTCGGCCATTCCTGGAAGGGATACGTGCGCGACTACGACGGCGGAAAAATGGATGGATTCGAACTGGAAGGCCTCAGCGGCAACTGCACAGGCCAGGCGGGAACGCGTCCTTATGAGTACGTCAAGCACGCGCAGATACAACCGTACTGGGATATTGCGAAGCAATACGTGCTTGTCGACCACATGTTTCAGACGCAAGGCAGCGGAAGCTTCACCGCCCATCAAGACCTCATAGCCGGCGGCACCGCGATCAATCAATGGGAGAGTCTCGTCGACTTCCCGTCGCACGAGCCGTGGGGCTGCGACGCGCCGAAAAAGCCGGTGATGACCACGACGTCGCTGCTCGAAGGGCCGGGCATCACCATCCACGCGCCGGAGACGCTAAAGCTGCTCTACCAAAAAGGCCCTTTCCCGTGCATGAGCTATCCGACGCTGCGCGACGTACTCGATGAGAAGTCGGTATCGTGGAAGTACTATTCACCGCCGGTCGAACACTCTTCCGGCGCGTTGTGGAACGGCTTCGACGCCATCAAGGCCGTACGTGAAGGCCCGCAGTGGAACACGAACGTCACGAGTTCGCCCAAGCGCATTCTCACAGACATCCGAAACGGCACGCTGCCGGCGATGTCGTGGGTCGTTCCCGACGTTCTCAACTCCGATCATCCCGGCAATCACTCGGATACCGGACCATCGTGGGTCGCGACGCTCGTCAATGCGGTCGGTCAAAGCGCCTACTGGAAAACGACGGCCGTCATCGTCGTTTGGGACGATTGGGGAGGCTTCTACGATCACGTGCCCCCGCCGTTTCTCGACAACGCGGGCGGCCTCGGGTTCCGCGTGCCGATGCTCGTCGTTTCACCGTGGGCGCGCCGCGGAGGGCCGCCCGGCGGCTACGTCAATCACCGGCAGTACGAGTTCGGCAGCATCCTGCGATTCGTCGAGGATACCTTCGGTCTCGATCGCATCGGCACGACGGACGTGCGCGCGACCAGCATCTGGGATTGCTTCGACTTCAGGCAGAAACCTCGGCCGTTTACGCCGATCTCAGCGAAATACTCCCGCACCTACTTCGAGCGTCAGCCGCCGTCGGGCAAACCGGTCGACACCGAGTAGCGTGGGCCGCGAGGAGCCCGCGGGCTCCTAGGCGGCGACTTCGATCGTACTGTAGACGAAGCGTCCGCCGACCATCGTTGCGATGACGCGGTAATCCTTATCCCAGAACGACAGGTCGGCGCGCAAGCCGCGCGCGATGCGTCCCATCTCCGTTTCGTGCCGGATCAGTCTCGCCGGCGCGTGCGTCGCGGCGACGATCGCTTGAGCGAACGGGATCTGCGCGTACGACATGTAGTTTCTTAGCGCCTCATCCATGCGCAGCGCGCTGCCGGCGATCGTCCCGTCGGCCGAGCGGACAACCCCGCCTTCGATGTGATAGCCCGGGTCGGCGACGGGCATCGCGTCGGTGACGAGCACCAGCCGGTCGCCCAGGGTGCGATGAAGAATATCGACCATGACTGGTGAAACGTGAAAACCGTCGCAGATCACCTGAACCAACGTGCGACGGTCCTGAATGAATGCCGCCAGAATCGACGGATCGCGGTGGTCGAGGGGCGGCATCCCGTTGAACGCGTGCGTTAGCGAGCGGAAGCCCAAACCAATTGCGAGCATTCCTTCGCGGTAACGGGCCCCCGTATGGCCGGCCGAGCAGACGACGCCGTTCTCGAGGAAGACTCGCAGGGCTTCGCTCGCGCCGTCGATCTCGGGCGCCATCGTTACCAGGAGGCAGGCGCCTTTGCACGCATCGACCATCTCCTGCGCGCGCACCGTGCCGGCCGGAAGCAGCCATTCCGGGCGATGAATTCGCCGGAACTTCGCGTTGAGGAACGGGCCCTCGAAGTGAATCCCCAGACACCGAGCACCGCTCGGATCGTCCTCCTCGAGTTGGTTCGCCGCTTCGACGATTTCGTAGGCCGCGTGAAGCATCGATTCCCAGGGAGCGGTCATAACGCCGGCGACGAAGCCGGTCGCACCGGTTTGCGGATAGGCGGCGGCAACGGCGGCGACCGCGTTGCCTTGATCGCGGTTGAAGAGATATTCACCCGCGCCGTTCGTGTGAACGTCGATCAGGCCGGGCGCGATCGTGCTGCCCGCGGGAAGCGCGTAATCGGAGGGGCCGTCGGCGGCGAGCACCCCGGCGATTCTACCGCTTTCGATGGCCAACCGGCCAAAGGTGGACGTTCCGTCGCCCACCGCTACGAAAGCGGGTCCTAAAAGTTGCGTAGACATTCCCTTTAACCTCGAATCAACGCGAGGGCTTCGTCGCGGTGCTTCTCCATGAGCGCGCGCGAATCGCCTTCGACGTTAAGCCGTAGCAACGGTTCGGTGTTCGACGGCCGCACGTTCATCCACCAGTCCGAATAGCCGATCGTCAGACCGTCGAGGCGATCGATCTCGGCATCGGCATAGCGCCGTTCGAGCTGCGCTAGCTTCGCTGCGCCGTCGGCGACCTTGCTGTTGATCTCACCCGAGCGAAACCGCGTGTCGATCGGCAAAATGATTTCGCTGACCGGCCGCGACGCCTCGCTGAAGAGCTCCAAGCAAGAGAGAAATGCGATCATGCCGGAGTCGGCGTACCAGTTATCGCGAAAGTAAAAGTGCCCGCTGTGCTCTCCTCCGAAGACGACGTCTTGTTCGCGCATCGCCGCCTTTATAATGGAGTGCCCGACCTTCGAACGAATGGGAACACCGCCGGCCCCCGCGATCAGCTCCGGCACGCTGCGGCTGCAGATGAGATTGTACAAGATCTTTGCCCCGGGGTGCTTTTTGAGCGTGGTGAGCGCAACGAGGGCGGTTACCGTACTGCCGTCGATCAAGCCGCCCTTTTCATCCACGAGAAACATCCGGTCCGCGTCGCCGTCGAACGCGACGCCGAGATCGCAGGAACGCTCGAGTACGGCGGCCTGCAGATCGACCATGTTCTCGGGCTCGATCGGGCTTGCCGGATGGTTCGGAAAGCTGCCGTCCAGCTCGAAGTACAGCGGAACTATTTCACATGGCAGGTTCGCAAAGACGTGTGGGATCGTTTCGCCTGCCATGCCGTTGCCCGCGTCGACGGCGATGCGCAGCGGAGCGATCTTCGTGCGATCGACGAAAGAAAGGCAGTGTTCGGCGAAGCCCTCGAGAACGTCGCGCGAAGCGACGCTCCCTCTCTTTGCCGCCGGTGGCGGAAGAGCGTCGGCGACCAGCTCGTCGCGCAATCTCGCCAATCCGGTATCCAGCGAGATTGCTTGCGCTTGCGAGCGCGTGAATTTCATGCCGTTGTACGCGGCAGGATTGTGGGATGCGGTGATCATTACGCCACCATCGGCGTCGTACTTTCCGACGGCGAAGTAGAGCGCGTCCGTGGAGACCAATCCGATATCGACGACCTCCGCCCCAGCCTCCGAGGCTCCCCGCGCGAAGGCCTCGAACAGGCTCCGGCCGGAGGCCCGCATATCGCGGCCCACCACGACGGTCGGCTCGGACGACGAGCCTCCCGAGCGCAGCAACGGCACGAAGCACCGGCCGATCCCGTAGGCGACGTTATCGCTCATTTCAGACGGATAAACGCCCCGAACGTCGTAGGATTTGAAAATCGTGGAGTCTATCCGGTCCTGCACCGCCCGCAGTTCTTCGACCGCACGCTCGTGACGCCTTTGTGACGAACGGGCCGTTCGTTCGCGTCACCGGAACGCTGTTACTCACGGCGTTCTTGCTCTTATCGCTTGGCGTCGCCATCCAGGGAACGTTTGAAACGCGCTCCTCGATATCGAATACGTTCGCGCGGCAGTCGCAGATCCAGCAAGCGCAGATCGACCTCGAGGAGCTCTTGCGCCTGCAGATCGACGAAGAGAATTCGCTGCGCGGCTACCTTCTAACCAGGGACCCGTTTTATAAGAGCGAGTACCGTGCGGCGTCGGCGGGCTACGATGCGAAGGAGAGCGCGATCTACGCGACCCTGCAGCAGCGACAGCTCACCGGAGCGGGGCAGCTCCTCGGAGATTACGCGAACCTGCAGCGCGAATGGCGCAGCAGCGTCGCCGTGCCGCTCTTCGCGCATCCGCGCGTACGTCTCCAAGAACTCGACAAACGCAACAAGCTCTTCTCCGACTACGAAACGATGACGGTCGCGGCGATCCGCCGGGCGCTCGCGCAGACCGGCGACGATCTCACCCGCAGCACGCAAGACGAGCTCGATCGTTCCTCGTACGCGCGCGCCTCGTGGGTGCTCGTTTTTGGTCTGCTCGCCATCGTTTTCAACGCTTACCGTTCGCAGCTGAACCGCGAACTCGAGGAAGAGCGCAGCTTTACGCGGATCCTCCAGCGAGCGTTCCGGAGCGAGTCGACGCCGCTGCCCAACTGCGACATCGGCAGCGCGTACCTTTCGGCAACGAACCACCTTGCGGTTGGCGGCGACGTCTTCGACGTCTACCGCCTCTCGCCGGATCGTGCCCTGCTGCTGATCGCCGATATCAGCGGCAAGGGCGTCGATGCCGCGGTGCTCACCGCATTCGTCAAGTTCATGGTTCGCGCGATCGCGCTTCGCGATAGTGCGCCCGCGGCGATCCTCGCCGAATTCAACGTGGTGCTGTCGAAGGCCGTTGAAGATCCCTACCTCTTCGCCTCGATGTTCGTCGGCGTGCTCGACACGAACCGGTTCGGATTGACGTATGCGAGCGCCGGCCACGACGCGATCTTCTTGCGGCGTCCCGAGGGCGTCGTCGCGCTCGACGTGACCGGCCCGGTCCTCGGCGTCATGGACGAACCGTTCGAGTCGCGAACGATCGTCTTACGCCCCGGAGACACGCTCGTCTTGGCGACGGACGGTTTGACCGAGGTTCGGAACCGAGCCGGAGAGCAGCTCGGCGACAAAGGCGCGATGGAGGCGATCGCGCAGGCCGGCACCGAGGCCCAGACGCTCGCCGACGATTTGGTCAAGCGGGTGCGCGAGCGGGGCGGAAGCCGCGTCCGCGACGATCTGGCGGTTCTAACGATTCGAGTCTTGCGGACCGGATCAAATGGCGCGTAAGACGCTGCTGATGCTCGCCTGCTGCCTGATCGTGCTTACGGCGCGCGCGGCGGCCGATTGCCGGGCGCACAAAGGCGAGCACGTCGTCCTCTACAGCACGACGGACGATCCTTCCGTACTGATGTGGGATTCGCGCGCGCGGCTGCGTGCCTATCATGCCGCTTCGTTCGACGTCGCGCAGGCGTTGTTGCCGCACGCGCTTCTGGTTGCGCCGGGGACGCATGCCGACGTTATCTCGTGCATCCCGGACTACGTGACCTCGCCGCTCTTCACGCTGCCGGAGTCTGCGGTCGGCGTCATCGTGACGAGCGGTCCCTCTCGCGGCGCCGCCCGCTGGGTGCTCGGTTCAGATGTGAGGATGCTCAAGAAGCGGTAGCAACGCGCTGCGAAGGGTAAACGCGATCCCGTACGTCTCCTGCAGCAGCTTTCCGTCCCGCAACGCCTGCGGTGGAGAGATCGTCAGCAGGCGCCCGTCGCCCAGGAGCGCGACGCGGTCGGCGTATTCCGCGGCTTCATTGACGTCGTGAAGCGCGCACACGACGCTCTTTCCACTGCGCGCAAGACCGCGAAGCAGCGAGAGAATCTCGTGCGCGACGGCGACGTCGAGATGACTGGTCGGCTCGTCGAGCAACAGAATCGGCGTCTCTTGGGCGAGCCCCAGCGCGATCCAGACGCGCTGGCGTTCGCCGGCGCTTAACGTCGAGAAGAGCCGCTCGGCGAGACCCTCGAGGCGAACGGCTTCGAGCGCACGCGAGATCGCATGCTCGTCTTCCCTGGCCGCGTGCCACTGCCACCAACGATGATGCGCGAAGCGCCCGATTGCGACGACGTCGCGAACGAGCAACGCTTCGAGGAAGACTTCGTCGCCGGTCACGAACGCGATCCGCTTTGCTCGTTCGAGCGTGTGAAGCGATTCGCTCCGCCTCCCGTCGATGAGAATCGCTCCGGACGCCGTGCGGTGCAATCCCGCGATCGCGCGCAGAAGCGTCGTCTTGCCGGCACCGTTTCGTCCGAGAACGGCGACGAACTCGCCGGGCGCGACGTTCGCGTCGATGCGCTCGAGGAGCGGCCGGCCGCCGACGGAGAGTTCGACTCCGCGAAGCTCGATCATCAGAGACTTCCGCGTTGCGTGTGCGGACGCAGATAGAGATAGAGGAACGTTGGAACGCCGATGAAAGCCAAGAGCACTCCGATCGGCAGCTCGGCAGGAGCGACGATTCTCCGGCAAATCGTATCGGCGCACATGCAGAATGCCGCGCCAATGGAGATGCACGCCGGCAGCAGTACGCGGGCATCCGAGCCGACGATGCGGCGCGCGAGGTGGGGCACGATCAGCCCGATGAAACCGACGAGCCCGGCGAGCACGACGCTGCTCGCGGCCAGCAGCGACGAGGCTGCAAGCATTACCCATTGCGCGCCTGCGACGTTGAGGCCGATGCTGCGCGCGCGCAGCTCGCCGATCCGAAGCGCGTTGAGCGGCGCCGCCGTCGAAAGCGCGAGAAGCGTGCCTGCAACGACGTAGGGTGCAGCCGCCGCGAGGTCCGGCCAGCCGCGGCCTGCCATCGAACCGGCGAGCCACGCAACGACGATGCTGGCGTACTCGGTCGATTGCGCGCGCACGACCGCCAGCGTCACGATCGCGGCGAAGAGCGTCGAGAGCGAAACGCCGGCGAGTATCAGCCGATTGGAGTCGATGCCGTCCCCACGGCGCGCCAACGCGGCGACCAATAG
>JBAQAW010000107.1:0-37460 GCA_049285915.1 Candidatus Cybelea sp. | reverse complement strand
GCTTGGCGTGGCGCTCGGCGGCGTCGCAGTGCGCGGCGGCGATTCGCTGATCCATCCCGGATTAGCTCCGGCAATCGGGGTCTCTGCGGCGATTGCGTTCGCCGGCGCGCTTAGACACCGGCGCGATCTCGCGCCCGCGCAGCGCGCGGCGCCGGTTTTAATGCTCGCCGGCGTCTTCGCGGCCGCACCGCCGCCGCCGTACTACGCGACCGAGACGACGCTCGCCGGGCTCTTCCCGGGAGAGCGCTTGACGTTTACCGGAACGCTGGTGCGCGACGGGTCGCGCAGCGCGGTCGTTCGTTACGCGATCACCTGTTGCCGGGCCGATGCCTCGCCGGTAGCGGTACGCCTCGAACGAGCGCCTCCCTACGACGCAGGCACGTGGCTTCGCGTAGATGGCCGGATCGACGCCGATCTCCGCCTCGAGGCCGATGAGGTATCGCGAGTAGCACCGCCCGCCGACCCGTTCGTCTATCGTTAGACCGCAACCTAAGCGGGGTGCGGAGTCTTCCGCGGCTCCAGCAGCTCGACCGGAATTCCATTGGGATCCTCGATGAAAGCGATCGCCCGCGTACCGCTTGGCGATTTGTAGACGTCTTTGAGAATTTTGACGCCCTTGGTTTTCAGCGCGTCGACGTACCGTTGCAGATCGCCGTCGACCTCGATCGCGAGATGTTCGTAACGGTTGCCCAACGCATACTCCGGATGATCTTCCAGATCGTACACGAGCTCCACGTACGCATCCCAGCCGCTTCCGACGAACGCCATATCGGCGTTCCCCGGATAGCGAAACGGGCCGTCGAGCAAACGCAGGCCGAGCTTCTCGGTATAGAACTCGATCGATTCCGCCATGTCGTTCACGAAGATGGAGGTGTGGAGAAAGCGTGGCATGCACGACCCTTAGCCTCCCGCCGCGGAGTGCCTGCCGCGGCCTCCTACGGTCTTCTAATGCAGAAAATAGCGGTAGCTGGAGAATACGAGGGCAACGCCGAGTGCGTCGGCGGCGGCGATGACTTCGGCGTCGCGAACGGAGCCCCGCGGCGCGATGATTGCGGTGCAGCCGCCCCCGACGGCGGCCTCCAATCCGTCTGCAAAAGGAAAGAAGCCATCGCTTGCGCAGGCCGCGCCGACGGCGTGCTCGCCCGCGCGGCGCGCGGCGATTTTGACGGCGCTCACGCGATTGGTCTGTCCCGCGCAAATTCCCCGCGTCGTGCCTCCGTTAACGATGACGATGCCGTTGCTCTTGACGTGGCGCACGACGTCCCACGCGAAGGCGAGATCGTGCCACTGCTGCGCGCTGGGGTGCCGCCGGCTGACGACGTGCCATTCCTCGGCAGGCGCCGACGGATCGTCGTTTTCCGCGAGGACCCCGCCGAGCGCGCTTCGCAGACGAAGTTCGTGCGCGAGCTCGTCGGGGACGGATCTCGCGAACTGCATGATCCGCAGGTTGCGCTTCTTTTCCAGCACTTCGAGCGCTTCGGCTGCGAAGGCCGGCGCGGCGACGATTTCGAGAAAGTACTCGCCGAGCGCCCGGGCGGCTTCCAGGTCGACCGGCGCGTCGGCAGCGACGATTCCGCCGTACGCGGAGACGGGGTCGGCTTCGAGCGCCTCGCGCACCGCAAGGCCGACGCCCGAACGTTGTGCCACGCCGCACGGGATCGTGTGTTTCACCACCGCCGCGCGAACGAAGCGCGCGCGATCGCTGCCGAACTCGGCACCCAACGGCGCGCGCGAGAGCAGGCGAAGCGTGGCGTCGAGATCGAGCAAATTGTTGTACGACAGCGCTTTGCCGTGCAGCTGCTCGGGAAGCCGCTGCGGCCGGTCCAGATAGAACGCCGCGCGCTCTTGCGGGTTCGTTCCGTAGCGAAGCCGTTTGGCCAGCGGAAGCGTCAGCGCCAGCGCCCCGGGGAGTTCGCTGGGAAGAACCTCACCCGCGGCGGCGAGATAGTGCGAGATCGCGACGTCGTACTCGGCCGTACGTTCGAAGGCCGCGATGGCGAGCCGGCGGCGTAAGGCGAGCGGCTCGTCTCCCTTTTCGATCGCTCCGGCGTACTCCGGGTACTGCGAGGGGTGCGTCAACACGGCGACGTGCTGGAAGTTCTTCGCCGCAGCGCGCAGCAGCGCCACGCCGCCGATATCGATCTGCTCTATCGCTTCTCCCTGCGTGGCGCCCGGCCGCGCTACCGTTGCTTCGAACGGATAAAGGTTGACGACCACCGCGGCGATCTCGGGTATCGCGTATTTTTCTGCCTGCAGACGATGCTCGGCCTCGGCGCGATCGTAGAGGATCGCTCCAAAAATCTTCGGGTGCAAGCTTTTTACGCGCCCGCCGAACAGCGCCGGAAAACCGGTTACTTCTTCGACCGAGCGCGCCGCCACGCCGGACTCTTCGAGATAGGCTTGCGTACCGCCGGTCGCGTAGATCTCGAAGCCGTGGCGCCCGAGCGTTTGGGCGAGCTCTACGGCCCCGGAGCGATCTGAAAGCGAGAAGAGCGCCGCTGGGCGCCGCGCGGCCGGCACGGCGTCACGCAACCGACATTTCCGTCTCGGCCGCGAGTTCGGCCGAAACGATCGCGCTGACGCCGGCTTCCGTCGTCGTCACTCCGTACATGCGATCCGCGGTCTCCATCGTCTTCTTGTTGTGGGTGACGATCACCATCTGCGACGTCGCCGCAAACTCGCGCACCAGTTGCGAAAAGCGCTCGATGTTCGCATCGTCGAGCGCCGCGTCGACCTCGTCGAGCAGATAGAACGGAGCCGGCTTGGTCTCGATGAGCGCAAAGATCAGCGCCGCGGCGGTCATTGCCCGCTCGCCGCCCGAGAGAGCCGCCAGCGGCATCTGCTTCTTCCCCGGAGGCTGGACCGCGATCTCGATGCCCGTCTCGTTGAGATTATCCGGTTCGGTCTGCCACATCTTGGCGTAACCGCCGACGAAGAGCCGTTCGTACATTCTGGAAAACGCCGCGGCGACGCGCTCGAACGTCTGATTGAATTGCACTTGGCTGTCACGTTCGATCTCGGCGATCGATTCGAGGAGCGTCGCTCTGGCCTTCGCCAGATCTTCGAGCTGCGTACGCAGGAACTGTTCGCGCTGCGCGACTTCGTCTCGCTCGGATTCGGCGTTGAGATTGACGTTGGCTTCGATACGCGCGAGATCGTCGCGCAGTTTCGGAAGCTCGCCGAGGACCGCGTCGTCTTCGTCCCGATAGCGCGCTTCGACGTCGGCGCATTCCTCGTTGGTTGCCGGATGCTGCGCGAACTGTGAGACGAGCATGCCCAGCTCTGCCTCGATCTGCGCGAGCCTCGTGCGGTGACGCTCGCCGCCGGCAGCGGCGTCGCGTTCTTCTTGTTCGGCCAGGCGAAGGTCCGACTCGACGCGACCCTGTTCGGTAACGAGCTCCTCGCGCTTGCGGCGCGCAGCTTCGAGCTCTCCGTCTACCGAGGCGATCCCCCGCCACAGACCGTCGACGCGAAGGTGCGCGCTGCGCGTCTCCTCCATCAGCGCCGCGATCTCCGCGAGCATCTGCTCGCGCGCCATCGTCGCTCGCACGCTGTCCGCATCGAGCATTCCAAGGCGGGCCTTGGCCGCGTCGCGCTCCGCCGTCAGCGCGGCGCTTCGTTCGCGCAGATGGGAGGCGCGATCGCTCGCCGCGCTCTGCGCCTCTTGCGCGCCGGCAATCTCCCCGCGTACGCGCTCGAGCGCTCTCTCAAGCTGCGTGCGTTCGCTCTCGCTCTGCTCGGCCGCCGGTTCGCGCCGCTCGAGTTCGAGCTCCATCTCGCGCGTTCGGGCCACCTGTTCGTGCAACGCGGCCGCGGCGGCGCGCGCCGTCTCGAGCTCCGCGTGCGTCCTCGCGACGTCGCCGGTGAGTGCCTCGACTTGCGCCCGCGAACCGACGAGCTGCGCCTCCGCTTGCGCCTGCCGTTCGCGCCCCGCGTCGCGCTCCGCGATCGCCGTTTCCGCTTGTTGATAGGCGCCGCGCAGCGCGGCTTCGCTCTCTTCGAGCTTAGCGCGCATCCCAACGAGCGACTCGCGCAGACTCGCCGCTAAGAGCCGCCGCGAGAGAATCGAGCGCTCGCGCACGAACCGGCCGCCGGTAATCGCGCCGCCGCCGGTGATCTGCTCGCCGCTCAGCGTGACGATAGTGTCGCGCACGCCTCGTCCGCGGACCAGCTCGATTCCGGTCTCGAGCCGATCGACGATCAGCACGTTGCCGACGAGAAAATTGACGATACCGGCGTAGCGCGGCGCGGTCTGCAGCAGGGTGTGCGCGAAACCGAGCACGCCCGGGAGGCCTTCGAGCTTCGCGTCGAGCCTTCGTCCCGTGCGATCCGCAAGCGTATCGAGCGGCAGAAAGGTGGCGCGCCCGGCCTCTTTGCGGTTGAGAAATTCGACGCAGCGTTCCGCGTCCTCGGAGGTCGTCGTTACGACGTTGGAGAGCCTTGCGCCGAACGCTACGTCCATCGCCCGGGCAAAGCGCTCGCTGGTCGTGATGATGTTCGAGACGATCTCTTCGATGCCGCGCAGCTCGCCGCGCTGCCAGGCTTCGACGACGGCGCGCGTGCCGGGTACGTGTCCCTCCAGTGAGTTCTCGAGCTCCTCAATCGTATGCAGCCGAGACTGCGCGGCGGCGACCTCGCCCGAGCGATCGCGCTGCACCGAGAGCGCGGCCGCAACTTCGGCTTGCGCGCTCGACACGCGCTGCTCCGCGTTCTCCGCCCGCCCGCGCGCCTCGAGCAATTCCGCCTCCAGTGCGGCGGCGGCGCGCTTGCGCTCTTGGTAACGATGGGAGGCCGCACCGGCGGCGATCTCGGTCTGTTCGGTGCGTTCGCGCGCCGCCCGCTCTTCGCGCTCGAGCCGCTCGCCTTCGCTCCGCGCGCCCTCGGCCTGGACGCGTCGTTCCGCCTTTCGCGTCGCGATCTCCGCGGCGCGTGCCTCGACCTCCCGCAGCTGGGTAAAAACGATCTCGAGCTGCGCGCGCGCCTCTGCCAGTGAGGCCGATGCCGCCAGCTCGCCTTCGCGCGCCGCTTCGAGTTCCGTCCCCAATGGCGTCAGCTGCTCTTCGAGGCGGGCGGTCGCGGCAACGAGCGAGCTTCGCTCTTGTTCCACGCGCTCCGCGTTTTCCGAGGTCTGCGTCGATTGCCGTTCGAGCGCCTCGCGCCTCGCGAGCGCAGCCGCGTACTCGGCCTCCACGCGCGCGACGCCGGCGCGCTCGTTCTGAACCTTCGAGCGCAACTCTTCGAGCTGCAGTTCGCAACGATACAGCTGGGTTCGCAGCGCGGCTGCCTCGGCGCCGCGCGTCGCCGCTCTTGCGGCGGCGCCCGCTCGCTGCTCCTCTTGCTTCTCGAGCTCGACGCGCAGTTGCGCGCGCTCGGCGCGGCGCGACGCGCCCGCGCGCAAATACCCTAAAATCTCCAGGTCGCGCAGGCGCGTGCTGATCCGCCGGTAGCGCTTCGCGCGCCGCAGCTGCGTATCCAGCTCCGGAATCCGGCGCTCGAGCTCGGCGATCAGATCGCTGATGCGGATCGCATTCTGCTCCGTACGTTCGAGGCGGCGTAACGACTCGTGCTTGCGCGCCAAAAATTTACCGATCCCCGCGGTCTCTTCGAAGAGCGCGCGGCGCTCGGCGGGCTTGCTGACGAGAATCGCGTCGATCTGACCTTGCGAGACGATGGCGTACGAACCCGGCCCGAGGCCCGTGCCCATCACGAGCTCGATGACGTCGCGTAAGCGAACCTGCGCGCGATTGACGAAGTATTCGCTTTCGCCGACGCGGTAGGCGCGCCGTGTGATCTCGACTTCGCTGAAGTCGATCGGCAACGCGCGATCGGCGTTGTCGAACAGAATCGAGACCTCGGCAAGACCCAGCGGCTTGCGAGCCTCGTTCCCGGCGAAGATCACGTCCTCCAAGCGTCCGGAGCGCAGACTCTTCGTCGACGTCTCGCCCAACACCCAACGAAACGCATCGACGAGATTGGACTTCCCCGAGCCGTTGGGGCCGACGATGGCGGTCACGCCGTCCCCGAACTCGAGCGTCGTCGGCTCGGCGAACGTCTTGAATCCGAAGGCGCGGACCTTCCGAAGCTTCACGCGCTCGCCGCGGGGCGCCGTTCGTCGCCGATCGTCAAGGTAAGAAGCGCCGCCTTGGCAGCCTCCTGCTGCGCGGCTTTTTTCGAAGGCCCCTGGCCTTTGCCCAAGATTTTTCCGTTCACCGTCACCTTCGAGTTGAAAGCCGGGCACTGCGGCGTGCCGCGGCTGGTCTCGCGATAAATGGGCGTTCCGGCGAGATGCTCCTGTGCGTAGTGCTGCAGACGCGTCTTGGAATCGAGCAGCGCGTCGGGAGAGTGATCGAGCACTTCGATGTGCGAGGCGACGACGAACGCGCGCGCCTTCTCCAAGCCGAAGCGCAGAAAGAGCGCTCCCACGAAGGCTTCGAACGCGTCGGCCAGCACCGAGGTGTTCTCGCTTCCGCCGGCCGCGCGCATTCCTGCTCCGAGCAGTGCGAGATCGGAGAATCCGAGCCGCCTGGCGGTGCGCGCGAGCTGGGCGTCGTTGACGATCGCCGCTTTGCGCAGCGTCAAGAGGCCCTCCGGCTCGTCGGGAAAGCGTTCGAAGAGCCAACCGGCGGCGACGCATCCGAGAACCGAATCGCCCAGAAACTCCATCCGGTCATTCGAGCTGCCGCCGCGCTCTTTCGCGTGACTCTGATGGACGAACGCGCGCTCGAAGAGGCTCAGGTCGCGCAGTTGCCGCACGCCGGCGACCCGCAGCAGCGCGCGCAATCTTCGCCGGTACGCTTCACCGCTCACGCCAGCTCCTCATCGAACGCACGGCGCGGCCTTAGCCGGGGCGAACCTTGCCGAAGACGATCACGCTGTTGTGACCGCCGAATCCGAACGAGTTCGAGAGCGCGACGCGAATCGGCGCGCGGCGCGCTACGTTCGGCACGTAGTCGAGCGTGCACTCGGGATCCACAAACTCGTAGTTGATCGTCGGCGGCATGAGGTCGTTGTAGACGGCGAGCGCCGTGGTGACGCCCTCGATCCCTCCGGCTGCGCCCAGCGCGTGGCCGTGCATCGATTTCGTCGAGCTCACGCCGATGCGGGTAGCGTGCTCGCCGAATGCCCGCTCGATCGCCTTGGACTCCGCCGGATCGCCCATTGGCGTCGAGGTCCCGTGAGCGTTGATGTAATCGACGTCCTCCGGCGCGACGTTGGCGCCGGAGAGAGCCCGCGTGAGCGCGAGATGCACGCCCTTTCCTTCGGGATCGGGCGCGACCAAATCGTAGGCGTCGGCCGACTGGCCGTAGCCGAGCATCTCGCAATAGATCGAGGCGCCGCGCGCACGGGCGTGCTCGTACTCCTCGAGCACGAGAATGCCCGCGCCCTCGCCGAGCACGAACCCGTCTCGCTGACGATCGAAGGGCCGGCTAGCCTTCGCGGGATCGTCGTTGCGCGTCGACATCGCGCGCATCGAGCAGAAGCCTCCGACCGCCAGCGGCGAGACCGGCGCCTCGCTGCCGCCGGCGATCATGGCGATCGCATCGCCGTAAACGATCGTATTGTATGCGGTGACGATCGCGTCGTTGCCGCTCGCGCACGCGCTGGCCAGGGCAAAGAAGGGCCCTTGATAACCGTAGGCCATCGAGATGTGCGCCGGCGCCGCATTAGCCATGAGCATCGGAATGAAGAACGGCGTTACCTTCGACCACGTCGCGTTCTCGTTGGCTTTGACGGAGCTGAGCCAAAAGGTGATGATGCCGCCGATGCCGGTCCCGATGACGCCGCCGACGCGCGCCGTGAACTCCGGGTCGTCGGGGAGCTTCGCATCGGCGATCGCCTCGCGCGCGGCCACGAACGCGAACTGCGTAAAACGGTCCATCCGCCGCGCCTCTTTGCGCCCGATCAGCTGCTCGGGGTACCAGTCCTTCACCTCGCCGGCGATGCGTGTGATGAAGTCGCTCGGGTCGAAAGCGGTAATTGGCGCGATCCCGGATTCTCCCGAGATCAGGCGCCTCCAGAAATCTTCGCGGGTGTTGCCGACCGGGGTTACCGCTCCGAGGCCCGTCACGACGACTCGTCGGCGGGCAGGCGGCTGCATACTAGAGAGGCTCAAAACTTCAGCAAGTTACGGCGGCGTCGGGGAGTGGTCCCCCCTCGCTCGGATTGGCGGCGCGCTTGCGCTGACCCGGCGCGGCGGATATAATCAGGGGCTGTCTGCCACAAAGGGTGTGGGGCACTACTCGATCACCGAAGGGACGTTATGAAGCGGACGTATCAGCCGCACAATCGCCGGCGTAAACGCGTGCACGGATTTCTGGAACGCATGAGCACCAAAGCGGGCCGCAGGGTACTCGCGCGCCGCCGGAAGAAGGGACGCCATCGCCTCACCGTCTGATGCGCCGGTTGGCAAGCCTTCGCCGTCAGGCGGATTTTGCACGGCTGCGTCGAGCGGGGCGTCGCGTTTCGACGAAGAGCCTCACCATCTACCGCAGTGATTCGCTCGCGGACGATATGTCATTTGTGGGCATTACCGTAAGCAAAGCCGTCGGAAAGGCCGTCGTCCGCAACAGGCTTCGTCGACGTTTGTCGGCGATCGTCCGCGAAGCGCTCCCGTCCTGCCGGGCGATGCGGCTGCTGCTGGTGCCGCGTCCCTCGGCCGCGGAAGCCAGCTTCGCCGATTTGAAGGCCGAAGTAACTTCCGCCCTGGGCCCGGCGTAGAAGTGCCCGTGAGAAGCGTCGCCACGGGACTCATTCGCGGCTACCAGCTGCTAGTCTCGCCGCTGCTCCCGCCCGCCTGCCGTTTCTATCCGAGCTGCTCTCACTACGCGCTGGTCGCGGTCCAGGAGCATGGAGTGCTGCGGGGCACGTGGCTGGCCGTGCGGCGGCTCGCCCGCTGTCATCCTTGGAATCCCGGCGGGGTCGACTTCGTCCCGGGCGCGGAGCCGAGGTAGGCCGTGCACGTTCTTCTCGCGGCGTCGTGGCTCGATCCCATCGTCAACTTCCTGGCGGCGGTCGTAATGGCGATCGACAAGCCGGTCGGCAACCTCGGCTGGAGCCTGATCATTCTGGCGGCGCTGATTCGCCTCGTCTTCTGGCCGCTCAACACGGCGCAGTTCAAGGCGTTCCTGAAGATGCAGAAGATTGCGCCGCTGCTCAAACGCGTGCAGGAACGCTACAAAGACGATCGTCAGAAGCAGCAGCAAGAGACGATGGTGCTCTACAAGGAGCACGGCGTGAACCCGCTCGCCGGCTGCTGGCCGATGGTGGTCCAGTATCCCGTGATCATCAGCGTCTACTACGTCGTGCTCAACCATAAAGAGCTCTTCGCAAATCAGAATTGGCTTTGGATCGGCAGCGCCTTTACCAAAGGGGCCGGCGCACCCGCGATCTTCGGAACGCCTGTGTTTGCCGCAAATCTTTCCGTGCCGGATCTCGTCTTGATCCTGCTCTACGCGTTCTCCATGTATCTGAGCATCCGCTTCGTGAGCCAGCCGGCTACGGATCCGCAGCAGGCGCAGATGCAGCGCACGATGGCGTGGATATCCCCGGTCATGCTCGGTTTCTTCGGCTGGCGCTATCACTGGCCGTCGGCGATGGTCCTGTACTGGTTCTCCTATAATATCCTGACGATGGGACAACAGTTTTTCCTACTGCGGCGATACCATCAGCCGCTCGCTCTCATCGACAGCGAGCACCCGATTACCGAGAGCATCGGAGCCGATGCGGGCAAATTGAAAGAGAACGGCGCCAAGGCGATCTCGAGCGGCAACGGCGTCGCGAAATCGAATCCGCAACGCTCGTCGCGTTCGAAGCGTAAGAATAAAAAAGGCTCGTAAGAAAGCAGCAATCATGTTGTACGAAGACGATTTCGAGTTTGAGGAGCAGCCCGCCGACGTTCGGGACCGCACGATCGGCGGAAAGCCGGGTGGCGGCCGAGGCGGCGGCACGCGCCGGCGCGACACCCGGCGCAGCCACGCTCCGTCGCGTCAAGCAGCCGAGTTGCCCGAAGAGGCCAAGCCCGCCGGGGAGCTCTTGCGTGAAATTTTGGAACGAATGGGTGCGGGGCCAACCGAGATTGGCTACATCTCCCGCCCCGAGGGCGAGTACTTGGAAGTCGCGGGGCCGCAGCTGGGCATGCTCATCGGGCGCCACGGCAACACGCTGGAAGCGCTCAATCTGATCTTTAACAACGCCTTCAACGCCGGCGTGCGCAACAATCGCCACTACTATACGATCGATGCGGAGGGGTACCGCGCGCACCGCGCCGAGCAGCTCAAGAGCCTTGCGCTTGCGACCCTCGAGCGATGCGTGCGCGAAAAAACGCCGCAAAAGCTCGAGCCGATGCTGCCGTCAGAGCGAAAGATCGTCCATCTGGCGCTCGCCGAATCGGAGCTGGTCCGCACCGAATCCGAAGGTGAAGAGCCCGAGCGGCGCGTCGTTATTTTTCCTCGCTAACGCCGGCGCCTCGCCGCAGGCCCGGACGTGACGAACGCCTCTGACGAAACGATCGTCGCCGTAGCGACGCCGCCGGGAACGGGCGCCGTCAGCATCGTTCGCCTCAGCGGTCCGGCCATCGGCCGGCTCGCCGAGCGCTTCGTGCGCACGAAATCCCCGCTGCGGCCGCGTGTCGCGACCCGGGCGACGCTGCTGGACGAAGACGGCGAGCCGCTCGATCGCGGCCTAGCGCTGCTCTTTCCCGCACCGAACAGCTATACGGGCGAGGATCTCCTCGAGCTGCAAACCCACGGGTCCCCGGTGGTCGTGCGCGAGGTCGTTCGTGCGCTGCTGGCCGGGGGTGCGCGCCTCGCGCAGCCCGGAGAGTTCACGCGCCGCGCCTTTTTCAACGGCAAGCTGGGCCTGCACGAGGCCGCGGCGGTTGCCGACCTGATCGAAGCCCGGACGCGGCGCGCCGCCCGCGCGGCGCTGGCGAACCTCGAGAGCGGCGTCGGCGGCGAGGTTCGGGAAATTCGTTCGGGGCTCGCTTCGATCGTCGAGGAGCTCGCGGGAGCGATCGACTTTCCCGATGAGGTCCCCGAGCCGGATCGTGCGGCCCTCGCCGATCGGATCGCTCCGCTCCGCGGGCGGCTCGAACGCCTGCGACGCGAGGGCGAGGCCGGACGGATCCTTCGCGAAGGCCTCGCGGTCGCGATCGTGGGCCCGCCCAACGCCGGCAAATCCTCGCTGCTCAACGCGCTGCTGGGCACGCAACGCGCGATCGTCTCGGAGATCCCCGGAACGACTCGCGACACGATCGAGGAGGTCCTCGCCGTCGACGGCGTCCCGGTTCGACTGATCGATACGGCGGGAATTCGCCGCCAGGCCGACCGGCTCGAGGCCTTTGGAATCGCCCGAACGCAGGCGGCGCTCGAGGCGGCCGACGTCGCCCTGGTCGTCATCGACGGCTCACAGGCTGCCGGCCCCGACGTCGAGCAGCTCATCGACCGCACGGCGCGACGGCCTCGCATTCTCTATCTCAACAAGGCCGATCTCGGGACCGATGCGGCCCTGGCAAGCCGCCATCCGGGAGCCGTGACCGGCAGCGTGAGCGAGCCCGCGACGCTGCAAGCGCTGCGCGACGCGATCGCGCAGGCGGGCTGGCGCGGCGCGGACTTCGATGCGACGCGTCCGCATCTGGCGGCGTTGCACGAGTTCGAGGCCGTCAACGACTCGCTCGCGGCGCTGCGCCAGGCACTCGAATCGCTCGCCGCGGACGAACCCGTCGATTTCGCCGCAACCGAGCTCGGACACGCATTTTCAGCGCTCGGGCATGTAAGCGAGCCGGTGGCTGCCGAAGAAATCATCGCCGGCATCTTCTCCCGCTTTTGCATCGGAAAATAACACGCCACTCAGGAAGGAGAGAAACCCTATGCGACGCCCTTTTCTCTTGGGGTTGACGCTTGCGGCGCTCCTGCCGCCGTGCGTCGTCTCGGCCAAGGTCGAATCGAACCTCGGCATCACGATCGGCAGTTGCGTCGTCAACTCCAACGGCGGCAATCAAACCAACGGTATCAACGTCGTTTATTACAACACGCACGCGTCGCCCGCAACCGAAGTGGATTTCAAAGTGAAGTATCGCAAGCACACGTACCTTCTGGTCGATCGCGGCTCGTTTGCGCAGAACGCTCAAATCAATCACAATCTTACCGACGCGCTGGTAGGCGAAGTTTGGGAAGGTCCGCAGACCAAGCTCTGCACGGTTACGCGCGTCTTTCTTGCCAACGGCAAAGAGCTCGAGTAACGCATATGCTAGCAAAAGGTTTAGTCGACGTCGTCGCCCGCAACTGGTGGGTGCTGCTCGTCCGCGGAATCGCGGCAATTATCTTCGGCCTCCTGGCTCTCTTATGGCCCGGTGCGACGATCCTCGCGATCGGAATTCTCTTCGGCGCCTACGCGCTGATCGACGGCGTCTTCGCGATTTACGCGACGATTCGCGCGGCCGAGCAGCATCAGCCGCGCTGGTGGCCGCTGCTGATTGAAGGAATCGTCGGAATATTGATCGCGGCAATCACGTTCTACGACGTCGGCATTACGCTGTTCGCGCTCTATCTCACGATTGCGGCGTGGGCGTTCATCACCGGCATCCTCGAGATCGTCGCGGCTTTTCAACTGCGCAAGCATATCAGCAACGAGTTCTGGCTCATCCTCGGCGGACTTGCATCGATCGCTTTCGGCGTTTTGATGCTCTGGAGGCCGCTCGCCGGCGCGCTTGCGATCATCTGGCTGATCGGCGCGTACGCGATCGTTTTCGGCATCATGATGATCGCGTTCTCGCTGCGTCTTCGCTCGCACGCGTCGACCGCTGCGGTGGCGCCCGCCACCTAACGTTCGATGCTCGACGATGCCGGCACGATCGTCGTGGGCGGCGGTCATGCCGGCGTCGAGGCCGCGTTTGCCGCCGCCCGCCTCGGCGTCCCAACGCTGCTGATTACTGGCGATCCCGATAAGATCTGCACGCTGCCCTGCAATCCGTCGATCGGCGGCAGCGCAAAGGGGCAGCTCGTCCGCGAGATCGATGCGCTCGGCGGCGCGATGGGCGGCCTGGCGGATCGCTGCAGCCTTCACGCGCGCTTTCTCAACGAGAGCAAGGGGCCTGCGGTTCGCGCGCTGCGCCAGCAGATGGACAAACCGGCCTATCGCCGGCTCGCGACGGGCCTGCTGCACCAGACGCCCAACCTCAAGATTGTCGCCGGCCTCGTCGAGGCCCTGATCGTTCGCAACGGAGAGGTGCGCGGCGTCCGCTGTGCCGGGGGGCGCACGTTCTCGGCCAAAAGGGTCGTCCTTGCAACGGGGACGTTCCTCGGCGGGAAGTCGTTTTGCGGAGAGACCGTCCGCGCCGAAGGCCGCTTCGGCGAAGCCCCCGCAACCGGACTGGCGCAGGCACTCCGCGAGCTTGGCTTCCCCACGCAGCGCCTCAAGACGGGAACGCCGCCTCGAATCGACAAGCAGAGCGTCGATTACGCGGCCGTGACGCTCCAGCCGCCCAGCCCGACCCCACTGCTCTTTTCCTACTCGAGCGAAGCACGCTTTGCCGGACCGCAGCTGCCGTGCTATCTGACCGAGACCAACGCGCGAACTCACGCGCTCGTGCGGGAGAATCTACACCTTTCGCCACTTTACGGACTGGATCTGATTCGCGGAGTCGGCCCGCGATATTGCCCATCGATCGAAGACAAAGTCGTAAAGTTCGCGCACAACCCGACCCATCAGATATTCCTCGAGCCCGAGGGTTGGGAGGAGCCGACGCTCTACGTCGGCGGCTTCTCCACCTCGCTCCCGGCCGAGATCCAGTTGGCGATGCTGAGAACGCTGCCGGGACTCGAGGCATGCTTGATGCTCCGACCCGGGTATGCCGTCGAGTACGATATGGTTCCCCCGACCGAACTTCGCGAGACCCTGGAGACCCGCCGTATCGGCGGCCTCTATCACTGCGGCCAGCTCAACGGAACCTCCGGCTACGAGGAGGCTGCAGCGCAAGGGCTGATCGCCGGAGTCAATGCGGCACGCGCGGCCCGCGGCGAAGAACCGCTGCGCCTAAGCCGCTCGCAAGCCTACATCGGGGTTCTGATCGACGACTTGGTGACCCGAGGCGTCGACGAGCCCTATCGGATGTTGACCTCGCGCGCCGAGCACCGCGTCGTGCTGCGTCACGACAATGCCGATCTGCGCCTCACGCCCGTCGGGCGGGAGATCGGACTGGTCGCAGACGCGCAGTGGGAGCGCTTCGAACAGCGCCGATCGGCGCTCGAAACGGGGCGGAGCCGCGCCGACGGAACCCGGATAGGACGGCACCCGATCGGCGCCGAGCGCTTCGACGCCGGTCACACGATTGCCGACGCGCTGCGCCGCCCCGCGCTGGGATTCGCGGACGTCGCGGCCCGTTTCGATCCTCCGCTCGAACCTGGAATCGGCGAGCGGCTCGCGATCGAGCTCAAGTGCGAGGGCTACGTTCGGCGCCAAGAATTGGCTATCGAGCGGGCCGCAAAGAGCGAAAATGCCACGATTCCGCCGGATTTCGACTACGCGGCCATCGCCGCGCTCTCGCGTGAGGCGCGTGAGAAGCTCGGCTCGCGCCGGCCGCGCACCCTCGGCATGGCCGGCCGGATCCCCGGAATTACACCCTCCGACGTCGCAATCGTCGGCCTTTTCCTGCACAAGGGGCGGCGCGAGCTCACGACCGCCCCCGGATAACGCGGTGTCGGAGAGGGCGGCGGCCGAGTTGGAGGCTTTACTCGCGGAGGTCCGCACCGATCCCGAAGTCGTGCGGCGGCTCGCGCTCTATGGCGCTCTGGTCCTCGAAGGGAATCGGCGCTTCAACGTCACCGGCGCCAAATCGGAATCCGAGATCGCCGAACATATCACCGACAGCCTGAGCGTCGTTCCATACGTCCGCGCCCCCTACGTCGACGTGGGCTCTGGGGCCGGCTTCCCCGCGATTCCCGTGGCGATCGCCACGGGCCTCGAAGTCACCCTGATCGAGGCAACCGTGAAAAAAGCGCGACTGCTCGAGGAGATTTTGGATCGCCTCGCGCTGCGCGGGCACGTGGTCGCGGAACGCGCCGAAACGGCCGGTCACCAGCTCGATCTACGCGAGCGCTTCGCCAGCGGGACCTGCCGGGCGGTCGCGACGGCCCCTGCGACGGCCGAGTTGCTCCTCCCGCTGATCGCCATGGGCGGGACGGGCATTTTGCAGCGCGGCCGGGCCGATGAGGCCGAGCGGACGAGCCTCGAAGATGCCGTACTCGTTCTCGGGGCGCGCCTGGACGAAGTTCTCCCCCTGGCGGGCGAACGCCGAATCGTGCTGCTGAAAAAAGAGCGAGTCACGCCGCCCCGCTTCCCGCGCCGCAGCGGCCTCGCCCAAAAGCGTCCGCTCTGTTCGTGAGCGAGGAGCGCTGCTGTTTCACGGGAAACCTACCGGTGAAACAAGGAGCCTCCAGAGGTGAAGGAGTTTGCAAGAGCCTCGATCCGATTTCGAAAAGGGTTTGATCCTCGGCCTTTTGATCGCCCAGGGGCACCTCGGCGGTGACGGCAAACAGCCGCAAATCACGCTTAAAATGCACGTCCGGCACGAGCAGCTTCTGAGATGGATGCGCGATCGAATTCCCCTCTCCCGCCTCTACGGGCCCTACCATCACGGAGGACGCCACTATTTCCAGCTTATGATTCGCGGGCCGGCACTGCGCTCCGAGCTCATCCCGTTGCTTCGGGCGCTGCCCTGGGAGGAGATCGACGACCACTCGTACGGCCGGCTCCAGGCGATGGTCGACCGCTACGGCTTAGCCACGGATTCTGTTTCACCGGGTAGTTCCACGTGAAACCTTCTCCGCTCGATCTTCGGCTCGCGGCGGCCCTTCCCGCAGAATCCCTTTTCACGGTCGGCGGACGCGTCCGCGACGAGTTGCGTGCCCAGGCGGCCCAGATTGAAACGCCGCAGGCAGTCGACTCCGACTATGTCGTCGTCGGCGTCGCTCTCGAGGAGCTGGTGGAGCGCTTACGGCAAATCGGCCGGGTCGATCTCGTGGGTGCCTCGTTTGCCGTTCTGAAGGTTACCGTCGATGGCGAGACGGTGGACGTCGCCCTGCCGCGGCGCGAGCGCTCGACGGGAATCGGGCACCGCGATTTCGCGATCCAGAGCGGGACGGACGTGACGCTTGAAGAGGATCTCGCCCGGCGCGACTTCCGCATGAACATGATGGCCCGGGCGCTTCCGGCGGGGGACCTGATCGACCCGTACGGCGGCGGCAGCGACATCGGCTTGCGCCGAATCGAGATTCTCTCCCCGCAGACGTTCGTCGAGGACCCGCTGCGAATGCTGCGCGCCTCCCAATTCTCCGCGAGATTCGAATACGAAACGACGCCCGCGCTGCGCTCGGCGATGACGCAGGCCGCACCGTTGGTGGCCAGCGTCGCGGCCGAACGCATTCAAGACGAGCTGACGAAGTTGCTAAAATTGGCGAAAAAGCCCTCGATCGGCCTCGAGCTGTTGCGCGAGACGAACGTGCTGCGGTACGTATGGCCCGAGCTGCTCGAGGGCATCGCCGTCGAGCAGAATGAGTGGCACGCCCACGACGTGTGGGGGCATATCATGGCAACGGTCGACGCCGCGCCCCCGGGCGATCTGACGCTTCGGCTCGCCGGCCTGCTGCACGACGTCGCAAAACCCCGCACCAAGGACGGTCCGCACTTCTATAAGCACGAAATCGTCGGCGCTAAAATGACAGAGAGGATGCTCGAGCGTTTCCGCTTTCCGGCCGAGGCCGTCAGGACGGTCGCGCACTTGGTGCGGCAGCACATGTACAACGCCGATCCCGATGCGGGCGACGCCGCGCTTCGCCGCTTCATCCGCCGGGCGGAGCCCTCTCAAATCGAACACCTGTTCGCACTACGGCACGCCGACATCGCCGGCAGCGGGTTGCCCAAGCGCAGCAACGACAACGAGCTCTTCGAGGCGCGGGTCCGCGCGGAGATCGACCGCAAGCCGGCCTTCGCCGTCACCGATCTCGCGGTAGACGGCGACGACGTTATCGCCGCCCTGCGCCGCCGCGGCGACGTTACCCCCGGTTTCGGCGGCGACCGCCGGGTAGGGGAGGCGCTGCGCTGGCTCTTCGAGCAGGTCACCGACGAGCCCCGACGTAACGAGCGGGCGTTGCTGCTGCAAATCCTCGAGCAGTATCTCGAACGTCCGCAGCCGCCGGAAAGACTCGGAGAATAGTTCTGGGCCGCATCATTGCGCTCGTCAATCAGAAGGGCGGCGTCGGAAAAAGCACGACGGCCGTCAATCTCGGCGCGGCCTTAGCGATGCTCGGCCGGCGCGTCCTCGTCGTCGACGCCGATCCTCAAGGCAATGCGACGACCGGGTTAGGCATCGATAAAACGCAGCTCGAACACGACGTCTACCACGCGCTCCTGCAAGAGGCCCCGCTGGAAGACATCGTCGTTCAGACGGAGGTCGAGAACCTCCATCTCGCCCCGGCGACGATCAATCTCGCGGGCGCCGACGTCGAGCTGGTCGCCGCGCTCTCGCGCGAGACTCGGCTTCGTCAAGCGCTCGAACCGCTCGCGAACTCGTACGATTTCGTGCTGATCGACTCGCCCCCGTCGCTGGGATTGTTGACGATCAACGCGCTGACCGCGGCCCAAGACTGCATTATTCCGGTGCAAGCCGAGTTCTACGCGCTCGAAGGCCTCGCCCAGCTTACCAGCGTCATTTGGCGAGTGCGAGACGCGCTCAATCCGACGCTTCACGTCAGCGGCGTGCTCGTCACGATGTTCGACGGCCGCACTCGTTTAGCGGTCGATGTGATTCGCGAGCTCGAGAAGTACTTTCCGCGCGAGATATTCAAAACGCAAATCCCCCGTAACGTGCGGCTCTCCGAAGCACCGTCGTTCGGCAAACCGGTAATCCTTTTCGATCTCAAGAGCCGCGGCGCGCAAGCCTATATCGCGGTTGCGCGCGAGATGCTCGAACCGGCGCGAGCTTCGGCATGACCGCGCGGCGCGGCTTAGGTAGAGGATTGGCCGCACTGCTCGGCGAGAGCCCGGTGCCGGTGGGCGGCTCGCAGGAGATCGTACGCGAGATACCGCTCGGCCAGATCACGCCGAATCCGTTTCAACCGCGAAAGCATTTTGCCGGCGACGCGCTTGACGAACTGAAAGCGTCGATTGCGCAGTACGGCGTGCTCGTTCCAATCATCGTCCGCCGTCGCGGCGACGGTTACGAGCTCATCGCCGGGGAACGGCGTTGGCGCGCCTGCGCGGCGCTGCAGCGAAACGCGATTCCCGCCATCGTTCGAACCAGCGACGACCGCGAGACGCTCGAGCTCGCCATCGTCGAAAATCTGCAGCGCGAGAACCTCAATCCGCTCGAAGAGGCCGCCGGTTTTCAATACTTGATCGACGAACACGCGCTCACGCAAGAAGAAGTCGCGCGCCGGCTCGGCAAGAGCCGGCCGGCCGTCGCCAACGCGATGCGTCTGCTCGGCCTCTCTGAAACGATCAAAGCGATGTTGGTCGGCGGCGAGCTCTCTGCCGGCCACGCGCGCGCGTTGTTGGCGGCGCCGGAGCCGCAGCGCGTGACGCTCGCGCGGCGCGCGGTAAACGAAGGCTTGACGGTACGCAGCCTCGAGCGCCTTGCAAACGGCGAAACGCAGGCGCCGGAAAGGGACCGCCCCGTACCTCGCGGACTCTCCGCCGACGAAGAGGATTTCGAACGGCGCCTGCGCGAGCGTTTCGGCACGCACGCAGCGCTCGTGCGCACCGGCCGCGGCGGCCGGATCGAGCTGCGTTTTCAGAACGACGGCGACCTCGTGCGCTTAGGCGATCTGCTGCTGCGCACGGAGTCGTAGGAAACTTCGTGCTCTTTCCGATCTCGCGCATCGTCGCACTCGTCATGGCCGGGATTCTATGTTTCGGAATTCTCGTTCCGCTCTCGCTCGCGCGTCACAGCCTCGCGCTCGCGATCGCCGTTGCAGTCGTTTACATCGCCTACGTAATCGCCAACGTCGTGTTATGGCAACGGATGCGCCCTCGCGCGTAACGCGCGTCCAGCGCGTCGCGCTCTTATCGGGAATCTACGCGATTCTCAACGAGGAAGACGGCGTCGCCGGTCGCGCGGAAGCGATCCTCGAGGCGGGGATTCGCGTCGTTCAGTATCGCCCGAAGAGCGCTTTCCGCTCCGAAACGCTGCGCCGGTTGCGGTCGCTCACGCACCGCCACGACGCGCTCCTCATCCTCAACGACGACTGGCGGCGTGCGATCGAGTTCGACTGCGACGGCGTTCACCTCGGCCCCGGCGACGACGGGTTCGACGAGCCGCCGGCCGTGCGCGCCGCGGCGAAAGAGCGGTTGATCGGGCTCTCGTGCAGCACCGCCGGCGAAGTCGCCCGCGCCGCCCGGCGCGACGTCGACTACCTCGGTGTCGGCTCCGTCTTTGCGACCTCATCGAAAGCCGATGCAGGCGCGCCAATCGGTCTTGCGGGCCTGCGTGCCCTTGCCGCGCGCACGCGCATTCCGGTAGCGGCGATCGGCGGCATCGGTCCGGAGAATTTGAGGGAGGTGCGGGCGACCGGCGTCGCCATGGCGGCGGTCATCTCCGCGCTCCATGCACCCGACGTAAACGAAGCCGCACGGCGGCTTCTGCGTACCTGGGCCGAGGCGGGGTAGCCGCTATGGCGAGCATCGTCCTGTCCATCGGCACGACCCATCCCTGGAACGTCGCGGGGGTCGGCCGCGACCTCGTCGTCGGGTGCGCGTTTCGAGCGCGGGTCTTCACCGCGGTCGCCGCGATCAGCGCGCAGGACGCCGGAGGCGTCGTCGCGCTGCGGCCGGTCGCCGCCGATCTGTTCGAAAGCCAGCTGCGCGTCCTGCCGTGGGAGAGCGCCGGGTCGGTCAGAGTCGGCGCTTTGCCGACGGCGCAGGCCGTTCGCTCCATTACCGCCGCGATTGCGGAGCGGCCGTGGTTAACGGCGGTCGTCGATCCTGCACTGCGCGCCAGCCGCGGCGGCGAGCTCGGCGACGCAACGGCCCGCGAGGCGCTGCGCGACGAACTCGCACGCTTGCCCAACGTCATACTAACCCCGAACCTCGCGGAGGCGGCCTTTCTCTTGGACTGCGGCAGCATCGACCGCGAGCGCTTGGGCGAGTCGGCGCGACGGCTGCGCGAGCGCGGCGCGGCCGCGGTCTTATTGACCGGCGGCCACCTCGAAGGCGAGCCGGCGGACGCGCTCGCTTCCGCAGAAGGCGTCGAGGTCCTGAGCGATTCGCGAATTGCCGGCTCGATGCACGGCACCGGCTGCACGCTCGCGATGGCGCTGGCTTGCGAACTTGCGGCGGGAAGCGCGTTGCGTCACGCTGTACGCGCCGCGCGCACCTTCGTGCGGGCTGAAATCGCCAAGCATTAGCGCTGCTGACAGGCATTCGCCGTTAGCTAGCCGCATTGACGCGCGAATGAATCCGATCAAACGGCGCGTGATGTCGGGGATGCGGCCCAGCGGGCCGCTTCACCTCGGTCATCTCGTCGGCGTTCTCACGCAATGGGAAACGTATTGCGAGAACGACGATGCGTTCTTCGAGATCGCCGATCTGCACGCGTATACGACGGAGTTCGCCGATCCGCAGGTCGTTGCGGACGCGCGCGAAGCGATGGTTGCCGTTTGGCTGGCCGCCGGCGTGGACCCCGAACGCTCCACGATCTTTCTGCAGTCCGCCGTTCCCGAGATTTCCGAGTTGCACACGCTTCTCTCGATGATCACGCCGGTCTCGTGGCTCGAACGCGTACCGACGTACAAGGGGCAGATCGAAGCGCTCGGTCAGAACATTGCGACCTACGGCTTTCTCGGATATCCGCTGCTTCAGCTCTGCGACATCGCCGTCGTGCGGGGACAATACGTTCCGGTCGGCCGAGATCAAGTCGCGCATCTGGAGCTCGGGCGCGAGATCGTCCGCCGGTTCAATCACCTCTACGGCGAGGGCGACGAGATCCTCGTCGAGCCCAAGCCGACGCTCTCCGAGTTTCCCGAAATTCCCGGTACGGACGGGCGCAAGATGAGTAAATCCTACAACAACGCCATTCTGATCGCCGACGACGAAGAGACCACGACGCAGAAGGTGCGTTCGATGCTGACCGATCCGCTCAAGGTTCGGCGCGGCGATCCGGGGCGTCCGGAGATCTGCCCGCTCTTTGCTTTATGGCGTTTCGTCAATCCGTTGCGGCTCGACGCAGTCGCGCAAGCCTGCCGGTCCGGAGCGCTCGGCTGCGTGCAAGATAAGACCGAGTTCGCCGAAGCGCTCAACGCCTATTTGCGCCCGGTGCGCGAACGCTACGCGCAGTATCGCGGCGATCCCGCGCTGGTAAGGAAGATCATCGCCGACGGAACGGCGCGCACGCGCGCCATCGCCGCCGATACGCTCGCCGGCGTCCGGCGCGCGATGAAGCTTACCCCTTGAACTTCGGCAGATTCTGCTCGATCGATCCCAGCGCCCAATCGATATCTTCCAGCGACGCCGCATAAGAGAACCGCAGATAGCCTTTGCCGGCCGCTCCGAACGAAGAGCCGCCGCCGCAAGCGACGCCGCCCTCCTCCAGGAGAAACTTCGCAAGCCCGCGGTCGTCCTTCGTGATCGACGAGACGTTTGGAAATGCGTAGAACGCGCCTTCCGGCAGCAAGCACGAGACGCCGGCGATTTGATTGAGACCGTTCACGAGCCGGTCGCGGCGCTGGCGAAAGATCTCATTCATCCGCAGCACCGGCTCGTCCGACCCGGTCAGCGCCGCAATCCCGGCCATCTGGACGAAGGTGGCGACGCAGCTAAACGTGTTGTTGTTGAAGAGCGTGACCGTGCGTGCTAGCCGTTCCGGCAGGATCGCATACCCGAGCCGCCAGCCGGTCATCGCATAGGCCTTCGAGAAACCGTCGACGACGATGGTTCGCTCGCGCATGCCCGGCAGCGACGATATCGACAAAAACGGCGTGTCCAGGTAAAAGTTGCGGCTGTAAATTTCGTCGGCGAGAACGAGAAAATCGTACCGCTCCGCCAGCTCGGCGATAAACTCCAGGTCGCCGCGCGTCAGCACGCCGCCGGTCGGATTGTGCGGCGAGTTGATCACGACGAGTTTCGTCTTGGCCGAAACGCGGCGGGCGAGCTCGTCGAGGTCCATGCGCCAGTTGCGCGATTCCCGAAGCGGAATGGCGTGCACGTTGGCCTCCAGGTAGCTCGCGGCCGAGGCGTATGCAGGATAAGCGGGGTCGAAGTAGATGAAGTCGTCGCCGGGATTGAGCAGCGCGCTCAGCGTGTTCCAGATCACCGGCTTCGCTCCGGGTGAGATTACGACGTTGTCGGCGTTCCAGGCGGGCGTAACGTCGCGAAAACGGCTGGCATAATCGGCGATCGTCTCGCGCAGCGCGAGCAGCCCGCTCGACGGCGTGTAGTGCGTGTGGTTATCGTAGAGTGCGTCTACCGCAGCCTTCTTGATTTCGGCCGGCGTGTCGAAATCGGGCTCGCCGATCTCCATATGGACGACGCGGCGCCCGGCAGCTTCGAGTTCTCGAGCGCGGGCCAGAATCTCGAATGCGTTCTCCGCACCCAGCCGCGCGACGGCGGCGGCCAGACGGTCTTCGTGAACTGCGAGCATACTGTAAGCGATCCTCCCTGAAAACATTGTAACGCACGGCGCGCGCGAGCGCGGGAGCGCCGTTGCCTGCGGCGAAACGTCCCCGCGTCATGCGACCTCTTTCTGAGGTTTTTGCGCCTGGAGCACCGACGTTGCCGGAGCGGCTGCGGACGCTTGTGGTTTCGCCCGAGCGCGAGTTGGAACCTGGAGTAACGGTCCAGGCCGCCTTCACGTTCCGCAATCACGGAGGCGCGCCGGCGACCGGCGTTCGGATTCGTTTCAACGTCCCCGACGGGCTCGTCTATCTCGTCGGCAGCGGCCGCCTCAACGGCCGTGAGCTCGACGACGAACTCGGCAACTCGCCTCTGCTCTCTCGTGCGGGCGCGACGGTCGGCGACGTGGCGCCCAATGAAGAGCGTCGCGTCGAAATCGCCTACAGCGTCGCCGGCGCGATCGAGAACGGTACGATTGTCGAACTTCAGGCCGCGGTCGCCTCGTTCGAGTTGCCGCCGACCGGCTCGAACGTCGTCCGGCTGGTCGCTCGCAGCAAACCGCAGCTGGCCAACGCGCTGACGCGGATCGCGATCGAGCCGCTGGCCGACCCCGTCCCCGGCTCGCATGCGCAAGTAACGATTCGCATTCACAACGCCGGCGAATCGACCGCGCGCGACGTGATCGTCGCGTCCCCCATTCCGGAAAACGCGACGTACGTCGCGGGCTCGGCTGCGCTCAACGGTCGGGAGATCGAACGCGAACTCGGCGCGTCATTCGACCGGCTGCACGCGCCGGTCATCCTCCAGTCGCTCCCGGCCCGCGCCTCGGCCACGCTCGTCTATCGCCTCACGATCGACAACCCGCTGGCCGGAGGCACGCAGGTCGTCGCGCGCGCCGAAATTGCTTCGCAGGAGACGGCGGGCTTCCAACTCGAGCCGGCGTCGCTTACCGTGGCGTCCGCCCCCGATTTCAGCGACACGCACACCTCGTTCGGCGCCGTGCCGTTTGCGGATTTGCGACCCGGACAGCAGGTGCGCTTCACGCTTTGCGCCTTCAACACCGGAAGCGCCGCCGCGACCAGAGTAACCGCCCACATCGAGCTCTCCGACGCGCTGCTCTTCGTCCGCGGCGCGACGACGATCGACGGCCGCCCGGTTCCACAACGTCGCAAAGAGCTGCGTTTCGGGCTCGGCCCAATCGGCCCCGGTACGGGGGTCACGCTCTGCGCCGACGCCGTCCTGCTCGCCCCGGCAGCGAACGGAACGATCGTCTCGGCGACGGCGACGCTCGACTGGGAACCGTCGGGAGCACAGAGCCAGCGGCGTTTGGAGTGCAGCGTCGTGGTCCGCTCGGAACCGGCTTTCGCGCCGCGCCGCAACACGCTGACCCGCACGGGAAATGCGACCGTTGCGCCGGGCGGCGAAATCGAAGCTGTCGTCGCACTCGAAAACGAGGGAAGCGCCGACGCGAACGACGGCGTGCTGCGGCTGCGCATCGTACCGCCGCTGGAGGACGTCGGCGTTTTCGATGGCGGTTCGCGGCTCTCGATCGAACGCAGCGCGGTCGGCTCGCATCGCGATACCGTCGAGCTCGGCGCGATCGAGGCGTACGGTTCCCGGCGTCTGACGCTGCGGGCTCGCGCACCCTCACCATGTGCCGATGCGACCGAGATCCGAATCGGCGCGGGCCTGCACACCCGTGAACTCGGCGAGATCCGCCTCTCCGAGGCGTCCTGGCGGGTCGATTCGCATCCTGCCTTCGACGCGGAATCCTCGCGTTTGGATCTCGCGGGCGAGCAGGTGCTGCGCCCGAACCAGCTCGCCGAAGTCGACGTTCTCCTCACGAACGTGGGCACGGATACTGCCCACGACGTCCGCCTGCGCACCTA
The DNA here is from genome assembly GCA_049285915.1 of Candidatus Cybelea sp. Classification (GTDB taxonomy): domain Bacteria; phylum Vulcanimicrobiota; class Vulcanimicrobiia; order Vulcanimicrobiales; family Vulcanimicrobiaceae; genus Cybelea. The sequence continues at coordinate 12,972 of JBAQAW010000107.1, read as the reverse complement.
CCTCTCGTCCGAGGCGCGGCTCGAAAGCGTCGACGGCGCGACGCGGGAGAAGTCGTCACTCCTCTTCGGCGAGCTGGCACCGGGGGCGTCCGTGCGGGCTCGCCTCGGAATGCGCCTGCTTCGCGGGCTCGCCAAAGATTGGCCGGTGACCGTCGACGGCGTCATCACCGCCGACGGCGTTCTTCCCGTGCCGCTGGCGCGTTTGACGATCGCGACTAGCGCCGAGCCGAACTTTTCCGTCGGCGCCTTTCGCAGTGATCCCGCAGACGTCGTCTCGCCGGGGGAGACTGTGGAGTGGACGCTGCACGTGCGCAACGGCGGCGACGGAACCGCGCGCCTCGTCGCGATACAGACGGCGATGCCGGATTCGCTCATCTACGTTCCCAACTCCACGACGATCAACGACGTCCCGATTCGCGACGCCGGGCTGCTCCCGCCGGTCTGTTCGGGGCAAGGCGTCATTCTCAGCGAAGTCGACCCGGGCGTCGAAGCCGCGATTCGCTGGCGCAGCGTGGTTCACAATGCCATCGCGGGTGGTACGTCGATCGAGCTGAGCGCGCGCGTTCGCTACGACGGAGATCGCGACGACGAGATCGCCTCGAATGAACTGCGCGTTCGGGCGACGCCGATCTTCGCCAACGCGATCGCGGGACTGCCGTTTGGCCTCGACGGCATGATCGGTCCGGCGCTGAGCGATCGCACGCCCGCGCTCACCGAAGATCGTTTCGTACAGCTGCCGCCGGCGACGCCGGTCGCCGAGGGTAACGGGGCGTTGGCGTTGCCGCAACTCTCGCCGGGCGTGCAAGGCGAGCCCGACGGCATAGCCGAGTACGAAAGCGCAGGCGCAGTCGAAGCCGTCGAGACCACGGCGACGCTGACGGCGCTTACCGCGCAGCGCGTCGACCGGACGGCACGCTTCCTGCGCGAGGCGCGCTTCACCGGGTTAATCACGCACCTGTTCGCACTGCGCGCCTTCTTACCCGACGCCATCGGCGACGCGCACTGCGCCGCGCTGGGCGCAACCAAGGAACTCCTGCGCGACGAATTCGATCGTCTCTTCATCAAACTGCGACTGCCCGGTTATGCGATCGCGCCGCGCGACGTGGAGACGCCGTCGCTGCGCTCCACCCTCGAACGACTGATCGCCGAGACGGCCTCGGCACGAGGGATGCCGGTCGAATCGCCGACGATCGCGCTCGCTCTGCGCGGTGAATTCGACGCCGGCAAACTGCGCGAGCTCGGCGACCGCTTAACCTCGGCACCGCTTGCCACGGCGCTGCCTTGGGCCGCGCTCGCCCGGCTTCTGCCTTCGCAAGGCGCGCAATACTCGGAGTATCGCGCGCGGCTGATCGAGTCGCTCGACGCGTTGCTTGACGCCGATTCAAACGATTTCATCGACGCGCTGCAGAACCACGACGATGCCGCGCTCGATGCCGCGCTCGATGCGGTCGTCGCGTCGCTGCACTCGGTCGCCTAAAGGTGGCTCCCGGAATTTTTTCGGCGCTCACGCGTGCCTTTCGCCGGGAAGAACCGCCGGCAGACGACTTCGTTGCCTCGCAGTACTCCAAGCTCTCCGCGGCGCAGCGCGTCGACTTCATCTTCGCGATCGCCGCGGTCGAGGATCCCACGAGCGTCGATCTGCTGCAACGCGCGCTCGATGATTCCGACGAAGCGGTCGCGCTGGCGGCGGCCCGAGCCCTGGCCGGCGGCGGCCGCAACGACGAACTCGAGCGTTTTTTTGCAACGCATCGCGGAGAGCGCTCGACGCGACTCGCGCGAGCGCTCGAACTGCTGAGCTAGGCCTCCCCGGCGCCACGCTACGGTTTTTTGTTAAAGTATTTGACGAGAATCTGGCGCGCGATCGGCGCGGCTACCGTCGCGCCATACCCGCCGCTGCGATCGACGAAGACTGCCAACGTCAGTTTCGGGTGCGCCGTAGGCGCCCAGGCGATGAACCACGTCGTGTTCGGCCCGTTTCCACCGGCCGTCTCGACCGTGCCCGTCTTCCCCGAGTACGGTAGACCATCGATGGCTAAGCCGTAGGCGGTGCCGCCCGGGTCGGTTACTTTCGCCATCCCGGCGCGCACCGCGGCCAGCGCGGAAGCGGTAACCGGAACCTGTCGAATTACTTGCGGCGTGAAGCGCACGACCACGCGCCCGTCCGGCCCGCGGATCTCTCGCACGATCTGCGGTCTGTACAAGGTGCCGCCGTTAATGACGGCCGAGGCCACGTTGTCCATCTGCAGCGGCGTCGCTTGCATCGCGCCTTGTCCGATGCCTAAGAAACACGCGTCGCTCGGTTCCATCGGAACGCCAAAGGCGCGCATCTCCCACGCATTGGTCGGCCAATTGCCCTCGTTTTCGCCCGGAAGATCGATCCCGGTCTTCGAACCGAGTCCGTATGCCAGCGCGTATTTGCGCAGACGAGCGTTGCCGAGCCACCACGCGAGCCGAAAGAAGTAGCCGTCGCTCGAGGCGGCAAGCGCCGGTACGAAGGTCGTGTTGCCGAGGCCGCCGGCCGCGATGTCCCGCGCGTAGTAGCCGCCGCAGTCCCACCCGCCGGTGTCATAGACGACCTGATCGACCTTCACGACGCCTTCGGTCAATGCCGCCGAACCGGTAACCATTTTAAAGGTCGACCCGGTCGGCGTGGCGGCGGCGATCGCCCGGTCGAATAACGGCTGCGACGGATCGGTCAGGTCGTGAGCAATGCGTTTCCAACGATTGGCGGCGAAGTCGTTCGCGTCGTAATTGGGGTAACTCGCAAGCGCGAGGATGCCGCCGTTCCAAGGATCCTCGGCGACGACCGCACCCGAGAGACGGTGCCCGCGACCGGCGGCGCGCAGTCCGTCGGCAAGCGCCGTCTCTGCGATTCGCTGCAAGCGCCAGTCGACGCTCGTGATCAGCGCGTCGCCGGAGATCGGCGGTTTGGATCCCAGCTTGATCGCCGAAACGACCGCGCCGGTCGCGTCGACGACGACGCGCTGGCCTCCGGGCACACCTCGCAAATAGCGGTCGTAGGAGAATTCCAGGCCGTCCTTGCCGATCACGTCGTTGGGCGTGTATCCCTGATATTTCAGCCGTTCGTACTCTTCTTGCGTGATCGCGCCGACGTAACCCATCAGATGCGAGGCTACCGGACCTTGCGGATAATCGCGGATCGGCTGCACCTCGAGGTCGACGCCGGGCAGATCCGAAAGCACCTCGGAGAGCCGGGCGACGGTCGGCACCGGGAGACCGGTGACGAGCACGACCGGACCGTACGGCTCGTTCGCAGCGACCGCCGCAAAACTCGGATACTCGACGCCGCGGTGACGCAGCAGGCGATCCCAGAGGGTTGCCTCGTCTACTCCGACGATCTGCGAGAGCGTTGCGAGCTCGCCGCGAGCATCTCGCACCTCCGATGGAATCAATCCGACGACGAAGGAGGGGCTGCTGCGCGCCATGATCGCGCCGTGCCGGTCGTAGATCATTCCGCGCGGCGCCGCGACCGGAATCAAACGAATTTGATTGGCCTGTGCGGCGGCACGATAGCGTTCGCCGTCGACGAGCTGAACCTCGATGAGGCGGCCGACCAGGCCGGCGAGCGCGAGCGCGACGACCGCGCAAAAGGCGACGAGACGCCACACCGGGAGGCGCCATCCCGCCGGGCGCGCACCTCGCGGCAGGCTCACCGTTTGAGAGCGTCGTAGCGCCGGCCCGCGATCATCGCGATGACGACGATCGCCGCGTTGAGAAGGCCCGCGAAGAGCGCTTCGTGCAGGTGCATCGTACCGAGTCCGGCGGGATAACCCAACAGCGCCATCGCGACCCAGAAGAGCAGCGCACGCAACAGCGTCGCGACGAGCGTGATTCCCATGACGGGCGGAATGGAGTCGGCAAAAAAACCGCGTGAGAGCAGGCTCGCGATGACCGCGCTTATGCCGGTTGAGAGCATCCATGCGGGCCCGGTTCCGGGGGAAAGCACGTCTTCGCAGAGCCCAGCGGCCAAACCGTAGATCGCAGCGCGCCGCGCGTCGACCCGGATCGCATACCAGACGACGACCACGAGAACGAGGCTGGGAACGACGTTGCGGATCGCGAGCGCGTGCACGATCGTCGTTTGCGCGATGACGGCCGCGACGAGCCAGGCCGCGGCGACGTACCAAGGCGGTCCGACGAACGGAGCCTCGTGCGGTTTACTTCGAGACGACGACAACGCGGTCGAGGGCGCCGAGATCGACGGAAGGCTTCAAGATGGCCGTCTGATAGAGCGTCGTATTGCCGCGTTCGACGGCGGCGATCGTGCCGATGGGTACTCCCGAGTGAAACGATCGCCCCTCGCCCGTAACGACGACGTCGCCGGCGTGCAGAGGTGCGTCTTGCTCGACGTACTCGATGACGACGCTCGAGAGGTTGCCGCGCGCGATGCCCCACCAGCGCCCGCGCCGTACGACGGCGGGTATGCGGCTCGCGTAATCGGTGACGAGCAGCACCGTGCTCGAAAGCGGCGAGACCGAGACGACGCGCCCTACGACGCCCTCGGCGGCGACGACCCCGTCATCTTTGTGGATGCCGGCGTTCGAGCCCCGGTCGATCGTCACGGCGCGCGACTCGTTCTCCGGCGGGAAGCCGATCACGCGCGCTTCGATGCCGTCGTAGAGCGCCACGACGGGACGGACGGCCGTCGTCGCGGCGTAGGCTGCGGCGAGCTCGTGAAGCCGCGCGTTCTCTGCAGCCAGCCGGTGATTTTCGTCGCGGAGCTGCGCGCTGTCGCTCTCCAAGCGCGGCAGCGATATCACCGTCGTGCCGGTCGTGCGCGCGGTGCGCGTCGTCGCGGCGATCACGCTCTGCGCGACAGCAAAGATCGAACTGCCGACGTTTGCAATTGGACTGGTCGCGCCGCTACGTTGCGCGCCGATTTGAAGCAGCGCCAGCAGAGCCGCCACGATGATGATCGCGATCAGTACGAAGAGTTTTCGTTCGTCTCGATAGGTGAAGATCTGATGACTCCGCTCGTGGGCACTCAGGGGCGACGCTATTTCGGTGTAGGGAGCGCAAATCCCAACCTGCGAAGCGTTCGGACGACGCGGCCGAGCGGCAGGCCCATGACGGTGTAAAAATCGCCGTCGATCGTCTCGACCATCGAGGCCGCACGACCTTGGATCCCGTAGGCGCCGGCCTTGTCGAACGGCTCGCCGGTCGCGACGTACTCGGCGATCTCCTCGGGCTCCAGGGGGTAGAAGCGGACGCGCGTCGTGAGGCGCCCTTCGTCGCCGCCGTTGGGCGTCGCGAGCGCAAAGGCGGTGTGAACGGCGTGCTCGCGGCCCGAGAGCGAGCGGAGCATCCGCGTCGCCTGTGGCGCGTCGGCGGGCTTTCCCAGCGCCGTCCCGTCCAGGTCGACGACCGTATCGGCCGTCAGCACCGGCACGCCGGGGCTCCTGCCGAGCCGGCGGAGCACGCCGGCGAGCTTCTCACGCGCGTGGTACGAAGCGAGTTCGGCCGGCGTAAGATGCTCGAAGGGCGGCTCGGCATAGCCGCTGGGCACGACGTCCACCTGGAGACCAAGCGAGCGAAGGAGTTCGAGCCGGCGAGGCGACTCGCTGCCCAAAACGATGCGCTGAAGTCTCAATAGTACATCGCGCCGCCGGCGCTGATGAATCCGTTCTCGTGGCGCCCGCGCGGATCGCGGTGCGTCCAATGGATAACCCCGCCGAGCGGATAGTACTCGTACTCGCCCTTCACGGCGACGCGCTCGCCCGGCGAAAGCGCAATGGCGCCGGTGAAGTCGGTGTTGGCCTCGACGCGAACGACGAGCTTACAGCCGGAGTCGAGCCGCAGCAGAAAGCCTTCGTGAGGGCTGCTGCGCCCGGCGCGGACGCCGAGGTCGCGCGAGACCGTACCGCCGGCGACGACTTCAACGCCCGAACGTTGCGCGGCATACGCCGCGCAGACGGCTGCGTCGTCGGGACTCTGCGTCGCGGAGCAGGCGCCGAGCGCCGCCGCCGCAAGTAGCGCCGCGACCGGGAGTTTAGTCCGCATCGGAGTATGCGTACAGGCGCTGCGCGACGATGTAGCGCCAAACGGGTTCGGGCACGAGATAGCGGATGCTGCGGCCTTGGGAGATCAAGCCGCGAATCAGCGTCGACGATTCCGGAATCTCCGGCATGTTCAAAGAGCTGACGCGATCGCGCAGCCCGGCCGGAACCGCCGAAATGACCCGCGCGAGCGCGTCGGCCCGCACGCCCGGACGCGGCGCGATGACGAAGCGCTCCAACGCCTCCAGCACTTCGTCGAATCGCATCCACGGCGTATTCACGAGCGAGTCCGCACCGATGATGAACGTGAGGTTCGCGCCGAACTTCGCCTGCAGCTTCGGGAGCAAGTCGGCCGTATACCCCGTCGAATCGGGGCGCAGATCCGTGTCGTCGAGCGTGAAAGCCTCGTTGCCGGCAATCGCGCCGAGAATCATCGCGCAGCGATGCGCCGCGTCGGTCTGCGGCTTCTCGCGGTAGTGCGCGTTGGCCGTAGGGACGAACAAGACGCGGTCGAGGCGTTCCAAAATGCGCGCGGACTCGGCAACGAAGAGATGCGCGTTGTGAATGGGGTCGAAGGTTCCACCGAAGATGCCGACTCTCATGAGTACGTAAACTCGTACGGCCCGATGCGAACGGTATCCCCTTCCCGCGCGCCGAGCTCGACGAGGCGCTTCTCCACGCCCATCTTCCCGAGCGCACGCTCGAACCGCGCGAGCCCCTCGTCGGAATCGAAGTTCGTCATCGCCGCCAGTCGTTCGACGCGCTCGCCGCTAACGACGAAGGCTCCGTCTTCCTGACGCTCGATCGCGAATGCTTCGTGCGATCGCAGCTCGATGCGCACGGCTTGCGGCGCGACGACCTCCGGCGGCGGGGCCGATTCGATCGTGCGCCATACTTCGAGCACGAGCTCGCGGACGCCGTCATGCGTCGCCGCGCTGATGCCTCGAACGTTGGGGAAACGCGCCTGCAGCTCGGGTAGGCACTCGCGCGCGTTCGGCAGGTCGAGTTTGTTGAGCACGAGCAGTGCCGGCTTTTCCAGCAATCGCGGATTCCACGCACCGAGCTCGCGTTCGATCGTTTCCTTATCGGAGAGAATCTCTTCGAGCGGCTTCGATCCGTCGAGCAAGTGCAGCAAAACGCGCGTGCGCTCGACGTGCCGTAGAAAGAGATCGCCCAGCCCGGCGCCTTCGTGCGCGCCCTCGATGAGCCCGGGAACGTCTACCATGACGTACGATTCTTCGTCGGAGACGCGCACGACGCCGAGCTGCGGTTCGAGCGTCGTGAAGGGATAGTCGGCGATCTTCGGACGCGCCGACGACACGACCGAGAGCAGCGTAGACTTCCCCGCGTTGGGAACGCCGACGATTCCACAATCGGCGAGCAGCTTGAGTTCCAAACGCAGGTGCGCGCGCTCGCCGGGCTCGCCGCGTTCGGCAAAACGCGGCGCTTGACGAACGCTCGTTGCGAAGTGCTGATTGCCGAGCCCGCCGCGGCCGCCCTTCGCGACGAGAAGCCGGGCACCGGCCTCTGCGAGATCGGATACGACGGATTCGGGTGATTCTCCGACGCGCCGAAAGACGAGGGTGCCCACGGGGACGGCGATCGTCAAATCCGGCCCGCTCTTTCCCGATTTCCTCGAGGTGCCGCCGGCTTTTCCGGACTCGGCCGAAAAGCTGCGGCGAAAACGAAACTCGACGAGCGTCGACAGTTCCGGGGTCGCTTCGAGGTAGATGCTTCCGCCGTGGCCGCCGTCGCCGCCGGCGGGTCCACCCTTTGGAACGTACTTCTCTCGGCGCCATGCGACGATGCCGTCCCCGCCGTCGCCGGCGGCGACGTCGATCTCGACTTCGTCAATAAACTGCACGCCCGTTACTTCGCCGGATAACGAAAAGGGGCCTAACGGCCCCAGTCCCAGACGGTCCGCTGCGCGTTACGCGGCAGGGACTACCGAAATTTGCTGGCGATCGCGGCTCGTGCTGAACTGCACGACGCCTTCGACGAGCGCAAAGAGCGTGTGATCGCGCCCCATCCCGACGTTGGTGCCGGGGTAGAAGCGCGTCCCGCGCTGGCGAACCAGGATATTCCCGGGGACGACGCGCTCGCCGCCGAAGCGCTTGACCCCCAGCCGCTGGGCGTTGGAATCCCGCCCGTTGCGGGTAGAGCCGGCGCCCTTTTTGGACGCAAACAGCTGCAGATCAAAATCGAACATAGCCGGGCTATTGTAGCAGAGCCCGCCCAAAAGGCAATGACCTTCGCCTGCAGCCCCTAGCCGCGGTTTTTCGCGGTCCAACGACCGCCGTGACGACCACGGCGAGGACGGTCCCACACATCATCGCTATGGCCAGGACGATCGCAACCGGTAGAGTCATGGGGAGCCCCCTTCGAGCCTGCCCTTAATACGGCGGCTGGAACCCGCCGTTTTCGGAGGCGGCCTGGAAGCCTGATCGGCGCTTCTATTCGGGCTTTATGGTGATTCGAGAGCAAGTTAACCGAGCGCATGTCTTACCGCCCTCCAGCCCCTCGTTTCACTCCAACGGGCGTCCCGCTCTCCACACCTGTGGACAAGCTTGTGGAGAAGGCGGGATTCTGGGCCTAAAACGGTAGGCCGGAAGCCTTATGGTGCCGGGCAAATCCGGCGCTCCGTCGAGTTGGAAACGGGCGGTACATAATTCGGAAAAATCCTCGAAATAGCGTTGCTGGCGGCCTGTGGATAAGTGGATAAGGTCGTGCATATTTTCCGCAGGAAGGCGGCTTCATTAAGCCAAGGCAATGCGCCCTCACGGGGGTGGCGCAGTACGACGAAAGAGGACGCAGAGGATGGCGCTTGCGATCAACTCGGACATCTCCAACGAGCTTTGGCAGGCCGCGCTCGACACGTTGGAACGGACCTTCTCGAAGCCTGTCTTCGAGATGTGGATTAAACCGATACGGTTCATTTCGTTTCACGGCAGCGAGTTGCACCTCGCAGTGCACAGCAAGTTCGCTCAGGACTGGGTCGGAAGCAAGCTACGCCCTCAGATGATCGGCGTCTTGAGCGAGCTCTTCGGGACGAGCGTCGAACTGCGGCTCTCGGTTGCGGATCCGGTCGAAGCGACTCGCACCTTGCCCCCGGCGGGAACTGGTCCTCTTGAGGAGTTCCGTACCGCCAACCTTAATGCGCGCTACACGTTCGAAGAGTTCGTCGTCGGCAATTCCAATCGCTTCGCGCACGCTGCAGCGCAAGCCGTCGCGGGCGCACCGGCGCACGCATATAACCCGCTCTTCCTCTATGGCGGCGTCGGCCTCGGCAAGACGCACCTGATGCACGCGATCGGCCACCGCGTCATCCAAGATAACTTGGCGGCGAACGTCGTCTACCTCACCTGTGAGAAGTTCACCAACGAGTTCATCATCGCGCTGCAGAACAACCGCACGCCGGAGTTCCGCAACCGCTACCGTCAGGTCGACGTGCTGCTGATCGACGACATCCAATTCCTCGCCGGCAAAGAGACGACGCAAGAAGAGTTCTTTCACACGTTTAACGCGCTGCACGAGTCGGGACGCCAACTCATCATCTCCTCGGACCGGCCTCCGAAAGAGATTCAAACGCTCGAGGCGCGGCTGCGCTCGCGGTTCGAATGGGGCTTGTTGACCGACATCCAGGCGCCGGATCTCGAGACGCGCGAGGCGATTCTGCGTAAGAAGGCCGGCAGCGAGAACATCCCCGTTCCCGACGAAGTCACGTCGTTTATCGCCAAAGTCATTCCCTCGAATATCCGCGAACTCGAAGGCGCGCTGATCCGCGTCATCGCGTACGCTTCGCTGACCAAAGCGCCGATCACGACCGACCTCGCCGCGGACGTTCTTAAGAGCGCCGTCGCCCAGGCGCCGCTCCATCGCATCACGATCGGCAAGATCAAAGAGACGGTGGCGAGTGCGCACGGGTTGACGGTTAAAGAGATGGACAACGGGCGGCGCGACCAGCGGCTGGCGGCGCCCCGGCAGATCGCGATGTACATCGCGACGGAGCTGACCAACTACTCCCTGCCGCAGATCGCTCGGGAGTTCGGCAAGAAGGATCACACGACGGTTATGTACGCGCGCGACAAGATTAAAGATCAGATGCAGCGAGACGAGGCCTACCGCAACAAGATCCGCCAGCTCATCGCCATGTGCCAGAACCCTTGATCCCCGGCCACAGGCTTCCACACAGGGCGGCCGTGCGGACGGGGATAAGCGCCTCCGCGCCGGTGCGCGGTGGAAAAGTGGATAGCCGGCCGAATCCGTCCACACGTTTATCCCATGCGAAAAACCCAAGCCACGGCGCACGAATGCCGAGTTGTCCCCAGAATGCACCGCTCTACTACTGCTGCGGCTTCCTACTATACTTTACTAGGAAAACCCCAGCGCACGACCAACGGTGGAAGCAATGAGATTCGCCTGTACTTCCAAAGACATCGCGGCGGCCGTCGGAGCGGCCAGCAAAGTCGTCAACGCGCACACGACGGTTCCCATTCTTTCGAACGTCTTGCTGCAAGCGGATGGCGACAAGATCGCGGTGCGGGCGACGGATCTCGAACTGACCCTGGAGCACGCCTTCCCTGCGGAGGTGAGCGAAGGCGGCGCGGTCACCATTCCCGCGAAGCTCTTTGCGAGCTACCTCGGCAACCTGGCCGCGGGAACGCTGGAACTGACCGGGACGCCCACGCGAGCGAGCGTAAAGTGCGACCGAAGCAACTACGATTTTCACGCGCTTCCGCCCGAAGAGTATCCGCCGCTGCCGGCGGCCGCGCGAGGCTCGCACTTCACGATCGCCGGCAAACGCTTCCGCGACGCAATCGACGCGACGATCTTTGCCGCCTCGGGTGAGGAGGCTCGCGGAGCCGTGCTGATGGGCACTCTCCTCGAGGTGGAGGGCACCGCGCTGACGATGGTCGCGACCGACGGCTATAGGCTCGCGAAGTTTGCCACGACTCTCGACGAAGGTATGAGCGGCCCCGAGAAGTTTATCGTGCCCTCGCGCGCGCTCGCCGAAGTGGCGCGAAATCTCGGCGGGGGCGAAGAGATCGCGGTTAATGCCCTCGGCGCCCAGAGCAACCAACTGCAGATGAGCAGCGGCGACGTCTCGATAACGGTGCGCCTCGTCGACGGGCAGTATCCCAACTACCAGCAGGTCATTCCGGCGAAGTTCGACCGCACCGTGACCGCCGGCACCGCCCAGCTCATCGGATGCTTGCGCCGGGCGGAACTGGTCGCCGGCGATCGTGCCAGCATGGTGAAGCTCTCGATTGCCAACCAAACGTTAATCGTGACGGCCAGCTCCGACGTCTCCGGCAACGCCTACGAAGAGGTGGAGGTCGAGCAGACCGGCGAGGACCTAGCGATCGCGTTCAACGCGCGCTACCTCGTGGAAATTCTCAACCACGTTAAGAGCGAGAAGGTCGTGATGGAGTTCCTTGGACCGCTCTCGCCCGCCGCGATTCGGCCGCTCGATCCGCTCGAGGGCGGCCGGCAACTCTACGTCCTTATGCCGCTGCGGCAGTGATGTGCTTCTGCAGCGCTTAACGCTATCGAACTTTCGCAACTACGCCCAACTCGATCTCGAACCCGCCGGCGGATTGAACGTTTACGTCGGGGCCAACGCGCAGGGCAAAAGCAACCTGCTGGAGGGCATTGCCATGCTGGGCACGGGCAAGTCGTTTCGCACTTCGCACGAGGCCGACGCCGTGCGTAGCGGGAGCGAAGAGGCGATCGTGCGCGGCGAAGCCGTGCTGCGCGCCGGACGGGTCGAGCTCGTCTGCACGATCGAGAAAAGCGCGCACGGTACGAGAAAGAGCTACACGGTTAACGGCGGCGGGGTCCGGTATGCCGGCTATCTGGGGCGCATTCGCGTCGTTACGTTCGTGCCGGCGGATCTGCAACTGGCAGCGGGGACGCCGGGCGTGCGCCGGGCTTTCCTCAACGTCGCGCTTTCACAGAGCGAGGCACGCTACTATCACGAATTAGCGCGGTATCGCAAAACCGTGCAGCAAAAAAATGCGCTGCTGCGAGGCACGGTCGCACCCGATGCCGCGTTGCTCGCCATCTACGAGCGCACGCTGATCGATGCCGGGACGGAGATCGTGCTGGCCCGAGCGGGTTTGATCGCGGCACTCGCGCGCGCGGCGGGCCGGGCGCACGCCCGTTTTTCCGGAAACGAACGTCTCGACGTGACCTACGAGCCGAACGTTGCGTTCGAGCACGCGTCGCGCGAAGCGATCGCAGCGGCGTTCGAAGTCCGGCTCGAACAGACGCGTGAGGCCGAGCGCACGCGCAAAACGTCGCTGACCGGCCCCCACCGCGACGATTTGGGCCTTTCGTTGGACGGCGCATCGCTGGCCGCGTACGGCTCGCAAGGCCAGCAGCGCACCGCGGTGCTGGCGCTTAAGATTGCCGAGTATGCCGTGATGCGCGAACGCTCGGACGAGGCGCCGCTGCTCCTGCTCGACGACGTTCTCTCCGAGCTGGACGAAGATCGCGCGGCCGCGCTGCTCGCGGAGATCGGCGAGTACGACCAAGCCTTCGTCACGGCGACCCATCTGCCGGCCGGGCTGCACGCCGCGGCGCGCGTCGCGCGGGTGGAGGAGGCTCGGATCGAGGCGTACGCGGCGTGCTGAAAATCTCCCAGGCAATCTCGCAATGGACGCCGGCCGGCGATCGCTTCGTCGCCGATCCATTGAGCCTGTTGCAGGCGGGCTGGAGCGAGATCGTCGGCGCGGAGGTCGCAAAAAATTCCAGTCCTTCGCGCGTCGTGGGCGGAACGCTGATCGTCGTCACGCGGTCGGCGGCCTGGAGCCATCAACTCAGTTTCCTCGCGCCACGCGTCCGCGACGCCGTCGCGGCAAGGCTGCCGAGCGCCGGAGTAGAGCGGCTGCGTTTCCGCGTCGGCGCGTTACCCACGCGCGCCGGCGCACCGCCTCCGAGCAGAAGCCTGTCC
>JBAQAW010000106.1:0-5385 GCA_049285915.1 Candidatus Cybelea sp. | reverse complement strand
GCCATGATGGGAGTTGGGCTTCGCGCGGCGTAAACTCGTGAACCCCGCCAGAACCGGAAGGTAGCAACGGTAAGCGAGCACTTACGGGTGCCGTGAACCACCTGACTCTCGTCGTGGTTACAGCAGTGGAAGCGTTATGATGCAGCAGTTCTCACCGTTATATGCCGCCCTGATCGCCTTTGGCGGTGCCTTGGTGGCGCTGGCGATCTATCACGTCGGCGTCGTGCGCCCGGCGCTCGGGCGAACGCAGGCGCTGCTCGACGTCCACGACGAGCTCATCTCCGGCGGCGCAGGCCGCGCCTCGGAGCGCCTCGCGGCCCTGGAGAACGCCGATTCGTCGATTCGCTCCACGCTCGAAAACGCGCAGGGGCGCGTGGCGGCGTTGGAGGCGCTTTCGGCAAGCGACGTCTCAGGCTGCGGTTTCGTGCGTTACGATGCTTTTGCCGATGCCGAGTCGGGCCTATCGTACGCGCTTGCATTGCTCAATCGCCAAGGCAACGGCGTCGTGCTGACGAGCATCTACTCTCGCACCGACACGCGTACCTACGGGAAACCCGTCGAGGCTTTCAAGCCGACGATCCAGGCCTCGGCCGAGGAGCTGGAGGCGATCGAGCGGGCTCGCGCAGCGGCCTCGTAGAACGGCGGTCAATGTGAATTTATTCCTCTGCGACCTTGCGCAGCTGCTCTCTCGCGCGGTACAGCTCTACACGATCCTGCTCTTCGTGTACGCGATCGTTTCCTGGTTCCCGGATCTCCGCCGCGGACGCTGGGTCTACTATCTGGCTTCGATCATCGAGCCGGTCCTCAACCCGATCCGCCGCGTGATCCCGCCGATCGGCGGTCTCGATATCGCCTTTCTCGTGCTGCTGTTGATCCTGCAGTTCGTCGTCATACGCGGACTCTTCGCGCTCCAAGTCAACGCCTGCGTCCAAATCTTCTGATGCCGCTGCGGGCCGAACATCCCCATCGCCTGGACGTCGCGAGCAACGTTCGAAACTTTTGCATCATCGCCCACATCGACCATGGGAAAACGACGCTCTCCGACCGTTTGATCGAGATTACGAGCGCCGTCGCCGCTCGGAACGTCGAGGAGCAGGCGCTCGATGCGATGGATCTCGAGCGCGAACGGGGCATCACGATCCGCATGCATCCGGTGACGCTCGATTACCGCGCCCGCAACGGCGAGGACTACCGGCTCAACCTGATCGATACGCCGGGGCACGTCGACTTTTCGTACGAGGTCTCGCGCTCGCTCGCCGCCTGTGAAGGCGCGGTGCTGATCATCGACGCGGCGCAGGGTATCGAAGCGCAGACGCTCGCGAACTACCATCTCGCGCTCGAGCACGACTTGGCGATCATCCCGGTAATCAACAAGATCGATCTGCCGGCGGCCGATCCCGAACGCGTAATGGGCGAAGTCGAAGAGCTGCTCGTGATGGAGAAGAGCGAGTGCATCTTGGCCAGCGCTAAGAACGGCGTCGGGATCGAGGAGATCGTCGAGGCGATCGTCAATCGGATTCCGCCCCCAAAGGGGCACCGCGACAAACTTCGCGCGCTGGTCTTCAACGCGCAGTTCGATCCTTATCGCGGCGTCGTCAGCTACGTGCGAGTCGTCGACGGCGATCTGGCCGCCGGCACGCGCTTCGTCTCGATGGCGCACCAGCGGATCTTCGAGTGCACCGAGGTCGGCATCTTCACGCCCGACATGCGCGCGACGAAGTCGCTCGAGCTCGGAAGCGTCGGCTACGTCATCGCAAACATCAAGTCGCTGGGCGAGATCGACGTGGGCGATACGATCACCTCGTCGAACGATCCCGCGCACATTCCCCTGACCGGCTACCGCAAAGCCGTGCCGATGGTCTACTGCGGCCTCTATCCCAGCGAAGGCGAGTACGACGGGCTGCGCGAGGCGCTGGAAAAGCTCAAGCTCAACGACGCCGCACTCGTGTACGAGGCGGAGAGCTCGGCTGCGCTCGGCTTCGGCTTCCGCTGCGGGTTCTTGGGGCTGCTGCACATGGAGATCGTCCAAGAGCGGCTCGAACGCGACTACGGACTCGATCTGATCGCGACCGCACCGTCGGTCGTCTTCCGCGTGGTTCGCAACGACGGGACGATCGCCACGATCGATAATCCTTCGAAGCTGCCGCCGCCGACGGCGATCCGCATGATCGAGGAGCCCTACGTGAAGGCGACGATCATCTCGCCCCCCGACTACGTCGGTGCGATCATGGATATCACGCAGAGCCGGCGCGGGACGCTCGATAACATGGAGTACCTGCACGACGGCCGCGTCATCGTCACCTACGAGATGCCGCTCATCGAGGTCATCGTCGATTTCTTCGACGCGCTCAAATCGCGGACGAAGGGTTATGCCTCGCTCGACTACGAGGTAATCGGATATCGCGAAGGCGATCTCGCGAAGCTCGAGATTCTGCTCAACAACGAGCCGGTCGACGCGCTCTCATTCATCGTGGCGCGCGACAAGGCGGTGGCGCGCGGGCGCGCGATGGCCGAGAAGCTCAAAGAGCTGATCCCGCGCCAGATGTTCGAGGTGCCGATTCAGGCGGCGATCGGGGGAAAGGTCGTCGCCCGCGAGACGGTGAGCGCGCTGCGCAAGAACGTGCTTTCGAAATGCTACGGCGGCGATATTACCCGAAAGCGAAAGCTTCTGGAGAAGCAGAAAGTCGGCAAGGAACGTATGAAACGTGTAGGAAGGGTCGAGCTGCCGCAGGAGGCCTTCATGGCGGTCCTTCGCCTCGGGAACTGAGGTTCGTCATGCCACGCAGCCAGAGCTCCGCCGGAATGAAGACCTACGTTGCGACGCACAACGAGGGGAAGCTGCGCGAGCTCAAGGCGATCTTCGCGGACTCGGCGCTGACGCTCGTCAAGCCGCGCAAGTATCCCGACGTCGCCGAGGAAGCCGGCAGCTACATCGGAAACGCGATCTTGAAGGCCCAAGCGCTCGCCATGCTGCTGCAGGAGCGCGACCTCGCCGCCAACGTGCTCGCCGACGACAGCGGGCTGGAGGTTGATGCGCTCGACGGGGGGCCGGGCATCTACTCGGCGCGCTTCGGGGGAGCCGATATCACCTGGCCGCAGCGGCGCGCGACGCTGCTTGCCGACCTGCGCGGCGTGCCGCCCTATCGCCGCACGGCCCGTTTCGTCTGCGCGCTGGCATTCATCGCGCCCGGAAGTGGACCGATCGCCGCGACCGGTACCGTCAACGGCTATATTCTCGAGAACGAGTTTGGTACCGGAGGCTTTGGCTACGATCCGATCTTTCTCTATCCGCCGGCGGGCTGCAGTTTTGCGGCGCTGAGCGAAAAGGAGAAGAACGACGTCAGCCATCGGCGACGCGCCGCCGACGCGTTGCTGGCCGCCCTCCATCGTGTCTGAGGACTCCATTCGTGGCTGACTTTCCGGTCGAGCCGGCCTCGCTCGACGACGTCCGAACGATCGCTCGCCGGCGTTCGTTCGACGAGGCCGGGATTCGCTTCGCGCTCGAATCCGCCGAGCGGGGGACGGCCTGGGTGGCGCGCGATGCGGGTGAGAGCATCGGCGTAGCGATCGCGCACGACGGCGAGGGCGAGCGGTACGTCGGCGACCTTTACGTAGAACCGTCCTATCGCGGCCGCGGCGTCGGGCGCGATCTTCTCGGCGAGGCGCTGCGCGATTGCGACGAGCGGGCGCGCGTTCTGCTCGTCGATCCCGCCGACGCGGCGGGAATGGCGCTCGCGTTGCGGCAGCGTCTCTCGCTGCGAGACTCACTGCTGCGGCTTGCCGGCGCGATTCCAAACGAAGAAGAGCTTGCAAAGATGGCGGCCGGCGACTACCGCTTCGGCGTCGAGCCGATCGACGCGGCCGCGCATGCGTTCGGCTTAGGCGGCTTGGATCGAGAGGCGCGCGGGGCGGCACGCGACGCCGATCATGCAGATTTCTCGCTGCGCGCGACGGGCAATGCGTTTTTCTTAAACGGCGAGTTCGTCGCGTACACGTACGTCTGGCCCGATGGCCGCATCGGCCCGATCGCCTGCGCCTCGCAAAACTATATCGTGCAGATTCTCGCGCACGCGCTGCTGACGCTGACGCGGCGGTATAGCGCATCCTGGTGCAGCGCTCTCGTTCCCGGATCGAACCTCCGCGTCGCGCGCGCCGCGATGCGCGCGGGGCTGCGGATCGTGCAGAGTTTTACGATCGCAAGCGATGCGTCAGCGATGGATCTCTCGGCGTACGTTGCGGGGCATACGCTGACGTTGTAAATAATAGTTTAGCAATAAGTATTCGAGTGCAATACTGGTGGCACACACATGCGCTAATTACTGAGTATGAAAACGTGTCCGCGATGCAGAGTCGACTTACCGTTATCGTGTTTTACAGTTTCCGTGAGCCCCCCGAATGGTAATAGCTACTGCCGTCCCTGTCAGAGCGAATACAGCAAGGCCCACTATCGCCGGAACGTGAAGATTCACAACCATCGCCGCGGCGTGAACCAGACTCGCTATAAGATACGTAACCGCAAACTCGTCAAGGAATACTTTGCCTTGCATGCCTGCGTGGACTGCGGAGAGCCCGACGCACGTGTATTGGAGTTCGATCACGTGCGGGGCAAAAAAGAGTTTGACATCAGCACGGCGATTCAGGGCGGATGGGCATGGGAGAGGATTGCCAGGGAGATGACGAAGTGTGAAGTACGTTGTGCAAATTGTCATCGTAGGCGAACCGTCGAAGTGCTTCGCCGGCCGCGATGCGGGACGTAGCTCAGCCAGGTAGAGCGTCCGTTTTGGGTGCGGAAGGTCGCAGGTTCGACCCCTGTCGTCCCGAGGTTTTGAAGGCATGGTATCCTCTGGAAGGGTCCATGCCTTCCTGCGCCCGTGGTCTAACAGGATAAGGCACGAGTCTTCTAAACTCGATGATGGGGGTTCGAGTCCCTCCGGGCGCGTATGGAGGGCCGGCAGTGATGGATGCCGGGCGAGTTCGGAGAAGGAAGCACGACGCATGGTGACTGTAGCTCAGTTGGTTAGAGCGCCGGTCTGTGGAACCGGAGGTCGCGGGTTCGGATCCCGTCAGTCACCCCAAACCAGCGTGCGCCTTTAGCTCAGTCGGTAGAGCAGCGGACTTTTAATCCGTTGGTCCCGGGTTCGAGTCCCGGAGGGCGCACTTTCTTTTCTTCGATTTAAAGGGTTTTCTGGGAGGTTAAGTCGGTTTCCGGGTTCATTCCGGTCTACGCGCGAGCAACTTCTGCTCTCTCGGGCTATGTCCAGCGCCGCGTTCGCTGCTTTCAATCAGGGTCCGTCGATCGCCGCCTCGAGGTGCTGAGTGCCGCTCAAGCGCTGGTCGCTTTTCATGCTCAGCATTCGGTATCGCGTGCGCGTACGTTCGCAAGAG
>JBAQAW010000105.1:0-2838 GCA_049285915.1 Candidatus Cybelea sp. | reverse complement strand
ACGATGCTCGCTTGGATCAGAACCGCGACCGCGTTGATTACTTTTGGGTTCGGCGTCGGGAAATTCTCCGACATCCTGCGGCCGGGGGTCGAGAAGAGCAATTACCAGCTCGGTGCGCCGCAGCTTGCGTTCGTCATGGTCTGCGTCGGGATTACGTCGTTGGTCTTCGCCTTTATCGAACACCGGCGGAACATTCGCGACTTGGCCGTTCACTATGGGAGGCGGCCGCGTTCTTCGGCAGTTATTCTCGCTGGGATCGTGGCGTTGCTGGGCGTGTTCGCGCTCGTCACCATGATCTTGCGCCCGTGAGGAAGGAGCCGCTTTAGAAAGCGAGCAAGCACGCAAAGGCGTGATTCCGAACAGCGCCCTGCCGTTTACGGGCGGACTGGTCTCCCGAGGCCTCAAACGGATCGGCCTGCAAGACCGCACGCTGCTGCGCGTTCGCGTGGCGGGAATTCTCGTGCTCCCGTTGCTCGCGTGGCTTCCGTTGCTCTTCCTCTCGGCGATCGACGGGCATTTGCTGCCCGGAAGCGTCGGAACGCCTTTTCTGCTCGATCTCTCCGCCCACGTCCGCTTGCTGGCGGCGTTGCCGCTCTTCCTCCTAGCCGCGAGAATTGGCGAAGCGCTCATCCTTCCCACGCTGCAGCAGTTTCTCGCGCGGCGGCTCGTGCCCGAGAGCCTGGTCCCCAAATTCGAAGCAGCGGTCAAGTCGGCGTTTCGGCTTGGCGATTCGATCGCCGCCGATCTCCTGATCATCGCGCTCATCTATTTCACCGACTCGCTCGTCGCTTGGCGCACGCACGTCTCAAGCGACGTAGCAACGTGGTACGCCGGCTCGCCCGCCGAGGGATCGTATCTCACGCCGGCCGGTATTTGTTACGCCTATTTCAGCCTGCCGATCTTTCAGTTCGTCTTGCTGCGCTGGTACTTCCGGCTCTTCATCTGGGCCCGCTTCTTGACGCAGGTCTCGAGGCTGAAGCTCAATTTGGTCCCGACCCACCCCGATCGCGTCGGGGGTCTCGGCTTCTTGGTGATGAGCACGCAGGCGTTCATGCTCTTCGCAATGGCGCACGGCGCGCTGCTCGCAGGTTGGCTTTCTACGCGAGTCGTCATCACAAAAGCGAAGCTTCCCGACTTTAAAGGCGAGATCGTGGCGGTCGTGTTCTTCGTGCTTTGCCTTACCTTGCTGCCGCTCACCGCATTCACGAGATCGCTCAACCGATCCAAGCGGCGCGGCATCATGGAGTACGGGGCGCTCGCGGCGCGATACGCCAACGAGTTTCACGACAAGTGGATCGTTCCCGAAGCGGACTATAAGGAACCGCTTGTGGGGACCGCCGACATCCAATCCTTAGCGGACATGTCGGGGAGCTACGAGATCGTCGAGACGATGCGCAGCGTACCAATAACCTGGCAGATGATCGTGGGGTTTGCCGTGGCCACGCTCGTGCCCGTCGGCCCGCTGCTGCTTACCCTGATGCCGCTCTCGGAAATCCTGAAGAAACTCGCCGGAATCTTGTTCTAATGACCGGCTCCAACGCGCGCCCCCGGACCGCGTCACGCTTCGGTGCGGTGCTCTGCGTTATCGGAATCATCGTGCTCATCGCGCTGCTGCCGCGACGATACTATCTCGTGCCGACTTGGGTTGCCTATGCTGCGGCCGTGGCGATGCTGCTGCCGATGATCGTCGTTGCTGTATCGCGGGGAAACGAACTCTGGCGACGGTTCGAGCGCATCGCGGAGTTCGGCGCGGTCGGAATTGCGCTCGCCTTTAACTCCGCAAACCTTTTCGTCGCCGCATACAATCTCGTGGAAAATCCGGGCAAACTCGAGCCGGTCCCGCTCTTCTATACCTCCGTCGGAATCTGGACGGGGAATATCCTCATCTTCACCTTGATCTATTGGCTCGTCGACCGCGGCGGACCCGACGCCCGCTTGAACCTTGAACCGCACTATCCGGATTTCGACTTTCCGGCGATGAACGATCCGGCGAAGGTTCCTCCGAACTGGCAGCCCGGAATCATCGACTATCTTTTCTTAGGTTTCACCACGTCAACCGCGTTCAGTCCGACGGAGGCGATGCCGCTTTCGGCGCGGGCGAAGCTGCTCATGGTCGTTCAGAGCGCGATCTCGCTGATCACGATCGCCATCGTAGCTGCCCGCACGATCAATATTCTAAAGTAGCGTCTACGTCCCCGAGTTAGCGCCCTACGTCCCCGACGGCGTGGTTGCCGGTGGTGGACCGTTGATCGGCATGAGGTCGAGCGTCACGGTGTCGAGCCGATACTCGCCCGCGCCGACGTTGGCGTTGGGCTGCGCGCAGATGACGCTATCTTGCGGACCGTAGACGACGACGAGACCGGAAGGCCCGCACTGCGTCTGCGTCAGCTGGTAGGTCGTGAGGAACGTCGCGCCGGGCGTGCCCGCTTGAACTTCGTAGGAGTTATAGGTTACGTCGGTGTCGTCGTCGACGATCGCTCCGTAGACGGCTGCCGAAGTCACACCGATCGCCATGGCACCCCAGAATCCGCCTCCCCAATAGTAGGGCGCCGGAGCCCACGCCATGCCGCCGTTCCATCCGTAGTAGCCGCCACCGCCGTAGACGGGATTGTTGACGATCGTATTTCCGCCGCCGCCGTTGATGACGTTATTGCCGTTGCCGTTCCCATTTCCGTTGCCGGGGCGATTCCCGTTTCCGTTTCCGTTTCCGGGGCGACCCGCTCCGCCGGCCCCGCCCGGTCCACCAACGCCGCCAGGTCCGCCAGGCTTCCCCGCTCCGCCAACGCCGCCGACTCCGCCAGGTCCGCCGGGCTTCCCCGCTCCGCCAACGCCGCCGAC
>JBAQAW010000104.1:0-105617 GCA_049285915.1 Candidatus Cybelea sp. | reverse complement strand
CCCAGATCCGGGTGCGTCAGCACGTAGAAGCTGCGCACGGTCAAGCCCGAAAGGACGACGAGCACAAGGGTAACGGCGAGCTCCACGACGACGAGCGTCGATCGCAAGAACGCTCCCGCCGAGCGATCGCCGCTGCGCCCCGCCGCTTCGAGCGCACCGGACAAGCGCCGCTGCGCGAGCGCCGCGACCGGCCACATTCCCGAGAGTATCGTGACCGCTGCGACGAGCCCGACCGCATAGAGCAGAACGCCCGCGTCGATGCGCACGGAGTCGATGCGCGGCAGCGTTCGCAGCGCCGTCGCCGTCAAGAGCGCAAGGCCGCCGTACGCGAGCCCGATCCCGATCGCGCCGCCCGCCGCTGCGAGCACGCCGGTCTCGGCAAAGAGCTGCGCGCCCAGGCGCCCGGCCGACGCACCGAGCGACGCGCGCAGCGCGAACTCACGCTCGCGCGTCGAAGCGTCGGCGAGCAGCAGGCTCGCCACGTTGGCGCACGCGATCAGCAGCACCGCGACGACCGCGGCGAAGACCGTCCACAACGCTGCCGTGACGTTGCCGAAGAAGGCCGAGCTCATCGAGTCGACGCCGAAGACGATGCCGGCGTCGTTGCGCGCGTAGCGTTTTGCCAGCCGTGCCGAGGCGAGGTTGAGATCCGCCGTTGCCGACCGCATCGTCGCGCCCGGCGCAAGCAGGGCGATCGCACCGAGATAGCGCGCGCCCCGCTGGGTGGGCGGCACCGTATTGGGCAGTGGTACCCAGAAGTCGTCACGATCCAGCGATCCGGCGTCGGGCGCGGGCACGCGCAGATTCGGCGCCACCCCGACGATCTCGATCGGAATGCCGTCGAAGCCGATGCTCTTGCCGATCGCGTGTGGATCTGCGCCGAGCTGCGTGCGCCAGAGACGTTCCGAGACGATCGCGCGACGCACGCCGGCGCGCCCGTCGGCCGGCGTGAAGAAACGGCCGAGTTGTGGCTTCAATCCGAGCAGCGAGAAGTAATTCCAGCTCACGTCCATGCCGGAGATCTCGCGCGGCTTGCCGCTGCCGGTCAGCACGGCCGAATCTTGCGCTTCGCCGGCAATTGCTTCGAACGCCGTCGCGTTCGCGCGCAGATCGGAAAGGTCGGGAATCGAGAGCGCGCTGCCGGCGACGCCGCGTTGATCGTGATCCTCGATGACCGCCAGACGCGCCGCGTTCGGATAGGGCAGCGGCTTGATGAGCACCGCGTCGAGCACGGTGAAGACCGCGACGTTCGCGCCGATGCCAAGAGCAAACGAGGCGACGACGACCGCGACCAAGAGCGGGAGGCGGCGCAAGCGGCGGATGCCGAAGCCGACGTCGCGCGCCAGCATCTCGGCGCGCATCGCCAGGCCCGTCACGACGATGTCGAACGCGGCTTGCCAGGCGCCGGAGCCCTGATCGGCGAGATCGGCGAGAATCTGATCGCGAAACTCGGCGCGAAAGTCGGCGGGATAGGCGAGCAACGCGAGACGAACGAGGCCCAACCCGTTCACGTTGCGCGCCCCGGAAGCAGCTCGAGATCGCGCGCCATGCGCACCAAGTCGTCGAGACGCGCGGCCTCCGCGCGGGCGATGCGCCTACCGCGCGCCGAGAGGCGGTAGCGCCGGCGGCGCGAGTCGACGCCATCCTCGGGAAGCTCGGTGATCCACCCGTCGACGAGCATCTGCCGGATGATCGGGTAGAGCGTGCCCGGCGTCAGCCGGACGGAGCCGTCGGTCAAATTTGCGACGGTTTTAGCGATCGCGTAGCCGTGGGTCTCTTCGCGCGCGAGTGAGAGCAGCACGTAGAACGCACGGGGACTCAACGGAAGAAGATCGTTGATTTCGTTTGATGACACTCCGGCCTCGAGCAAAAATGCAGATAGGTTGAACGCCACTATATCCATTTTCGTTCGAGATGTCAACGCGCGTGCTTGACAGTGCCGCAGTGCCGGATATATCATGGTTGCGATATATCCACTTTGGTTATAAGGAGCTCCATGCTCAATCGCCGCCAGGACCCGGCACCGCTCTTACCGCTGGCGACCAGCGCCTTTCACATTCTGCTCGCGCTTGCCGAAGGGGAGCGGCACGGTTACAGCATCGGGAAGGCGGTCGAGGCCACAACCGGCGGCCAGATTAGCCTCGGGCCCGGTACGCTCTACCGGCAGCTCAGGCAGATGTCCAACGACGGCTGGATCGTCGAAATCGAGCGCAACGACGACGACGCGATGCGGCGCCGGTACTATCGTTTGACGCCGTGGGGCCGCAAGATCGCGCAAGCCGAAGCGGCGCGGTTGGCGCACCTCGTCGAGGTGGCGCGTTCGCGCCGCTTACTTCCCGTAGGCGCTTAGGTTCGTAAAACGTGGACGTCATTCGCGCGCGTTCGCGGCGACTGCCCAAGTGGCCCTACGCGGTTGCCGTGGGGCTTGCCGCGTTGCTCGCCATCGTCTGGGCGCTGCGCGGCTCCGGCGCGCATGCGGGCGCGACCGTCGAGCGCGCGACGCTCGTCACCGACGTCGTACGCGAAGGCACCTTGGTACGTTCGGTCAGCGCGCAGGGAACGTTCATGCCGGATCGCGTACGGGTGGTGGCGGCAACGCAGAGCGGCGTGATCGACCAGCTCTTCGTCAAGCCGGGCAGCGTCGTCGTGCCGGGTACGGTCGTCGCGCAGATGGAGAATCCTTCGCTCGATGCGGCCGCGCGCGACGCGCAGGCCCAGCTCGCGGTGGCACGAGCGGATCTCGAAAGCGCGCAGCAGCAGGCGCGGACCGAACGCCTGACGCAGCAGGGCGTGCTCGATAGCGCGCAGGCGCAGATGGAGCAGAGCGCGCTACAGGCGCAGTCGCTGGCGACGCTGCATCGCCGCGGCCTCGTCGCCGACGTGCAGTATCGCCAAGCGATCATCGCCTCGCGAAAAGACGGCAACGACGTGCGCATTCAAAACGCGCAGCTCGGCGCCGCTTCGGCCGACGCACGGGCAAAGGTCTCCGCGGCGCAGGCGCGCGTCGTGCAGGCGCAGGCGCAGTTCGATGCAGATCGCGCGCAAGTGGCGGCGCTTACCGTCAGCTCCGCTACCGGCGGGATCGTGCAGAGCGTCGAGGTCGATCCGGGGACGAGCGCCGCGCAGAACGCCGTGATCGCGCACGTCGCCGATACGAGTTCGCTCAAGGCGGTGCTGCAGGTTGCCGAGGGCGACGTGCACGCTATCGGCGTCGGCATGCGCGCAAGCATCGATACCGGCAACGGCATCTTCGAAGGACGCGTCGCGCGCGTCGCGCCGGCGGCCGAGAACGGTACCGTCGCGACCGACGTCACCTTTCCCCGGGCGCTCCCCCGGGGCGTCCGCGCCGACACGAACGTCGACGGAATCATCTATATCTCTTCGATTCGCAACGCGGTTTCGATCGCGCGGCCAGCCGGCGCGGCCGACGGCAGCGTAGGCGAGCTGTTCAAAGTCGTCGAGGGCGGAAGATCGGCCGTGCGCGTGCGCGCGCGCTTCGGGGGCGGCTCCGCCGACCGCATCGCGGTGCTCTCCGGGCTCGAGCCGGGCGATACCGTCATCGTTTCGGATATGTCGAACTACATCGATCAAAGCATGCTGAACTTGCGATAGGGGTCGTGATGCTGGTTGAACTCGAAAATCTAGGCCGCAGCTACTTCACCGAGGAGGTCGAGACGCGCGCGCTGCGCGAGATCAACCTCACGATCGAGCGCGGCGAATACATCGCGATCGAAGGCCCGTCGGGGTGCGGAAAGTCGACGCTGCTCTCCATCATCGGTCTGCTCGATACGCCGACGGCCGGGCACTACCGGCTCAACGGCCGGAACGTCGAACAGCTCGGCACCGACGAGCGCGCGGCCATCCGCAACCGCGAGATCGGCTTCATCTTTCAGAGCTTCAATCTGATCGGCGATCTCAGCGTGGCCGAGAACGTCGAACTGCCGTTGGTCTATCGTGGGATGACGCGTGGCGAGAGGCGGCTGCGCGTTGCCGAGGTGCTCGAGCGCGTGCACGCCGGACATCGAGCAAAGCACCACCCGGCGCAGCTCTCCGGCGGCGAGCAGCAACGCGTCGCGGTGGCGCGCGCGCTTGCGGTCGATCCCTCGATTCTGCTCGCCGACGAGCCGACTGGGAATCTCGACACGAAGAACGGCGAGGCCGTGATGGAGCTGCTGCGCGAGCTGCACGAAGGGGGATCGACGATCGTAATGGTCACCCACGACGCGCGCTTTGCGCGCCACGCGAAGCGAACCGTCGGATTGCTCGACGGACAGCTCGTGGACGTGCCCGTCGCCTCCGCGGCGATGTAGCGCTCGAGATTCCTTTCGTGTTCTTCCTATTCGCGGCACAAGTAACGCTTGCGCAGGCCATCGCCGTGGCCGCAGCGCGCTCGCCGGCGCTGCGCATCGCAACGGATACCTACCGGCAAACCGGCGCCGCCGTTGCGCTGAGTAAAACTCCGTATCAACCCAATGTGACCGCAATGCTCTCCGCCGTCGCCGGCTCGAGCGCCCCGACGGCGCAATCGCCCAGCGAGGACCTCGCCGGCGCCGGCCTTTCGCAGCTCGTCTTTGACGGCGGTCACGTGCTCGCCCAGATTCGTGCGGCTGAAGCGACGGAGTCGGCGGGCTCGGGGACGCTCGCGCGCTCCGCGCAGCAGATCGCCTTCAACGTTGCGCAGACGTACTACAACGCACTCGAAACGCACGCAACGGTGGAGCTCACACTGCGGATCGTCGCACAGGACCGTGCGCAAGAGGATTTGATCCGGGCGCAGATCGACGCCGGCGTTGCATCGCGGGTAGATCTCGCGACCGCGCAAATTCCCACGGCGCAAGCGCTCGTGCAGGTCGCGCGGGCGCGCGGGCAAGACGTCGCCGCGCTCGCGGCGTTCGACAACGCAATGGGTCTGCACGCGAATGCATCCGTCGAACCCGCCTCCGATTCGGCCGGCGAGACGAACGCTTCGCAGATTCCCAACGAACCCACGAACTACGATGCCGCCGTCGCGCACGCGATGAGCGTTCGTCCCGATTACCAAAGCGCGCAACGCGCGGTCGTCGCGGCGAATCAGACGTTGCGCGCGGCAAAAACGCTCGACGCGCCGCAGGTCAGCCTCGTCGCGAACGCCGGCGTCGCAAGCTTTCCCGGAAGCGGCCTCGGCACGCTGCCGAATAACTTCGTCGGCGCAGCGATGACGCTGCCGGTTTACGATCGAGGCGTGCGCAACGCGCAGAGTGAGTCGGCATCTGTTGGGGTGGATCTGCAAGAGGCAACGCTCTCGCAGACCGAACTCGGCATCGAATCCGACGTGCGCCAAGCGCTGGGCATACTGACCGGCGCGCGCGACGCGCTCGTGCAAGCCGAGTCGGAGTTGCGCACCGCGCAGGAAGTACTCATCGACACTCAGGTGCAATATCGTGCGGGGATCACAAATCTGGCGCTGCTACTCAATGCGCAGAGCGGGCTCACGCAGGCCGAGACGGACCGGCTGTCCGCCGTCTATGCCCTGCGCCAAGCGGAGGAGTCGTATCTCTTCGCACTGGGGGATCTGCGACTGCCTTAGGCAGGAGGAAAGGTGACCCTAGTCATCAAAAACGGCTCGCCGATGACCACCTTTCGACCGCTCATCGGCGACCTCCAAGAGCGCGCGCCTCTCGACCGTGGCCTCCGCGAGATGGCTCACCTGCTTTCAGCCGCCTGCGATTCTTGGAGCCTGCCCCGGCCGCTCGTGTCGCGGGAAAACGCCTACACGCGTACCCGTGTCCATCGTGAGGGCCGGTTCGAGGTCGTGCTGCTCAACTGGGCGGCAGGGGCCTTTTCCGCGATCCACGATCACGGCGGACAGCACTGCTGGATGTCGGTGCTCGAGGGAAGCCTCTGGGTTGACGATTTCGTCCGGCTGGATAAGGGCGAGAGAGCGGGTTTCGCGCGCATCGAAGCCCGCAACTCTCGGCTGCTGAGCCCGGGAGACCTCGACCTCCGATCCGGACCCCTCGACTTGCATCGCGTGGGAGCGACGGCGGGCGCGCCGGCGATCTCGCTGCACGTCTACGCGGCGCCGCTGCGCAAGTACAACGTCTACGACGAACTTTCGGACAGCTGCCAGACCGTGATCGGAACGTACGACGACGTTTTGGGCGAGCGGCAGCGGCTCGCTCCGGTTCGCTAGTGTCCGTAGCGGAAGTTTGCGATGTCGCTATAATCGGCGGCGGGTTCTGCGGTGCAGCCGTCGCCGCCCATCTTGCCCACCACGCTCCGGCCGGCTTCTCGCTCGCGCTCTTCGAGCCGGGAGAGGCCGGCCGGGGCGCCGCCTACGGGACGGCGCACGGCGAGCATCTCTTGAACACGCGCGCCCGGATGATGAGCCTCTTCCCGGCGCGACCGGATCACTTCGTGCGCTGGCTCGGATCGCGGGCGCAACCCGAGGATTTCGTCTCTCGCCGCCTCTACGGCGAGTACGTCAACGATTGCGCGCGCCTCGCTTTCGATCGCCCGGGATTCGCGCACGTCCCCGAGCGCGTCGCGCACGTCACGCGGGCCGGAGGTAAAACGTTTGCGCTAGAAACGAACGGCGGAACGAGCTGCGTTGCGCGCGCGATCGTTCTTGCGACCGGGAATCCCACCCCGCTCGATTCCTTCTTTCCTCTGGAGATGCGATTGCATCCGGGCTTCGTCTCCGACCCGTGGCGCTTCGACTATCGCCGCGTCGGCGGCCACGTGCTCGTCGTCGGTTCCGGGCTCACCGCGCTCGACGTGCTCGTCGCCCTCGAGGTCTGCGGACATCGCGGTAAGATCGACGTCGTCTCGCGCCGCGGGCGTTACCCCGAAGTGCACGCCGGCGTCGACGCGTACGACGTCATACCGGCGCTCGATACGCACGATGCGCGCGCGCTGCTGCGCAGCTTCCGCCAACACGTCGAGGACGCGGCGAAGCGCGGCTTCGACTGGCGCGCGGTCGTCGACGCCGTTCGCCCCGAGGCCGAGGCGATCTGGAAGCGCGTACCGGCGAAAGAGCAGCGTCGCTTCGAGAAACACGTGCGCGCGTACTGGGAACGCTACCGGCACCGCGCGCCGCAACAGGTCGACGCCGTGCGCGAACGCTATCGCCGCTCCGGCCGTCTCGAGACCCATGCGGGGCGGGTCGTCGGGATGCGCGACGGCGTCGTAACGATCGCGCGGCGTGACGGAGATACGACCGAGCTGCGCCCGGATTGGATCGTGAACTGCACCGGCTTCGGCGGCACGGCCGCGCTGGCCAAGGATCCGCTACTCGCGGAGATGCTCGGTGCGGGGCTGATCTCCGCATCGCCCGGCGGCTTGGGCCTCAACGCGGATTCTCGGCTCGCGGCGCTGGGAGCGACGCACCTTCCGACCCCGGGTCTGTGGCTCGTCGGGCCGCCGGTACGCGGCTCGCGCTTTGAAGCAACCGCCGTGCCGGAGCTGCGCTCGATGGCCGAGCTGGTCGCCTATCAGGTTCTGGCTGCGTATCCAAGCCGGGTACAGCCGATGCTCGTCGGCAACGCGATGACGCAGGGACAGTGGTAAGCTCCACTCCTGTTCGACGGTGCGCCGCCGCGTTGAACGTCGGCGCGAGCGGCGGGTCCGACACGAGCCCGCCGCCCGGCGTCGCCCTGAAAGGTTAAAAAAGGGCGCTCCTTCTCGCAGGCGCTTCCGGGGCGCAAAGCCTAATATTGGGGTAACCAAGGGGGGCCCGCACCGGCCCCCTTCCCTGTCCAAAAGTGGAGCGTATGCGGATCAAATACGAGGTGTCGGCGGGCGGATTGCTGCTGCGCCGGCGCGATTCGACTTACGATGCGCTGCTGATTGGGCGCGGCGCACCGCCGCGCGTTTGGACGCTGCCCAAAGGTCATGTTGAGGCTCGTGAGTCGACCGAACAAGCGGCACTGCGTGAAGTTCGTGAAGAGACGGGCTGCTGGGGCGAGATCATCACGCGCCTCTCCGAGATCGCGTACTGGTTTTACGTCGGGAAGGCCAAGCACCGCAAGGCGGTGACGTTCTTCCTGATGCGCTACCGCACGGGCGATCCGGCCAATCACGACCACGAAGTGGACGATGCCCGCTGGTTCGATGTTGCGCAGGCTCGCAAGACCTTGAAGTACATCAACGAAAAACGCCTCGTGGATCTTGCTCTCGAGTATCTTGCCGAGAACCCGGGCGCCTTCGGCGAGCCGGCCATCGAAGAAGAAGCCCGTTCGGTGTCATCCTGAGCCTGCCGAAGGGCTTGAAGGAAACGCCATCCTAAGCTCCGTCGGCTTTACCGTCCGCCTCGAGCAATTCGACGGGCCGCTCGATCTGCTGCTGACGCTCATCAAAGAGAACCAACTCGATGTGGCGACCGTGCCGCTCGCGAGCATGGCGGAGCAGTATCTTTCCTACGTGCGGACCATGGAGGCCCGCGATGTCGAGATCGCGGCGGAGTATCTCGTCATCGCCGCCACGCTGATCTTCTTGAAGTCGAAGGCGCTGCTGCCGCCGATTCCGCAAGAGTTCGTCGACGAGGCTGCCGAGACGCCCGAACAAGTCGAAGAGCATCTGCGCCGCCGTCTGATCGCCTACTCGAAGTATCGCGAGTTCGGCGAGCAACTGCGCGGTTACCAGAACGAGGCGGCCTCGTTCTATTACCGTGAACCCGGTGATCCGGCCGGCGATCTCGTGCAACGCTACGACATCAACCCCGAACGGCTCAAGCGAGCCTTCCTCGCGATGCTCTCGCAGGCGCGCCCGGAGAAGCGTTCGATCGCGCGCGAGCGAATCTCGCTCATCGCCTCAATGGACTACATCGTCAAGCGAATCAAGGAGCACGGCGACGCGCGTTTCTCCCAGCTTTGCGAGGAACTGGGGATGACGCGCGACGTGATCGTCGTGACCTTCCTCGCGGTCCTCGAACTGATCCGCCGCCGCCGAATCTCGTTCGAGCAGGATGGCGCGTTCGACGACATCCGCCTCTTCGCGAGGAACGCGTGAGCAGTTCAGATCTACAGCGTCCGATCGAAGCGCTGCTCTTCGTTGCGAGCGAAGCGCTCTCGATTCCACAGCTCGCCAAGCTGCTCGGCGCAGAAGAATCGGAGGTAGCCGCGGCGCTGCAGCAGATCGAAGCCGATTATGGTAACCGCGGCATCGTCGTCCGGGAGGTTGCCGGCGGATACCGCTTTGCGACCTCGCCGATGGCGCGCGAAGTCGTCGAAGCCTATCTCTTGCCGCCGAAGGCGACGCTCTCGACGCCGGCGATGGAGGCGCTTGCGATCGTCGCCCACGTGCAGCCGGTAACGCGCGGCGAGATCGAAGCGATTCGCGGTGTCAACTCCGACAGCGTCGTCAGCACTCTGCTCGACCGCGGCTTCATCGCCGAAGCCGGCCGCAAAGACGTCGTCGGGCGGCCGATGCAGTACAAGACCACGCCGTTCTTTCTGGAGTCTTTCGGTTTGCGCTCGCTCGACGATCTGCCGGAACTCGAGTTGGAACCGGGGCAGCCGCTCGAGTTCAACCTCGGCAGCGAAGCAGCGGCCTCCGCTTAAGCATGCGCGTGGGCATGCACGTCCACATCGCGACCGGGTACGTGAAGGCGGTCGAACACGCGAAGGCGCTCGGGGCCGGCGCGATGCAAGTATTCTCCTCGAACCCGCGCACCTACCGCACCACCCCGATCGACACCGAGGCGCTCGACGATTTCGCGCGGCTCCGCCGCGAAAACGATCTCGATCCGTGCGCGATCCACACCCCCTACCTCATCAATCTTGCGAGCGCCGATCCGAAGATCTCGCAAGGTTCCCTACGGCTGCTGCAGCACGATTTGGAGGTTGCCGCGCGCGGCGGCATGCGTTTCGTCAACACGCATCTCGGGTCGTACGGCAGTCGCGAGCGGCGCGAGGGATTTACGGCCATCTGTCGCGCGCTCGAAACGGCGCTCGCAACGATCGAACCAGGCGTCGACCTCGTCTTGGAAAACTCCGCCGGCGCGGGCAGCCTTGCGGGCGGGACGCTCGACGAACTCGGCGACCTCGTCAAGACGGTCGCGCATCCGCAACTCGGCGTCTGCCTCGACACGGCGCACGCCTGGGCCTCAGGCTACGAGATCGACTCCAAAGCGGGCGTCGATCGGTTCATCGAAGAGGCGGAGAGCAAGATCGGCATCGACCGGCTGCTGATGTTCCATTTCAACGATACGCAAGTGCCGCTGGGCGCCGCCCGCGACCGGCACTATCACATCGGCGAAGGAAATATCGGCTTTGAGGGCTTTCGCGCGCTGCTGGCGCACCCGGAACTACGCGAGAAGACGGCTATTCTGGAGACGCCCGGCAGCGACGACGACGATCTGCGCAACATGCAAACGATCCGCGTTATGCTCAAGGGAATCGAAGCCTCTTCGAACGCTCCCTAAGCGGCCGCGACCTCGTAGGCGTTCGTTTCGCCGATCTCGGTGAGTCGATGCCCGATCTGGGCAAAGCGCTGCGTTAACTCCGCCTCGAGCGGACCGACCCAGGCTTCGCGGACGTCGGCGATGAGCAGATCGCCACGATAGATCGCGACGGCGTTGCGATAGTGCGCGGCGGCGGAATGCAGCTGCCCGCGGGAGTACTGGTCGTCTCCGTCGGCCGCGTGTGCGGCGAATCGCTTGGCGTCGATGACGACGTTTTCGATATCGAGCGAGATCTCGTCGCGCACGCGGAAGTAGGCGTCGACCTGATCGAAACCGACGATCTTGGCGATCGCTTTGCGAATGTTGGAGCAGGCCGTACGCATGCTCTTGCCGGCCAGATCGCTCGGCGCGTCGGGCCAGAAGACGCCGGCAACTTGCGCGCGTGAAGCGCGGCCGTTGGGCTGCAGCGCGAGGTATTTAAAGACTTGCCGGTCGCGGCGGCGGATCCACTCGATCGGCCGCCCGTCGACGTTCGCCTCGAACCAGCCGAGCAGATTCACCTGCATCGGCTTGGCGGCGCGAGCGACGGAGTAGCGGTTGTACAGCCGGCTCTGCGAAAGCGCGCGCAGCGGGCGAAAACCGTCGACGGTGTGGATGACGAACAGCCCCTGCTCCTCGAGCAGGCGGAGATCCTCCCATTGCTCGAGGTGCGAGCCGTTGACGATTTTGAGCAGCAGATCGGCCTCGCGTTCGGCGACGTTCGCGCGCGTCCACGCGACGAACTCGTTGAACAGATGGCCGTGGCGCGCGCGCCAGTTTTCGAAGGCTTGCGCGAGGCTGCAGTTATCCTCGGCGGCTTTTCGCACGGCTCCGCTGACGACTTGAGGCCAGCCGTCGGTAACTTCGAGCATGCGCGAGACGTCGACGTGGCCGAAGGGCACGCCGCACGTCTCGGCGACGTGGCGAATCTCCGACGCGTCGAATGCCAGGCGCTCGGCGTCGCAGAGCACGGCCGTACCTTCGTCGACGAAACGGCGTACTTGGAAGGCGACGCGTGAACGGCAGGCGATCAGCAGGCCTACTTCTTCGGGCAGCTGCTCCATCAGCAAGAGCATGGCGGCGATGCCGTCCTCGCTGGGCACGTCTTTGCAATCGAGCGCGATCTCTAGCGGCGCGCGCTCGGCGAGGGCGCGGAGGACGTCGAGGTGGGAGCGGCACTCCCGCTTACTCCCCAGCGCGTGGCCGACGTAACTCCAGACGATCTCGGCGCCGGCGCCCGCGGGAAGAGCGCAATACACGGCGTTGCTCGCGCAATGGCGAAGATAACCGAGCAGCGCCACGGTCTTACCGAAGCCGGGCGGTGCGACTAAGAATCGAACGGGGACGTTTTTGAAGCGAGCTAGCCACTCTTCCAGGGCACGGCGCCTGACGATCGACGGTCCGAGGCGCGGCAATCCAAATTCAAAGGCCGTCAAACCCACGTGCGGGTGATCCACTATAATCCTTACCTCGCGATATGTTGCGAAGTCGGGCGAGATTCTGAGTAGATCGCGCTAAATGCCTCAACCCGACGCTTCCTTACGGCCGGGGCGTGGATCCGACCCTGGGTTCGTCGGGCGAACTATAGCATGCGACCGCTCGACGCGTCAAACGGCCGCATGCACGAAGGCAGGGTTAGCGAGCTGCTAGGAGACTCGCAGATGGGGCAAGCGCAGGTTCGATTCCAGGAACAGCATCGAGTCGGCCCGGCCTACTCTCAGGCGGAGTTCGACGTCGCTGACATCGGAGACGAGCGGGGCGTTGCGGACGGGATCGCGGAACATTTCTTTTTCAACCTCTTGACGAATTGGTAACCTTCAATCATTATATGGTGGTGACAGTAACTTGTCAACCCGTTTTGACGGTGATAATGGCACCGTGACGCCCGCCGAGCCCCCATCCGATCGTGCTCCTGGAACGCTCGATTTGATCCGGCGTTTCGTGAACTCGGTCGAACTTCCGGACGGCCCCGACGAGCTCGGCTCGCTGGAGGGCGCCCGGGCGTGGTGCCTGAGCTACGGTCTGCCGCCGGTCACGAACCAAGCGCATCTCGAGCTCCTCCTCGCCTTCCGGGAGACGCTGCGAGATCTGCTCTTTGCCAACAACGGCGAGGGTGACGCCGCGGCCGCTTGGCGGGAGCTGAACCCTTTCATGGCCAGCACCCGACTGAGCCTCTCGGTCAATCCCTATTACGGCCTCGAGCTTTTGCCGGCGCACGAGGAAGATAAAGGTCCGATCGCCTCGCTCTTGGCAGTCGTCTACGAATCGCAAGTCCGCGAGACGTGGCCGCGCCTGCGCGCCTGCCGCAAGCAAAGCTGTCGTTTCGCTTACTACGACCAGACGAAGAACGGCTCGCGCGCGTGGTGCAGCATGGCGACCTGCGGCAATCAGGCCAAGGCCCAGCGGCGCCGGGAGCGCGCTCGCAGCCAAGGCGCATGAGTGCAGCGCAACGCTCCTTTATCGCTCACTTCGATATCGATGCGTTCTACGCGAGCGTTGCGGTTCGCGACGATCCTTCGCTGCGCGGTAAACCGGTCGCGATCGCCGGCTCGAGCCGCCGAGCCGTGGTGCTGACTGCATCGTATGAGGCGCGCCCGTTCGGCGTGCGTTCGGCGATGCCGCTCTACAAAGCAAAGATGGCGTGCCCGGATCTCGTCGTCGTCCCTCCGGAGATGCAGAAGTATCGCGGAGTCTCGCGCGAGGTCTTCGAGATCTTTCGCGAAGAGGGCCGCGAGGTCGAGGGCCTTTCGATGGACGAAGCCTTCGTTGCGGTCGGCGTAATGACGCTGGAAGGAGCGCGCGAGTTCGCAGCAACGATTCGCCGGCGCGTCCGCGAGACGACCCGGCTGACGGTGAGCGCCGGCGTCGCGACCGGAAAGATGATCGCGAAGATCGCCTCTGATTCGTGCAAGCCCGACGGCCTGCTCGCGGTCGCGCCGGGGGAAGAGGCAGCCTTTCTCGCGCCGATGCCGGTTGCCCGTCTTTGGGGAATCGGCCCGAAAATGCAGGCCCGGTTGAGCGTCTACGGCATCGCGACGATAGGGCAGATCGCGACGCTCGATGATGCGCGGCTGCGCGACCTCTTCGGCTCGTGGTGGCACGAAGTGCGCGATCTGGCGCGGGGAATCGACCCGCGCCGCGTCGAGCCGGAGCGCGAAACGAAGTCGATTTCAACCGAAGAGACGTTCGAGTACGACGTGCGCGATGAGAGCCGCCTGATCGAGCTGCTGCGCGAACAGGCGAGGGAACTCGCGGAGAAGCTGCGACTTGACGACTGCAGCGCGCGGACCGTCGCGATCAAAGTGAAGCGGTCCGACTTCACGATCGTCGGGCGTCAGACGCATCTGGCCGAACCCACCCGCGACGCGCGCCGCATCTTTCGCGCCGCGGTCTACTGCTTGCGCCGCGCGGGTCTCGAAGGGGCGTCGGTGCGCCTGCTGGGGACGCGCGTCGCCTCGCTCGCGCAAGGCGACGCCGTTCAAACGAGCCTTTTTTGAATCACGCGGCTAGCCGCGCGTGCAGGAACCCTTGAAGTTGGCCTTCATGCTCGACAGCGTGGGATAGCTCTCGAAATCGAACTGGTTTTGGCTCGTGCGCGTCACGATCGTGTGCGTCAGCTTGCCGGTCGAGTTCTGCGTGTCGGCCCAGTGCTCGGTCTTGCCCGCCATCGCGCCCATCACGCTGACCGACCAATCCGCCTGATTGCCGAGCCACGTCTGGACGTAGTGGTGCGCCTTTGCGTCGTAGGTCGCCGCCGCGACTGCGTGATAGGCCGACGTCATCTTGCCTTGCGGCGGCATGTGAACAGTCTCGGTCATGACGCCGTTCTCGATGCCATACACCGCCGTCCCTTTCTGCGGCGTCTCGCTCGGGTTGCCCACCATGCACGACCAGGAGCCGACGTAGTATTCCATCGCTCCCATCGGCGTCTGTGCGCCCGCCGGAGCGCTCAACGCCATCGCCAGGACGGCGAACCCTAAAAGCTTCTTCATCGTATCCCTCCCTTTCCGGAAGGAGGAGCCTTCGGCAACAGCGACCGCCCGCCATCTTGCCCCGGCGCGACAATCGGGCCAGCCCTTGTTCACACTAGCTTGTACCTCAAGGTAGCGTCCGCCAGCCGTTGAACGGCAAGGGTCCCGCAATACGCGGGTAGCTCTCGGAAAGGCAGAGTTGATATGAAGAATACCGCGTCACTGGTGCTCGGCGCCATTGCGCTCGCCGTCGCGTTCGTGGTCGTGCCGGCCGTCGCGCCGGCGCAACCGGCTCCCACCTTCACCCCGGTTCCCATGGCAAAGCCCGATTACTCCTCGATGATGTTCATGACGGGAACCTGGACCTGCACGCAGATGCTGCGCGGCAAAGCGCGCCCGGATACGAGTACGACCACGGTCGGCCTCGACGGCGCTTGGATGATCTCGCAAGATACGGCGCCCCCGTTCGACCAGTATCGCACGTATACGATTACGGGCACGAACTACATGACGTACGATCCCACGGTCAAGCAGTGGGTTCTCACCGGCGTCGATAGCACCGGCGGCTATATCACGCAGTCCTCGCCCGGCTGGAGCGGCAACGCGATGACCTGGACGGGGAAAGGCCTCGACGGCAGCACCATTACCGACGTCATCACCAAGGTGAGCGAGACGGAGACGTCAGACGCCAACACCGTGGTCGATTCGACCGGTAAGTCGACGCCCACCAGCATTACCTGCAAGAAGTCGAGCAGCTAGCATCCCGCCACGAATGAAGAAGGTCCCCGCTCTGCGGGGACCCTTTTCTTGTCGAACTCGGCGAGCGCGCTTTAGAGTGCGCTGAACGATCGGGCCTGCGTGGCAGACGACCGAGGGTCCGGATTGGCTGCACTTCATCGTTCCGACGAACGCAGTGTAAGGGTCGCGGCCGAGCTTCCATTAAGGCGGGTTTGTTGAACCTCCCGAGTTCCGGTAACGTTCGGCGGGCTTGCCAATCCCGTCGCGAAACTCTGCGCCCACCTGCCTTCACAATCCCTTCTTCAGGGCCTCAGGCGAAACACAGTATGCTGCGAGTATCGTCATAAGGTTGTGGCATTGATCACCGGGGCTTCGTTCGTCGAACGGCGGCTGCTCGAACGCGGCCCCATTCGCGTCGCCCATCGCGCGTATGCTGCGGCCTACCGCAGCGAAGTCGCGGTTCCGCTCGGAAACGTAATGCTCGGCGTCCCCGGCTCGGGCGGGGCGAACGTGTGCTGGAACGGTCGCGAAGTGCGGCGCGACGATCTCGTAGTGGCGCAAGGCTACGTTGCGCTCTACGCGCCGGCTGCGACGCGATTCTTCACGGTGATGCTCGATCTGGCGGAGACGCGGCATCACTATCCGCAAGCGTTCGGGATGTTGGAGCGCCTCGGGCAGGCGTCGGGATATCCGGTGCTCTGGCGCGGCACGGTGCACGTGCGGCGGCTCCGCTCTTTTTTGCGCGAACTGCTTTCGATGCGAAGGCACGCGCGCGGAGCGGTGCGGGTCCCGGAGTGCCGCCTCTTGCCGCTCGTGGAAGCCGTGGTCTGCGGTGAGCCCGAGGCGCTCGCGCCGTCGCACGCGCTCAGCCGCCGCATCAAAGCGGTGCTCGAATGCCAGGCGTACATGTTCTCGCGGCGCGGCGAAGCCGTGACGCTCCAAGATCTGAGCGACCTGTCGGGGCTACGCCCGCGTTCGCTGATCAACGCGTTTCAGGCGGTGACTTCGCTCAGCCCAATGGCCTTC
Source organism: Candidatus Cybelea sp. (assembly GCA_049285915.1). Taxonomy (GTDB): domain Bacteria; phylum Vulcanimicrobiota; class Vulcanimicrobiia; order Vulcanimicrobiales; family Vulcanimicrobiaceae; genus Cybelea. Next base: position 89,462 of record JBAQAW010000104.1, on the reverse strand, counting down.
TTACGGACGCTGCGCCTGACGCGCGTGCGCGAAACGCTCTTGGATGCGGATCTGCAAGGCCGGGTCATTGACGTCGCGACCGAGTGGGGATTCTGGCACATGGGCCATTTCACGGCCGCCTACCGCACGATGTTCGGCGAGACGCCGTCGGAGACGCTCCGCCGCGCGTCAAGGGCATCTACCTACGTCGTGTCACCCTGAGCCTGTAGAAGGGCCGTGTCACCCTGACGTGTCACCCTGAGCCTGTCGAAGGGCTGTCGAAGGGTCGACTCTCTCACCGCCAAGGAGCACCTGCTGCGGCCGGGTCTCGAGTAAGGCGACGTTGCGGCTCGGATCGCCGCTGAAAACGGCGACGTCGGCGAGCTTTCCCGGTGCCAGCACGCCGCGATCGCTCGTGCCGATCATCTCGGCAGCGTGCGCGGTTGCGCTGCGCATGACAGCGATCGAGCTCATCCCGAAGCCGGCCATCAACGTGAAGTCCTTGTTGTTCTGCGCGTGCGGGAATATGCCGGCATCGGTGCCGTAGGCGACCCGCACGCTCGACGCGACGGCTCTGTACGCCGCTCGGCGGAATGTGATTCGGGTTGCCGGGTTGGAGGATCGAATCGAGCGCCCATAGGGTCGGGACGAGATAGGTTCCACGCTGCTGCATATTGTGCAGCGTCTTTTCGCTGACGCCGGTACCGTGTTCGACGAGTGCACGCCGCCTTCGACCGCGACGGCGATGCCCTCGTCTCCGTGCGCGTGCGCCGCGACCTTCCGGTGAAACTTCGTCGACTCTTCGACTACGGCTTGCACCTCGTCGAGATTGAACTGCGGCACGTCCCAGACGTCGCCGTACGAAAGCACGCCGCCGGTTGCGAGAATCTTGATGACGTCGACCTGCAGCTTTACGTGCTGGCGCACAAGCTCGCGAAAGCCGTAGGGACCGTACGAGATAGCGCCGATGCGAATGCTGGGATCCTCTTCGACCCAGCCTGGAACGTCGTTCGAATCGCCGTGGCCGCCGGTGATCGAGAGCGCCTGACGTCGCGAACCGTCGTAAAGCCGTTGCGCAGCAACGCTTGCGCGTTGCGCACGCTGTAGATCGTGGCTTCGGGCACGTTGTCGGCCGTGCTGTACTTCGGCCGCGTCAGCGTCATGTAATACGACGGCATGATGAAGGCGGAGACGTGGGTGTGGCAGTCGATTAACCCCGGCATGATCGTTGCGTCGCCGAGCTCGAGAACGGTCGCGCCGCTGCCCGCGTCCCCTTCGCGCAGCGAGACGATGCGATCGCCCGAGATGACGAGCAGCCCCGGCGTCTGCATAGATTCGCCGTTGAAGAGCCGTGCCGCCTTGAGCACGGTGACGCCGGCGGCACGCGCGCGCCAGGGTAGAAGCATCGAGATCCCCGCGGCTGCCGCGCCCGCGAGAAACGCGCGTCTTCCCAGCGCGTACTCGGCGTCGCGGAAGATTGCGTTCGAATACGGGCGGTGCGGGCAACGGCAATCGCGGGTCACGTGTGCTCCTTTTCTTCTAGAGGAGTCTTCTCGTTAGAGTGGCTTCCCGTCGTCGCTGTCGCCCAAGATGAAGGGGCGCAGCAACGGGAGCGGCGGATCTCCGCGCGAGAGCAGCTCGTTGTGGAACTTCTCCAGCGTATAGGCGCTGCCGAGCTTCTTCTTGTAGTCGCTTCGCAGCTTGAGGATCATCAGCTTTCCCAGCGTGTAGTAGCCGTACATCGGGTCTTGCGTCCCGCGCAGGGACTCTTCGACGGCAACCTGGTGCGTCTGGAAGCAGCGATCGGTAAAAAGCTGCTCCGCCTGGGTGAGGCTCATCCCCGCCGTGTGCAGCTTTACGCCGACGACGTACCGGCACTCGCGCAGGAGCGCCTCGTCGAGCTGCGCGAGCCGAACCCGCGGGTCGCCGTTGCCCCAGCCTTCGTCGACCATCATCTGTTCGCTGTAGTGCGCCCAGCCTTCGGCAAACTCCGAGCTCTGCGAAAGGTTACGCGTGAGGCTGAGATCGAGTCCCCGGTCGATCGAGAAGTTCGTGAAGTGGCCCGGATAGACTTCGTGCGCCGAGATGATCGGGAACTCGAAGTCGTTGAACTGCGCGAGGAACTCCTCTCGCTGTTTCCCCGACCACGTCGGGTCGACCGGCGTCACGTAATAATAGGCCTGGGTCGCAACCGTCTCGAGCGGACCGGGCGAGTCTTCGGCCGCGCTCGTCGTCGTGCGCTCGAAGGCCGGCGTCGCGATCACCTTGATGTTGGCATTGGGCGGCAGCGTAACGATATGCTTGGCCTCGATGAAGGCGCGAAGCTTGACGAGGTCGTTCTGCGCGGTTGAGAGCAGGGCGTCGGGCGCGGGATGGACCTTCGTGATCGAGAGATAGACCTGCAACGGCGTCGCGTGCGGATCGATCTTGTGCGCCGTCGCGATGAACTGCGCGCGCGTCTGCTCGAGCGCGCGTTCGCCGACGGCGAGATACTGATCGAGCGGCATCGACACGGCATCTTCATAGAGCAGGCGTTTGCGATAGGCGTCGGCCCCGATCGCAAAGGTTCCACTGGGTTTGAGCGCCTTGATCCAGCGCGCGTAGCCGCCCATTGCGGTCGCAGCCTCGGCGTTGGCTTCTTTTAGCTCGGACTGCAGGCTCGCGTCGTGCACGGCCGCAAACGCTTGCGGCACCGAGGTCTTGAAGAAATCGACGGAGCCCTCCGCGTCTTCGGCGGCGATCTGCAGGGTAATCGGGTCGACGGTCGTGATGTTCTTCTCGCCCTCTTTGAGCATCGCCGGAATCAGCCGCTCGCGCGCGACGGCAAAGCCGAGGCGTTTTTCGAGCGGCGCATAGTCCTTGCTCATGACCGTAAAGACGGCGGCACTCGCGGATTGGGTATAGACGTCGGGATTGTGCCGCCACTGCGCGAGCGCGTCGTTGAGCAGAAGATCGTCGCGCAGCATGTTCTCGAGCAGCGTCGCGTCGAGCGCGACGGCGCTCGAGAGGTTCGCGCGGTCGATCGTGGCGAGCTTTTCGAGGTAGGTGCGGTCGCTCTTCAGCTGCGTGCCGACGCCGTCGGCCGAGAAATCACCGATCTGGTCGTCGTAGTCGTGCACGCCGACCGCGGTCGCCTCGATCGGGCTGAGCCGGAAGGATTCGTCGTAGTAAGCTTTAGCGAGCGATTCGTATTGGGCGTCGGCGCTGCCCGCGCTCTGCGCCGCGGGCGCCGCGCCGATCAGCAGGGCGATAAGCGTGGACGTGATGATGCGCAATCTAAACGATATCCTCCGGTTGGCCGTGGTGTTCGTCCCACTGGTCGTCGCGATTGGGATTGATGCTTCCCTCGCCATATTTTTCCCGTTCGCGCCGCACCGTCTCAGCGGGGTCGCTGGGCCGTTGCGATTCGGGGATTACGTCGGGTGAAATGTCTTCGTCCATCGTCGCGTCGTTCGGCGCGGCGATGCGAACGACTTCCGTGGCCGCGGTTGCTTGCTCGACCTCGCCGGGTCAGATGTGGTCGGTTGCCCAGCAGAACTCCGCGCCTCTTCGCGCCAGCGCGCGGTCGAGCAGCTCGCGGCCCTCTTGCCGAAGCGGCGCGATCATGAAGATCGAGCGCGTGCGCTTTCGCACGGTGCCGCTCGGCAGCAAGCGGCGAAACTCGGCCGGAGGCACCCAGCCGGTAATGCGCCGCAGATCGCCGGCCGCCGCGCGCAGCAGTGCGGGGATCAGCGCGGCGGAGGCCTGGTCGGCAAAACCGTACTCGTCCAAAAGGTAGGCGTCTCGCTCGGGCGCGCGCGCGCCGAGCACGTAAGCGCGGACGCCGCGAGGCCGGCGCAGCACGAGATTGAAGACCTGGCCGGCCGCGAGCTCCGAGCCGTGGCGCATTCGCATTCCAATCCAGCTCCACGTGCTCTGGCCGCGCGTGAAACCGGCGGCCCGGCTCGCTTCACAGGCGGCGAAGACGCGGCGCACGCCGTTCCAATCGTCGCTTCGCAGCGGCGCCGGGTGGATGCGCCGAACCGGCAGCAAGTCGGCGCGCAGCGTCCACTCGCGCGACGGCAGCGCACGGAACCCGAACGTCGCGTAGAACTCCGGGCGAATATCCGAGAAAAGGTAGGCGAGGTCGTAGCCTGCGTCACGGGCGCGGTCGAGCTCGGCGGCCATCATCACGCTCGCGTAGCCGCGACCGCGAAATTGCTCGGGCGTATAGACGGCGCCGAATCCGATCGCCCGCAAGCGCCGGTCGCCGTCGTGCAGCTCGCGTTCGTAACGCTTGAACGACGCGAGCAGCGTCTTACCGTCGTAAAGGCCCAGCGTGCGATAGTAGCGCCGCCCGTACGCGCCGCGCGCGATCTCGAGCGTCTGCTCGACGTAGCGTTCGAAGTCGCGCCGTCCGGCCCAAAGTGGAAACGTCAGCGGCAAGACGTCGCGCGCGTAGAGCTCGGGCGGGATCTCTTTGAGGCGCATCGCCGCTAGCGCAGCTCTTCGAGGAGCTCGGGTGCGGTGATGCCGCGCGTCGGCGTTCCCCACGCGGTCACGAGCACGCTCTGCCGCGCGCGACGCATCGCGTAGTGCAGCGCCCGGCGCTCGCGTTCGTTGTACCGCTGCGTGGCCTTCGTGCGAAAGACGTAGTAGCTGAACTTGGCGGTGCGCGACGCCTGCGCCTCACCCGCGTTCTCTTTGGGGATCATGCCGAGCCTTGGACTGAAGAGAAATGCTTCGGGCGCGTACCAAAGCGGAAACGAGCCCGGACGAACGTTGCCCACCACGACGTGATCGAACTCGAGACCCTGCGCCGCTTCGACGCTGAGCATCTGTACGAAGCCGCGCCCCACGCCGCGCGGATCGGCGGCTTCGCAGCTCTCGAGATCGCTCTCCATTCGCTGCTGCGCATACGCGAGGATCTCGGCGACGGCCGCCTCAGCGTGCTCCGCGGCGAACTCCGCGAGGCGGTCGAGCAGGCGCCGCAGCAGCATCGCCTGGGTTCGCGCCGCTGCTGTTCCGGGATCGCCCTCGCGCGCGAGCGCCTCGCGCCAGACGGTGCGCGTGAAGGCTTCAAATGGCTGTGAATCCATGACCTCGAGCCAGCCTTCGCGAAGCCGGCGGAAGTGTCGTACCCGGCGCGCCGCCTCTTGCGAAAGCGCCGAGTCTTGCTCGCCGCGAATGACGTTCCAGCCCAAGCGCAGATCGCGTTTGGGATTCCAGCGGCTCGTGCGCGTCGTCGGCGCGGGTTCGTCGTCGAAGGCAAAGAGCGAACGCTGTGGATCGCTTGGCTCCGCGCAGAGAAGCTGCAGCGACGAATCGGAAAGGCCGAGTGCGGGGCCTTCGAGCGTCCGCAGCATCCACTCGTGGCGAAACGGATCGTAGACGTTCCACAGCAGCGCGAGCGCGTCGAGCGCGCGCCGGTCGGTAAAGAGGTTGACGTCGCCGGAGATCAATACGGGAATATTGCGATCGAGCAGCGCGGCTTCGTAGCGCTCCACGTTGCGCACCGAGCGGAAGATCACGGCGATCCGCTCCGCGCTGACGCCCTCTCCGATCCACGTCGCGATGCGGTCGGCAATGAAGGCCGCCTCCTCGTCGACGGTGGGCGGGCGATGCAGCTCGACTCGCGGGGAACGCCGGCGTTCCTGCAGCTTCACGTGCGAAGCGGAGAACGCGAAGATCGCTTCGGGTTGGGTGCGGCGCACCGTCGATACCGAAGAAGCGGGATCGCCGCAGAGCGTTACGCCGGCGAGCCTTTCGCCGAAGATCGCACGCAGCAGTGCCAGCTCTACCTCGGTCAGCTCCTGCGCGTCGTCGATAAAGGCGAGCCGGTAGCGTTCGCGCAGCCGCTGCGCGAGCGAGGCGTCGTCGCGCAGCATCGCCGCCGCCGCGGCGACGGCGTCGCGCCCGGTCATGCGCCCCGACGCGGTGACGAGCCGCTGGTAGTCTTCGTAAAGGCGGGAGAGGATTTTAGCGAGATCGATCTCGCGGCGATACTGCCGCGCGAGCTCCGCCGGCGTCACGTCGAGTGAGTCGTGGTAGGTGTTCTTGGTCGCGATCAGCAGCGCCGGATCGGCGAGGTTCGGCGGATTTGCATAGAACTCGGTCGCGCCGGTAAGGGCGGCGGCAAGAAACGAAGCCGGGCTGACGTTGGCGTCGCCGAGCCGGCGAATCAAGCGAAAGGCCGAGCGCAAGAATCGCGCCGGCGAACGCAGCCCCGGAACTTCGGGATCGAGCTGATCGGCCGCGAATTCCTCCCATTGCAGCTCGAAGAGCGGCTCGCAGGCCTGCGTGAAGAGGAGTTCCGCTTCGACGTCGTCGACGAGCACGATCTCGCGCCCGTTTGCGCGCAGCAGTTCGACGGCGTACTCGCCGAGCGCACGCGCCGCGGAGAGGATCAGCGGCTGCGCGTCCGGGTAGAGAGCGCGCGCGCGTTCGCCGCGCTGCGCGAGCGTGGTGCTCTTGCCGGTGCCCGCGGCGCCGACGATGGCGAAGCAGGCGTCGAGCGGTCCCTCGACGGCGGCGCGTTGCTCTTGCGTTAGGTCGAGCGCGATCAACTTCCGAACCGCGCGGGTTCGGGAAACGGCTTTTTCGTGCACGCGGTCGCGTAGCAGCAGAAGGTGCACGGTGAGGGCGTCTGCGCGGTGTCGAAATGCGCGATCTTACCCGACGCGAGGCGGCCGCTCAGCTCGACCATTCTCGTCTTCGAGCGCTCGAGCTCGTCGAGGCGGATCGTCTTGCCGACCTCCATGACGATCGGCTTGACGTCGAGGAGCGCGTCCTTGAGCGGGATCAACATTAGCTTGGCGACGCGGTCGCCCGCGTCAGTGCGGGCCCAGTAATAGAAGGGAAGCTGAAAATCCGCGAAGCGACGCACCTTTTCGGCGTACTCCGCGGCGCTCGTGGCGATGCTGCCCGTCTTGTAATCAACGACGCCGATACCGCCGGAGCGTTCGTCGCGATCCAAGCGATCGATGAAGCCGACGAAGGGCCGTCCCTCGAGCTCGAGATTCGCCGGAACCTCGCGCCCGAGCACCTCGAAGGGCGCCCGTGCCTCCTCCGCCAGCAGCCACTCGATGTATCGCTGCGCGGTTCGCTGCGCTCGCCGGACCTGCAGCTCGAACTCCACGCGCGTTCCGAAATCGGTCCGGCTGCGTTCGAATGCCCACTGGACGTACTCGTGCATTCGCCGGCGCATTACCGCGCGTTCGGTAGGGCGCGGCCGCGGAAACTCTCCGTGAAAGTCTTCGAGCGCGAGGTGAAAGGCCGTGCCGTAGGCCGAGGCGGAGGATCCTTCATCCTCGACGGCCGCGCAGGCGTAGCGGTAAAACCACTTGCGCGCGCACTCCGCGTACGCATTGAGTGCCGAGGCGCTGAAATGCTTTTGCCACCCCGCAACGCTACCGGCTTCTTCGCGTTCAACGGCCTCGGCCAGCTCAAACTCTACTCCAGTGTCATCCTGAGCGGAGCGACCGAAGGGAGCGTAGTCGAAGGGCTGAGCTCCGTCGAAGGGTGACGGCGAAGCACCAACCTCGAACGCCTCGGCGATTGCGGCGCGTACCGGCTCACCGGAGAGGTCGTCGGGCAGCGAGCGGATGCGCCGGGCGCGCGACGCAAAACGCAGGACGCCGTCTCGTTCGGGTGCGGGGAGCGCGAGGGCGCCGCGGTCGACCGCGTCGAGAAGGTTTCCGGTGCGCGAGGCGAGCGTCGCGTAGGCGGCGCCGATATCGTGCGGCACGCCCGAGCACGTCGAGCGAATCATCCGCAGGAGGAGTGCCTCTTCGCCGGTCCGATGCCAGCGCTCGGCATCGTCAATGAACACCTTGCTGAAGTTACAGTTCCCACCAGGCGCCCCTGCTCGCGACGTATAACCGCCTTCCGATGCGGCGAATCATTGTCGGCATCAGCGGAGCGAGCGGCAGTCTTTACGGTTACATGGTGCTGCAGGCGCTGCGTTCGATCGGCGGCATCGAGACGCACCTCGTGCTGACCGCCGCGGCTCGCCGAACGATCGAGCTCGAAACCGAGATGAGCGGCGAAGATTTCGACGCTCTTGCCGACGTCGTGCACCGCGACGACGACCTGGCGGCCGCGATCTCGAGCGGTTCGTTCCTCACCGACGGCATGCTCGTGATCCCGTGCTCGATGAAGAGCGCGAGCGCGATCGCCTATTCGATGAACGCCAACCTGCTCGTCCGCGCAGCGGACGTCTGTTTAAAGGAAAAACGCAAGCTGGTGCTGGTGATTCGCGAGACACCGCTGCATCTCGGGCACCTGCGCACGCTCGCCCAGCTGGCGGAGATCGGCGCGGTGATCCTTCCGCCGATTCCGGCGATGTACGCCAACCCGCAGAGCGTGGACGATATCATCGCCCACACGGTCGGAAAGGCGCTCGACCAGTTCGGCATCGCCAACGAACTCTTCAAGCGCTGGCGTACGCCGAAGTAGTCGCTCAGTAGATACCGACGACTAGTCCGCATCGTTATTTCAAGTATCGACTATGGTCGACGATTCGTACTTTCGTTTACGGAGCCTGGTTGTACGCCCACACGGCCCTTTCCCCATATGGTGCGATCGGATCGGCGCGTGGCTGCGAGGCGCCTAGGTGGTGAGGATAACTTTCTATTTGCGCTCAGGCGAGAATGCGAACCTTGGGGTATCCGCTTGCTTCGAGGATCACGTTCTGGCCCTCGGGTGAAATCGTGACATTGTAACCCACGGTGGCAAATGAAATCTGGGTACCGTTGCGGGTATACGTCCCGCTGAAGGTTTGGCCTCCGTTCGTGACGGTGCAGGGGCCGCTCGGAACGGTTGGATCTTCGTCCGTAAGATCTAACTTAAGATCAAAGGTTCCGCTGCGCCCCAACGCCCTGTAGCTTCCCGAAGCGGCAAAATGATATAGGTCGTTTACGGTGACGCTGCACGAGCCCACCGTTTGCCAACCCAGAACGCGGGCCTGGAGGTCGTGCTTATCGACTGATAGCCCGTTGAGGGGCGGATGGAGCGTAGCCAATCGAACCGGCTCCTATTAAGTGACTAAGCGATAACTAAGCCAAACGCAAGACTAGGAGTGGTGCTTCTCGTCGCCTTCTCGACGACGCTCGTCCTGGGATTCATTTCGCTTATGCTCGCAATCGTCGCACAGGGCGCGACCTTCAAACTGGCTGTCGGTCATGCGACCACAATCGGTACAGTTATGCATTTCAAGAGGCTCCTCGCCTCGGATGGGCCGCTTCTGCGCCCTCGGGGGTGCTGCCTTCCGGTGTCAGAATCGCAGGGTCATCATCACCACGCAAGCGAAGTGCCGCCCGAGCAGCGACTCGCGGCCGTGTTCACTCATATCGCCGGTGTGATTTTCCTGTTCGTGCCCGCGCTTATCGTCTGGCTGCGAACGCGCAGAGATCCGGTAGACTCGTGGCTAGCCCACCAGGCGAAGGAGGCGCTCAATTTTCAATACACGTTGACGGCCGCGTTTTACGTTTGCGCGATGGCCGGCTGGGCCGCGCCGCCGCTGGCTTTCTGGCTCTTCGCGATCGTGCTTGCGTTCGATTTGCCGTTCTCGCTTACCGCCGCCGTCAAATCTGCGTTCGGCGAACGCTACGTTTACCCGGTCAAACTCACCATCGTCCGATAGTTCCTCAGCCCGCGCGCACTAGCTCTCGCGCAAGTTCGACGTCGCTGACGCGATCGACGTTGACGCCGGTCTCGGGATACGGCGAGACGAGCGCGCGCACCGGTGCGCCGAGGATGCGCGAGGCTCGCGCTTCGGCTTGCGCGATCGAGAGCCGCCCGATCGCAAAGCGTGCCAGCATATCCCAACCGAAGAGCGACGCCAGCTTAAACGGGTACTTTCGCGCGGCGCCGAGGTCTTCGATGAAGCGTTCGAGCAGCGGCAGCGCGCGCGGTTTGATCGCCGCGAGGCCGCCCCCGCAGAACGTACCGTCGCGCATCCGCGCCCAAGTATGCGGAACGCTGGGATATCGCCGCAAATGTACGCGTTTCTCCACGCAGCCGTAGATCACGTCGGCGCCGAGCGCCGTGGAGCGCTGCGCGAAGTCACGTACCGCCGCGACTGTGAGAACCGGCAGATCCGAAGTGACGACGAGCACGGCTTCGTCGGGGGCAAGGCCCTCGAGCCCGTTGCGCAGGCTGTCGCGAATGCGTACGCCGTCGGGGCGAAAGTCGTCGGCCGCCCGCAGATCCGGATTTCCCCACTCGGCCGGCGGCGTGACGACGGCGATCCGTCCGATCGACGGGCAGTCGCGCAGCGCCTCGACGACGCGCCCGACCAGCGTCGTACCGCAGATGTCGACGAAGGCTTTGTTCGGAGCGCCGGGCTGCAGCTTCGCGACGTCGTCCAGCGGGCCGCCGGCGAGAACGACGGCGTTCATCGCCACTCCGGCGTCGCCGCGAAGCGCGTAAGGATTCGTGCGAACGTCTGAGGCAGCCGCACGCGTTGCGCGATCGCTTGGAGCGTATCGCCTCTCTCTGCGAGCGTGAAAACGCACGAGCCCGACCCGGCGAGCAGTGCATTGCTCGCGCCCGCGGCCCGCAGCGCCTCGATGGCGCCGGCGATTTCCGGAGCCCGAGCGGCGGTTATCTCGTGAAAATCGTTTTGCAGCATCGCTTCGACGGTGGGGAAATCGCCGCGCTGCAGCGCTTCAAGCATGGCGATCGAGGCGCTGCCGTTACGCGGGCGTTGCGGCCGTTCGTGCTCGTCGAGCTCGCGATAGGCCTCCCCGGTCGAGAGGGCAACCGGAGGCTTGACGATCATGACGTGCCACTGCGCAATGGCGCCCGCGGGCGTGACGCGCTCCCCAGTGCCCTCGACCAGCGCCGCCGTTCCCGCAAGAAAGAAGGGAACGTCGGATCCGAGGTCGCGCGCGAGCCTCAGCCAGTCCTTCGGCGGCGGCGGTCCGAAGGCGCCGCTCATCGCTGCGCGCAGCACGGCGGCCGCGTCGCTGGAGCCGCCGCCAAGGCCCGCCTGCACCGGGATCCGCTTCGACAAAAGCATGCGCACCGGAGGCAGCGAGCCGCACGCGCTCTCGAGCGCCTTCACGGCGAGATTGCGCTCGTCGGCGAGCTCGCGGCGATCGCAGTCGAAGCTGAAGGCGGAAGCGGGCTCGAAGGCCAGCTCGTCGGCCAAGTCGAGCGGCACCATCACGCTGCGTACGCCGTGGTACCCGTCGCTGCGCCGGGCGAGCACTTCGAGCGTCAGGTTGATTTTCGCGGGTGCTTTCAATCCGCGTTCCGTTGGCCGTTTCGCGAGGAGGCGCCTTTGCGACGAGTGCCGCAGTAGGAAGGAAGCAGATGGGCTCGAGTTATGACGCGCAACGCAACGAGTTTTGCGCCTACGTCCTCAACGAATCTGAAACCCCTTACGGGCTGCTGCTCGGAAACTATAAGGCCTACGCGCAATCCACCGCCAAGGGAGGCGTGCGGGGGCTCTGGGATGCCGATACCGATCAGATCATCTTCGGCACCCATCACATTGCCTATCGCATCTCCGATCGCACGTTCTTCCCGCATCAGATCGAACGCGAGCTCACCTTTCTCCCGTACGCGCAGATATCCGAGTTCACGCTCGACCACCGCCTGCACGTAACCGAAGCGTTTTACGTCCCGCACGGGCCGGCGTTCGAACGGGCCGTCGCCTTCGTCGTCGACGTGACGCTCTACAATCCGGGCGCCACGGAGTTAGACGTGGCGATCTTTCCCTGGGCGATGCTCGTCGGCCAGCGCTTCTACGGCGAGCCCGAACACGAAGTGCGCGCCTGGAACGACGGGCGCTTGATCTGCTCGCGCAATCTCGAAACCGGCGGGGAACGCTGGTGGGGCGGATCGCGGCCGCCGGTCGCCGTCGAGCTCTCGCTGCGCGAACAGGTGCTGCTCGAATCGATGCGCCGGGCAACGCTGGTCAAGGGCGATGCTGCTCCGGCCGTCGACGACGTGACGCCGCAGGAGGCGGAGCTCGTGAGCCGGCGGATCTTCGGAGCCTTCGAGTACCGCATCGCGGTCGCGGCCGGAGCGCGCGAGTCGCTGCGCTTGGCGGTCGTCTATCACAAAGCCGGAACCGAGAAGAGCCGTCCGGTCCTCGAGGCGCTGCTCGCCGATCCGAAGGCGCTGCACGACACGCAGGGCTATTTCGGCGAACGCCTCGACGATGCGCGCTTCCTGACGCCGTCGCCGGAGATCAGCCGCGGCGTCGTCTGGGCGAAAGCGAACATGCTGCGCGTCGTCAAGGAGTATCCGCACGGATGGGGTTCGACGAACTCGCCGCCCTCGGATATCCTCGTCTCGCGGGACACGTCGTGGTTCGTCCACGGCTTCGACTACTTTTGGCCCGAGTTCAGCCGCAACGCGCTCGAAGTCTTCAACGAGGCGGCCGAAGACACGGGCTTGATGATCGAGTACGTGCGCGGCGTCAGCGGCTATAAGACGGACTACGATCTCAACATCAACGACGACACGCCGCTGCACCTGATCGCGATGCTGCACCATTACAACGCGACGCTCGACGACGAGTGGGTGCGCAAGCACGTGGCGCTGGTCGTGCGGCTCACCGATTACATGCTCTCGCAGCGCGACGACCACGGCTTGGTCGTCTGCCGCGCGAAGGGCGTCGACCTGCACGGCATCTCGTCGTGGCGCAACATCATCCCCTACTACACGCTCGACGGAGCGGTCACCGAGATCAATGCCGAATGCGTCTACGCGCTCGAAGCGGCGGCGATGCTCTGCGCGGTCGTTGGCGATACCGACCATTGGGAGAAGTACAGCAGCGAAGCGCAGCACATGCGCGCGGCGATGATGGATTATCTGTTCAACGACGACACGGGCGCCTTCGTGCTCAACTACGATCAAGACGGCAACTATCAAGACAACTTTACCGCCGACGAAGTCTTCCCGGTGCTCTTCGGGATCGCCGATCAGGACCAGCGCTGCGCGATTCTCAAGCGGCTTCAGGAAGCCGATTTCGTGACGCCGGTCGGGCTGCGTACGATCTCGACCGCCGATGCCTGGTACTTTCCGTCGTACGGATTTGGGCTGCTCGGCGGAATCTGGCCCGACCTGACGCTGTGGTACGCGGTCGCGCTGGCGCGCAACGACCTGACCGACGACGCGGTGCGCTACCTTACGATGACCTATGCCGCGATGGAGGTCGGCAGCCCGCGAAACACGGTTCCCGGCGAGTTCGCGGAGTGGTTCGACGGTGGATCGCTGAGCAACCGCGGCATGTACCTCTCGCCGTGGACCGGCGCAAAGTATCTGTGGGCTGTTGCCGAAACGGTCGGCGGTTTGAACGGTTATCGCACGAGCGGCCGCCCGCATCTCTCGCCGCTCCGCCCAACGGGATGGCAGTGGGTCGCCGCCGCACGCGTGCACTGGGGCGGCCGGCGCTGCACGTACGTCGTCGACCTGCGCACCGACACGATCTACGGCAACATGCCGGAGCTTTCGGCCGAAGAGCCCTTTAAGTGCATCTTCGCCGGGCGCGACGTCAGCGACGAGGTCACCACGTCGCCGGTCGAAGTCGGGGCGATCGCCTTCGAGGACGACGAGGGCGCCGTGCGGATCTTCGTCGGCAACCACCTCGATCGTTCGCGTAACGTGCTTATCGAGTTTCGCGGGCACACCGCTCGGGTAGACATGGCCGCCGGCGAACTTCGCGAGGTGCATCTCATCGGTAAGCCCAGCGACCGCAAGGCCCGCGCCGCGAAGCTCGACGTCGTGCGGCCCCTCGTCCGCGCGTGAAATTCCCCACGATCGTCCTGGCCGTCGGCGCGGCGGTCTTGCTCCTGGCCGTCGTGATCGGGCAGCGGATGGGCGACCGCGTGATGCAGCAAGCCACCCAAGCGCAGCTGAATTCGGTCATCCCAACCCCGCTTCCGACCGGGGCGGACACCTCTCCCCAGCCCTACGGCCCGGACTGGAAGCGCTCGGAGGCGCTCTCCGCCGCGGGCGACCCCCGCTTTCCCGACCCTCGCGTGCCGCCGCAGCCGGTCCCGACGCTGCCCCCCGCAACGCCCAAGCCTCCGCCGACGCCCACCCCGGTCCCGACGGCGACGATCAACCCCAACATCCCGATCTGGCGTCAGAAGCCGCTTCCGGTCCTCAAAAAGGAGGCCCAGCCTCTTCCCTCGGGCGGCCTAATTACGCCCGCGCCTGCCCCCTCCGGCGAAGAGACGCCAAGCGCGCCGCCCCCGCGCTAGCGGCTTTCCTCAACGTTTTCGTTGGGTGCGGCTGTTATGATAGTGCGATGGAAAAAGGAACGGTAAAGGTTAAGCGCGGGCTCGCCCAGATGCTCAAAGGCGGCGTGATCATGGACGTCGTTACCCCCGAACACGCGGCGATTGCCCAAGAAGCCGGCGCGGTCGCAGTCATGGCGCTCGAACGCATTCCGGCCGACATCCGGGCGGCGGGCGGCGTCGCTCGCATGAGCGCGATCGACCTGATCCAAGGCATCATGGATGCCGTTACCATTCCGGTCATGGCCAAAGTTCGCATCGGCCACTTTGCCGAAGCGCAGGTTCTACAGCAGCTTGGCGTCGACTACATCGACGAATCGGAAGTTCTCACGCCCGCCGACGACAAGTATCACGTCGAGAAGCACGCCTTTACGACGCCGTTCGTCTGCGGTGCGCGCGACTTGGGTGAAGCGCTGCGACGGATCACCGAGGGTGCGGCGATGATTCGCAGCAAGGGCGAAGCCGGCAGCGGCAACATCGTCGAAGCCGTCCGCCACATGCGCGCGATCGGCGATTCGGTCCGCGAGCTGAGCGTCGCGCCGAAGGAAGAACTCGTCGCGCGAGCGCGGGATCTCGGCGCGCCTTACGAGCTGGTGGTCGAAGTCGCGCAGAACGGGAAGCTTCCCGTCGTTCTCTTTTGCGCCGGCGGCGTGGCCACGCCCGCCGACGCCGCGTTGATGATGCAGCTTGGCGCGGAAGGCATCTTTGTCGGAAGCGGCATCTTCAAATCCAAGGATCCCAAGCGTTTCGCGCGCGCGATCGTCGACGCGACGACCCACTTCAACGATCCGTCGGTCGTGCTAGAAGCGTGCCGCTCTCTTGGCCAATCGGAGGCAATGCCCGGCCTCGACGTGCGACAGTTACCCGAAGCCGAGCTCATGGCGCCGCGCGGCAATTAGCCCTCGGCCATCCTTCGACAGTCCTTCGACAAGCTCAGGATGACAATGGCTAAGATTGTAGGCGTTCTTGCGTTGCAGGGTGATGTCGTCGAGCATTGCGCGGCGTTGGAACGCGCCGGCGCGCGGCCCATCGCCGTCAAAACGCCCGCCGACCTTGCGCGCGTCGACGCACTGATCGTTCCCGGCGGCGAGTCGACGACGGTGATGAAGCTGCTCGACCGCTCGGGGCTCGGGCAGCCGATCGTTGAACGCACGCGCGCCGGCATGCCGCTCTGGGGAACCTGCATGGGAATGATCGTCGCGGCACGCGACGTCGCCGGTCTCGCCCAGCCGACGCTCGACCTCATCGACATCACCGTGCGCCGCAACGCGTTCGGGCGGCAAAACGATTCGGCGGAGGTGCCGCTCGCGATTCCGGCTCTCGGCAGCAAACCGTTTCCCGGGATTTTCATTCGGGCACCGTGGATCGAGCGATGCGGCCCGAACGTCGAATTGCTCGCCGAGCGCGACGGTCACGGCATTATGGTGCGTGAAGGCAACGTGCTGGCCACCGCCTTCCATCCCGAACTCACCGACGACCCGCGCATCCATCAATACTTCGTCGGAATGACCGGTCAGCAAGGGAAGCCCTCAGCAGCCGCGTAACCTCGGAAAAGGGATGTCCACCCGAACCGACTCTCCCGATATGCAGGGGGGATTTCAAGGGCAGATTCCGCCCGTCGAGCCTTTGCTCAGCGAGGTGATCGCAACACTCGCTCTAGCGGCGCATGCGTATCTTACCGAAGAAGAAGGCCGCAAAGCCGACCATCAATCTGCTGAGATTGCGATCGACGTTGCGACGGCTGCCTTCGAACGGGTCAAAGAAAGGCTGCCTGCCGATCAGCGGTTAGCGATAACACAAATGCTAACCGAAACGCGAATGACGTTCGTCCGACTGCGAGGCACCTAAAATGCCTCGCCTTCGTACTTCGAGGAGAAGGGCCGCATGAGTGAAGTGCTCGTGCTGAACTTCACCTATGAGGCTCTCAACGTCACGAGCTTTCAGCGAGCCGTCAAGCTGCTCTTTGCCGGAAAGGCCGAGATGCTTCACGGGCGCGAGCGAATGCTCGCGTCGCCGACGTACGAGATGCGGATGCCCTCGATCATCCGGATGCTCTACTACATCCGGCGGCCGATGCAGAAGGTCGCGCTAACGAAGAAGAACGTGCTCATCCGCGACGATCACATGTGCCAATACTGCGGACTGCGCGGGGAGCGCCTGATGACGGTCGACCACGTTACGCCCAAGAGCCGCGGCGGCGAGTCGACCTGGGAGAACCTCGTCTGCGCCTGCATGCGCTGCAACAACCGCAAGAACAACCGCACCCCGCGGGAAGCGAATATGTCGCTGCAGCGCAAACCGCGCCAGCCAAAGTACATCCCCTGGATTCAGATCAAGCGCAACACCCTGCCCGACGAATGGGGCAAGTTCTTGTTCCTGTATAACGTCTCGATCGAGGAGCGGGTCGAAACCTAGTTACTGCTGGTTCATCGCTTTCATCGACGGATCGGGCATACCGCTAGGGCAGATCGTCGCTTGCACCGCGGGCGTGACGTAGTACGCGTGCAAATCGTAGTGTGGAACCGGAAGCCCCGCGTGCCCTTTGGGCTCGAACTTGAAGTCAACGTGGTCGATGGTGTAGCCCGGAAGCGCGTGAAGGTTCGCGTAGGCGAAGCCGTGTTGGAGCTGATCGACGGTCACCATGATCTCCGTGAAGATCGGCTTTCCTTGCCAGACACCGTAGATCGGTCCCATCGGTGCGTCCTTAAGGTTTATCCAGTGCTCGCCCATGCTTGCAATGCACGGCGAGACGAGCACCGCGCCGGCGGGAATTCCCTCGGGACGTACGGCCGGTTGTGGGGGGAGCTCGGGCGCTCCAGCATCCGCCCAGGCGGATTGCGGAAATGCGAAGGCTGCCAAAGCAAAAGCCAGCAATAGGGGTAAACGAACCATGATAGGCCCTCCTTAACGAGGACGGCTTTTGGCGCGGGAAGAGTTCAGTCCTAGGAGAACGCGCCGTCTTGCCATGCCCCTGCAGAATCGCGTTACGCCGTACGGCGAAGTCGTAGCGCTCCCCGGACGGGGAGAGATGATGGGGAATCGAGGAATTCTTCACGACGACTCGCGGCGAATCGTCCGTTCCTTTGCGGTGAAGCGATGGATCGCGTGCGTGCTCGAGTTTCGCGGCCGCAAGCGCACGGTGATGACGCCGCGCCGGTACACCGAGCTTTTCTTCCTCGACGAGGCAGCCGGGCTCAGCGCCGGCCATCGCCCGTGCGCGGAGTGCCGGCGCGCCGACTACAATCGCTTCCGCGCGTTCTGGGAACGGAGCCTCGCGACGCCCAACGATGCCGATTCGATGGATCTGAGACTGCACGCCGATCGCCTCGACGGAAAAAATAAACGCACCTATCGTGTGGCGCTTGCGTCGTTGCCCGATGGTGCGTACGTCGTTTGGGAAGACGCCCCGCATCTGCTCTGGGGCGATTCGCTCTTCGAATGGTCCGACGCAGGGTATAAGAGGCGCATTGCGCGCCCGAGCCGCGGCGAGGTCGAAGTGCTGACGCCGCGCGCGATCGTCGATCTCTTGGCGGCCGGCTATCGTCCGGCGATCCATCCCAGCGCGAGATGATCTGAATCGTGGAGGCTTCTCATCTGTGGCTGCCCTTCACGCAGATGCGTGATTTCGAGCGGCGTCCGCACCGCTTCGTGCGCGGGCTCGGCCCGTCGCTCTGGGATGCGCAAGGCCGGCGGGTCTTCGACGCCGTCAGCTCGATCTGGACGACGATACACGGCCACTGCCATCCGCGCATCGTCGAGGCGATCGCGACTCAAGCCGCGCACCTCGATCATGCGACGCTGCTCGGCGCGAGCAATCCCGTCGCCGAGCGCCTCGCCGAGCGCCTCTGCGCCCTGGCCGCAATGGAGTACGCGTTCTTCGCTAGCGACGGCGCGAGCGCGATCGAGGCGGCGCTGAAGATGGCACTTCAATACTGGCAGAACGCGGGCGAATCGGGGCGCACGCGCTTCGTTCGTCTGGACGATGCCTATCACGGCGATACGGTCGGCGCGATGAGCCTCTCGGATATCGCGCTCTTTAAGTCGCGCTTCGGCAGCGTCACCTTCGAAGCACGCGGCATCCAGGGCGGGGCGGCGCTGGGGGACGACGTCGCGGCGGTCATCGTCGAGCCGCTCGTTCAAGCGGCGGCGGGAATGCGTCTCGTGCCGAGTGCCGTTTACGAGGAACTGCGCGAGGCGCGGGCGCTGGTCATCTGCGACGAGGTCGCCACCGGCTTCGGGCGGACGGGAACGATGTTTGCCTTCGAGCAGACGCCGCTGCATCCCGATATCCTCTGCGTCGGCAAAGGCTTGAGCGGCGGGACGCTGGCGCTTTCCGCGACGCTCGTTCGCCGGGAAATCTACGAGGCGTTTATCGGCGATCCCGCAGAGTACGTCCACTTCTTTCACGGCCATTCCTACGCGGGCAATCCGATCGCGTGCGTGGCCGCGCTCGCCTCGCTCGATCTCTTCGACCAGGAGCAGACGTTGGCTCGTGCCGCGGGCATCGGGCGCGCCGCTGCTTCGCGCCTGGAGGCGCTCCGCTCGCATGCCGATGTGCGCGAGGTGCGCCAGGCCGGGACGATGATCGGTATCGAGCTTGCGTCGGGCGGCTGGCCGGTCGCCGACGCACTCTACGCAGCGGGGCACTTCACTCGCCCGATCGGCAACGTCATCCAGTTCGTCCCACCGCTCTGCGCAACCGACGACGAGGTTCACTCGTTCTTCGATGCGCTGGAACGAAGCCTGTCGTGAGCTACCTCGACCGAGTCGACGGAGAGCTGCAAAAGATTCGCGACGAGCATCAATATCGCGAGTTGCCGCTTCGGCAGCTCGCCGACGTCATCGACTTCTCTTCGAACGATTACCTTGGAATGGCGAAGGAGCCGCAGGTCCTCGAGGCGCTCAAGCACGCGAAGCGCGCGGGCTCGGGCGGGGCGCGGCTTCTCGCCGGACGCAATCGCGAGCTCTCGTTGCTCGAGGAGGAACTTGCGGGCTGGCTCGGGCGCGAACGCGCGCTGCTCTTCTCTTCGGGATATCTCGCGGGCGTGGGAGCGATCCCCGTGCTCGGCTCGCTCGTCGCGACGATCTACTCCGATCGTGCAAACCACGCGTCGCTGATCGACGGGATTCGCCTTTCGGGAAGGCCGCGCGCGGTCTACGAGCACGCGACGCTGCCGCGGCTCGATGCGAACGAATCGGCGCTCGTCGTCAGCGAGACGCTCTTCGGGATGGACGGCGACACGATCGACGCTGCCGCGCTGCTCCGGCAACTCCACGCCGAAGACGTGCTGCTCTTCGACGAAGCGCACGCGCTCGGCGTCACCGGCCCGGAAGGCGCGGGCCTCGCACGGAATCTGGCCGATCCGCGCGTGCTGATCCTCGGCACGCTCTCGAAGGCGCTCGGCACTCTCGGCGGCTTCGTCGCCGGACCGGCGCCCACGATCGATCTCTTCGTCAACCGCGCGCGCAGCTTTATCTTCGATACCGCGCTGCCGCCGGCGCTCGCACTGGCGGCGCGCATCGCGCTGAATCTCACGCGCGGCGCGGAGGACCGGCGCGCGCGGCTGAACGCCAACGCCGATCGGCTGCGTCTCGCGCTTGCGATCGCCGGTGAGGGGCCGATCGTCCCCGTCCTTCTGGGTGACGAAGAGCGCGCGATGCGCGTTTCGCGGCGGCTCTTGGAGCGGCGCATCTTCGTTCCGGCGATCCGGCCGCCGACGGTGCCGCCGGGAACCTCGCGCCTGCGCGTATCGCTGCGCGCGGAGCACACGCTCGATCAGATTGATTTGCTCGCCGGCGAGCTGCAACGGTGCATCGCTACTTCGTAACCGGCACCGATACCGGCGTCGGCAAGACGCGCGTCGTCGCGTCGCTCGCGCTCGCACTTAAGCAGGCCGGCAAAAGACCGGCGATCGTCAAGCCCGTCCAGACCGGCCTGACGCCGCGCGAAGAAGGCGACGCGCAACGCGCGGCGCGGCTCGCCGGCGTTGGCTTCATCGAAATCGCGCGCTTCGAAAAGCCGGCCGATCCATGGTCGGCGGCGTTGGCGCAGGGGCGCGAGCCGCTCTCCGCCCGAGCGTTGGCCGATGCGATCGGCGCGCTCGACGGCGCGCTGGTCGTCGAGGGCGTGGGCGGCATCCTCGCGCCGCTGAACGCGAGCGAGCATCTCGGCGACGTCGCGGCGCGCGCGCACTTGGAGACGATTCTCGCAATCGGTCTGCGGCTCGGCTGCCTGAATCACGCGCTGCTGACGCTCCACCTCTGCCGGCAACTTGTGCTTCCGGTGGCGGGTGCGGTGCTCGTCGAGCGCTGGGAGCCGGCCGCCGAGGCGTATCGCGCCGACGTGATGCGCGTGTTGCAGGAGAAGGTGCGCGTTCTCGGGATTCTGGCGAGTTCGCCGGACGAGGCCGAATCGGTCGAGGCCGGTGCAAAGCTTTTCGAATCTTTGGTGAAGCAAGGACGCTGACATGGCCCATCCTACGATCGAACGGGCGCGCATCGAACTGCTCGAGCGCGAGCAGCCCGCGCGCGCCGAGCTGCTGAGCGAACTGGCGACGCTTCCCTCCGAGCACGTTCCGGAGCTGCTCTCGCTGGCCGACGACGTCCGTTCGCGCTACTGCGGCAACGGCATCGCGGTCGAGGTGCTCTACAACGCCAAGCGAGGCGGCTGCTCGGAGGATTGCAACTTCTGCTCGCAGAGCGCGCGCTACGCGACCGACGTCGAGCCCGAGCGGCTATCGAGCGTCGAGGAGTTCGTCGAAGCGGCGCGCGCGGCGCACGCCCGGGGCGCCGGGGAGTTCTGCATCGTCGTCGCCGTCCGCGGTCCGTCGGAGCGGCTGCTGGCGCGCGTTTGCGAGGCGGTCGTGCGGATCAAAAGCGAGCTGCCGCTGACCGTGGCCGTTTCCCTGGGGATCCTTACCGAGGCGCATATCGAGCATCTCGCGGAAGCGGGCGTCGACAAGGTCAATCACAACCTCGAGAGCTCGCGCCGATACTTTCCGCAAGTCTGCTCGACGCACACCTACGACGAACGTTGGGAGACGTGCTTGCGCGTCAAGGGACGGGATTTGGAGCTCTGCTGCGGCGGGATCATCGGGATGGGTGAAGACGTTGCGGATCGCATCGATTTTCTGACGGCGTTGCAGGAGTTGTCGCCGCAAGAAGTGCCGATAAACTTTCTCAATCCGCGCCCCGGGACACCCTTTGGGCTGCGTCCGCTGCTCGATCCCGTCGAGGCGCTGCGCTTCGTCGCGATGGCGCGCCTGGCGCTGCCGAGCGCGCTCGTGCGCTTCGCCGGCGGCCGCGAAGTGACGCTGCGAGCCTTGCAGGACGTCGGCATGCGCAGCGGCGCGAGCGGAATCGTTTTGGGCAACTACCTGACGACGCAAGGCCGCAACGACGCCGACGACTTCGCGATGCTCGATCGGCTCGGCTTCGAAGTGCTCGCGTAGCGCAGAGCGCAAACGTGGCCCTCGATCAGACCCGCGCGCCCTACTTTCAAGCGCTGCTCGACTACGTCGATACGGGCGTCATCCCGTTTCATACGCCCGGTCATATCCAGGGCGTCGGCATGGACCTCGCGTTTCGCGAGTTCGTCGGCGACAACATCTGCGCGATCGATCTTACACCGATGCCCGGCATCGACGACCTGCTGCAGCCGACCGAATCGATCAAAGAGGCACAGGAGCTTGCCGCCGAGGCATGGGGCGCCGATCACACCTTCTTTTTGATCAACGGCTCGACCAGCGGCAATCAGTGCATGATGATGGCGGCCCTCAATCCGGGCGAGAAGATCGCCGTCCCGCGCAACTCCCACAAGTCGATGCTCGGGGGCCTCGTGATGAGCGGTGCGCAGCCGATCTACATGCCGCCGGAAGTCGACGAGGAACTGCGCGTCGACCACTGCGTGACGCCGGCGACCGTCGCGCGGACGCTCGAAGAGCACCCCGATCTCACCGCCGTCTATCTCGTATCGCCGACGTATTACGGCGTCGCCGCCGACCTCGCCGCGATCGAGCGAATCGTCCACGGTGCGGGCAAGATGCTGCTCGTCGACGAGGCGTGGGGGCCGCACTTTCACTTCCACCCGGCGCTCCCGCTCTCGGCGACCGCCGCCGGCGCCGATCTCTGCATCAACTCGACGCACAAGATGCTCTCGTCGTTCTCGCAATGCGCGATGCTGCATCACAAGGGCGAGCGCGTCGCGATCGACCGCCTCGAGAGCGTCCTTAAGATGTTCTTATCTACGTCGCCGAATCTGCCCATGGTGGCGTCGCTCGACGTCGCGCGCAAACAGATGGCGACCGAGGGCGCGGCACTCCTCTCGCGCACGATCGAGCTTGCGGAGGAGACGAGGGCGCGGCTCAACGAGATCCCGGGCATTTACTGCTTCGGTGAGGAGATCCAGGGCCGAAACGGTGTCTTCGACCTCGACCCGACGAAGATCGCGGTGACGGTGAAGGGGCTGGGTTACACCGGCTACGAGGCGTCGAGCATCCTGCGCCGGCGTTACAACATCCAGGTCGAGCTCGCCGATCTCTTCAACGTCGTCGCACTCTTTACGATCGGCACGACGCGCGATGCGGCAGAACGCTTTATCCTCGCCTTCGAAGAGATGGCGCGCGACGACCGCCCGATCGACATGTTCGCGCCCTCGGGCATCCTAGAGGAGCGTCTGCGGCGCGGGACCTTCCGCCTGCCGGAGGTTCCACCGATGCGAATGTTGCCGCGCGAGGCGTTTTTGGCCGAAGCGGAGTTCGTGAAGTTTCGCGAGTCGCAAGGACGGATATGCGCCGAGACGCTGACGCCGTATCCGCCCGGCATTCCCGTGATCGCGCCTGGGGAAGAGATAACGCAAGAGATCATCGACTATTTGCGTTTGGAGCTTAAAGCCGGCGTGCGCATACAAGGCCCGCACGACGGCGAGCTCCGCGTCATCCGCGTGGTGAAGGAGTGACCCCCGAGTCCGGCTAACCATCCCAAGCAAGTGGCGGTCAGGGTTCATTCGGTTTCGCCAAGTTGGGAGCTCTCCCAACTCCTCGACATCTTCCCGCTCACCATTCGGCAAGCGCTGGTTCGGCTTCGTAACCTCGAAGATATCATCGAGGTCGTTCTCGATTTAGGGCGTCCGCCGGAGGCTCGCTTTGAAAGCGACTTCATCTACCTTACCGACCTGCCGGTAAGCCACGAAGACATCGCGCACGTCTGCTCGCGCATCTCGCCGTTCGGCGCCGACAATCGCGCCGGCATCGAGCAAACGCTTCACCGCATCAGCGCGATTCGCAACCGCACCGGCAAGATCGTCGGCCTGACCTGTCGCGTCGGCCGCGCGGTCTACGGAACGATCGATATTCTGGTCGACGTCCTGCGCGGCGGGCAATCGATCTGTCTGCTCGGGAAGCCCGGCGTCGGCAAAACGACGATGCTGCGCGAGTGCGCGCGCGTGCTCTCCGAAGAGCGCAAGCGCGTCGTGATCGTCGATACCTCAAACGAAATCGCGGGCGACAGCGACATTCCGCATCCCGGCATCGGGCTCGCGCGCCGCATGCAGGTCGCCGACCCCGCGCTGCAGCACGCGGTGATGATCGAGGCCGTCGAGAATCACATGCCCGAAGTCATCGTGATCGACGAGATCGGCACCGAGGCGGAAGCGGGCGCCGCGCGTACGATCGCCGAGCGCGGCGTGACCTTGATCGGCACGGCCCACGGCCAAACGCTGGAAAACCTTCTGATGAACCCGACGCTCTCCGATCTTGTCGGCGGCATCAGCGCGGTCACCCTCTCCGACGAGGAAGCGCGGCGCCGTGGAACGCGCAAGACGGTCCTCGAGCGCAAGGCGCCCCCGACCTTCGACATCGTTATCGAGATCCACGATCGCGATCGCATGGCGATTCACAAGAACGTTGCCGAAGTCATCGACGCGCTGCTGCGCGGCTACCAGCCGCAGCCCGAGATTCGCCAGCGCACGCCCAGCGGCGAGGTGACGGTCGTTCAAGAGGCCGATACCGAATCGATGCCGCGTCTCGCCGACGCGTACGAGCACCATCACGATCACGAGAGCGAAGACCGCCCGCTTTCGATCTTTCCCTACGGCGTCTCGCGCAATAAGATCGAGCGCGCGATCTCCAACCTGCGCGTCAATGCGTCGATCGCCCGGAACTGGGACGATGCCGACGTCGTGCTGACGCTCAAAACCCTCGAGCGCAAGGAGCAGCCGAAGCTCAAGCAGATCGCCTCCGATAACGTCCCGATCTATTCGATCAAGACGAACACGACGACGCAGATTCAGACGGCGCTGCGCGACGTCTTCAACCTCGGCTCGATCGACAACGAAGAGATCGCGCTGCGCGAAGCGGAAGAGGCGATCTATCAGGTGCTGCTGACGAGCAAGGCGGTCGAACTCTCGCCGCAGACGTCCTACATTCGCCGCATGCAGCACCAGCTCGCCGAGCGCTACCGCCTGCAATCGCGCAGCACCGGCCTCGAGCCCAACCGGCGCGTCAGAATCTTCAAAATCGCCGAAGCCTCCTAGATCTTCTTGAGCGTTCGCCTTTCGCCGCCGAGGGCCGAACTCGCAGCGCGTTTCGAGGAGATGATCTCCGAGTACCGGGAGCACGATGAGATCGGCCTCTACACGGGCTTCTATGAGGAGGCTTGGCATGGATTCGATGCCTACCGAACGATGCTCGAGCGGCTCTCCGCCGGCGGATGGCCTCGACCGGAGATCGTTCCCGGTGAAACGTACTTCCTTATGGAGGGCGAGCGTATCGTCGGGGAAATCTATCTCCGGTTTGACCTCACTGAGGTGCTCGAGCGGGACGGCGGCAACATCGGGTATCAGATTCGCCCGAGCGCGCGTAATCGAGGCTATGCAACGAAGGGATTGCGCCTCGCCCTCGATCGCCTAAGCGGCGCCGGCTTGGAGCAGGCTCTGATTACCTGCGCGGAAGGCAACGCCGCCTCGATACGCGTCATCGAAAAAAACGGAGGGGCCAGAGTCGCCGACGCAGTGTCCGATGACGGGACGCTCAACAGGCGTTACCTGATATCCACGGCCTCGAAGGACGAGGCGGCGATACCCCAAACCTAACTCGCGATAATGTTCGTCGTTGTTGAGGGGATTGAGGGCAGCGGGAAGAGCACGCTGCTGCAGGGACTCGTCGAGCGCCTGCGGATGGATGGGCGCGACGTCGTCGTAACGCGCGAACCGGGCGGGACGGCGACCGGGAATGCGATTCGTACGATCTTTCTCGACCGCACCTTGACCATCGAAGCCCTCACCGAGGCATTGCTGGTGAACGCCGCGCGCGCGCAACACGTTGCGGAGGTGATTCGCCCGGCGCTCGATGCGGGCGGGCTCGTGCTCTCCGACCGATTCACCGCGTCGACGCTGGCGTATCAGGGGTACGGCCGCGGTTTCGATCTGGCGACGCTGCAGCGCCTCTGCGACGAAGCGACCGGGAAGCTCGAACCCGATCTCGTGTTCTTGCTGGATCTTCCCGTCGACGTCGCGCGTCAACGAATGGCCGAGCGCTCCTACCAGCTCGACCGCATCGAGAGCGAGGACGCGGCCTTTCACGAGCGCGTGCGTCAGGGCTATCTCATACTGGCGAAGTCGCCGCGATTTCGCAAGCTCGACGCAACGCTTCCGGCCGAGACGCTGCTGGACGAAGCGTGGACCTTCATTTCGACGTTGTAGGCGCGCAAGGGCCCAAGCGCTACTTCGACGCGCTTACGCGCGAAAAGATCTCGCACGCCTACCTTTTCTCTGGGCCGAGCGGCGTTGGGAAGAAGACGTTCGCACGCCGCTTGGCGCAATCGCTGCTCTGCCTCGCCCCGAAGGAGGCCGTGCTCGGCTACGACGGCACCTGCTCCTCGTGCAGACTCTTTGCGGCCGAGAACGCGCGCCATCCCGATTTCCTCGAGCACGAAGGCGCATTGAAGATCGGCGAGCGTGACGTCGCGATGGGCTTTTACGAAGGCGAGGAACTCCACGCGCGCGACCTGGTGCGGCAGCTCTCGATGCAATCGTACGGTGGCGGAATGCGCGTATTGCTGCTCGGCGACGTCGAGTTTGCCTCGCCCCCGGCAGCGAACGCGCTTTTAAAGTTTCTCGAAGAGCCCCCGCGCGGCGTCGTCATGCTGCTTACGACGCCCGTGCCGGAGAGTCTGTTGCCGACGATTCGTTCGCGCGTCATCGAACTGCGCTTTCCCCGGCTCTCGACGGCGGAAGTTGCCGAGATTCTCACGAGGATGCAGTACGCCCCCGCCGAGGCAAAACTCGGTGCGTCGCTTGGCGGCGGAAGCGTCACGCGCGCCGTCGCGGCGCTCGGCGGCGAAGACGAGTCGCTGCGCGCGACCGTCATCGGCTGGTTCTTCGAGACGCTGCAGGGGAAGGCGCCGCCGAGCACTTGGGCGAGCCGCGAGACGCTCGACGAAGGGATTGAGACGGTGAAGACGCTCGTTCGCGATTGGATCGTCGCGAACGCCGGCGACGGCGTCGCGCTCGTCTCGCTCGATCAGGAGCAGCGTCTGCGCGCGCTCCGGCCGATTGGCGGAAAACAGGCCGCGGCGCTCCTCGTCAGGCTCGACGAAGCGCAAAACCTCGCGCAGACGAACGTCCCGCCGGCAATGGTCGGCGAACTCCTGCGCATGGCTCTCACGAACGTGTCACCCTGAGCCTGTCGAAGGGCTGTCGAAGGGCTGTCGAAGGGTGCGCTTACCAAAAGCCGCGGAAGGCGACGTCGTCGTATTGCTTGGCGAACGGAAAGGCTAGATAGGCGAGAACGATCGCGCGTACCGCTGCGAACGTCAGCTGATACTCGATGACGTTGAGGCCCGAGGCTAAGCGGGTGATGACGAAGCTGGGAACGAGCGTCCACAGCGCGACGAAAACGATCGCCAGGACGCCGGCCCCCAACAAATTTTCGCGTACGGCGCGGAACGACGCGCCGATCGCGAGGTTGCCGGGCATGCCGCCGATTGCCGCGGCCGGGATCGTGTAGATCAAGAAGAACGCCACGACGAGCTGGAGAACGATTCCGATGATCCCGCCGCCGAGAAACTCGCCGATGTACTGCGCGGCCCACAGCAAGAAATAGAAGCCGATTGCGGCGATGAGGATCCCTCCGGCCTTGTGCCGCCCCTCCTCCCAGGCTTCGTCGAAGGTTGCGCGCCGGGCGCGCCAGACGTTGTTCGCGCCGATCACCGCGACGCCGAAGCAGAAGCCGTAGAGCAGCTGGGTGATGATCTGGAAGACGAACAGCCCCAGACCGCCGACGGGGTCGGTGAAATAGGGCGAGATCTGCTCGATGAGGATATCCACGACCGCCGCCAGCAGCGGCATCACGAAGACGGTTGGATGGCGCAGCAGCAGCGGGACGGCCCGCGCGTACATCGCGAAATCGACGCTTCGCAGGCGCATTAGCTTAGAAGCGTGCTCCCTCGAGCGCATGCCGGCACGAGCAGTCGGCGTCGAGCGGAATCTTTTCGATGATGCGGCCGATCGCGCTGCGGACGCGGTCGTTGTTGCGATTGAAGACCTCGATGACCTCGTGGTGCGAGACCGGCGTCTTGCCATCCAGTCCGACGTCGTAGTCGGTGATCAGCGAAATATTGACGTAGCACATCTCGAGCTCGCGCGCCAGGTAGGCCTCCGGATACTGCGTCATATTGATGACCTCCCAGCCTTGGCTCTGAAACCACTTCGACTCGCTGCGCGTCGAGAAGCGCGGCCCCCCAATGACGACGACCGTGCCGCGTTCGTGCGTTTCGATGTCGAGCGAACGCAGCGCGTCGGTCGCGATCGGGCGCAGCGTCGGACAGTAGGGATCGGCAAAGCTGACGTGCGTCGTGATCGGGCCGTCGTAAAATGTGTCCTTGCGCCCGCTCGTACGATCGACGATCTGATCGGCGACGACCATCGACCCGGGCTTGACGCTTTCGAGCAGCGAGCCGCAGGCGGTCGGTCC
This sequence comes from Candidatus Cybelea sp., assembly GCA_049285915.1. Taxonomy (GTDB): domain Bacteria; phylum Vulcanimicrobiota; class Vulcanimicrobiia; order Vulcanimicrobiales; family Vulcanimicrobiaceae; genus Cybelea. The sequence continues at coordinate 61,276 of JBAQAW010000104.1, read as the reverse complement.
GATGATCCACTTCACGCCCAGTTCCTTCATCGCGAACATGTTCGCGCGGTAGTTGATCGCCTGCGGCGGGAAGCGGTGGTCTTTGCCGTGGCGCGGCAGGAATGCGACGCGTCTTCCCGCGATCTCGCCGAGCGCGACCCGGTCGCTTGGCGCGCCGAACGGCGTCTCGACCCACGATTCCCGTGCGTTTTCGATCAGCGAATAGAAGCCGGACCCGCCAAAAACGCCGATCTCGGCGTGCAACTCGTCAGTCATGCGCGCCTTGTTCTAGCCCCGCCTCGGCAGTCATGCCGGGCCGATGAGACTGAGGCTCTCGAAGGAATTTCGTTGTCAACATCGTTTACTATAGCCCAGCCTGCGGCGATGTTTCACGACCGGCTCGCCGCTTTGCACGCTCCTCGCAAGAAAAGGAACCAACGTTTTGAACGCTGTGAAGTTCGTTGGTGCATTCGCGCTCGTGCTCGCCGGCGGATGCGGCCCGCAGAGTGGTTCCTTCACTCCTTCCGGAGCCTCGCCCGTTACTGCAACGACTGCCGGCGCTCGCGCGCACCGGTGGGGGCCGGACGTGAGTGCGGCGTGTCCGGATCGCAGAGCCGATGAGGCGCAGTGCCTTCTGTTGATCCGCAACGGTCCGCAGACCGTGCCCGACGGAGGCACCGGGCCGAACGGAGGCTTTACGCCGGCACAGTTGCGGCAGGCCTATGATCTCGCCTCGGCCACCGGGGGCGACGGGCAGCTCGTCGCGATCGTGGACGCCTACGACAATCCCAGAGTCGAGTCCGACCTCACGTTCTACCGAACGTACTTCGGATTGCCTGCGGCAAACTTCACCAAATACAATCAGCTCGGACAACTCGGCGCCTACCCTATCGCCAATACGCAGTGGGGCGCCGAAGAGGACCTCGACGTTGCGATGGTCTCGGCGAGCTGTCCGAACTGTTCGATCGTGCTCGTCGAGGCGAATACGTCGGCTTCGGCGGACCTTGGTGCCGCCGAAATGGCGGCGGCAGCGCTCGGCGCCCACATCATCAGCAATAGCTTCGGCTGTTATACGTCGTGCGGCCTGAAGCGAAAATATTTCGAGGTGCGCGGCGTGACGTATCTTGCGGCGAGCGGAGACGACGGCTACGGCGTCGGCGTCGGAACGCCCGGCTCGTTTGCCAACGTCGTCGACGTGGGCGCAACGACGCTGATCGCCGGAGGAAAAAGCCAACGCGGCTTCGTGGAGGCGGCGTGGCCCGGAACCAATAGCGGCTGTTCGCACGAGCCCAAGCCATCGTGGCAGCACGATCCCGGCTGCACCTACCGCACAGCCAACGACGTAGCCGCAGTGGGCGACCCGAATACGGGACCGGCATTTTACGACACGTTCGGTTATGCCGGCTGGCTCATCGGCGGCGGGACGAGCACCAGCACGCCGTTCGTCGCCGGGATCTTCGGGCTCGCCGGCAATGCGGCGTCGCAGAACGGCGGAAAGACGTTCTGGGAGAAGCGCCACCAAGGATCGAGCGATCTGTACCGTATTGCGAAAGGGAAGAACGGTTCGTGCAAGCCGGCATATTTATGTACGGAAGGCACGCGCGAGTATCGCGATTATGGCGGCCCGGCCGGTTGGGGAACGCCAAATGGAATCGGAGCCTTTTGACTAATGACCCTCGCATGATCGATCGTCGCCGCTTCTTGCTGGCCGCCGGAGCGTCGGCCGTCGCGCCCGCGCTATTGGGCGCCTCACCCGAAGTGGAAGTTCCGGTTCGATCCGTTGCGCGGGCGCTCGTCTTTAGCGGCGGCGGCGCGCGCGGAGCCTACGAGGCCGGCATCGTAGGAGCCCTCGTCGCACAGCAGCACCTGAGCGACGGCCAGCCGCTCTCGCCCTACGAAGTCGTCTGCGGAACGTCGATCGGTGCGCTCAATGGATGGATGGTCGCAGCCGCCCAGTACACGAAGTTGCAGGAGCTGTGGTTCAGCATCAGCCGCGACAACGTCATCCGCCCGAAGCCACAGTACGCGTCGCTTCAAGATCCCGAGAGCGGCATCCTCAATCGAGTCGCTTCGGTCGTCAGTTTGGCTGGGCTCGTACGCAATCAACGCGCCGTTTTGCAGACCGAACCCGCCTTCGACTGGATCGCGCGCCACGTCGATCCCGCGACGCCGCTGGTTGCGCCGCTGGTCTGGGCGGTAACGAATTTGACCTACCAGCGTCCCGAGTACTTTTACGTCCGGCCGCAGGGCCAGCCGGAGCTTCCGGCCAGGGTAACGCACGCGCTGCACGTGCTCTTGGGAGAGCAAACCGTCGTACGGGAGGCGACGCCGGACATTTTGCACCGCGCGATCTTCGCCTCGATCGCGATTCCAATCGCGTTCGACCCCATCATGATGCCGGGACCCGACGGCACGATGAACATGTACTGCGACGGCGGCGTTGCAAGTAACTCGCCCGTCGGCATCGCGCACGCGTTGGCCAAAGGCGCGGACATCGTCTTACTCGATCCTCCATTCGAACCCGAAGAAGGTTACGACGACGCGGTCGAGATCGCATTTGCCGCTTATGGAACGATGCAGCGCAAGATCTTCGAGATGGAGATGCGCACGTCGTACTTCCAGTCGCTCGGCAAGAACGCATTCGACCGGCTGTCGACCGCCCAACGCGATACGGCGACGCAGAACAACGTTCTCCTGGAATCGTTCATAGAGAACGTTCCGGCCACCAGTCTTCGCTACATCCGCCCGAAGAAGATTCTGCCGGTCGGCGTCGTCGGCTTCGACGACACGATGGGCATCTACAACGCCTATCGTATCGGCTGGGAGGATACGGCCAACGGCTTCACCCCGTACGACTGGAGAACGTTCGAGCTGTAGCGGCCCGGCCGTTCGCCATGGTATTTACCGCGGTCTTGGTCGTGATCTCGTGTCTGTTGCTGGTGGCGTGGCTTACGAGCCGGCGGTCTCGGCGCTAGCGGTTGAAGTCGGAGGGCTTGAGGTCTTCGAGGAACTTCTTAAATCGCGCCAGTTCGGTTTCATTGACGGTTCGTTTCTCCGACGTCGCTTCTTCGAGGACGATTTTGTCGGAGACGAAGATCGGAGCGGGGACGCGCAACGCCAGCGCGATGCCGTCTGAGGGACGCGCGTCGATCTCCTGCAGCTCGCCATTCGTGCGAACGACGAGTTTGGCGAAGAACGTCGACTCTTTGATGTCGTGAATGACGACCTGCTCGAGATTTGCGTTAAGCCCTTCGAGGATGTTGCGCATCAGGTCGTGTGAGAGCGGGCGGGGCACCGGTGCGCCTTCCAGTGCCAGTGCGATGGCCGTCGCTTCGAACGGGCCGATCAGTATCGGGAGGTAGTGAGATCCGTCCATGTCCTTGAGGATGACAACCGGGTCGTGGGTGAGGAGGTCGATTCCGAGCTTGTCGACCTTCATTTGGCGCATGTCGACCTATCCGACACTTCCGCCGGAATTTCTTGCCGGCCAGCGAACCCGCGGCCTCGAGTATGGCACTTTCCTGCGGCATCGTCGGCTTGCCCAACGTCGGCAAATCCACAATCTTTAATGCGCTAACGCGCTCGGCTCAGGCCCTTGCGGCAAATTATCCGTTCGCGACGATCGAGCCGAATGTCGGAGAGGTCGCAGTGCCGGATCCGCGCTTGGCAGTCCTGCAGCGCCTCACGAACGCTGCGCGTGTCGTCCCGGCGACCGTCCGCTTCGTCGACATCGCCGGCTTGGTGCGCGGCGCCAGCTCCGGCGAGGGGCTCGGCAACGCCTTCTTGAGCCACATTCGCGAGACCAACGCGATCGCGATGGTCGTGCGCTGCTTTGAGGACGACGAGATCACGCACGTCGAAGGCGCACTCGATCCGAGGCGGGACTGCGAAATCATTGGGATTGAATTGGCTCTCGCCGACCTTGCTGCGATGCGCAAGCGGCTGGCGAAGATCGAGCGCGACGTGCGCGCCGATCCGAAGCTGCGCGAGTATCTTGCGGCCGCCCAGCGCCTCACGGAGGCTCTGGAGGAGGCCCGCCCGGCCCGCTCCTTCGCCCCTGACTCGCTCGAAGCGCAGGTCGCCGCCGATTCGTTCCTGCTGACCTCGAAGCCGGTGCTCTTCGTGGCCAACGTCGAGGAGGGGCAGATCGGCCGGGATTCGCCCAACGTCGAGATCGTGCGGGCGATCGCGCGGGAAGAGGGCGGCCGGACCATCGTCCTCAGCGGCAAGGTCGAGGCCGAGCTGGCGGGGCTCTCAGAGGCCGAGGCGGCCGAGTTCCGGGCGGAGCTGGGCATCGAGCGCAGCGGCCTGGACGAGCTCGCCGCCCAGACCTACGAGCTTCTGGGCCTCATGACGTTCCTGACCGCGGGAGAGAAGGAGGCGCGAGCCTGGCCGATTCGCAAGGGGACGAAGGCGCCCCAGGCGGCCGGAACGATTCACAGCGACATCGAGCGAGGCTTCATCCGGGCCGAGATCATCTCGTACGACGACTACGTGCAGTATCAGACGATGGAGGCGCTGCGCGCCGCCGGCCGCGTCCGCAGCGAGGGCCGGGAGTACGTCATGCAAGAGGGCGACGTCGTGAACTTTCGATTCAACGTGTAGGCGCAATCGCGCAAGGGGCTCGGCAGCGCAAATATGAAAGGTAAAGCATGACCACTGCTCTGCGCGAGACCTCGGTGCGCGACGTTTCCGTCTTCGGCGATGCGATCGCATACTTCAACGAAGCCGCCGACCTCCTCGAACTCGACGGCGGAATGCGCCGCATCCTCACCCATCCTTCGCGGCAGATCATCTTCTCGATTCCATTCCAGCGCGATTCCGGCGAGTTCGAAGTCTACACCGGCTATCGCGTACAGTACAATTTCGCGCGCGGCCCGGCAAAAGGGGGCATCCGCTACCATCCGGGCGTGACTTTGGATGAAGTCACGGCGCTCGCGTTTTGGATGACGTGGAAGTGTGCGGTCGTCGACCTGCCGTTCGGGGGCGGCAAAGGCGGCGTCACCTGCGATCCCGCGACGCTCTCGCAGAACGAGCTCGAGCGCATTACGCGCCGCTACGCGGCGGAGCTCGTCGAGGTCGTCGGTCCCGACAAAGACGTTCCGGCGCCCGACGTCAACACCACGCCGCAGGTGATGGCGTGGTTCATGGATACCTACTCGATGCACGTGCGCCAGAACATGCCCGGTGTCGTAACCGGCAAGCCGCTGGAGATCGGCGGATCGCGCGGGCGAGTCGAAGCGACGGGCCGCGGCGTAACGATCTGCGCCCTCGACGAGATGGCCGAGATGGGGCTGCGCCCGGATAAAGCCACGATCGCGATTCAAGGCTTCGGCAACGTCGGCCGCTACGCGGCCAAACTCTTCGAGGATCGCGGCTGCAGGGTCGTCGGCATCTCCGACGTCACCGGCGCCTACTACAACGAAGACGGCATCTTCGTCGTCGGGGCGATGGAGCACACGCAGAAATACGGAACGCTCGAGGGATTCAAGGGCGGCGAAAAGATCAGTAACGCCGAGCTGCTCGCGATGCCGTGCGACGTCCTCGTTCCCGCCGCGCTGGAGAAGGTATTTACGGCAGAAACGGCCGCGAAAGTGCAGGCGAAGCTCATCGTCGAGGGCTCGAACGGTCCGACGACGCCCGAAGGCGACCGCATCTTCCGCGAAAAGGGCATCATCGTCATTCCCGACATCATGGCCAACGCCGGCGGCGTCACCGTTTCGTACTTCGAATGGGCTCAAGATCGAGCCGGCTGGTTCTGGAAGGAAGCCGAGGTCAACGAGAAACTCGAGGATTTCCTCCTCGGAAACCTGCACGCGATTCGGGCGATCGCGAACTCGCGTCACGCGACGCTGCGTACCGCCGCCTATACGCTGGCGATCGATCGCGTCGTCAAGGCTTCGCTGCTGCGCGGTATCTACGCGTAACGAACTTCACAGCAGTGTCACCCTGACCTTGTCGAAGGGCTTGTCGAAGGATAAGTTTCCCGTTATGCTTCGAACCCGCTCGTGGATTAAGCGAACGGTGTGCCTTGCCAATGGCGCTGAATCGCGGGATGGACGTGGGCTGGGGTGCTTCGATGGTGTCGACCGACGATCTGATACACCGCTCGGCTCCGGGTTCGATTCCCGGGCGCTCCAGCCGAAACGACCAAAGGCCGTTGCGAAGTCGCTGTAGATGTGGTATCGTCGTCAACGTATCAGGTCGTCGACACATCGAATCGCGCGAGGCGCCGCAGTAATGCGGCGCCTCGTTTCTACTTACGAATCGAAGACCGCGGGTGCAAAATCGTAGGCATCTCGGACGTCACCGCGCCTACTATAACCAAGACGGCCGCTAAAGAAAAGTTTCAACGCCGGCGGCATTACCGATGTACTTCGAGTGGGCTCAAAACCGCGCCGGTTATCTTTGGAAGGAAGCCGAGGTCAACGAGAAGTTCGAAGATTTCTCGCTTTCGAATTCGCGTCCTTCGATTTCGCTCCGCTTCGCGTCGCTCCGCTCAGGATGACACAAATGGGACTCGGGATGACACAAATAGAGCTCAGAACGGCATGGTAGGGCTGTGGAGGCCCACCAGTCGGGAGAGCCGCGCCAACGAATCGACGTACGCGCGTAAGCGATCGGCGATGAACGGCGGCGCGCTGACCTCGGAAAGAGCGGCTTTGAGGCGGTCGTCTGGAGGCATGCGCCGAGCGATGCGCAGCGCCGCGGCGAGTTCGGCGGCCCGTTTGTCGGCCTTTTCCGCAAAGATGCCGAGGCTGCGCGTCTGCTCCTGCGTCATCGCCAGATCGAGCCCGCTTTCGAGCGCAAGCGTGGAGAGCCCGATGCGCTGCGTGACTGCGAGGATGCGCAATGCGCGTTCGACCGAGATCGTGTGCGGCCGGCGCGGTTCGTGGCGAGTTCGATCGATCGAGGCCTCGGCGGTCGTTCGTGCCTTCCAAACGGCGGTTCGCGTTTGCTCGATCTTGGCGTGCGCCTCGTCGGTCGGTGCCGCGTAGGCCTGTAGGATCGCGACGAGCAGGGCGCGCTGTGCGTCGAGCAGATCGCCCAGCAGTTGGCGGGTGCGACGGTGCTCCCACGTGGGCATCACTAAATAGCCGACCATCGCGAGTGCGCCGCCGGCGAGCGTGTCGAGCACGCGCACGTCGATCGTCGTCGTGCCCGGCAGCCCGCGCATGCCCAGCACGAGGACGACAAACGAGGTGATCGCGACCGTAAAGAGCGCGTAGTTCGGACTGAAGGTGAGATAGGCCACGGCGGCAGCGATCAAGATGCCGGTGATCTCGAACTGCGTGTGGCCGCGCACGAGCGCAAGCACCAGCGTGGCGATGACCGCACCGACGAGCGTTCCGGCAATGCGCCCGACGCCCCGCACGAACGTCGTCTGAAAATCGGGCTTCAGCACGATCGCCGAGGTCATCGGAATCCAGTAACCGCGATCTGCGGAGAAGTGCCGCCCGAGCACCATCGCGAGGGCGAGCACGAGCGAGAAGCGCAACGAATCACGGCTGAGCCAATCGACGCGATTGTCGACGTACGGACCGGGCTTCGGCCGGGAGATCAACGGGAGATGCGAGATGCGGCCGCTCGAAATCATCTCCGCCGCTAAGCGCGCGTCGTGCAGGTCGTCGGCGAGATCGCCGAGCTCTTCGCGAGCCTCCGGCGCGGCGTTCTGCGGTCTGCCGCGAAGCGTTTCGGCGATTGCGTCGAGTTCACCGAGGACGCCGCCGGGCAACTCGTTCGCAAGCGCGCATGCGGCTAAACGCTTGCGGATGATCTCGGAATCCTCGACCAGACGGTTGAAGCGCGCTCGCTCGGCCGAACTCGCAAACGGCTGCGGGTCGGCGATCACTTGGCGCGCCGTTGCAAAGGGCGTCAGCGGCGGGAGTGCACGCCGGTGCGCCACGATGTCCCGCGCATAGGAGGCGAGGTTCTCATAGACCTCCGCGAGTGCGGCACGCTCGACGTCGAGGTGTGCCGTCGGCCAAGAGGCGAGCAAAAGTAACGTCTGAATGATGCCGCCGGCAAGTACGAGCGCCGACTGAAGCAGCGCGGCCTCCGCACCCTGCGCCTGGCTCGAGAAGAGGACGAAGACGACGAACGAGTTGAGGGCGACGGTTGCCGCGACCGGCCCGATCTGTCCGACCGTCGCGCAGGCGTAGGCCGCGACCGCCGTCGCGGCGATCACGCCCGGCGTGGAATTCGCCGATAACGCCCCGATGAAGCTCCCCAACGCCATGCCGCACGCCGCGATCAGCATCGCCTGCAAACGCGTTCGGTACACGCCCTGCAGCGATGTGAAGCCGGTAATGAAGGCGCCGATCGCCGCCGCCACACCGAGGATCGGGTTGCCGAGCAACGCCGCAACGATCAGTGGAATCGCGACGCCGGCGGTGCAGCGCAGCGCATAACCCGGTTCGAGCGCCGAGCGATCGAAGGTGCCGACCGTCTCCGCGAGTTCGCGCAGCCAGGTCAGCACTTACGTTAGGCGGGTGGAGTGTCGTTCGGCGGTGCGTAGGGGTCGGGATAGCAGTATTTCGGATTCGAGCAGCGGGTGCCTTTGTAAACCGCTTTTACATCGATCTCGGGAATATGCGTTCCGTATGCTTTGTTGATCGTGGTGATGAACTCGTTCGCGGTCAGCGCATACCCCGTATTCGATGGGTGCAGTCCGTCAAAGCTGAGGAGTCCATACGGGAATCCTAACCCGCAACAGACTCCCGGCTCGATGGATGTCGCCAGCTTGTAATACCGGTTCGATGGGTTGCCGCTCGCAAAGCCGTGAAAGACGGTTTGGATGTCGACGAGCGGTACGTGCGAGGCGCTGGCCGCCGCATCCAGCCCTTGATTGATGGCGTCGTTGAGCGTCTGAATTCGACCAGCGAACGCCGGCGTGATGTAATACGTCCCGAGCCCGCTGCCGGAGACGGGTTTACAATTTGGTTTCGGCACCGCGCAGTCGAGATTCGGCAGGGCGTTTTTGTTCAGCTGAGCGTACTGGATGATCTCGACGACTCCCTGAAGCGTCAGGTACCCGCAGGGCTTCATAACCGACGCAGGCACGCATCCATTGGGCGTCGATAGGTGGTACGTGTTTGCGATTTCGGTGACGAGCTTCTTTTGGGCGGATATTCCGAGATTCAAGAGGCACCACGCGTAGGTACGGATCGCGCACTGCTTAAAGGACTGCGGATTGGTGACCCTTTGAAAATATCCCACTTCCAGTATGTTTGGGAGGTTCGCTGCGACCACGTGAGCACCGGCGCGTTGTAGCGTGCCGATCGTTTCGCGCAGATCGCTCTCGGCCTGCGCGGCGTTTTTATCGCCGCCGACGAAACGTCCGCCGCTGCCCATATACTTTAGGACGTCGTTCGCCCCAAGCCAGACGGTGGCAAGCGTCGGATGCTTCGAGGCCGCTGCGTTGACTTCTGTGAGGTTCGGTATGTTCGCAAAGCCGCGCAAGACCGGCCAGAACGTCTCGCTCTCGTCCGCGACGACCATATTGAGCAGCCCCGGTATTCCGGCGAGCGGTTTGCACGTATTGCTTTGCGGTTGGTTGAGCACGTTGGCTTCGTGCAGGGTGATCCCCGGAATGCCGACGTCGCGGATGCTCGTTGAATCGGGATCCAAGCGTACCCGCGTGCTGCCCTTCAGGCTGTACCCGGCGTTATTGAAGCCGCCGTCGATCGTGCAGACGTCCCCGCTCTTTTGTGACTGGAACGGAAAAAGGACCGAGACGAAGGGTATGATTTGATTGTAAATACCCGGGCCCCTTACGAGCGGCAAGGGGCTCGTCGCCGGATCGTACATTTCGGCGACTGCACTATCGATCGGCTTGCTTGCCGCCTGTTCGTAGAGGTCGGCCCAGAAGCCGTTCTCTTGGCCCTGGGGCACTGGGAACTTTTGGGAGTTGATCGTCGCAAAAACCCCCGCCTGGCCTAAAACCCCGTTAGCCTGCTCTCCGGCCGTCAAACTGTCACCGACACCGACGATGCTCGACAGAATCGAATTTGGCCCCGGGCGTTGATGCGGTTGATTCGGCGGCGGCGCGAACGGTGCCGAAGCGCTGCCACCGCCGCATGCTGAGAGTCCGGCGAGCGCGATGAGCGCGAGAATTTTTCGAACACTCACCATCGAACCGCGTCCGGTCTTATGGCGGGGTTAGATCGTTGGGGGGCGCATAGGGATCGGGGAAGCAGTAGTTCGCGTTGGCGCACCGCGTCCCGGCGTAGGCAGCGCCGACGTCGACTTGTGGAATGTGCGTACCGTACGTTGTATTGATCGCCTTGATGAACTCGAGAGCAATCAACGCGTATCCCGTATTTGATGGATGAAGCCCGTCGAAACTCGTGATGCCGAAGAGGTAGCCCAACGTACAGCAATGATCCTTGGGGTTGATCGATGCGGCGAGTTGGTAGTACGGGTTCGCCGGATTTCCGCTCGCCAATCCCTTGAAGATCGCGTGAACGTCCACCAGCGGAACGTGCTGCGCGCGCGCCGCTTGGTCGATGCCCTGATTGATGCCGTTTTCAAGCGCTTGAACCTTGCCCGCAAACTCGGGGGTGATGTAGTTCTGCCCCAATCCGTTTCCGGGTGCGCCCTTGCAGCCCGGGCCGGGAACGTTGCAGTCGAGATTCGGAACTTTGCCGGTATAAGCAAAGCTTTGAATGACCGCGATCGTCCCGGGAATCGTTAGGTATCCGCAGGGTGTGGTGAGGGAGGTCGGAGTGCATCCGCCCGGCGTCGCGAGGTGGTACTTCGCGGCGATGGACTTTATGAGAGAGTCCGGAAACCCATAGAAGTAGAAGAGGCACGAAACGTAGGATCTGATTCGGCACTCCGTCAGGTTTTTGGGAATCGAGACGCGCTCGAAGTAACCCGCCTCGAGGATATCGGGTAAGTTGGCGACGACGACTTTGGCGCCGGCGTGCTGCAGGGTTCCGATCGATTGTCGCAGATCGCCTTCGGCCTGCGCGGCGCCGCGATCGCCGCCGACGAACCGTCCGCCGCTGCCCATGTATTTGAGTACGTCGTTTGCGCCGAGCCAGACGGTCGCAAGCGTCGGATGCCGGTTTGCCGCGGCATTGACGTCGGTGAGATCGCGCATCTTCGAGTAGTTGCCGAGGACCGGCCAGAACGTGCCCGCTTCGTCGGCGACGACCATGTTGAGCAATCCCGGAATCCCGGGTAGTTCGTTACAGGTGCTGGTCTGCGGCGCGTGCAGGACGTTTGCCTCGTGCAGGGTCAGCCCCGGAATGCCAAGATTGCGGACGTTCGCCGACGTCGGGTTCATGCGAACGCGCGTCAGCCCTTTGAGGTGATAGCCGGCGTCATTGAAGCCGTTGTTATCGGTGCAGACGTCGCCGGACTTCGCCTGCGTAATCGGGAAGAAGCCGTTGTTCGCGTTGATGATCTGGTTATTGAGTCCCGGCCCTTTGATCAGCGGCAGCGGGCTCGTCGAAGGGTCGTACATCTGCGTGATGGCCGTATCGAGCGGTTTGCTTGAGGCCTGTTCGTAGAGGAGCGACCACCAGCCGTTCTCCTGATTCGGCGGCACCGGCAGCCCACTGGCTTTGACGCCGGTCGCACCGAGGAATCCGTTCGATTGATAGCCCGCCGTCAGGCTATCGCCGACGCCGACGATGCTGCTCAGGATCGAATCCGGTCCCGGCCGCTGATGCGGCTGATTCGGCGGCACGAATGACGGCGCGGAAGCGCCGCCTCCGCCGCAGGCTGCGACCGCGGCGAGCGCCGCTATCGCGAGAGTGCTTCTAAATCGTGAAATCTGCATCGCTCCGGCCTCCGAGAGTTATAACGGGAAGTACGTCGGCGAGCCCACGCCGAGCTGGAACTGAATCTGGGTCGCCTTCAGGCCGCCGACCGCGAGTCCGCAGGCGTTGTTGATCGCCTGTTGGACCGTCAGACACTTGATGCCGATAATGCCGTCCGGGCCCAGGTTCGTCGGGTTGCCCGAGTTGAGAATGGCCGAGACGAACGCGTACTTCGTGATCCGCTGCTGCACGCCCAGGAAGTACGCTATGAGGTGCTCGGGATAGGGATCGGTGGGAAGATAGTCGCGCGCGCTCTGCGGCTCGAAAAAGAGCGTCGTCATTTTCGTCGGCGTGTACTCGAGATAGAGAACCTGCCCTAGCTGCATCGAATTGCCGGAGTTCGCGCCGGCGGTGTGGACGAGCCATTGCGGCGCGACCGTAAACGTGCCGAACATCTTGGGCGTCTTGAGGAACGGTAAGGTGATCGCGACCGCATAGTATTGCGCGGTTCGAACGGGGATCGTCTCCACCGGGCCGTCCGGCAAGTTGTAGGTAATGGGAACGACGTCGTTATTGTTGGGGGAGAAGCCGATCTGGCCGCCGCGCACAACGTACGTTGGCGAGATGACGATCGGCACCGGCCCCGGCAGCTTGTCGGATTTGATCGTGAAGAGCTTTTCGAGCATGAAGACGCCGAACGTGTCTTTCGTGCGCACGTTGATGTTGCGCCCGGTGCCGGGACCGCAAGCAGGGCCGTTACTCAAATCGGCACAGCCGACCGGATTTTGGAAGCCCGCGAGATAGACCGGCGCCAAACCGCTATTGAAGCCGTAGGGATAGTGCTGCAGCTGGAACATGCTGGCAACCAACCGGGTCGACCAGTTGAAACCGTATCCGGCGGCAAGATCGTAGCCACCCATGAGCCAGCCTTTACCATAGGTACCGATGTTGCCCCAGGGATAGGCAGACGAAATGTCCGCCGTCCAGGTCAGACCCTCCGGCAGCGCCACGACCGGGCCCAGCGGCTGCTGCTGCACCGGCGGCGCCTGCGCGACGCTGGGCGAAACGGACGTAGCTTGACGGCGCGTTACTTCCTGCTTCTGCTGCGAATTCAGGAAGTTCTTGATCGCGGTATTCGCGCCGGGAAGAATCGATTGTTCGTAGACGTCGGGAGTGCCGTCAGCGAAAGCCGGTGACGCTACGGCAGCAAAAGAAACCGCGGTTAACGCTGCGGTGACCCAGCGAAGACGACGACCGAGCATGCAAGCACCTCTCGAGAAATCTCCGATAGCAAAGGTTAATTTTGCGTATCGGGCGTTTAGCCGGAGGTTGGGCTAAACGATTGTAAATCCTTTTCGCTTTGCGCCGCATGTGCCTCGCCGTCGCGCGATTTTCCGTTGCGTCCCGCCGGCCTTCCGCGTAACTCCAGCGACTTGATGATGACGTAGAGCACCGGCGTGATCGCGAGATTTAGGAACGTCGAAACTAGCATGCCGCCGAAAACGACCGTGCCTAACGAGTGGCGTGCAGCGCTGCCGGCGCCCGTTGCAAATACCAGCGGCAGTACGGCGATGATAAAAGCGATGGAGGTCATCAGAATCGGACGCAGCCTCGTTTGCGCGGCGCGCAACGCGGCCTGCACGACCGTGGCGCCTTCGCGCAGCTGCTGATTGGCGAACTCCACGATGAGAATTGCACTCTTGCTTGCAAGCCCGATGAGCATGACGTAGCCGACTTGCGCGTAGGCGTCCTGCGCGAGGTTTGGATCGGACAAGAAGGGGATCGGAAGATGACGGAAGTTCATGAATCCGAGCGCGCCCAACAAGGCCGCGGGTACGGCCAGCAGCACGATGAGCGGATCGATGAAGCTCTCATATTGGGCCGAGAGCACCAAGAAGACGAAGACGAGCCCGAGCGCAAAGATGATCGTGCTCAAGCTTCCCGCCGCGATTTCGTCAAGCTGCAGGCCCGACCACTCGTAGCTCATCCCTGCCGGCATCACCTTCTGTGCGATCCCTTCCATCGCGGCTATGGCCTCACCCGAGCCGTGTCCGGGCGCGTTGTTGCCGTTGAGCTCGATGTTGCGGTAGAGGTTGTAGTGCGTGATGACCGGCGCGGCCAGCACCTGCTTCATCTGCACGAGCGTGCTCAGCGGCGTCATGACGGTGCCCGTCGCGTTGGTGCTCGTCGTCGCAGCACCGGGCGGCGGCGTGGCGAAGGGGTTCGTTCCGGTCGGGATGTTGTTTGCCGCCGAACCGGAGCTGACGTAGAGGTTCTCCAGCGATGAGACGCGATTGCGGAACGGTTCCTCCGCCTGCACGTCGACCTGCCACGACCGGTTGAGGTACGTGAAGTTATTGACGTAGAGCGAGGCGAGCTGAACCTCGAGCGTATCGAAGATATCGGTGAGCGAGATGCCGATCGCTTTGGCCTTGTTGCGATCGATGTTCAGCTGCACCTGCGGCGAGTTGATGCGGAACTGCGTGAAGACGTTCATTAGCCGCGGGTCTTGCGCCGCCGCTCCCATGATGCCGTAGGACGTCTTCATCAGCGTGGGAAGCCCGGCGTTGCCGCGGTCTTCGAGTTCGAACTGGAAGCCGCCGAAGCTGCCGACGCCGTTGATCGCCGGCGGATTGAGCGCGAAGAGCTGTGCCTGCGGTACTTGTTGGAAGAATGCGAAGTTAATCCGCCCGATGACGGCGTCGATTCCGTCGCCCGGGCCCTTGCGCTGGCTCCACGGTTTGAGCAGGCAGAACATGATGCCGCGGTTGGGCGCCGCGCCGCTGAAACTAAAGCCGCCGATATCGAAGAGGTACTTCACTTGCGGCTGACTGCGAATGATCGCTTCGGCCTTTTCGGCGATCGCCGTCTCACCGGCGAGCGAGGTGCCCTCCGGTGCCTGGACCAAGACGATGAAGTACCCTTGGTCTTCGCTCGGAATGAAGCCGGTCGGCGTCTTTACGAACATGAAGAGCGTCGCCGCGAGCGCGAGCGCGAAGACGCCCATCACCGGCCAGCGGTAACGAATCGCGCGCGGCAGTTCGCCCGCGTACCAGCGCCGGAATCGCGCGAGCCCCGCGTTGAACCAGCGGAAGAAGATGAACTGCGATTCGACGTCGCCGGTGAGCAGGCGCGCCGACATCACCGGCGCGAGCGTCAATGCTTGGAAGAGCGAGATCGTGATCGCCGCGGCGATGGTCAGCGCGAACTGCTTGTAGAGCAGGCCGGTGGTTCCGGGAAAGAACGCCACCGGAATGAAGACCGCGAGCAGCACGAGCGACGAGGCGACGACCGCGCTCTGGATTTCGCGCATCGCCTGCGCGGCGCTGGCGACGCCGCTCTGGCGCCCCTTATTCATCTCGATATGGCGAGCGATGTTCTCGATGACCACGATCGCGTCGTCGACGACCAACCCCGTCGCGAGCGTTAAGCCGAATAAGGTGATCGTATTGATCGTGAAGCCGAAGATCTTCATCACGAAGAACGTGCCGATCAGCGAGACGGGGATCGTCACCGCCGGAATCATCGTCGACTTCGGATTCTGTAAGAAGACGTAGATGACCAGAACGACGAGCACGATCGAGAGGAGCAGCGTGAGGACGACTTCCTTCACCGATTCCGCGACGAAGTCGGTCGTATTGAACGCTACCGTGTAGTGAATGCCCGGGGGGAACTGCTTCGAAAGCTGCTCCATCTCGGCAAGCACGCCCTTGGAGACCGCGAGCGCATTGGCCGTCGGGTACTGCAGAACGCCCAAGCCGACGACGTTGCTGTTGCCGGTGAAGCGCAGCGAAGTGCTGTAGTCGACGGCGCCCAGCTCGACCCGCGCGACGTCGCCGAGCCGGGTGTAGCCTCCGTTGGGGTTCGAGCGCAGGATAATGTTCGAGAACTCAGCGGGGTTGGAAAGCTGAGTGAGCGCGTTGACCGTATAGGTGTAGGGCTGATTCTTCGACTCGGGCGTCGAGCCGATGCTGCCGGTCGCGACCTCGGCATTCTGCTCCTGCAGCGCGGTCACCACGTCGCCGGCGTCGAGGCCCTGCGATGCCAGCTTGATCGGATTGACCCAGATGCGCATCGCGTACTGGCGCTGGCCGAAGATGCGCACCTGCGAGACGCCGGCCGTGCGCGAGAGATCGTTGACGATGTTGAGCTGCGCGTAGTTGCTCAGGAAGAGCGTATCGTACTTGGCGGAGTCCGACGTCAAGGCGATGCCCATGACGAACGAGCCGGAGTTCTTGGTGACCTGAACGCCGACTTGCTGAACCGTCTGCGGCAGTTGGCCGATCGCGGACTGAACCGTGTTCTGCACGTCGGCGGCCGCGATGTCGAGATTCGTTTCGAGCGTGAAGGTGCAGGTGATCGTCGAGACGCCTTGCGTGCTCTGCGAACTGATGTACCGCAGGCCTTGCACGGTGTTGACGGCCTGCTCGAGCGGGGTCGTCACCTGTGCCTCGACGGCCTCCGGCGCCGCACCCACGTACGAGGCCGAGATCGTGACCACCGGCGGCGCGATCTGCGGGTACTGGGCCAGCGGTAGGGTCGGCATCACGACCAGGCCGCCGATGAGGATGATTAAGGAGCAGACCGCCGCGAGGACCGGTCGGGTCAGGAATGCCTTCGTCACGCTAGCCGTACCAACCAGGGCCGATTACGGACGGTTGCGCCTCATTGCCACATTGTCAGAATGCTTGTTCCGCATGATACGAACTGCGGGAGAGCGGGCTCGAGACGACCTGGTGGAAACCCTTACTCGCGCCGAGATCGCCTAGTTGCTTGAAGGTCTCCGGCGTGATGAACTCGACGACCGGAAGATGCTTCTTCGTCGGCTGCAGGTACTGGCCGATGGTGAAGATATCGACCCCGACCGCGCGCGCATCGTCCATCGCGGTCTCGATCTCCTCGAGCCGTTCGCCAAGGCCGATCATGATCGAAGTCTTTGTGTAGCGTTCGGGGGCCTTCGACTTGACGTGCGCGAGAACTTTGAGCGACTGATCGTAGCTCGCGCGCTTATCGCGCACGTGCGGCGTGAGGCGCCGCACTGTCTCGAGATTGTGGGCGAAGACGTCGGGCTTGGCGTCGACGACGATGTCGACGGCCCGCAGGTCGCCGCGATAGTCGCCGCTGAGGATCTCGACGCGCGCTCCCGGCACGCGCTCGTGGATCGCGCGCACGGTATTCGCGAAGATCAAGGCGCCGCCGTCGGCGAGATCGTCGCGATCGACGGCCGTAACGACGAGATACTTCCAACCCAGGTCGCGTACGGCTTCGGCGACGCGGACCGGCTCCAGCCAGTCGACCTCACCGCGCGGATTGCCGGTCTTCACGTTGCAGAAGCGGCAGCCACGGGTGCAGAGATCGCCCAGAATCATGATCGTCGCCGTGCCGGCGCCCCAACACTCCGCCATGTTCGGGCAGGCCGCTTCCTTGCAGACCGTATGAAGCGACAGCTCGTTGACCCGCGCCTTCACGCGTTCGTAGTCCGGCCCGCTCGGCAGCGAGACCCGCAACCACGGCGGCTTCCTTACCAAATCAACGAGTGTCATGTTGAGCCTAATGTCATCCTGAGCCCGTCGAAGGATCAATCACGCTACCATCTGCTCCGCAACGAACGAAACGTCGAACGTGCGCGACAACGCTTCGAGCAGCACCGGCTTCGCCTCGGCGATCGTGACGGGGCGCCCCGTCTGCGCGGAGAGCGAGGTGATGCCGCGATCGCTCAACCCGCAGGGATTGATCAGGCGATCGTAGTGCAGATTGGTCGCAACGTTGAGCGCGAGACCGTGCATCGAAACCATCCGCTTGACCGCCAGGCCGATCGCGCAGATATTCTCATCGCCGACCCAAACGCCGGCGTGCTCGCTCCAGCGAACCCCGCTGACGCCGAACCGCGCGCAGCACTCGATGACCGCGCCTTCCAGAGATCTCACCAAGGGCACCACTTCCCGAAACCGTTCGAGCCGGCGAATTGGATACACGACCAGCTGCCCCGGACCGTGATAGGTGACGTCGCCGCCGCGCTCGATCTCGACGAGATCGATTCCGCGCGCCGCCAGCGCTTCGGGCGAGAGTAAGAGGTTCTCACGCTTCGCCTGGCGGCCAAGCGTGACGACCGGAGGGTGTTCGACGACGATCCAAGTGTCGGGCTCGCGCCCCTCTCGCACGGCGTCGTGCAAGCGGCGCTGCAGCTCCCACACTTCGCGGTAAGGCCGCAGACCCAGATCGAGCAGCCGCGCGGAACTCACCTCGCCGCGACCGGCGCCTTGGGCTTGGGATTGACGATATGAATCGCTTTGCCGTGCGAGGCCTCTGCCGCGTCCATGATGCCTTCTGTCAGCGTCGGGTGCGGGTGCACCGAGAGTCCGACATCTTCGAGCGTCGCGCCCATCTCGAGCGCGATGACGCCTTCGCCGATCAGCGACTCTGCCTGCGGTGCGACGATATGCATCCCTAAGAGCAGATCGCTCTTCGCATCGCCGACGAGCTTGAGCAGACCTTCGCTCTCGTTCATCGTCCGTGCGCGGCCGCTCGCCGCGAGCGGAAACTTACCGATGCGCACCTCGTAGCCGGCGGCTTTCGCCTCCTCTTCGGAGAGGCCGACCGTTGCCACTTCGGGATCGGTGTAGACGCAGTTCGGAACGGCGACCGGATCGAAGGCCGCGGACTTGTCGCCGGAGATCACCTCCGCCGCGATCACGCCCTGTTTCATCGCGCGATGCGCGAGCAACGGCGCCCCGGTGACGTCGCCGATCGCGAAGACGTTGCTCACCTTCGTTCGCTGCTGCTGATCGGTGGCGAGGAAGCCTTTCTCGTCGGTCGAGAGTCCGGCCGCGGCGAGATTGAGGTTGTCGGTGACGGGACGGCGGCCGACCGCGACGAGCGCCATGTCGAACTCGCGCGTCTCGTCTTTGCCGCTCGTGCCTTCGCCGTTGAACGTGGCGCGCGCGGTATCGCCTTTGCGCTCCAGCGCGACGACCTTCGTGTTGAGCATGATCTCGACGCCCTGCTTCTTGAGAATGCGCCCGAGCGTCTTGCCGATCTCGAGATCGGTGCCGCTGAGAATCTGCGGCATCATCTCCACAACCAAGACTTCGGCGCCCAAGCGGCCGTACACCGTCGCAAACTCCAGGCCGATCACGCCGCCGCCGATGACGAGCAGCTTCTTGGGAACGCGCTCGAGCTTGACGGCGTCGTCGGAGTTGATGATGACCTTACCGTCGCGCGGCCAGGCCTTGACGTCGACGGGCGCGGAGCCGGTCGCGATCACGACGTACTCGGCCTTGACGCTCTCGCTCTCGCCGCCGTCGCGTTTGATGACGATCTCGGCCGGCGACTTAAATGAGGCTTCACCACGAACGAACTCGACGCCGTTGGCCTTGAAGAGCGTCTTGACGCCGCCGACATTCGCGGCGACGACTTCGTTTTTGAACTTGGCCACGCCCTCGGGTTTGATTTCGGGCTTCGCGACCGTCAGCCCGAGCGCATCGGCGCGTTCGATGTGGCGGATGACCTCGCCGACGTGAAGGAGCGCTTTGGTCGGGATGCATCCCCAGTTCAAACACACGCCGCCGACCTCGTCGCGGTCGACGCACAGGACTTTCTTGCCCAACTGACCGAGCCGAATCGCGACGTGGTAGCCGCCGGGGCCGGCACCGATGACGACGGCATCAAACTGGCGTGGTGTACTCATAGCCCTTGGCTTCGCCAGTTTGGGAGCGTTCCCCACAAAAGCAGCGAAGCGCAGGCAGTCATGGTGACGACAACCCCCGCGGCGGGCCTCCAGATGCGACTTTTGCGGTGGTTCGGCCGCCACGGGCGCGCATCGCTGCCCTGGCGAACGGAGCGCAGCCCTTACCGCACGGTCGTCAGCGAGTTCATGCTCGCTCAGACGCAAGTCGACCGGGTCGTGCCGAAGTTCGAAGCCTTTGTCGAACGCTTCCCCGACTTCGCCTCGCTCGCGCGGGCGCCACTGGCCGAGGTCCTGCGCGAGTGGAGAGGACTCGGCTACAACTCGCGAGCCGTCCGCTTGCACCGTCTTGCGCGCGCGGTCGTCGAGCATTACGGCGGAGCGTTGCCCGCCGATCCCGCGGCGTTGCGATCTCTGCCGGGCGTTGGGCCGTATACGCTGGCCGCGATTCGCGCCTTTGCGTTCAACCTCGACTACGCGCCCGTCGATACGAACGTCCGCCGCATCGTCCACCGGCTCTTCTTTGGGCTCGAGCATCCGCGCGCGGCCGGAGCCGCGCAGCTCGACGAACGCGCGCGTGCGCTCGTCCCGCACGAGCGTGCCCACGATTGGAACTCGGCGCTGATGGACCTGGGAGCATTGCTCTGCACGGCGCGCGCCCCGAAGTGTCTGCTCTGTCCCCTGCGCGGCGATTGCAGCGCCGCACCGATCGATGCGTCCGCGCTCGAGATCGCGCGAGCTGCGAATGCGAAGCGGCTCCCTCCGCAAGCGGCGATCCCCTTCGAGCAGAGCCGCCGTTACGTGCGCGGGCGGATCATCGACCGATTGCGAGAGTTACCCGCCGGCGAACGCATCTCGCTTCTCGATTTGACGCAGGACGTGCAGCCGCAGCTGCCGGGCCGGAGCAGCGAAGACCTGCAGCAAGTCGTCGCGGCACTCGAACGCGACGGACTGATCTCGAGCGATGCCGGTGGCGTCGCGCTGCAAGATTGAGCGCGTCGCGAAAAGAAAGACTCGACCATGCCACGCATTCCGTTTCCGGCGAAGAAAGTTACGCGTAAAGTCGCGCTCGAAGAACTCGCGATCCTCGAGCGAACCTATCCTCACGCCGTAACCGCGCTCGAGTACGACAGCGACTTCGAGCTGTTGATCTCCGTAATTCTCTCCGCGCAGACGACCGACGTGCGGGTGAACATGACGACCCCGGCACTCTTTGCAAAGTACCCAACGCCCGAGAAGCTGACTCGCGCCGATCTCGCCGACGTCGAGCGCATCATCAAGTCGACGGGCTTCTTTCGGATGAAGAGCAAGAATATCGTCGCTTGCGCGCGCGATTTGGTCGAACGCTTCGGCGGCCGCGTGCCGCACGACCGCCAATCGCTCGAATCGCTCGCGGGCGTCGGGCGCAAAACGGCAAGCGTCGTGATGGCCGCGGCTTTTCAGGAGGCGGCGCTGGCCGTCGACACGCACGTCTTTCGCGTCTCGCATCGCTTGGGGTTGACGCTTGGGACGACGCCGCGTCAGGTGGAAGAAGACGTGACGAAGCTCGTCCCCAAGAACAAATGGGGCGACGCGTCGCACTGGCTGATTCTGCACGGTCGCCAGATTTGCAAGGCACCGACGCCGCGCTGCTCCGAGTGTCCGGTCAATGCCCTCTGTCCCACGCCGCGCATCATCAAGCGTCTCCGTTCGCTGCCGCGCTAAAAATGCTCTCGACTCCGCCGCCGATCACGATCGATTCGGTCTTCGCAAAGGAGCCGCCGTGGGGGCGAATGATCGACCGCGTCTCCTGGTCGCCCGACGGCCGGCGCTTTCTCTACGTTGCGCGCAGCCAGGATCCCAACGAGAATCTCGCCCTGCTCGTCTACGACGTCGGCACCGGCACGACGCGCGTATGGCTGCGCAGCAAGAGGTTCGCGGAGACGCCCGAAGTGGCCGGTTGGTCGCCCGACGGTAAACGCATCGCACTTTTAGCCGCCGGCGATCTCTACATCGCTAACGCCGTAAATCCGCACCCGCGCAAGATCGCGCAGGACGTCGACGAAGCGCAGTGGGCGCCGCGCGCGGACGAGCTTGCGTATTCGCACGATGCCGATCTCTACGTCGCCGCGATCGGCCGCAGCGTCACGGCACGGCAACTCACGCGCGGCGGTATACGCGATACGCTGCTCAACGGATCGCTCGATTGGGTCTATCCCGAGGAGCTCGGCATCGATCGCGGTTTTCGCTGGTCTCCCGACGGCAGCGAGATTGCATACCTGACGATGGACGAACGGCGCGTCACGAACTTTCCGATCGTCGACTTTCTCACCGTCGACAACCGGGTCGCGCACGAACGCTATCCGCTCGCCGGCGAAGCGAATCCGCGCGTCACGCTGCGCGTCGTTAACGCCTCAACGGCAACGAGCCGTTTGGTCTACGATGCGGCGGCGCGCGACGAGTATCTCGCCAACTTCGATTGGGTCCCACACCGCGAGCTATTGGAGGCCGAGCTACTGGACCGCCGGCAACGCACGATGCGCGTCGATTTGTGGCACGAAGCGCGCGGCGCTCCAACTCAGCTCTACCGCCAAACCGCCTCGACCTGGGTCGACGTGCAGCCGTTGCCGTTCTGGATCTCCGGCAACCGCTCGATCTGGCTGCTCGATCGCGGCCCGACCGCCGGCGTCTACTTGCGCGGCGCCGACGGCTCGTTCCGTAAGCTCAGCGGCGAGTATCGCGTCTCGGAGATCTATGGCGCCGGCAAGGACGGCACCGTCTACCTTGCCGCCGCCTATCCGACTCGCCGCGATCAGTCACTACTCGCCCTCGCTCTTCAGGGAGGCCTCCGCAACCTAACGCCCGAGCCCGGATGGCATCAGAGCGTGCCGTCGCCTACCTTTAATCGGTTCGTCGATCGCTATAGCCGGCTCAACGATCCGCCGCGGATGGATCTGGGCGAGATCCCGTCGGGCCACGTGACGAGTCTGGTTGCCGAGAATGCCGCGCTCAAAGCCGCCCTGCTGCCGGCGCGAATGCTCCAGGTGCCCTCGGCGTACGGTCCGCTCGACGCCTTCGAGATCGACCCGCCGGGCTTCGACCCCGCCAAGAAGTGGCCGGTCGTGATGTACGTCTACGGCGGCCCGGATGCGCCGACGACGGCGGATCGCTTCGGCGGGCTCTACGATCAGCTCTTAGCGCGAGAGGGCTTCATCGTCTTCTCAATTGATGGACCGGCTTCGCAGGCCGACAGCGACGACAACGTCCGGCTGCTCTTTCATAATTTCGGGCCGGGCTCGCTGCTTGGCCAGGAGATCGGCGCAAAATACCTCGAGTCGACGGGCTACGTGGACTCGAGGCGCATCGGCATCTGGGGCTGGAGCTTCGGCGGCTACGAAACCTGCTACGCGTTGACCCACAGCACGCTCTTTGCGGCCGGCGCCGCCGTCGCGCCGGTGACCGATTGGCACCTCTACGACACGATCTATACCGAACGGTATATGGGGTTACCGGCGCAAAACCGCGCCGCCTACGAAAAAAGCTCGGTCTTGCGCGCGGCCGGGCGCCTTAACGGCCCCCTGCTTATCCAGCACGGCACCTCCGACGACAACGTTCACATGGCCAATACGATGGAGCTCTTACAGCGCTTCATATTGGCACACGAGACGCGAGTCCAGTTCTATCCTTATCCGCGCAAGACGCATTCGATCAGCGGCCTGGCGCAGCAGCGCTCGGTTTTCGCCCGCATGCTGGCCTTCTGGCGAGCGGTTTTCTCCTGACTCTCCACTTACCCACACAGTTGCTGACACACTGCCTAGTGCATGGTTTCAAGCCGTTTCTAAGGTGCTAACATCCACTTGCGTGGTCGTGAGGGGCCCGTCCTAAGAGGGCCCCTCCCGTTACTCTACAAGTCGAGGAGAATAGAAACTTGCTACATACTCAGTTTTCGCCCCGGTTGCTTTCGACCGGCTTAATCGCTGCGGTGGCGGCCGCAGTGCTCGCAGGTTGCGGCGGATCGCAGGCGGTTAATCCAGCAGCGGCAGTCGGCACCTCTTCATCGGTTCATTCGATCGTTCCCGACGTTAAGGGACACTGTAAGGCACATGGCGGCGTTCGCGTGACGCCTTGCAGCGTAGACTTCACGGCATCGAGCTCGGGTCCGCAGACCGTGTCCGTTCGCACCCCCAAGAATAAGAAGGGCACGCTCAGCGAGGCCGACTTCTGCGGCGGTGCTTCGGGCATCGCGACCGTTACCCAAGGTTCGGGTGACGAGTGGACCGTTACGGCCGGCGCGACGACCGGTTCCTGCACGGCGACCTTCTCTTTCAACAACAAGAAGGGCAAGACCGTCGGCTGGGCCGCTCTCGATATCACAAACTCCATCTAGTCGTACGGAGCTTCGCGACGTGCTCGTCTCGCATCGATCTCGGTAGATGCGAGGCGGGCACGTTTTAATAGGGTAGGACGTTCCCTAGGGATGGATTCGCAGATGTTGGAAAGAGTAAATGCTATGGCAGTTCGTAAATTAGGCCGTTTACCAATCGGCGGGCTCGCATTGATTGCTCTGCTGGGCGGCTGCAGCAACGGCTCGGTTTCGAGCCTCCCCGCGGCGTCCGGCTCGATGGCTCGCGCCGAGTTGTCGCCTGCGCTGCATAAAAACAAAACCGGCGGCGGCGTCGTCTATCTGACGCAGATGTACGGCAACGACGTCAGCGTCTATCAGCGGCAAGGCCAGAGCGGGCTCAACCTTGGCTTCCTCAAGAACTACATGGGTCTCTCCGAACCGCAGGGCGCGATGACGACCCAGAACGGCTGGCTCTACGTCGCCAACGAAGGCGGCAACAACGTCCTAATCTTCCGAGCGAAGAAGACGAAGCTGAAACCCCCGACTTCGTCGCTAACCGACTACAACGAGCTGCCGGTCAACGTCGCCTTGACGCCCGACCGCAACCTCGTTGCGGTATCGAACAAGAGCACGACCAGCGGCGCGACCGGAAGCGTGAGCGTCTACGTGAACCGCCAAGTTACCCCGAACCGCATCCTTACGTACGGCTCGGCGAGCGTCGATGGAATGGGCGTTGCCGTCGACCATCAGGGCAACTGCTATTGGAGCTTCAACGCGGCCTCCGGCGGCTCGGTCGTCGAGTTCACGGGCTGCAACGAGCCGGGAACGCTGCTGGCGAGCGGTCTGCAACTCGCGGGCGGTCTGGCCTTCGATCAGTCGGGCAACCTGTACTACATCGACACCGAACTCAAGACGATCTATCGCTGCCAGAAGACGTCGAAGTGCGCGGCGTACGTCGTCGGCGGCTCGTCCGGCTCGCAGCCCGATATCGAAGAGCCGCTCAACATGAACTTCGATTACCACGGCAAAGACCTGTGGGTCGCCGATCTCGACGGCTACGTCTGCGGCATTCCGGTGACGCCCGGTAAGGGTCACGGCGATGCCAAGAAACCGCCGCCGCCGATCACGTGCACGTTGAGCGTTGGCGGCTCGAGCAGCCCCCCGTTCGGCGTTGCGCCCGAACCGCTGTAGTAGCTTAGCTTAGCGCTTCTGCGCAGAGCAAATGGACTGACGCCGAGCGGCACGAAGGCCTTCCTCGGTGGAATCGAAGGTCGCGATTGACGAAAGGTCGGCCGCACTCGAGCTAGCATCGCTGCTCAAAAACTTTCGAGTGCAGGCCGGCCTTTCGCAACAGATGCTCGCGGATCGTGCGCTGGTCAGCGTACAGGCCGTCAGCGCGCTCGAGCGCGGCTATCGTAAGGTTCCCTACCCCAAGACGCTCGAGCGCCTCGCCGACGCGCTCGAACTGCCGCCCGAGGCGCGCGCAGCGCTCGAAGAGTCGGCGCGCCGCGCGCGCGGCCTGCGCTTACAAGAACAAGACAGCACTCCCAGCCACAACCTGCCGAGGAAGCTGACCTCGTTTCTGGGGCGCGACGACGTCGTCGCGGAGATTCGCCAGCTCGTAAAGAGTTCGCCGATGGTCAGCGTCGTCGGAACCGGCGGTGCCGGTAAAACGCGGGTGGCCATCGAGGTTGCGACGCAGCTCGTCGGCGATTTTCCCGACGGCGTTTGGTTCGTCGAACTCGCACCGCTAAACGACCCGGATCTCGTGTCGCACGCGTTGGCCAACGCGCTCGGTCTTCAGGAGTCGGCGAAGACGCCGCTCCTGACGACGCTGCTCTCGCACCTTTCGCAAAAGCAAGTCTTGCTGGTGTTGGACAACTGCGAGCACGTCATCGATCAGGCGCGCCGCGTGGCGGGGTCGATCCTGCGGGAGTGCACGAAGGTCACCTTCCTCACGACCAGTCGCGAGGCGCTCAAGATCACCGGCGAGCGCATCTTCCGCTTACCCTCGCTCTCGGTTCCCGAGGAGAAGACGGTCGCGCCCGAGGAGGCAATGAAGTATGGAGCCATCGCGCTCTTCGTCGACCGCGTGCGCTCCTCGGATGCGCGCTTCTCGGTAACCAAAGAGAACGTCGCGCCGGTCATCGACATCTGCCGGCGCCTGGACGGCTTGCCGCTGGCGATCGAGTTGGCCGCCGCGCGCGCTACCGTTCTCTCGCCTTGGCAAATTGCCGAGCGTCTCGACCGGATCTTCGACCTCTTGATTCCGAGCGATCACGCGGCCCTGCCGCGCCATCAAACGATGCGCGCGGTGATCGAGTGGAGCTACGTCCTGCTCTCTTCGCAAGCGCGCTTACTCTTCGATCGCCTCGCGATCTTCGCCAGCAGTTTCAGCTTGGACACGGCAACGACGGTCTGCGCCGACGCGACGCTTGCGGGCGACGACATCCTGGAGCTGCTCTCGGCGCTGATCGCGCAGTCGATGATCATGGTGGATTTCTCGCGCGGTGAAGCGCGGTACCACATGCTGGAGGCAAACCGGCAGTTCGCGCTCGACAAGCTCAACGAACGGGGCGAGCGCGAGGCGATCGCCAAGCGCCACGCGCTGAGCTCCTTGCGGGTTGGGCAGCGGCTCGATCGGGATTGGTACTCGGCCGACGAGCGTACGTGGTTCCGCGACGCCAACGCCGAGCTCGACAACTGCCGCGCCGCACTGGGCTGGGCGCTCGTCGAGAAGCAAGACCTGCAGACGGGATGCTCGATTGCCGGCGCGCTCGCACGCGTCTGGTACTCCCTCGCTCCGGTCGAGGGGCGAAACTGGGTTCGATTGGCGCTTGCTTCGCTCGGCGAGGGGATATCGGCGGAGACTTCCGCCCTTCTGAACATTGCCGATTCGGAATTGTGCAGTGCGCTCGGCGAGTACGCCGCATCCTTTGTCGCGGCGGAACGCGCACTGACCCTGACGGGCCTCGATGAAGTGTACATGGCGCGCGCTCGGCAGGCGGCGGGCGTCGCCGCGGGGGCGCTGGGACGCACCTCGGAAGCGGAGGCGTTCTTGCAGGCGGCGCTCGAGGATTCGCAACGTCTCGACATTCGCCGCCTGCAGGCCGTCGTGCTCGGCGATCTCGGTACGCTGCGCTCGCGCTGCGGCGACGTCGAGGGTGCGCGCCTGAGCTACGCGCAGGCGCTCACCTACTACGTCGCTCTCAACTTCGAGCGTCCGGCGGCATCGATCGCCGGAAATCTGGCCGAGATCGAGTTTGCCACCGGCGATACCGCGGCCGCGCTGCAGCGCGCCGAAGAGGCGAGGGCAGGCCACGAAGCGTGGCACAATCGCCGCTCGGTCGCAATCGACCTCTGCAACATGGCCGCTTATCTCGTCGTAATGGATTGCTTCGACGACGCGCGGGCTCACGCGGCCGAGGCGCTCGTCATTGCCAGGGAGTTCAAGCTCACCGTGCTTACGGTCTACATCCTGCAGCATATCGCGGCGATCGGAGCGCTGCAGCCCGAACACGGGCGGCGTGAGAAGATCAATCGCGAGCGGGCTGCGATGCTGCTCGGGTACGTCGATCGCCGGCTCGCGGCGCTGGAGGCCGGTCGCGAGCACACCGAGCAGCAAGAGTACGATCGGATCGTTGCCGCGTTGCGCGCGCACCTCGGCGATAAATACGACGCCGTTACCGCGCTCGGTGCGGAATGGACCGAGGACGGCGCCGTAGCCGTCGCGCTGGAACTCTAGGCTAAGCTCGCCCGACGAGGTTGCGCGCGATCACGAGGCGTTGGATCTGCTGCGTGCCCTCGTATATCTGCGTTATCTTCGCGTCGCGCATCATGCGCTCGACGGGATACTCCACGGAGTAGCCGAAGCCGCCGAGCACTTGCACCGCATCGGTGCTAACCGACATGGCGACGTCGCCGCACTTGAGCTTGGCCATCGCCGCCCAGAGCGTCACGTCCGGGCCGCCGGCGTCGCAGCGCCGCGCCGCTTCGTAGAGCGTCAGGCGCGCGCCTTCGACTTCGGTCTTCATATCGGCGAGCATGAAGCCGACGCCTTGATGCTGTCCGATCGGCTTGCCAAACGCGATGCGTTCCTTTGCATAGTTGGTGGCGTAATCGAGTGCTCCGGCGGCGATGCCGAGCGCCTGAGCCGCGATGCCAGGGCGCGATTTATCGAGCACCTTCATCGCGATCTTGAAGCCTTCGCCTTCCTCGCCGAGACGGTTTGCCGCCGGCACTTCGCAATCGGAGAAGACCAGCTCGACGGTCGGTGAGCCGCGAATCCCCATCTTTTTCTCGAGCTTCCCAACCGTGAAACCCGGCGTCCCCTTCTCGACGACGAACGCGGTGACGCCGCGAGAGCCCGCCGCCGGATCGGTGACCGCAAAGACGCAGACGACGTCGGCGACGCTGCCGTTGGTGATCCAAATCTTCTGCCCGTTGAGCACGTAGCTTTCGCCGCGCTTCTCGGCGCGCGTGCGCATCGAGCCCAGCGCGTCGGAGCCGCTCGAGACTTCGGTGAGCGCGTAACAGACGAGGTGTTCGCCCGAGGCGATCTTGGGAAGGAAGCGGCGCTTCTGTTCTTCGCTGCCGCCGATCATGATCGGCAGCATGCCGAGCTCTTGCACCGCGACGATCAGGGCGCTCGACGCGCACGCCTTCGCGATCTCCTCGACGACCTTGACGTAGGTGACGAACGTGCCTCCGAGGCCTCCGTACTCCGTTGGAATCGGAATCCCCAAAAGGTCGTTCTGCGCGAAGAGCTCCTTGACGTCCCACGGAAACTCGCCGGTCGCGTCGATCTCGGCGGCGCGCGGCGCCACCTTCTCGGCGACCAGCTCGCGCACCATGGCGAGGATCATCGCCTCTTCTTCGTTTGCTGCAATATCGATCGGTGCTGTAGCCATAAGGCCCATTAGATTCCACGAAGGCGGCGCCCGTTCCGTCGGCGCATTAGGGCGGAATGGAGAAGGTCTACGCCTCCTGCGCCGAGGCGGTCGCCGACATTCCGAACGGCACGTCGATCGCGGTCGGCGGCTTCGGGCTCAACGGGATTCCGCACAACCTGGTCGAGGCATTACTCGAGCAGGGCGCCACCGATTTAGTCACCGTCTCGAATAACTGCGGCGTGGACGGCTGGGGGCTCGGCGTGCTGCTCGACAACAAGCGAATTCGCCGGACGACGGGCTCGTACGTCGGCGAGAACCGAGAGTTCGAGCGGCAGTACCTCAGCGGCGAGCTCGAGGTCGAGCTGGTGCCGCAGGGGACGCTCGCCGAGCGCCTGCGCGCGGGCGGCTGCGGCATTCCGGGCTTCTACACGCCGGCCGGAGACGGCACGCTGATCGCCGACGGGGGGTTGCCCTGGCGGTACAACTCCGACGGCAGCGTGGCAATCGCTTCCCCGAAAAAGGAGACGCGCGTCTTCAACGGCCGTGAGTACGTTCTCGAATCGGGAATCGTCTGCGAGTACGCGCTGGTGCGCGCGTCGATTGCCGATCGCGCCGGCAACTTGATCTTTCACAAGGCGACGCGCAATTTCAATCCGCTCTGCGCGATGGCCGGCAAGATTACGATCGCGGAAGTCGAGGAGCTGGTCGAGCCCGGAGCGCTCGACCCCGAGAGCGTGCATCTGCCGGGCGTCTTCGTGCAGCGCATCGTCCACGTCGGAGCGCAAGGCAAGCGCATCGAACGCGTCACCACGCGCCCCCGCGTGTCGAAGGATTGAGTGAATATGGCGCTCACTAGAACTCAACTCGCCGCGCGCGTCGCGCAAGAACTGCGCGACGGGCAGTACGTGAACCTCGGCATCGGTTTACCGACGCTGGTTCCGAACTACGTGCCGTCGGACGTAACGGTGACGCTGCAGAGCGAGAACGGGATTCTCGGCATGGGGCCCTATCCGTACGAAGGCGAAGAGGATGCCGACCTGATCAATGCGGGCAAGGAGACGGTTACGGTTCTCCCCGGCGCGTCGTTCTTCGACTCGTCGCTCTCTTTTGGAATGATTCGCGGCGGACACATCGATCTCGCGGTGCTCGGCGCGATGCAGGTCTCGCAACGCGGCGATCTCGCGAACTGGATGATCCCCGGCAAGATGGTTAAGGGCATGGGCGGCGCGATGGACTTGGTCCACGGCGCGAAGCGCGTCATCGTGATGATGGAGCACGTTGCGAAAGGCAACGCGCACAAGATCGTGCGCGAATGCTCGCTCCCATTGACGGGGCGGCGCGTCGTCAACCGCATCATTACCGATCTCGGCACGATCGATATCGGCGAGGAAGGCTTGATCCTGCGCGAGCTCGCGCCCGGCGTCAGCATCGAAGAGATCCGGGCGGCGACCGGACCCGAGCTGCAGATTCCGGTCGAGCCGATGGTCATGGATTTGCCAGGCTTGCGGCCGCCCGCCTAGAAATTTGACGGTAACCACTCTTTCCGAGCAAAGGAGCCCAATGCGCATCTCAGGATTGTTTGCAGCGCTATTATTCTCCGCGACAATTGCCCCGGCGGTCGCTTCCACGCAGGTTGCAGGCTCGATCGTCGCCCAGGCGAGCCAGCCAAGTCCGCAGCAGGTTCAGACGGCCGTGAAAAACGCGTTACAGGCCGCGGAGCTTACGCCGCGGGAGAAGATGAAGATCAAGCCGATGGTCGAGCAGTACCAGCAGCAGACGGCCAACGCCGACGCTGCGACAAAGAAATCGGCCAAAGAGCAGTTGCTCAAAGGCATCTACGGCGTGATGACGCCGGATCAGCAGACGAAGTTCAAGGCATCCTTGAAGTCGTCGCTGGGCTCCGCGCCTCCGCAGTAACCGT
This sequence comes from Candidatus Cybelea sp., assembly GCA_049285915.1. Taxonomy (GTDB): domain Bacteria; phylum Vulcanimicrobiota; class Vulcanimicrobiia; order Vulcanimicrobiales; family Vulcanimicrobiaceae; genus Cybelea. The sequence continues at coordinate 30,705 of JBAQAW010000104.1, read as the reverse complement.
TTTCGAAAGCGCGGGGTACGGCTAGGCCGATAGCCCTGCGAACTGGGTCCGATAGAGCCGAGAGTACAGGCCGCCTCGCGCGAGCAGCGTCGCGTGGCGGCCTTGTTCTACGATGCGTCCGTTGTCGACGACGAAGATGACGTCGGCGGCCAGCACCGTCGAGAGGCGGTGCGCGATCACCAGGCTCGTGCGCCCGCGCATCGCAACCTCCAGCGCCTTCTGAATCGCCGCTTCGTTCTCGTAATCGAGCGAGCTCGTCGCCTCGTCGAGAATCAGAATCCGCGGATCCTTCAGCAGCACGCGCGCGATGGCGAGGCGCTGACGCTCGCCGCCGGAGAGTTTGTGCCCGCGCTCCCCAACGACCGTCTCGTACTGCATCGGCATTGCCGCAATGAAGTCGGCGATGTTCGCCGCGCGCGCCGCGGCTTCGAGCTCGGCGTCGGTCGCGTCGGGTTTACCGTAGCGAAGATTGGCGGCCACCGTGTCGTGGAAGAGATACGTCTCCTGCGTGACGATGCCGATATTGCGGCGCAGCGATTCGAGCGTGACGCCCCGCAGATCGTGTCCGTCGACGAGCACCTGCCCTTTCTGCGGATCGTAAAAGCGCGGCACGAGTGACGTAATCGTCGTTTTGCCGGCGCCCGACGGGCCCACGAACGCGGCTACTTCGCCCGGGCGAACGTGAAACGAGATGCCGTCGAGCACGTTGCGCGTCCCGTCGTACGAAAAGGCGACATCCTCGAAGGCGATCTCTCCCGCGACTTCCGGCAGTGCGATTGCCCCGGGCGGGTCGTACTCTTCGGGCGTCATGTCGAGGTACTCGAAGATGCGCTCGAAGACGGCGAGCGCGCTGACGATCTGCACTTGAATCCCGGCAAGCGCCGCCGCCGGGCCGTACAGGCGCCCCTGGATGAAGGAGACGAACGCGACGATCACGCCGACCTGCAGGCTGCCCAAGATCGCCAGCCAGCCTCCGCCGAGCCAGACCAGCGCCGGCCCGACGACGACCATCGCGGTGACCGAAGCGAGAAACCATCGCCCGATCATCGCGAGGTCGATCTCGAGCTGCATCAGCCGCGAACCGGCTTGATAGAACCGGGCGCGCTCGAGACTTTCGCGGGCGAACGACTTGACGAGCGTGATGCCGGAGATCGAGAGCGTCTCCTGGGTGATCGACTCGATCTCGTCGCGGCTCTCGCGCGTCTTCTTGCGAATCAGATACATCCGTCGCCCGACCGGTCCGAGCGGCAGCACCATCAGCGGCACGATCGCGACCGAGATCAGCGCGAGGCGCCAGTTCCAGACGAACATCGCCACCACCGTCGTGCCGATGAGGACGACGTTGGTGATGATCGAGGTCAGCGTTCCGGTGACGACGTTATCGACGTTGTCGACGTCGTTGCTGACGCGGTTCATGATCTCGCCCGTCTTCGTCCCGCTGAAGAACTGCAGCGGCATGCGGTGCAAGTGGCCGACGAGCGTCGTGCGAATGTCGCGCATGATGCCCTCGCCGACGAGCGAGTTGAGGTAGCCCTGCAGGACGCCGATGCCGGCGGCCAGCAGCGCCGAGATCAAAATCGCCGCGACGTCGATCGCGAGCTGGCCGAGATTGCGGCGCGGAATGGCCACGTCGATGAGGTGCGCGACGACGAAGCCGGGAACGAGCCCGAGTGCCGACGCAACCACGATGCACGCGAGCACCGTGGCCTGCTGGCGCCAGTACGGCGCAAAGAGCGCGCCAAGCCGTTTCCAGTTGACGCGCCGCTTTACGGTTGGTTTCTCGGGCTGATAGATGTTCGACCACATCAGCCCGTGGCCGGCCATCATCCTTCGACAGGCTCAGGATGACACGCGACAGGCTCAGGATGACACACTAGTGCGGTACCGTTACTTGATGGTACGAGACCTTATTGCCCTCGCCGTCGACGAACGAGGTGATCTTGCAGACGGGAGTCTCGTAGGCGTCTTCGACGTCGATGCCCCTGCCGCGCAGGTCGGCGATGCTCTTATCGATGTCGTCGACCTCAAAGACGATGCCCGAGGCGCTGCCGGGATCGCGATCGGCCCATTCGGTCGTCATCACGCTGAACGTGCCGTCGCCGATCGTCGACTCGTTGTATTTCTCGACGCCCTCCTCTTCGTACGGGCCGGTAAACTTCAGGCCAAGGTTATCCTCGTACCACTTTCGCAGTCCCGCGACGTCCTTTGCCGGATACACGGTAAAGGCGATCTGTTTTATCATCTGTCCCCCAGTTCAAGGTAGTGGATGCGGTGCCCACGTTAGACCACTCTCCGCTGCCGGGGGTTGCCGGGGCTTAGAAGGCGCCGAGGCCGTTGGGCGTGCCCCAGCCTGCAGGTCCGGAGTACGTCTTGAACTGTTTGGTTCCCGCGGTGCAGAGGTAGCTGCCGCCGCACGACCCGTTGCTTCCGCTCGAGATGTAGTGCAGCGCCTTTTTCAGCTTCTTGCTCCGCAGCTTCCAAAGATTCTTGGGGCCGTGCTGCGACTTCGCGTTTCCGGCAAGCCCGTAGATGCCGGCGATCATCGGCGTGGCAACGCTCGTGCCGCCGATGGTGAACCAGCCGCCTGCATCGTACGAGTCGTACTCGGCAACGTCATAGGCAACGGCCGAAACGTCGGCGCCGGTGCGATTCGAGCAACTCGGATCGTGCTGCCACTTCGGTTTCTTCACTTGCTGGGCGCAGCCCGAGCCGGCGCCGTCCCATGCCTGCTCGCTATATTTGGAGCCGTTCTTGGAGAGGACCGTACCTCCGACCGCGTCGACGGTCGGCAGGGACATCGGCGGCCCGATGATGTTATAACCTTCGTCCCCCGAGCCGGCGGTATAGATGACGCCCGGCGTATCGAAGTACGACGGGTCGATCGAGCACGAGTACGAGTAGCAGATCCAGCTGTTGCTGACGACGTGCGCGCCGAGCTTCACTGCTTCCGCTTCGGCGGCTTGGAGATCGTCGCTGTTCTCGCTGTTCGCCTCGATGAGGTAGATCGTGCAGTTGGGGCAGACGGCGGAGACCATCTGAACGTCGAGATCGGTCTCGACGCCCCAACTCGGGCTCCCCTGCGGGTAGTTGCTCGTTTGGCCTTGCTGATTGTACTTGGTGAAGTTCGCGGTTCCGAGGCCGTAGGCCGAACGATACGTTGCAAGATCCGAGGCTACGTCTGGATTGTCGTATGCGTCGACGATCGCTACGATCTGCCCCTTGCCTTTGGTAGCCGACGGAAGATTGTAGGCTGCTTGAAAATCGGCCGGCGTCCAGCCCGAACTGCCGCTGTCGTGGTGACCGGGCTTCGCCTCGATGAGCGCCAGGCACTGGGCGCCGCCACGCGGCGCGGAGCCGCATGCCGGCCGGGCGAGATTGCGCGCCTGCCACTGCGGCATCGCGTGGGCCCGTGCGTTAGGTTGAGCGATGCCGTTCTCTACCGGCATCCCTGAAGTGCCGCCGTTGCTGCAGGCGGCAATCGCAAGCACCGCAAGCAGCGGTGCGGCAAATCTGAAAGCTCCGTTCACAAATACTCCTCGGCGAGCGTGGGGTGAGTCTTGGAGCTTATCGGCGGCTCGCAGCGCCACCTTTCGTCTGGTACGTTAAGGAGGTGAAAGGGCGATTCGGATCGCCGCACGATGGCGTTCGCGATCGCGGCGTCGAGTTGCCATAGCGCGTCACGCAGCGCGGCCACCCAGACACCGGTGCCGCCCATGCGGGCTCCCGATCCAACCCCTACGCCACCAGTTTACGTCGCGCTCGACTACGGCAAGCCTGGACAGCCTGTGCTGCGCGCGGTCGACATCGCTCAAATTCGAAAAGTGTTGCACGAGCTGAAACCGTGCCAGCGCGAGCTCTTGCGCTACATAGCCAGCGAGCAGCCCATCGCGGTATTCTTTGCGGTTAAGACGGCCGGCAGCTTGACGACCGCACCGCACGTCTTCGGAACCAACAACCTCTATTATTTTCCAATCGACGGTACGGTAAAGCCGGCGATGTCCGAAGAGTCCGACGAGCAGACGATCGCAGATCAGGCGTATAGCGACTAGAGTTTAGGTTTTGCCGTTACGCAGCGCGGCGAGCTCCGCGAAGAGTTTCCTTTCCTTATCGGAGAGGTTCTGCGGGAGCTGTCCGATCAGGCGAACGTATTGATCGCCGCTGCCCTTGCCTTTGACCAGCGGCAGGCCGCGGCCCGCGAGCCGCAGCAGGCGGTTATTCTGCGTTCCGGCGGGGATCGTCATCGCCACTTGTCCGCTCAGCGTCGGGACGTTGACCTGGCCGCCGAGCAGCAGATCGTAGATGCTTACCGGCAGATCGACGTACAGGTCGTCGCCTTTGCGTTTATATGTGGGATCCTCTTCGAGACGCACGATGAGATAGAGGTCGCCGTTCGGGCCGCCATTGGCTCCGGCGCCGCCTTGCCCCGCGAGACGAATGCGCTGCCCCTCGCTGATTCCGCGCGGAATCGTTACTTCGAACTTCTTGTTGAGGATGACGTGACCGGTGCCGTGGCATTGCGGGCACAAGTGCCCGCCTTCGGTTCCCGTTCCGTGACAGCGGGGACAGAGGTCTTCGATCTGCAGCGAGACGGCTCTCTTGCCGCCGTCGAAAATGTCGCGAAGGTGCAGCTCGATCGTCGTCTCGAGATCTTGTCCGCGCATCTGACGCGCGCGGCCAGGGTTGGGCCGCGTCGTTTGACGGCGGCCGATACCCGAAAAGAAGATGTCGAAGAAATCGGAGAAGCCGCTCGGGCTCTCGCCCGGTCCGCCGAGATCGAACTCGAACTCCTGACCGTTGACGGTCGTGCGATAGCGGCGCTGCTGTTCGGCTTGATGCGCCGCCTGTTGCCAGTTCGGCCCGAGAACGTCGTACTTCTGTCGCTTTTCGGGGTCGCCCAACACTTCGTAGGCCTCGGAGATCTCCTTGAACTTCTCCTCAGCCTCTTTGGGGCTATTGAGGTTCGCGTCGGGATGCCATTTGCGCGCGAGCTTGCGATATGCGGACTTGATGTCTTTCTCGGCGGCGTTCTTCGGAACGCCCAAGATGGCATAGTAGTCCTTAAAATTCATTCGTCTACGGTTTTGGCGACGATGACTTTCGCGGGTCGCAACACCTCTTCGCCGAGCGTATAGCCCTTCTCGGCGACCTCGACCACCGTATCTTCGCCGGCGGCATTGGTTGCCGACGTGCCGATCGCTTCGGCGAGCCGCGGATCGAACGGCTTGCCTTTGATCTCGATCACCTTTACGCCCTCGCCCGCGAGCAAGGCTTCGAAACCGCGCAGCGTCTGTTCGAGGCCGCCGCGCAGCGTGTCGCCTTCGGCTTTTGATTCGAGAGCGCGCTGGAGATTGTCGAGTACGGGCAAGAAGCGCTCCAGCAGCATTCGCCGCCGCGTGGCGACGAGCGAATCGAAGTCGCGCTGGGTGCGCTTCTTGTAGTTATCGAAGTCGGCAACGGCCAGTAAGAACTTGCCGTAGTTTTCGTCCGCGCGAGCGTTGGCCGCAGCAAGTTGCTCCTCGAGGGAGTCTTGCTGCGGCGCCTGCTCTTCGATGACGGCCTCTCCGGCTTCTGTTTTGAGAACCGATTGATCGTCAAACATCGTTCAGCTTAGCACTCAGATGTCTACTGCGCTTCCTTGAACTCGGCGTCAATGACGTCTTCCCCGGCAGCCGGTCCACCGCTCGCGCCATTGCCGCTCGCCGCTCCGTCGCCGGGGCCGGCGCCGGCAGGCTCGCCTTGCGGCGCCGCCGCTTTGTAGAGCAGCTCGGCCATCTTGTAACTCGCCTGCTGCAGCGCTTCGATCGCGGGCTTGATCTCGGCGACCGTACCATTTTCGCTGACGCGCTTGAGCTCGGAGAGTTTGCTTTCGACGTCGGCGCGCGCGCCGGCATCGAGCTTGTCGCCGACCTCTTTGACGGATTTCTCGGTCGAGTAGATCAGGCTGGAAGCGTTGTTGCGCACTTCGGCTTCTTCGCGCTTGGCAGTATCCTCCGCCGATTGCGCTTCGGCTTCACGCACCATCCGGTCGACCTCATCTTTATTGAGGTTGGTCGAAGCGGTGATCGTGATCGCCTGCTCCTTGCCGGTGCCCAGATCTTTGGCGCTGACGTTCACGATGCCGTTGGCATCGATGTTGAACGTCACTTCGATCTGTGGTACGCCGCGCGGTGCGGGCGGGATGCCTTCCAGGCGGAAACGTCCGAGCGTCTTGTTATCTTGTGCCATCGGGCGTTCGCCTTGAAGCACGTGGATGTCTACCGACGTTTGGCCGTCTTCGGCGGTCGTGAATATCTGCGATTTCTTCGTCGGAATCGTCGTGTTGCGATCGATCAGCTTCGTCAGGACGCCGCCGAGCGTCTCCAGGCCGAGCGAGAGCGGCGTGACGTCGAGCAATACGACGTCGCGGACTTCGCCGGAGAGAACGCCGGCTTGAATCGCCGCGCCGATCGCGACGACTTCGTCCGGATTGACCGTCAGGTTCGGTTCCTTACCGGTGAGCTTGCGCACGAGGTCTTGGATGACCGGCATGCGCGTCGCGCCGCCGACCATGATCACTTCGTCGATCTTCGAGACGTCGAGCTTGGCATCGGCGATCGCGCTGTGGAACGGGCCCACGCAACGATCGGTGAGATCGCCCGTCAGCTCCTCGAACTTCGCACGGGTCAACGTGTAGTCGAGGTGCTTGGGCCCTTCCTGATCGGCCGTGATGAACGGCAGATTGATGCTGGTCTGGACGACCGACGAGAGCTCGATCTTCGCCTTTTCGGCGGCCTCGGTGAGCCGCTGCATCGCCTGCTTGTCCTTCGCCAGATCGATGCCTTGGTCGCGGCGAAACTGTTCGACGAGCCAGTCGACGACGCGCTGATCGTAATCGTCGCCGCCGAGGTGCGTGTCGCCGTTTGTCGCCTTCACTTCGAAGACGCCGTCGCCGACTTCGAGGATCGAGACGTCGAACGTGCCGCCGCCGAGATCCCAAACGAGAATGGTCTCGTTACCTTGTTTTTCGAGCCCATATGCGAGCGCAGCCGCCGTCGGCTCGTTGATGATTCGCAGCACGTCGAGCCCGGCGATCTTGCCGGCGTCTTTGGTGGCCTGCCGCTGTGAATCGTTGAAGTAAGCGGGAACGGTGATGACCGCTTTGGTCACGCGCTCGCCAAGATAGTTGCTGGCGTCGTTCACCAGCTTCTGAAGGATCATCGCCGAGATTTCTTGCGGCGTGTAGTCCTTGCCGTCGATCTTGACGTGATAATCAGCCTCACCCATGTGACGCTTGATCGAGCTGATCGTGCGATCGGGATTGGTGATCGCCTGACGCTTTGCGAGTTGGCCGACGAGACGCTCGCCGGTTTTTGTAAATGCGACGACCGAAGGCGTCGTACGGGACCCTTCGGCGTTGGGGATAACGACGGGCGAAGTGCCCTCCATTACGGCGACGACGGAATTCGTCGTGCCAAGGTCGATGCCGACCGTCTTAGCCATGAAACGTTCTTACCTCGTTGTTTAAATTTCCGGGTCCGCTCCGGACCAGCTAAGCCGGGGTCGCTGTGAGGCCGAGGTTATGAGCCCGACGCGAGGCCGGCGGCGCCTTGCCGCTTACGAACGAACCAAGATTGGGAGTACCGCACCATGATACACGATGCGGTAGCAAAGTTGTTTCGCATACTCAAAAACACGCTCGGGGGCCCGCTGGTTGCAGGGCCCCCCTTTCCGTCCTTCGACAGGCTCAGGATGACAGCATTAGGGCTGCTGTTCTTCAGGTTGCTGCCCTTGGGGCTGTTGCTGTTGCTGCTGCGGCTGCTGGAGTGCCTGCGGCTGGGCCGCCGGCGTCTCGCTGAGCTTGATGGCCACAAACTTCTTCATGCCCTGCGACCAGACGTTGAGCCGGATCGTATCGCCGGGCTTCTTCGAAGCGATGTAGTTGTGAAGGTCCTTAACGTTGTTGAACGACTTGCCGTCGGCTTGAAGGATCACGTCGCCGGGCTGGATGCCGGCCGAGTCGGCGGGGGATCCGGAGAAGACCTGCTGTACGGCGATGCCGTCGCCGCCGTTGTAGCCGATCTGGTTCTTAATGCCGGCCGTTAGGTCGGCCATGTAGATGCCCAGGAAGCCCGTCGAGGTGCCCTGGTGGGCGCCGGGGTTTTTCTGGAGGGAGGCGACGACGTTCCGAATGGTGTTCGAGGGAATCGCGAAGCCGATGCCTTGAGCGTAGGCCGACTTAACCGTCGACTGATTCATCCCGATTACTTGGCCGTTGATGTCGATCAGCGGGCCGCCGGAGTTGCCGGGATTGATCGGGGCGCTGGTCTGGAGCAGCCCCTTGAAATCGATCTCCGAGCCGTTCTCCGTCGGAATCGGTTCCGAGCGGTTGAAGGCCGAGACGACGCCGACGGTGACCGTCTGCTGGAGCTGCAGCGGTTCGCCGATGGCGATTGCCCATTGCCCTTGCTCGAGCCGGCTCGAATCGCCAAGCTCGAGCGGCGGCGGAAGCTTGCCGTAATTATCGACGCGGAGAATGCCGACGTCGGCGGCGATATTGTAGGCAAGAACGTGCGCCGGGACGTGATCGCCGTTCGCAAAGACGACCGTCAGCTTCGTCACCTTGCCGCCCTGCGGAGGCTGCAGCACGTGCGCGTTCGTGACGATATCGCCGCGCGCGTCGATCACAAAGCCCGAGCCGGATGCCTCGCCGCGATAGGGCTGCACGATGCCGGGCCCCTGTCCGCCGAAGAATTGCTGAAAGAACGGGTCGGCTGGGATCACTTCCTGACCGTTGACCTCTTCGGTGATGGCCACCACCGACGATTTCGTGCGCTTAACCGCGCTGACGATCCGGTCTTGATCGCTGACGCCGCTCAACGGAACCGCTGCCATCGCGGGCGGCGTACCGGCCGGGCCGGTCGCCCCGCCGAAATGACCGCTCGCATAGAGCATCATAAGGAAGCTGCCGATAACTGCCCCAACAAGCCCGACGATAAGAGTCGGCAAAACGCGATTTGTCATACGCAGCCATCCTACCAGGCTACCGGCGAAAAGTTACCAAGAAGGCGGCCGCGGCTTTTAGAACTTGCGCATTTCCTCGCACGCTGCGGCATCCGCCCGCGCATCGGCTGCGCCTCGCGACGCGCTGGGGACCTCCTCCCAGAGGGCGCCGGGCAGCCGCCGCTCGAGAGCGGCCCGAATGCACTCGAGCCGCTCGTCGCGCAGCTGCATCACACGCATCTGGATGAGCAGCCGCGCTCGCCGCAGCGCCCGCCGGGAGAACAGCGCGTCGGGCGAGAGCGGCGCAGGCGAGGCGTGCGCCGGGCTTCCCGCCGCAGCCCCGGGAGCGGGCGAAGCCAAGCCAAGCAAGAGCAAGAGCGCAACGAGGTGCATGACGAGTTCCTCCTGGCTGTAATTCACACGTTTGCGCGGGGGAGCAAGGCCGGGCGGCAAAAGCAAGCTCAGGTGAGCTCCGACACGTTGACGCTGCCCCTGCCCCCGCCCGGGCCCTATCTTCGCATCGCCCCGCTGGGCGGCTGCGGCGAGATCGGCCGGAACATGACGGTGATCGAGACCAACGAGGACCTCGTGGTCGTCGATTGCGGGCTGATGTTCCCCGATGACGAGATGTACGGCGTCGACATCGTCATCAACGACTTCACCTACGTTCGCGAACGGGCCGACAAGCTGCGCGCGCTGCTGGTGACGCACGGTCACGAAGATCATATCGGCGGCATTCCCTACTTCGCGCGCGAGTTCAAGGGCATTCCGATCGTCGGCACGGCGTTGACGATCGCGCTGATTAAGGCGAAATCGCGCGAGCAGCGAGTCGGAGAAGCGGAGTTCACGCAGGTCAAACCGGGGAGCCGCGTCCGCTACGGCTCGATCGAGGCGGAGTTCGTTCACGTCAATCACTCGGTGGCGGGAGCCTGCGCGCTGGCGTTGCGCACTCCGGTCGGGAACGTCTTCCACACTGGCGACTTCAAGTTCGATCAGACGCCGATCGATGGTGAGCCCGCCGATTTCGCGCGCATCGCGCGCATCGGCGACGAGGGCGTGCTCTGCATGCTTTCGGACTCGACCAACGCCGAGCGGCCCGGCCACACGCGATCGGAGCGCATGGTCGGCGAAGCCTTCACGTCGATTTTCTCGCACGCGAAGGGGCGGATCGTGGTCGCTTCGTTTGCGTCCAACGTTCCTCGCATTCAGCAGACGGTCGACCACGCCGTGCGCTTCGACCGCAAAGTCGCGTTTCTAGGGCGCTCGATGCGCAACGTCGTCCACTTCGCAAGCGAGCTCGGCCACTTGCGCGTGCCCTCGGACTCCGTGTTGCGCATCGAGGACATCGACGCGTATCCGCCCGAACGCGTCGTGGTGATGACGACCGGTTCGCAGGGCGAGCCGATGAGCGGTCTCGCACGGATGTCGGTGCGCGACCACAAGCAGTTCAAGATCGTTCCCGGCGACACCGTCGTAATCAGCGCGACGCCGATTCCCGGCAACGAGAAGAGCGTGCACAAGACGATCAACAATCTCTGCAAGCTCGGGGCAACCGTCATCCACGGGACCGACGGCCGCTCGCACGTCTCGGGGCACGCCTCGCAAGAGGAGCTGCTGCTGATGCTCAACCTCGTGCGACCCGAGTTCTTCGTTCCGGTGCACGGGGAGTACCGGATGCTGGCCGCGCACGGTAAACTCGCGGTCGAGACGGGCGTCGAGGCCGGGAACGTCTTCATCGTCGAGAACGGCGACGTGCTCGAGTTTACCAACGAGTACGGCGACAAGGTCGGCCGGACGTACGGCGGTCACGTCTTCGTCGACGGTTCGGGCATCGGCGACGTCGGCGAGGCGGTGCTGCGCGATCGCAAGGCGCTCTCGAACGACGGGATCATGATGGTCGTCATCGCGATCGACAGCGAGGAGGCGCGCGTCATCGCGGGGCCCGATCTCATCTCAAAGGGCGTCTTCTATCTCCCCGAGGCCGGCGGCGTGCTCGACGAGCTGCGCGCCGAACTCGAGGCGGCCATCAAAGGCATCTCCGTGGACGCGATGCGTGACGCCGATTCGGTCAAAGAACATATCCGCAGCGTACTGGCCAAGGCGGTCTACGAGCGGACGAAACGCCGCCCGGTCGTCATCCCCGTCGTGATGGAGGTCTAGTTTCGGGGTTCGATGGGGCTTCGGCCCCGCGACGTGGGACCTTGGTATTGCGCTCCCGTGGCAGTATGGCTCTCTGGCCTCGCACGCGCTTGTGTTATACCGGAGGCATGGCGGCCGTACGAAAGCTGGCGGATAACCAGCTCCAGACTTTTTCGCATCGCGACTACATCCCCGACTCGCTGTTCGACGGCATCGTTCAAATGGTCGGCGAGAACTTCAAGGACGGCGACTTTTCGTTCCTCGACGCCGGCGGCGGCCCGGGGCTCTTCACCGATCGGCTCTTGGAGCGATTCCCCAAGTCGCGCGGCGCCGTGCTCGACAACTCCGAGCTGCTGCTCTCGGAGAATACGAGCAACGAGCGCAAGCTGCTCGTCCTGGCATCGGCGACCGATATGTCCGCCGAGCTCGTGGACCGGCGCTTCGACATCATCTTTTTCAATCTGTCGCTGCACCATTTCATCGGTAAGACGTATTCGGAGACGCGACGCAATCAACGCAACGCGCTGGCGCAGGCGGTTTCGCTGCTCGCTCCGGCCGGGCGCGTCGTCGTGACGGAAAACTTGTACGACGGCATCGTGATCGACAATCTGCCGGGTTGGATCGTCTACATGCTGACCGCGAGCGGTTTTCTTGCGCCGCTCGTCAAGCGTCTCGGCGCGAACACGGCGGGATGCGGAGTCTGCTATCTCAGCGCCAACGCATGGCGGAAAGAGTTTCGGCGAGCCGGGCTGCGCGATTGCGCATTCTCCGCCAATGTGTGGAAGGAACGGCGGCTTTGGCGCGCGATGTGCTTTTGGCTGATGAGCATCCGCTCGATCTCGACGGGTTACTTTTGGCTGCAGCCGCAACCGGCCGAAAGTAACTAGCGGGCGATTCGCGAGACTACCGCGTCGGTAAACTCGCTGGTCGTCGCGTGTCCTCCGAGATCGGCCGTGGCGATGCCGTGCGCCACCGTGTCGAGCGCCGCATCGTAGATTGCGCGTGAAGCCGCCTTGGCGCGTGCGTCCTCGATATACGAGAGAACCGCCGCCGCCGCCAGAATCATCGCGAGCGGATTGGCGACGTTCTTTCCTTCGAGGCGCGGCGCGGTGCCGTGCGGCGCTTCCGCCATTACTGCCGACGGCCGCAGCGTCTCGTCGAAGGCGAGGAGCACCGATTCCGCGCCGGCGATCGAGCCGAAGAGCTGCATCACGAGATCGGAGAGACAGTCGCCATCGCGGTTGAGCGACGGGATGACCAGCGGCTTGTCGCCGGGCGCGGAGAGCAGCAGCGCGTACGTCGCGTCGATCAGCTGCGGATCGTAGTCGACCTCGGGATGGCGCGCGGCCGCGGCATCCATCTCCTCCTTGAGCATGCCTTCGTAAATCGGGCTCACCGTGAACTTCGGGCCGCCGAAGACGACCGCACCGGTTTTTTTAGCGTGCTGGAAAGCGTACTCGGCGACGTAGCGGCAGATTCGCCGCGAAATTTTCTCGGTGCGCAGCGCCACCTCGTCGAGCCCTTCGCCTTCGCGCCACTCCTTGGCGCCGTAAGCATCGCCGACGGCCATCCGCACGACCGAGATCGGCGCGTGAATCCCGCCGACCGGGCGCACGCGGGGCAGCTTGCGCCCGGTGCGCACGATTACGCTGCCACCGATCGCTTCGCGAAGAATGCGATTCGGAGAGCCGACGTCGCTCTTGCCCTCGGGCGTGATCGTCGCGGCCTTTAAGCCGAGTCGATGTTGCTTGATTGCCTCCGCCGCCTCGAGGACGACGCGGTTGCTCGTCTTGCGCCGCTTCTCGAGCGAAAGGTCGTAGGGTACGAGAACGAGCTCGACGCCGATGACGCGCCGATCGAGCACGCGCAACGCTTCGCGCAGCAACTCTTGCCCGGTCTGATCGCCTTGCAGTACGACGAGGGTCGGTGTAGCCAAAGTAAAGCCTGCGCTTCTCGCGCGCGGTGGCCGTTCCTATGAGGAACGGGGTGCGGGCTCGCGCAACTATACGAGTGGAGGAGTCGCTATGAGGTTTTTTCCGGCAAGAGTCGCCGCCGCAATTGGTTTTAGCCTGATCGCCGCCGGGTGCGCGGTTCCGAGTCAACCGTCGCTGCCGGTTCTGCCGGTATCGAACGCGCCCGCCACGCGCGAGCTCGAAGTCGCGGCGACCGACGTTGATAGCGCGCGCAACGCTAAGACCTTGTCATACCACCTGATGCCCCTGCGCTCGCACTCGCGGCCGCCCTTGGCGCGAGTCGGCGACGATACGAGGGTTCAGTATCCGGGCGACCTGGTACGCAAGAAGGGGCCGGTCATGACGACGGCCGCGTCGTTCAACATCTACGTGAACTGCAAGACCGGGGGCGAGAGCTGTTGGGGCGATCCGGAAGGCTTCGAGCAGAATCTGACCGGCAGCCGCTTTACAGCGCTGTTGAAGCAGTACACCGATTCGGCCCCGGGCGGCTACACGTTCGGGGGTGCCTTCAGCGTGAAGTACCGCACCTTCACCAAACTGTTCTACCGCAACGACTTGCTGGCGATACTCCACGCGGCGTTGGTTCAAAACGGCAAGCGCGCGGGCTACACGAACGCGTACCATATCTTTTTGCCGAAGGGCTCCGACACATGCTTCGACCGGTCGCGCTCGTGCTATTCGCCCGACCATCCGTCGACCAATCGGTTTTGCGCCTATCACGAGGTCGTCAAGTTCTCCGACGTTAAGCAGAACGTCGTCGCCTCGATCGAGCCCTATCAAAAGGTTGGTTTCTGCGCCTCGCGGGCCTCCTCGGGAGCGAGCTCCCTGACCAACTCGACCGCCTCGACCCTTGGCCACGAGATATTCGAGTCCATCACGGATCCGGGGCCGGCGTTCGCGTGGTTCAACTTTACCTACGACGACGAGGTGGCCGACCTGTGCGAGGCGCTCCAATGGAAGATCGGGGTCGGTAAAACGCTCTACAGCATACAGCCGATGTACTCGAACAAGTATCACGCGTGCGCCGACGGGCCGTAAAAGCGGTGAGCGGCGCAAAATGAACTGAGATGGTGACGAAGAAGAGGTAGTGCCCATGGCGCGCTCTCGCCGGCGGGCGAATGCGAGGAACCGGCTCAATCTCGAGATCGTAGGAATCGCCGCGATCGCAATCGCCGTACTCTGCGGCATCGCTTTGGCTTTCCCGCACCACTCGGGCAGCATCGGAAGCTGGACCGCCAACGGGCTGCGCTACCTCTTTGGCGACTCCGCCGGCCTCTTTCCGGCCCTCGTGGCCTTCGTCGGCGCGATCGTCTTCCTTGAAATTAACGTTCCGCGCATGGTGGCGACGCTCGGGACGAGCGCGCTGGCCTATTTCCTGATCATCACGGCGTTCTTCGGCGTTCCCGGCGGCAAGCCGGGCGGTGTCGTCGGCGACGACATCTGGTGGGCGCTGCGCTCGCTGGTCGGCAACGCCGGTGCGATGATCCTGCTCAGCGTCGCGGCGCTCTCCCTCTTCCTCTGGCTCACCAACGCGAGCTTGAAGCGGATAATCGGAATGCTCGTTCTCTGGATCGGCAAACTCAGACTCCCGCCGCGCCTTCCCAAGCCGAAGCGCGAAGCCGTCGAGTTGAAGCGCGCGCCGTTCGTAGCCGTTCTCGACGAGATCGAAGAGCCGCAAGACGAAGAGGACGTGGAAGAAGACGAAGACGCGGACGAGGACGAGGACGAGCCCGACACGGTTGTGGTCACGCGTCCTTCGACTCCGGCCCCGATCGCGAAGGTGTCGTACGCGGCGAACAAGCGGTACCGGCTGCCGGATTTGGCGATCTTCGACGTGCCGCCGAGCGAGCACGTCGACGAGTCGAGCCGTTCGCACGTGCTCGAAGATACGCTTGCGAGCTTCGGGGTCGGGGCGAAGGTCGTGCACATCGAGCGTGGCCCATCCATTACGCGGTACGAGCTCAAGCCCGAACGCGGCGTCAAGATCTCGCGGATCTCGTCGCTCGCCGATGATCTCGCGCTCGCCCTGGCGGCGACCACGGTGCGCATCGAAGCGCCGATCCCCGGCAAATCGGCGATCGGCATCGAAGTCCCGAACAAGACGGTCTCGGTCGTCGCGATTCGCGAGATCCTCGAGGCGCTGCCGAATCGCGGCCAAGTCCCGCCGCTCTGGATGGCTCTGGGCAAGGATATTACCGGCCGCCCGGTCTTCGGCGATCTCGGCAAGATGCCGCACCTTCTCATCGCCGGGGCAACGGGCGCCGGCAAATCGGTCTGCTTGAACACGATCATCGCGTCGCTGCTGGTCAGCGCGACGCCCGATCAAGTGCAGCTGCTGATGATCGATCCCAAACGCGTCGAGCTCACCTCGTACAATGGCATTCCGCATCTCATAAAGGATGTGATCGCCGATCCACGGCTGGCCGCCGGCGCGCTCTTCGAGATGACCAAAGAGATGGACGTCCGCTACGAGCGGTTTGCCAAAGCGGGCGTCCGCAAGATCGAGGAGTATAACGCGAAATTTCCCGACGAGCACCTTCCATACGTCGTCGTGGCGATCGACGAGCTCGCCGACCTGATGCTCGTCGCACCGAGCAAGGTGGAGACGACGATCATGCGCCTCGCACAGCTGGCGCGCGCAACCGGAATCCATCTCGTCGTGGCGACGCAACGCCCCTCGGTCGACGTCATCACGGGTTTGATCAAGGCGAACATTCCTTCGCGCATCGCCTTCGCGGTGAGCTCGCAGACCGATTCGCGCGTCGTCCTCGACATGGGCGGCGCGGAGCGGCTCCTGGGGCGCGGCGACATGCTCTACCTCCCGATCGACGCGCCGAAACCGATTCGCGCGCAGGGAGCGCTGATCACCGGCTCCGAGGTCAATCGCCTCGTCGAGTTCTGGGCGCGTCAGTCGCGCCCGGACAACCTGCTCGATGTCGAAGTCGTTCCGGTCGGCGACGAGGACTCACGCAAAGATACCGATCCGCTCTGCTACGAGGCTGCGAAGTTTCTCATCGAGACGAACTACGCGTCGACGGCCGCGCTGCAGTCGCAGTTCTCGATCGGCCATCCGCGAGCGGTGCGCTTGATGAAGCAGCTCGAAGACTTCAAGGTCGTCGGCCAGCACGAAGGAACGAAGCCCCGAAAGATTCTCGTCGGATTACCGGAATTGGAGATCATGGCGCCGCGGCTGGGGCGCGGGCAAGACGCGCAGCAAGGCCTCTTCGCGAGCGGAGAATAGCGTGACCCGTCTGTTGATCGTGGCGTTCTGCTTCGCCCTCGCACTTGTGGCTTTTGGCGCATTCGTCGAGTTGGGCGGCTCGGTCGTCGCGAGCGGCGAGCCGGCGATCTTCGTGCCGTGGGAACAGTCGCTCTTCGATCATTCGACTCTTGTCGCATGGTGGCTGACCTGGGCCTGCTACCCTGGGGCCCTGATCCCGATCTGCATCGTCGTCCTATTCCTTGCCTGGCGTTACCCGGAATGGAGGGTTCGGCTGATTCTCAGCGTCGTCTCGCTGCTGATCTCGTGGCGGGCCGCCGACTACTTTCAGCACGTGTTCGCGCGCCATCGGCCGCTCGAGTGGGTCGTCAAGCACGAAACGACGTTCTCGTATCCGAGCTCGCACGCCGCGATCGCGACCGGATTCTACGCGCTCTTGGCGCTGATGATCTTTGCTTCCGACCTGCCCAAGACCACGCGAAATGTCGCAAGCGCGCTGCTCCTGCTGCTCGGCGTGGGAGTCTGCTGGTCGCGCGTGGCGCTGGGAGCGCACTACATCGCCGACTTGCTCGGCGGCGCGCTGCTCGGCATCGTCGTCCTCTGCCTCATGCTGGGCGTGCTGGCGGGCGGCGCCTTCGGAGGGGTTGGGGGTCGGGTCTCCGGCGCGGCAGAATAGGGTGGCGATGGCGTACGCGGACCCGATTATGGTGGAGATCGAGCGCAAGCTCGATGCGGGTGCTCCGCTTTCGCCCGAAGATGGGCTCGCGCTCTATCGCACCTGGGATATTCACTCGCTCGGGCGTCTCGCTCGCCGGCAAAAGGAACGCAAGAGCGGCAAGAAAGTCTTTTACGTTCTCAACCGGTACATCAACTCGACCAACGTCTGCTACGCGGGCTGCACCTTCTGTTCGTTCGCGGCCGACGAGTTCAAGGAAGCGCATCGCGTCTTTCGCATGACGGCCGATCAGGTTTTCGCCAAGGCGATGGAGACCGGCGCGAACTTCAATCAGATTCACATCGTCGGCGGACACGATCCGCGGCAGCTCTCGCTCGACTACTGGCTGCCGCTGATGCGCCGTTTCAAGGCGGCGCTGCCGCACGTGCAGCTCTCGCTCTTCACCGCCGCCGAGATCGAGTACATGTCCAAGCGCCACCGCATGACCTTTCCGCAGATCGTCGCAGAGCTCAAAGCGGCCGGGCTCGATAACGTCAACGGCGGCGCCGCCGAGATCTTCGCCGAAGAGACTCGTGCCAAAATCTGTCCGAACAAGGTCTCGGCAGCGAATTGGCTGGCGCTTCACGAGGAGTTGCACCGCCAAGGCGTCGCCAGCAACGCGACGATGCTCTACGGGCACATCGAATCGCTGGAGGACCGGGTCGACCACATGATCCGGCTGCGCGAATCGCAAGACCGCTCGCCGGGCTTCAACGCCTTCATTCCGCTCGCATTTCATCCCGACGGCAACGAACTGTCGTATTGCGGCTGGACGACCGGTCTCGACGACATCCGCACCTTCGCCGTCGCGCGGCTGATGCTCCACAACTTCGATCACATCAAGGCGTACTGGATGATTCAAGGCCTGAAGGTCTGCCAGGTCGCGCTGCAATTCGGCGCCGACGATATGGACGGCACGCACGGCTCGACCGACGAGGAGATGATCTACCACTCCGCCGGTACGCAATCGGGCCAATACGTCGACGACCGCGAGTTCCGCCGTCTGATCGAAGAGGCGGGCTACACGCCGGTACGGCGTAACTCGACCTACAACGAGTTCCCCTGGGATTGGACTCCGCCCACGAGCGCCGTGTTGGTGTCATCCTGAGCCCGTCGAAGGTCATCCTGAGCCCGTCGAATGTCATCCTGAGCCCGTCGAAGGATGACCGCACGGCGAGCCTTCGCTGCGGCAGAATCAAATACACCAACGATCTGCCGGTCTACGCGGCGTTCGATGCCGGCATCATCGCCTATCCGGGAACGCTGCACGCCGACGTGCCGGCGCGATTGAACGCGATGCTGCTTGGGGGCGATCTTGATTTGAGCCCGATCAGCGCATTTACGTGGGCGGCGAACTGGCAACGGCTCGTGCTGTTGCCCGATCTCTGCATCGGCGCGCGCGACGAGGTCGTCTCGGTCGTGCTCGTCTCGCCGGTTCCGCCTTCGGCGATCGACGGCGGTCCGGTCTACGTATCCGAAGAGTCGGCCAGCGGGCGGAATCTGCTGCGCATCCTGCTCGAGCGCCGCTTCGGTTTGAGCCCGCGTTATTTTCCCGAACCCGATCCGCTGGCGCGCGCGCGCGGGGGAGACCCGACGCTGCTGATCGGCGATCACGCGATCGACGCGATCGAACGTTTTCCCGCCGAGCACGTTTACGATCTCGGCCGCCTGTGGCATGAATGGACCGGCAAGCAGACGGTCTTTGCCGTTTGGGCGGCCCGCCGCGACGTCTTCGAGCGCGAGCCCGCCGCAATCGCCGGCTGCATGCACGCGCTCACCGATTCGTATACGTGGTCGCGCGCGCACCTCGCCGACGTCGTGACGCTCGCACAACGTACGATTGCGCGGCCAGCCGGCTTTTACGAAGACTACTACGGCAAGCTGAACTTCATGCTCCACGCCGCGGCGCAGAACGGTTTGGGGGCCTACTGTCGCGAGCTATTCGAGATCGGCGCGATCCCGTCGATACCGGAGCGATTCGAGGAGGTCGCCGGTGCCGGGACTCGCTAGCCTGCTCGACCGCGCCGCCTCCGGCGGCCGGCTCTCGTTCGACGAAGGCGTCCGCCTCTATACCGAGGCCGATCTGCACGATCTCGGCGCGGCCGCGCACGCGCGGCGCATGGCGATGTATTCGCCCGAGATCGTCACCTATGTCGTCGACACCACGATCAATTACACGAACGTCTGCAACGTGCACTGCACCTTCTGCGCGTTCTTCCGGCCCGAGCAGCACAACGAAGGCTACACGATGTCGCACGACAAGGTGCTGGAGCGCGTTAAATACGCGGTCGATCAAGGTGCGACGCAGATCATGATTCAAGGCGGCGTGAACCCCGAACTCGGCATCTCCTGGTTCGAAGAGCTCTTCGATCGCGTTCGCCGCGAGTACCCGCAGGCCGACATCCACTCGCTCTCGGTCTCGGAGATCGTGGGGCTGGCGCACGTCGAGGGGATCTCGACGCGCGAGGTGCTCGCGCGGCTCAAAGACGCCGGCATGAAGTCGCTTCCCGGCGCGGGCGCCGAGATTCTCGTCGAGCGGGTTCGCAAGCGCATCTCGGCCCGCAAGGTCAAGCCGGACGAGTGGCTCGGCGTCATGCGCGACGCGCAACTGCTCGGGATGCCGACCACGGCCACGATGATGTTCGGCTCGATCGAGACGCCCGCGGAGCGCATCGAGCACCTGCACGTACTGCGCGAACTGCAAGACGAGACCGGCGGCTTCACGGCCTTCATTCCGTGGTATTACGTTCCGTTCAAGACGCCGCTGCGCGGCAAAGAATCGACCGGCCTCGAATATCTTCGCGTGCTCGCGATCTCACGGCTCTATCTCGACAATTTCCCGCACCTGCAGGCCTCGTGGCTGACGCCCGGCCTCAAGATGGGGCAGCTCGCGCTCTTCTATGGGTGCGACGACATGGGCGGCACGATCATCGAGGAGCAGGTCGTCCACGATGCCGGCAGCACCAACGAAGCCACGCGCCGCGACATCGAGAACATCATCATCGGCGCCGGCTTCCGGCCCGTCGTGCGCGACACGTATTGGAACCTGCGTACCGATCTCGCGCTCGCGACGGCATCCGTCTAGATAATCGTCGCGCCGCCTAATACTTCGTCGGTTTCGATGTCGAGCAGCGCGACCAACTGACCCGGCGAAACGGCGCGCTGCGCGTCGGCGAAGCGTAGTTTCAGCAGACCCACGCGATCGATTGAAGCCTGCGCGCGGGCCGGCGTCGCCCGGTAGCGGATCATCGCCCGCACCGGCACCTCGTTCTCTCCGTCGAAGCGCTCCGGCCGAATCAGGTTGACCTCGTCGGCCCGCAGCTCGCAGGAGAGCAGCTCGTCTTCGCGGCCGACGACGATCGTGTTGGTCGCGGGGTCGATGCGCGTAACGTAGCGCGGCCCATCGCTGCTCGCAGGCACGAGCGCGCGCTGCCCAATCGTGTAGTTGGCGATGCCGGCGTGATTGCCGAGGCGCTCGCCGCTGGTCGCGACGACGGCGCCGTCCGCGTGCAGATCCGGCCGCAGGCGCGTGACGACTTCGCGGTAGCTGCGCCCTTCGGCAAAGCAGACATCTTGCGATTCGGTTTTATCGTGTACGGGCAAGTCGAAGCGGCGCGCGTGCGCGCGGGTCGCCGCTTTGTCGAAATCACCCAGCGGCAGAAGCAAACGCTCGAGTTGCGCGGTCGCGAGCTGCGCGAGAGCGTACGCCTGATCCTTCGAGCTGGGGCTGCGGAAGAGATGCGCGCCGTCGGCGCGGCGTTCGATGCGCGCGTAGTGGCCGGTCGCCACGTAGCGCGCATCCAAACGGTCGGCATACTGCGCCAAGGTCCCGAGCTTGACGAAGTTGTTGCAGGAGACGCAGGGGTTCGGCGTTCGCCCCGCGGCGTAGTCGTCGACGAAACGCTCGATCACCGTGCGCCGAAATACTTCTTCGAAATCGAGCACGTAGTGCGGAATGCCGAGCACGGCCGCGCTGCGACGTGCGTCGTCGAAGTCGCTGCTGCCGCAGCAGCTTTTCGCATGCGCAGGGCGCGACGGTGCGTACATCCGCATCGTTATGCCGACGACGTCGTACCCGCTTTCGAGCAGCAAACCAGCAGCAACGGCCGAATCCACGCCCCCGCTCATCGCTGCAACCACGCGTTCTTTGACCATCTAAACGGACAGGATAACACTAAGGTGGGGCCAACTCAAACGTCACCGATGAGCGACGCTGGACCTGAAAATCTGGGCGAGCGGTTTCGCGCCGCGCGCGAAGCCCGCGGGCTCTTGCTCTCCGACGCCGGCGAGCAGGTCCGAATTCGCTCGGTCTACCTCGCGGCCATCGAAGAGGAGAACTGGAAGGCGATCGGCGCTCCGGTCTACGTTCGCGGGTTTTTGCGCACGTACGCGCGCTTTCTCGGCCTCGATCCGGAGGAAGCGGTTGCCGCCTTCAACCGCACGCAGCCCGAGCCGCCGGCTCCGAGTGCCCCCGCCGGCCGGGAGGCCGAGCGGGAGTCGGCGCCCTGGCGGAGCAGCCTCGTGCTCTGGATCGCGGGGACGATCGCCGTCGTCTTGGTCGCTTTCGTCGTCTACAACGAGCTGACGATGAACCGCCGGCAGGTCGCCGTCGAGGCGAGCCCGAGCCCAACTTTGGCCCCCGCCGCTTCTACCGCCCCGGTCGCGCCGCGCCCGGCCGCCACCCCAGCATCTGAGCCGGGGGGCGCCAACTCGCTGGCGGTCGTCTTCTCGGCTCCCTCGTGGCTGCGGGTCACCGTTGACGGGAATGTTAGCATGGAGGGAACGTTTCCGGCGGGTACGTCGAAGACGTTCCACGGAAAGACGGCGCTCGTGCGCATCGGGAATGCCGGCGGTGTAGAGATCTATATCGACGGTAAGGCCCGTGGAAAGCTCGGGAAATCGGGGGACGTCGTCGAGCAAACCTTCACCCTTTGAGAGGAGTAACGATTGGCGAGCGAGTCTTCGTTCGACGTGGTCTCGCGTGTGGATCAGCAGGAGCTCGATAACGCGCTCAATCAGACGCGCAAAGAGATCGAGAACCGCTTCGACTTCAAGAACAGCAAGACCAGCATCGAGTACGACGGCAAGAAGATCACGCTGATCTCCGACGACGAGCTCAAGATGCGCAACGTCGTCGACGTCTTCGGAGCGAAGGCCGTGCGGCGCGGGATCGATCTCAAAGCATTCGAGTACGGCGAAGTCGAGCCGGCCGCCGGCAGCACGGTGCGCCAAGTCCTCACGCCGCGCAGCGGCATATCGAAGGACCAGAGCAAGACGCTGATCGCGCACATCAAAGATATGAAGGTCAAAGTAAACGCTCAGTACCAGGAAGAGCAAGTGCGCGTTTTCGGTAAGAACAAGGACGATCTGCAGAAGGTCATCACCTCGCTGCGCGCGATGGAGTTCGAAGTCCCGCTGCAGTTCGTCAACTACCGGTAAGCTGCGGGTTCGATGCGAAGCGTTGCGTTCGTAAGTTTAGGCTGTGCGAAAAATCTCGTCGACACCGAGGTGATGATCGCTAAGCTCGCCGGCGCGGGCTGGCGCCTCGAGCCCGAGTCGGAGCGCGCGGACACGGTCGTGATCAACACCTGCGCGTTCATAGATCCGGCGAAAGAGGAATCCACCGAGGTGATCCTCGAGCACGCCTCGCGTAAGCGGCGCGATCAGCATCTGATCGTCGCCGGTTGTCTCGCGCAGCGCTACGGATCGCAGCTGCAGAGTCTGGTTCCCGAGATCGACGGCGTCGTCGGCACCGGAGCCTACTCGAGCATCGTCGAGCTGCTCGACGACGTCGAGGCGGGGCGCCGCCCGGTGCGCCTCGATTTGATCGCAGAGCCCGAGCACGACTTCCTGCCGCGCCTGGTCACGACGCCTCGCGCGACCGCGTATCTCAAGATCGCCGAGGGCTGCGATCATCCGTGCACGTTTTGCATCATTCCGCAGCTGCGCGGCGCGTTCCGCAGCCGCAGCGAAGCGTCGATTCTCGCTGAGGCGCGCGCGCTCGTCGACGGAGGCGCGAAAGAGCTGATCCTGATCGCGCAGGATACTTCGATGTGGGCGCGCGATCGCGGAGAGCGCCGGGGCGGCCTCGCGCGTCTGCTCGAGCGGCTGCACGAAATCGATGCGCTCGAATGGATTCGCCTTCTCTACCTCTATCCGGCGACGGTCGATCGCGAGCTGATCGACGCCATCGCAAATCTCCCGAAGGTCTGCAAGTACATGGATATGCCGCTGCAGCACGCGCATCCCGAGATGCTGCGGGCGATGCGGCGCCCAAGCAACGGCGAACGCTATCTCGAGATCCTCGACGACTTTCGCGCGCGCGTTCCGGGCATCACGATGCGCTCGACCTTCATCGTCGGCTTCCCCGGCGAGACCGAAGAACACGTCGACTATTTGGAAGGCTGGATCGCGCGCGCGCGGCTCGACCGCGTCGGGTTCTTCGAGTACAGCGCCGAAGAGGGCACGCCGGCGGCCGAACTCTCCGGAAGAATCGGCGCCGCGCGGCGCCGCCGGCGCTTGATCCGCTTGCGTGAGGCGCAGCGGGTCGCGTCGGAGCAGACGCGCGGCGCTCGCTGCGGGACGACCGTGCGCGTGCTGGTCGAAGAGCATCTTAATGGAAAACGAGGATGGTTCGGGCGCTCGCAAGGTGAAGCGCCGGGAGTCGATGGCGGCGTCTATTTCACAGGAAATGCTAAGGTTGGCGCGTTTTCTGACGTTATGTTGGAAGAGCATGGACCCTTCGATTTTTACGGCCGGGCGGTCTCCGCGGAGCGCTGCGCAGTTTGAGCATTCAGCTTAAAATCGCGATCGTCGCCGGCTTGATCGTGCTCGCGTTCGCCTCAACGGTGACGGGCTACTCGGTCGTCGAACATCGCAACCCGGTCACGGCATTCACGCAGATCTTCGTTCCGCCGCCGCAACAGATTTTCGG
The DNA here is from genome assembly GCA_049285915.1 of Candidatus Cybelea sp. Classification (GTDB taxonomy): domain Bacteria; phylum Vulcanimicrobiota; class Vulcanimicrobiia; order Vulcanimicrobiales; family Vulcanimicrobiaceae; genus Cybelea. The sequence goes on along the minus strand of JBAQAW010000104.1, from coordinate 6,745 downwards.
CAAAGATAACCTGCTCGTGCTCGTCGAGGGCCTCGACTACGACTACACGGCCAAGGACGAGGAGTTCTCAACGAATTCGCGCAGCGACGTCATCTGGGCGGTCAATCTCGACCTTGCGAACAAACGCATCTACGAGCTCTCGATTCCGCGCGACATGATCGCCACGATGCCCAACGGCACGCAGGCGAAGATCAATCAGGCACAATCGGACGGGGGGGTCAAGGAGGCCAAGAGCGTCATCGCGCAGTGGCTCGGGATTCCGGGCTTCGACCGGTACGTCGTTTTACGTATCGACGCTTCCAAAGAGTTCATCGGCGCGATCGGCGGCGTCAATCTCTACGTGAAGTCCTCGGACTGCCTTTGGCACAAGACGGGCTGCACCGGCGACACGCTCGACTACGACGACACCTGGGGCCACCTGCACATCCACCTGAAGGAGGGAATGCAGCACCTCAGCGGCGAGCAGGCCGTCGCGTACATGCGGTTTCGTCACGATTGGTGCAGCGATCCGTGCCGCATCATGCGCCAGCAGCAAGTGATGCGCGCGGTGGCCGATAAAGTTCGCGGCGACCGCGTCAACACGCTGATGCATCTCGGCGACCTCTTGAGCGTCTTCCAAAAATACGTGCAGACCGACTTCACCAATCAGGAGCTCATCTCGCTTGCGACGCACTTCCAGGGCGTCGCAAACGGGTCGATCGTCAGCAAACAAGTCCCCTACACCGACGACGTCAACTTACCGGGGTATGGCGATTCGCTGGTTCCCGATACGAAGGCGCGCGAGCAACTGGTCGCGCAGATGCTCAATCCGGCGCCGGAGCCGGTCGCCTCACCGAGCGCGATGGCGCTCGCCGCAATTCCGCCCTCGACCCTGCGCGTCGACGTCGAGAACGGCAGCGCGGTGAGTGGCGCGGCGCGTCGCGTCGCCGCCAAGCTCAAGCACGCCGGATTTACGATCGGTGAGGTCGGCAATGCCGATCGCTCCGACTACTCCACGACCGAGATCCACGAACATTCGAGCGTCGTGTACGCCGGCGCCCGCGTGCGTGAAGCGCTACCGTCGGGCGTGCACGAGGCCGTCGTCGTTCCCGATGCTTCGGAGACGCCGAGCGCGCCGCCGACCGAGCCGGCAGCGACCGGCAGCGACGTGACCGTGATCGTGGGCAACGATTTGGCGACGAGCCTGCCGCTAACCGCCGCGCAGGATCATCCGTTGTGACGTGTCGCCGGCCGTGAAGGGTATGCTTGCAGTATTCGCGGTAGTCGCACTGATTGCAGGCGGCTGGCGCTTCGTCGAACACAAGAGCAATCTCGTGCCGTCGTACGTCACGCCCGAAACCAACGTGCATCTCGAGTTCTCGAACGACGTCGTCGCGCGGCTCTACCGCGTCACCCACGAGCTTCCGGAAGATCGCTCGCACCGCCCGCGTTTGATCGCACTGACGTTTGACGACGGACCGTATCCGGTCTACACGCCGATGCTGCTCGACGTGCTGCGCGATTTGCGCGTCCCTGCGACGTTCTTTTTGATCGGACGGGATGCGGAGACGTGGCCGGAGCTCACGCGACGCATCGAAGCCGAAGGTAACGAGATCGCCGATCACACCTTTACGCACCCGAATTTGGATCAGGAATCCGACGATCAGGTTCGCGAAGAGATTCTGAGAGGGCGCGACGTCCTGTGGGATCTGAGCCGCGATCCGGCGGTGCGCACCCTGATGCGCCCGCCGCACGGACGGTACACGGAGCGGACGTTACAGGTTGCGCAAAGCCTCGGCTATTCGGTCGTGCTCTGGACCGACGACGGCGGCGACTGGCGCTCGGTTACCGTCGACGAGTTGGAGCGCCACCTCGTCGAGCACGCGACCGCCCCCGAGATCGTGCTGCTCCACAGCGGGAAGCTTGCGACAATTGAAGCTTTGCCGTTCGTCGTCGACCGGTTCCGCAAGGCCGGCTACCGCTTCGTCACCGTCGGCGAGATGCTCAAGCTCGTTCAGACGAGCGACCTCAACCACCCGTTGCGAAAGGCCGTTTAGGCTCCTTCGATGCCGCGCCAGATCATCGACGTCGAGTCGAGCCGGCCTGCCTACCAGCGGCGCCGCTTGCGCCGAATCATCGTCTTCGTGGCGATCGTGCTGATCGTTGCGGCCGCCGTCTGGTTCCTTGCCCAGCGCGTACGTGCCGAGGAAACTCACGCCACTGCGGGAACCCTGGAGAGAGAATGCTGTCTAAGCGTGCTTTAGCTTTTATTGCCCTTGCTGCGACGGCCTCGACCGTCGCGTGCAGCAACCTCGGCATGACGACCGGGGTCAACGTTGGGCCGAACTTCCCGTCGAAGACGCTGTACGCAACGAATACGAACCAAAACGCGATCAGCATCTACAGCAACGGCATCAAGAGCGGAAGCGGACCCTCCTTCAATATCGGCGGCGGCAATACGTCGCTCGACGGTCCGCAATATCTGGCCTTCGACCGCGGTCAGAACCTGTGGGTGACGAACTACAACCAGAGCACGCACAACGCGGCCCTGACCCAGTATGCTGCCTTGGCGACGGGCAACGTCGTTCCGCTCGGGACGACTTCGGTGCCGGGGCATCCGCGAGGCATTGCCTTTACGCCCAAGGGGCCCACGCCCTTTCCCTCGAGTTCGGCCGGTCCGCCGCCGCCCATCATGGTGGTCGCCGACAATATCTCGACGTCGATCTATCCCAGCGAGATTCTCCTGTTCCAAGCCGGAGCGTCGTCGCCATATCAGTCGATTGCCGGGCCGCATCCGAACTTAAACGTGCCGGGCGGCGTTGCGGTCGACCGGTTCGGCCACATTTACGTCGCCAACATCAACGGCGCCACGGTCTCGCAGTTCGTCCTGCCGACGCCGTCGCCGACGCCCAAGCCGACGCCGACGCCTAAGCCGACGCCGACGCCCAAGCCGACGCCGACGCCGACCGGGAGCCCGAGCCCCAGCCCGACGCCTTCCCCGACGCCGACGCCCGTCAACATCTATCCGCGCTTTTCGATTACCACGAAAAACGAAGTAATCACGCCGACCAGCGTCGCTCTCGATTCGGCCGGCAACATCTATATCGTCGATCAGGGGCAGCCCAAGGCCAACTGCAGCTCGACCAGCGCGGCGGCGATCCTCGTCTTCCCGCCGTACAATAAGAAGATTCCCTACACGAAGCCGATTCGCAAGATCCAAGGTTGCCATACGCTGCTCAACTCGCCGACCGACATCAAGCTCAACAAAGATGGCCTGACCTACGTGGCCGATACCACGGCCAGCGGGGCGGGTGTCATCTACGTCTTCCCGGCGGGGGCCGGAGCCGGGAGTAGCCACGACGTTCCGCCCCAGGCGACTTACACTTCGCCGGGCGCCGTAACCGGAATAGGAATCATTCCGTAGAAGCATCCCTACCCCCATGGCATTTCTCAAGAGCTTAGTCGACGGTAACGAACGGGACGTGGCGCGCCTCCGGCGCACCGCGCGTGCCGTCAATGCCTTCGACGAGGAGTTCTCGGCGCTCCCCGACGCCGAGCTGCAAGCCAAGACCGCAGAGTTCAAGAACCGGCTCGAGCAGGGCGAGACGCTCGATGCGATGCTGCCTGAAGTCTTCGCGGTCGTGCGCGAGGCCGGCAAACGCACGGTCGGCATGCGCCACTTCGACGTCCAGATCATGGGCGGCCAGGTACTCTACGAAGGCCGGATCGCCGAGATGAAGACCGGTGAAGGCAAGACGCTGGTCGCAACGCTGCCCGTCTACGCACGCGCGCTGGAAGGTCGCGGCGTGCACGTCGTCACGGTCAACGATTATCTCGCTCGCCGCGATGCCGACTGGATGGGCGCGATCTATCAATTTCTCGGACTTAGCGTCGGCGTCATCCAGCACGGGCTCGATTCCGCGGAGCGCCGCGCCGCGTATAACTGCGACGTCACCTATGCGACGAACAACGAAGTCGGCTTCGACTATCTGCGCGACAACATGGCGTGGCAGGTCGAAGACTTGGTGCAGCGCGAGCTTTACTTTGCGCTCGTCGACGAGGTCGATTCGATCCTCATCGACGAAGCGCGAACGCCGCTGATCATCAGCGGCCCGTCGCAAGAGGCTACCGAGCTCTACGAGAAGTTCGCGCAGATCATCCCTCGGCTGAAGAAGACCGAAGACTTCACCGTCGACGAGAAGGCGCACGCGGTGCCGATCACCGAAGCGGGCGTCGCGCGCGTCGAGAAGATGCTCGGCGTCCAGAACCTCTACGATCAGCGGAACATCGAGCTGACCCACCAGCTTAACGCCGCGCTGCGGGCATGGAATCTCTTCCATCGCGACCAGCAGTACATCGTTAAGGATGGCGAAGTCATCATCGTTGACGAGTTCACCGGCCGGCTGATGCTCGGCCGGCGGTACTCCGACGGCATCCATCAGGCGATCGAGGCGAAGGAAGGCATTAAGGTTCGCGGCGAGGATCAGACGCTTGCGACCATCACGTTCCAGAATCTCTTCCGCCTCTACGAACATCTCGCCGGAATGACGGGTACGGCGAAGACGGAAGAGCGCGAGTTCCGCGACATCTATGGCTTGGACGTCGTCGTCGTGCCGACGAACATGCCGATGGTGCGCAAAGATAACTCCGATATCGTCTACAAATCGGAACGCGCGAAGTTCGAAGCCGTCGTCGACGAGATCATCGAGGAGTATAAGAAGGGCCGCCCCGTGCTCGTCGGTACGCGTTCGATCGAGAAGAGCGAGCTGGTCGCCGCCATGCTGCGGCGCAAGGGCGTAGAGTGCAACGTTCTCAACGCGAAGTACCACGAGCAGGAAGCCGAGATCATCAAAGATGCCGGCCAGGACGCGCAAGTGACGATTGCCACCAACATGGCGGGCCGCGGCACCGACATCAAGCTTGGCGAGGGCGTCGCGCGCAACGGCGGCCTGCACATCATCGGCACGGAGCGCCACGAGTCGCGGCGAATCGATAATCAGCTGCGCGGCCGCTCCGGACGGCAAGGCGATCCGGGATCCTCGCGCTTCTACGTTTCGCTCGAAGACGAAGTCATGAGACTCTTCGGCGGCGAGCGCATGACGAACATCATGGAGCGCGTCGGATTCACCGACGAGCAGCCGATCGAATCGGGCCTCGTCTCGAAGTCGATTCAGCGGGCTCAAGGGAAGGTCGAAGCGCACAACTACGAGATTCGCAAGCACGTTCTCGAGTACGACGACGTGATGAACAAGCAGCGAAGCGTTATTTATGCGGACCGTCGCGCGAATCTGGAAGGCACGTTCGACTCGCGCACCTTCATGCTGCAGACGCTCGACGCGAAAGTAGACGAGGCGCTTGAAGAGAACGCGCCGGAAAACGCGCATCCGAGCGAATGGGATCTCGACGAGATGCTCAACGCGCTCGAGCTCGTCTTCCCGATCAAGCGGACGACGAACGCCGCCGATTTAGCCGGCAAGGATCGCGAAGAGATCCGCCGGCTGCTCGCAGCTAAAGCGATCGAAGCCTACGAGGCCAAGGAGAAGGAAGTAACGCCGGAGATCATGCGCGTCGTCGAGCAGAAGTATCTGCTGCTGCCGATCATCGATCGCCAGTGGGTCGATCACTTGTACGTGATGGATCACCTCAAAACCGGCATCGGCTTGCGCGGTTACGGGCAAAAAGATCCGCGCGTCGAGTATGAGAAGGAAGCCTTCGAAATCTTCGAATCGCTGAAGAACAACATCGCCGACGAAGCGGTAAAGGGCGTCTTCCGCGTCGTCATCGAGCAAGGGCCGCCACCGCAAGAGCTTCAGCCTTATCCGCCCGGCCCGCAGTTCGAACCGATTCCATCGGGCGAAGTGGTTCCGCAACCGGTCAGCGTCGGCGGCAACGTCTCATCGGCGGGCCTGGAGCAAATCCTCGGCCCAGCTCCCGGCACCGGCCGCCGCGTTCAACAATTCCATACGAACAAAGACGACGAGGAACCGGCGAAGCCGGTGCAGCGCGATCAGCCGAAAGTTGGTCGCAACGAATTATGCCCCTGTGGCAGCGGCAAAAAATTCAAACGTTGCCACGGCGCAGCCGCGTAGTGGGAAAGGAGCCAGAGCCATTGTAAATGCCGCCCCCTGCCAGTGCTAGGCTAAGCGAAGCCGCGAGCCCCAGCCACCGCGATCCGAGCCGCAACGCTTCAAGCGCCGCGATCCAAGGCCGCTAAGGTGCGAGGCTGCTGCGAGCCAAGCCGCCGCCCTGCGAGGCGCTCGGAGTTGCAATGCGAGTTAGGCGCGCCGATCGAGGCTGCTAAGCGGTCAAAGCACAACCGCCTCGCTTTCGCGAAGCCGTGCAGAAGGGCAAGAGGCACGGCTAAGGGGCGCGGTGTCAGTGTTGAGGGATTAGCTCGAACGCAGTGCCCTCGTTGCTTGCGCCGCCATATGCGGTCGTACCGTAGAGAGCCCCCTTTGCAGCTAGAGTCAACCCGGCTTGCGGTCCGGCGCCGTCGCTGCCAATGAATGTATGAATGATTTCTTCGGTGTAGCTCGATCCTGATGGAATCAGCTTAAATACCGTTCCTTTATTCTGATGGGCGCCCCCGTTCGCCGTCGTACCATAGAGCGCACCCCTTCTGTCAGCGACAAGGCCGGCGAACGGGTACGCGCCGTCGCTGTGTCCGGAGAAGCTGTGAAGCACCGTTTCGGTGTAGTTCGACCCATTCCGCGCCAATTTAAACACGGTGCCCTTACCGTAACTGCCGCCGTAGGCCGTTGTACCG
>JBAQAW010000103.1:0-10741 GCA_049285915.1 Candidatus Cybelea sp. | reverse complement strand
GTTTCGGATCTGGGCACCAACGCCGTCAACATCTACACCTATCCAGGCGGTGCGTTGACCGGCAAACTGGCGGGATTCGGATCGGTAGCGGGCCTCTTCAGCGATAAGGCGGGCGACGTTTTCGTCGTCGACGAAGCGGCGCCGGTGCAGATGTTCGCGCACGGCGGTACGAGCCCACTGCGGAAACTCGACGCTACGGGCGCACCGTACGGCTGCGCGATCGATCCGGTTACCGGCAACCTCGCGCTGACGAATCTCTCGGCGCTACTCTACGGCGCGATCACCATTTATCCGAAAGCCAAAGGCAAGCCGAAAGAGTACTCCGATAATTCGACCGGCTCGACGCAGATCTCATCTTCATCGAACTTCCCAAACGCGGCGGCGGCTTCCTTACCTATAAGATGAAGGCCAAGGCAAATACGCCTGGCGGGGTGCAGTTCGACGGGAAGTACGTGGCGGTCGGCGTGAAGGGCACGGGCCTCGTCTACCGGATGAGTGCCGCAACGGGCAAGGCGGCAGAGACCCTTACCCTCAAGAAAGGTACCGACGTGCAGCAATTTTGGATCGCGGGCTCGACGCTGGTCGGGCCGAACGAAGAGAACGGCGGAACGGTCGGGTACTGGCACTATCCGGCGGGCGGTAATCCCACGAAGACGATCGCCGGGCTCACGTATCCGTTCGGCGCCGCGGTCAGCGTAGCAAAATAGAAAAACAGCGCTTCCCGTATACGATCTTCATCTACGCCAACGCCGGCGTCTTTTGCGACGGATATATCCTGAGCAGCATCGGCCTGGCGTTGATCACGCTCACGCCGCATTTTCAACTCGACGCGCTCACCACCGGCCTCATCGGCGGGGCGACGCTCTTCGGCATCCTCGTCGGCGCACCGCTCTTCGGCCATCTGACCGATCGCCACGGGCGGCGCATCCTGATGATCGCCGACTTGAGCGCGTTCGTCGTCGTCGCGATCGCGCAGATCTTCGTGACAACGGCGTGGGAGCTGATCGCGCTGCGTTTTGTGCTCGGCGTCGCTATCGGCGCCGATTACCCGATCGCGTCGGCGATCGTCGCCGAGTTCACGCCGCAGCGGTGGCGCGGCGCGGCGCTGAGCGCGATGGAGGGAATCTGGTCGCTGGGCGCGGCCGTCGCGTACGTCTCCGGCTACGCATTGCTGCGCACCGGCCCGGAGAGCTGGAAGTGGATTCTTGCGAGCCCGGCGATCTTCGCGATCGGCGGACTGCTCTTGCGCGCGACCGCACCGGAATCGCCGATGTGGCTGGCGGCGCGAGACTCGGGAGAGCTGGCGCAGGTCTCGTTCGGGCGGCTCTTTCACAGCGCGTTTCGCGGCAAGCTCGCGTTCGTCTCGGTGATGTGGCTGCTGCAAGTAGTGCCGCTCTTTGCGATCTACACCTACGCGCCGTCGGTGCTCTCGGCGCTGGGCCTGGGCAATAGCGGATCGCCGGCGGGCAGCATCGCGATCACCGCGGCCTTTGCCTGCGGCGCGTTCATCGCGATGCCGCTGATCCAGCGGTGGGGCCGCCGGCCGATCTGCATCGCCGGATTCGCGGTAGCGACCGTCGCGTTTGCAATACTCCCGTTTTCGGGCACGGCGATCGTCGTGCTCTGCTTCATGGCATACGCACTGGGCATGGGCGCGGCGACGGTGCTCGAGCTCGTCTATCCGGCCGAACTCTTTCCGACGGCGATACGCGCCTCGGCAGCAGGCTTCTCCGCGGGGATCAGCCGCATCGGCGCGTTCATCGGAACGTTCTTGCTGCCGATCGGGATCGCGCGCTTCGGCGTTTCGGCCGTGATTCTCGGCGCGAGCGCGCTCTCCGCAATCGGTCTTGTTCTTTCAGTCTTATGGGCTCCCGAGACGAAGGGAGCAGAGATTACCTAGCGTTTGGACGAGCGGCTAAAACTCGGTTGGAGCAGCGGCAACTCCAGACGGATTGTTGAAACCGCCGGCAATGCTGTACTGGAACTTCGTCGATGGGTAGGCAAAGCGGTCGACCTGATTCGCGGTAAAATACTCAGCCGCGAAGAGCACCTTGCTCTTATGGTTTAGGGCGAAATTAAAAGGCTCTCCGCCTCCGGGCATGGTGATGCTCTTCGACGGCTGCGTTTGGCCGGGCGGGAAGATCAGTATCTCGGATGGACCCAACTGCTGCGCCACCAAAATGTTGCCGGCCGGATCGACCTGTATGCCGCCTCCACTTCCAAAGGCGAGGTTGAGATTGGTCCCGGTCGTGGCGCCCGGCCTGTATTCGTTGACCGCGCTGCCGTTGTTGACATCGTACATCACGTAGAGATTCTCTTTTTTATCGAGCGCGACCGAGAGCGGAGCGCCTCCGCCGAAATCGCTGAGCCGGTATTCCTTCGAGACGTCTCCTTTCGGATAGACGCTCACCCAGCCGTTGCTGAGGCCGTTGAAGTTCGCGATGTAGATCGTTCCGTCTTTGGCGACGGCGGTGTCGGTCGGCGAAGAGAGATCGGTCGTGTAACTTTTAGTGGGCGACGTGGCGCCGGGGGCGTAGACCTGCACGGTCCAAACCCCACTGATGGGTCCCTCGTCGGCTACGTAGAGGTTACCTTTTCGATCGGTGGTGAGTCCGCCGGGACCGAGGATTCCGTTGGTAATCGTTGCGATCGGCTGTTGGTTTTTGCCGCGCTGCCGGAAAACGTCGACCTCGCCGGCTCCGAGGTTGCACGCGTAGGCGAGCTTCGAAGCTCCTCTGACATCGTACGATGCGCTGCTTTGCACACGCTTACGGTTCTGCGGAATGGGGGGACCGGAGATGCTACCGTAAGCGCCGAGAGGATAGGTATGAATATTGAGTGACTGCGCGGCCGGCTGCTGAGCGGGAGAGCCGGCGCCTGCACAATTCGCAAGAAGAACGGCCGCCGTTGCGGCGGCGAGAGTATACAATGGTTTCATCGCGAGGCCTTTTACTTATTAGTACGCTTTTCCCGGAGGCGATGCGGGATAGACGGCGATTCCCTCGCCCGCTTGGCCCGGCACGCGAATCTCTAGGAATGGTTTGTGGTTCGGCCGATGGACGGGCCCGGGATACTTCCAGCCGCTGAGCGTCTCGGCGGCGACGTAGGCGCGGTCTTCAGCGCCGTCGATGGCAAGCGCGTCGGGATGGAGCCAATCGGGCTTGTCGGGCTTCATCGCCGGGCGTACGCCCAGGCCGATGTGGCCGAAGACGTGCGACATCTGTTGCGATCCGGGCGCGAACTCACCGCAGCGGTAGGCAAAGGGATCGCATATCGCGAGCGTGCCGTCCTTCGTGGTGACGATCGCGCCCGCCGAGACCAGCTTGAGCCCGAGATTCTTCGGCGTGCCGCTCCCGCCGCTCCATTCATCGACCTGCGCGGTGTTGCTCTGCGTCATGAAGGTGACGTAGAGGTTTCCGCTTGCGTCGACGGCGGCGAATCCGCCGTTGCGCGCGCTCGGGTCGCTTAGCGTCGAGTTTGGCATCGTGCTGCCGTTTTTGTAGACCTGCACGAGGTTCGTCGCGTCCATATTGTTCTTATACTCGGTCACGTACACGATGTTGGACTTTTCGTCGACGGTGACGGCGGCCGGCTGGCCGTCGGGATCGTCGAGCGTCTCGATCGCGCCGGGGTTGCCGGGTGCGAAGACGTAGACGCGCTGCGTGGCGGCGTCCGCGACCCACAGATTACCCTTCGAGTCGACGAAGAGACCCTGCGGCTCCTGCAGTCCGGTGATCGAACCGCACGGACCGTCTTTGAGATTTGCGCGGTCGTAGATTTCGACCGTGCCGTTGCGTCCGGACGAAACGTAGACGACCGATTTCGGACAAGCCTTCGAGTCGGCGTGCGCCGCTTGGGTTGCCGTCGCCGACGGCATCGAGGGCGCATTCGAGGAGCATGCCGTCATCATTACGGCGGCAAGCACGGTTAGACTCAGGGAAGCGATTTTCAAAACGGCTACCTCCGGATGGCCATCATAGCACGGGCCCCACGCTCGCGGACAGGGCAGATGGCATGGTTCGGGCGGGATTGCGGCAAACCGTAGCGCCGATGAAGCTCTCAATCGCCGCCGTCTTCGTACTCGCGCTCGTCGCCTGCAACAGCGCCGCAAAGCAGGCCGTCTCGCAGGGGCCGCCCGCGAGCGGTACGTACCGGGTCGCGCTCGATACGAGCCGGGGACCGGTCGTGATCGACGTGGACCGAAGCCTCGCGCCGATCGGCGCACAGCACTTTTACGAGCTCGTCAAGGCAAAGTATTTCAACGGGGCGCGGTTCTACCGCGTCGTTCCGGGCTTCGTCGTGCAGTGGGGCGCGGCGGCCGACCCGGCGGTGACCAAGAAGTGGAGCGCCGATATTCCCGACGATCCGGTCAAAGGCTCGAACACGCTCGGCACGGTGAGCTTCGCCACCGAGATGCAGCCGAATACGCGCTCGACGCATCTCTTCATCAACTTAGCGGACAACATGAAACTCAACGTGATGGGCTTCGCGCCCATCGGCATGGTTCACAGCGGAATGGCTACCGTCGCAAAGATCTATCCAGGCTACGGCCAGCGTCCCGACCAAACGATGATCACCGCGCAGGGCAACAAGTATCTCGAGAAGGATTTTCCGAAGCTCGACTACATCAAGAGCGCGCACATCGTCAGCGAAAAACCTTAGGGCGCTCAATCGTCGATCGTGTAGAGCCACCATTGCGGCGCGCCGCGCCGAGCCTCTCGATCGAAATAGACTTCGAGCTTAGCGCCGCTTGGGGTCTCCAGTTCGAACCAATGGCGCCTGAGATAGGCATCGCCCCGGTCGGTCTTCGTCGAGCGCCATGTCCGCAGCACGGAGGCGATTTCTAGGGTTCGCTCGCCCCAGCGAAAGGCGCGCGGCACGGGCGGTTCGCTGCCGCTGGCGGCCGTAACGAAGCCGTCGCCGCCCGCGACGATCGGAGCGCTAACGAATCTGCGCACGCCGGCTGGTTCGAAGACGCGGAGAGACGAACCTATGGGGCGAAGGCGCACCGATGATTCTTGCAGCCTTCCTACTCGCGGCGATGACGCCCACGCTTGCGACGACACAGCACGTCCTCCATATCGCCGGCAGCGATCTGCACTATACGGCCCGAGCCGGCACGATCGCGCTGAAGAATGCCAAGAATCAGCCGGACATCTCGATGTTCTACACGGCGTACACGAAAGATGGTGCGGATTCGTCCTCGCGGCCGGTGACGTTCTTCTACAACGGCGGCCCGGGCGGTTCGAGCGTATGGCAGCGGATGGCGGCCTTCGGGCCGGTGCGCGTGCTCGTCCCGCCGCCCGGTGAGAGCGTCTCCGCGCCGTATCGCGTCGTCAACAACGAGTATTCGCTGCTCGACGTCACCGACGAGGTCTACGTCGACGCGCCGGGGACGGGATTCAGCCGAATGCTGCCGGCCGGTAAACCATCGGACGCGTACGGCGTCGACGCGGACGCGGCGGCCTTCGCGCAGTTCATCCGGCTCTATCTATCGCAATACTCGCGCTGGAACTCACCGAAGTACCTCTTCGGCGAAAGCTACGGCACGGTGCGCTCCGCCGCGCTCGCGCGGCTTTTGGAGAACGGCTTCGGACAGGCGATCGATCTCAACGGCGTCGTGCTGATGTCCTCGGCGCTCAACGTCGACCTGCTCTGGGACGATGCCGCCGTCGGCGGCAACGACTGGCCATACGTTTTATTTCTTCCGACGGAGGCGGCTGCCGCGTGGTACTACCACCGCGTTCCCAATCGCCCGAACGATTTGCCGGCGTTTCTCGCGCAGGTCGAGCATTTCGCGCTCACCGACTATCTGACGGCGCTCGCGGCCGGAGATTCGCTACCGGCGCAAAGGCGCGAGGCAGTCGTCGCGCAGCTCAGCGCGTACACGGGGCTCTCGCCCGCCACGATTCGTGCGGCGAATCTGCGCATCGCGCCGGGGCGATTTCGCAGCGAACTGCTGCGCGGCCAGGGGAGGGTCGTCGGCTACATGGACGCGCGCTACTCCGGATACGATCCGGTCGGGAACCGCGAAGCGCCGGCGTGGGATACGTCGGATCTCGCCACGACGCCGCAGGTGCAGGCGATCTTCAACGACTACGTGCGCACGCAGTTAGGGTACCGAACCGATCTCGAGTATCTGCCGCTCATCGACGTGCTCGCGCAGTGGAGCTGGAAGCATCAGACCGATCTCGGGGGCACGAGCGCATTGCTGCAGACGCCGAACACGATCGTCGATCTCTCCGAGGCGATGGCGCAGAATCCGAGCATGCGGGTCTTCGGCGCGATGGGGTACTACGATTTCTCGACGCCCTATTTCCAGCAAGAATACGACTTCGCGCATCTCCATTTACCGGCCGAGCTGCGGCGCAATCTCACGATCGCGCACTACGAAGCCGGGCATATGGCGTATATCGACGCGACGGCCCTGGCCAAACTCAAGGCCGACCTTACGCGCTGGTACGAGCAGCGGTAGAGGCGCCTAGAGCCGCACGCGTAGACGGATCGAGGCCGAGAGCGCCATCGGGTAAGCCTCTGGCACGTATCCGGCAACGCCGTACTGCCAGGGTACGACGGGCACCTGGCCGTTATTGGTAGGTACGCCGTTGCCGAGCGTGTAGAGGCACTTCTTGCAGTACTGCGAGCCGTACGCGCGCTCGTAGTAAGGGTCCCCACCGGAGTATCCTGGCGGCCCGATGAGATACGGGTTGCCCTGAAGCTGCGTCGGCGTCGCGGTTCCGAAGAGATTCACGACGTCGAGGATCGCGGTTACGCGTGGCGAGATATCGCCCTCGACGTGCAGCGACGCGAGGGTCTGCGGAGTCGTGCGCAGCGTGTTCGGATCGACGCCTTCGCCGGTGCCGAGATTTGCGATGTAGGGGTTCGTCACGGCGTTGTACGGGCGCGACGGGTTCGTCAGGAAGTAATAGTTGTACCCGGGATTGAGATAGTTATCGTTGGGCACTTGCACGGGCTTGCCGTGAACGACTTCCCAGACCATCGTGCCGTTGCCGTAAGGATAGCCGTTCTCGTACGAGAGCCTCGGCGTGATACGCAGGCGCCGGTGCGCGAAATCGAACTCGTAGGCAGCCGTCGCGGTGAAGTCCGGAATATAGTTGGCCGGGAAGAGGTGTCCGGCGAGAACCGCCGGGGCGTTGAGATCGTTGAAGGCGAACTGATAGATGCTCGACGAGAGCGTATGATTGTAGTTGGCGTTGAGCGCGAATCCGCCGTTTTGGATCCACAGCTCGATCCCGTGCGAACGTAGCTCTCCGGCGTTCGTGGGAACGCCGATCGCATTGGGGTTTTCACCGGCGTTGAGCGCGTTACGGTAGTTTGTCGGTAGCACGTCGATGACGTTCTGCTCCAACTCAACGAAGTAGGTGAGACGGACCTGCGTTCGGCCGCCGTGTTCGTAGGAGAATGCGTAATCGTTCGAGGTCTCGGGCGCCAGCGCGAAGCTCGGGATCGCTCCGTTGGCGTTGCCGCCGGAGTCGTTGCTGCAGGCGCTCGCCGGAACGCACGTGCGCTGAACTTCGAGCGGCAGCGGCATGACGGAGTTGTGGTCGAAGGTCGCGCGCAATCCATTCTGTCCGGCGAAGGTGTAGGCGAGCGCGAGGTGCGGGTCGATGGCGCCGTCACCGTAGATGACCGGAGGATTGTCGCTCGTCTGCGAATGCTGGCCGACGTAGCGTAGGGACCCCATCGCGGAGAGGCTCGGCGTGACGCTCCAGGTGTCGCTCCCGTAGACGAGATACTGGTTCAGGCGAGGTGCCGCGGTAACGATCTGCGGCACGGTTGGAACGATCTGGTAGATGCTGCTGGTATTGACGTCGTATTGCGCCCCCGCGCGAAAGTCGTTCTTGTCGTTGGCTTGATCCTCGAAGTCGTAGCCGATGCCGTCCTCGCGCTGGGATTGCGTTGAATAGAGCGAGATGACGCCGTCGGGAAAAGAGAGGTCGTCCCATTCGGGGCCGTTGGCGACGGCACCGATCTGGGACTGGAAGAGCTGAAGCCGGCCGAGCGAGTGCGCCCAATCGTGGACCCACTGCAGTTTTTCGACGCCGTAGGTACCGCGAGCGATCGAAGGCGTGTCGACCTGCTGATTCGGATTGGCCGGCTGGCCGGGAAAGCCGGCCGTGGGGCTGTTGAACGTCGACCACCGCAGGCCCTGATACGGCGAATCGTACTGCTGGTACGCGGCCGCGCCGGTGAGAAAGACCGCCGACAGGTCGTCTTTCGGAGTGGGCGCGAAGTGCACGTTGCCCGCGATCGCATACTGCGCGCGCGTCTGGAAACCGAGACCGTACGTGCCGATCTCTGCCGGGTAGAACGTATGGCCGTCGCCGTAGGCAAAGTATTCACTGCCGCTCGTTGCCGAAAGCGCATAGCGCCAGCGTAGATCCGGCGTCGCCTCTTGTGCGGTGAACTTGACCTCACCCAGCTGCGTGCCGATGCCGGCGGCGACTTCGATGCTCTCCGTTCCGGGGTAGACCCCGGTGAGCGGCACTTCGTTGACGACGCCCCCGAGAGCATTTTGGCTGACGTTGTTGTAACCGCCGAGCGTGACGGTTTCGGAACCAACGCCCGCCGTGCCGAGCTGCGCGCCCACGATGTTACCTCCGGGCTCGGCGATGAGCCCCTGCGGCACCGGAACCGAGTCGTAGTCATACACGGTATCTTGCACTTTTCCACCGCGAACGATCACGTTGGCGAATGTGTCTTGCTGGACGCCGGGGACGTTCGAGATTGCGCCCTGGATGGAATCGCGCGAATAGTTGGCCAGACCCGATGAGGAGGCTTGCGGCGTACCGGCTCGAGCCTGTTCGCCCTGTACCGTGAAGACGTCGCTCGTGCTGCCGATCGCGACGGCCTCGCCTTTGGCCTCGACCTTCGCGATCTCTTTAAGCTTGGCGAGCAAGACGACGTCCAGCCGTTCGTGCTCGCCGGGCAGCACGACGACCACTGCATCGGCTTGTTCGAAGCCGGTGGCTTCAACGCTCACGGCGTACGTATCCGGGGCGACCCCAAGAATCGTGAAACGGCCACTCGCGTCGGTCGTTGCGACGTAGCGGCCCGACGGCGCGAGCGCGCGCACGCGCGCGTTGGCGATCGGCGCGTGAGCCGTCGTCGAGACGGTTCCCAAGATCGCGCCGGTGACGAGCTCGGCGGCCTCGGAGTGTTGAAACGACGGCGCTACCACCAAGATAACGCAGAATACGCGAGCGGTCGTTCGCATGAAAACTCGCTCCCAAGCGGCGCGTGAGCGAACACGCGACGCAGCCCGATGAGGAAGTTAGGTTGGACTCGGGAGCGTGCGCGGAGGCGCACGAAGGCCCCGCGACTTGATGATCTCCGGGGCGACGTGAGAACAGCTCGTGTCGGGATGCGGCTGCGCCGCGTGTTTCGACGTAGCTGGGAGCGAACGCGAGATTCGCAGGAACGAGGTGAAGAGCGCCGCCACCAAGGCCCCACTGCGCGCGGCACAGCGAATCGCCGCGCCGAGCATCATTCGTGCGGCGACGGCGATCGTCACAAAGGATAAGACGAGAATCGAAGCGTGCGTGGCGACGACGGAATGCGCATCGAACGGTGCGAGGCCGCCAAAGTGCGTTTCGTAGCCTTCCATTGCTACGACGGTGGCGCAGCTTGCCGCGAATGCGGCAAATGCATCGACAGCACGCGCACGCACGTCGTCGAGCCTGCGCATGAGGGCCTCGCCGGGCGCGATGCGAGAACCGGCGACGTAGGCGGCAAGGCTTAGCGCGAGCATTACGGCGATGGCGAAGACCGGCAGGACTCCCTGATGGTCGACGTCTCGGGTCGTGCCGCCCAACCAACCAAAATTCGCGGAAAACTCGGTCCCAGCATCGCCGAGCACGCCCGCGAGCAATCCGATGGTGAGCACGGCCCAGATCCGTACCAAGGCATACCGCATTGCGGAGTAGCCTTTGTTTCAGAGATTCTTCATCCTGCGTGGCCATGCTAAGCGGGGAACCCCCAGGAGGCGCCCGTGAAGAAAGAGGCTGCCATGCACCGCGCTATGACGATCACCGTTCTGCCGCTTTTGGTGGCCGCGTGCCAGGGGCCGACGGCCCCGGCATCGAGCGGAGCCGCGCTGCCGTTTACCGGCGCGCGGGCGCCGGGCGTGAGCGCGACCTTCTCGAAACCCAACGCGCCCGACGGGAAAGGGCCGCCCGCATCAACATGGATCTTTGCTTCGAACGGAGAGGCGGCCAACGTCGACGTCTACGATGCGAAAACACTCAAGATGATTTCACAGTGCACGTGCACCGGCGTCGGCCTCGCCGTCGCCCCGCGGTCCGGGAATCTCGCCGTTGGGACGCGCTCGGAGGCGGTTACCGTCTGGCACGTGAACCGCAATCAGATCGCGCTGTTCGCCACGCTGAACCTGTCGCAAGGCCCGTATGCGATCGGACTCGCCTTCGACAAGAACGGCGATTTGTACGCCGCGAACGCCGGCGACAACGTCATCGACTTCTTTACCGCAAGGGAGATCGCAAGCGGCGGCGGAACGCCGGCACGCACGCTCGTTACCTCGCACTTGAGCGAGGTGGAGTATTTAGCCGCGAGCGCCCACGCACTTTTGGCCGACGGTTACAACAACTACGGCCAACCGTTCCTGGTCTCCGTGAATACTCGCACCGGGGCCGATACGGTCCTTCAGCAAATCACCTCCGGTACGGTGCCCGAAGGCATCGCGTTCGATCGCCACGAGAAC
>JBAQAW010000102.1:0-5801 GCA_049285915.1 Candidatus Cybelea sp. | reverse complement strand
TCGTCGGCGCGGCTCGCGCGATGCGCGAACGCAGCCTGCACGTCGAACACGGCCTGCCGATGGTCGTCGATGTGGTCGGGACGGGCGGCGATCACGCCAACACGCTCAACATCTCCACGATGGCGGCCCTCACCGTTGCGGCGATGGGGATTCCGGTTGCCAAACACGGCAATCGCGCGGCCTCGAGCGCTTGCGGGAGCGCCGACGTTCTCGAGTCGGCCGGTTTTCCGATCGAGGTAGCGCCGGAGGTTGCGGTGCGTATGTTGCGCGAGTCCGGCTTCACGTTCATGTTCGCGCCGCGCTACCATCCCGCGATGCGCAATGCCGCGGCCGTTCGCCGCGAGCTCGGGGTGCGCACGATTTTTAATCTCCTCGGGCCGCTGACGAACCCGGCGAGTGCGACGCATCTGGTGGTCGGTGTGGCGCGTGAAGGGCTCGTCGAACGCCTTGGCCCGGCGCTCCAAGCCCTTGGGGTGGCGCGCGGTGCCGTCGTGCACGGCGGCAGCGGAATCGACGAGGTTGCCGGCGACGCGCCGACGACGATCTACTCCTTCGACGAAAACGGTGCGCGGCTGTGGCAGATCGAGCCGGCCGCCTTCGGAATTACCGTTCCGCTGCGCACCCCGGTCGGCGGTTCCGTTCAGCTATGCCGGCAGGCCTTCGTCGAGATATTGCAGGGCGCCGCGAGTGCCGCTGCAGACGTCGTCGCGCTAAACGCGGCGGTCGTGTTGGCCGTCATCGGCGCCGAGAGCGAGTTGCCGGCGGCCTTCGAGCGGGCACGCGACGCGCTGCGCAGCGGCGCAGCCTGGCGTACGTTCGAGCGCGCGAAGGAGGCCGGTTCCCGTGGCTGAGGCCTGGATCAAATTCTGCGGCTGCACGTCGCTTGCAGACGCGACGATGTCGCGCGAAGCGGGCGCCGACGCGTTCGGAATGATCTTTGCACCGTCGCCGCGGCGCATCGGTTTCGACGCGGCCGAGGAGATCGCGCGCCGGAAGCCAGCCGGAATCTCGCCCGTCGCCGTCTTCGTGAACCCGGAGCGCAGCGAGGTCGAGAGCGTGCTCGAGCTCTTCCCGGCGGCGCTGCTGCAGTTTTCGGGTGAGGAGACCCCCGATTTCGTCGGGCGCTACGGCGACCGCGCGATCAAGGCGATCCACATCGACGATCGCTCTACGCTCGTCGACGAACGGTGCGAACGCTATCCCGAGGCGGTCGTTCTCTTCGATGCCCGGCACGACGGAATGGCGGGCGGCACGGGGCAGACTTTCGACTGGAACCAGGTCGTGGCAATCGCCGCCAAGCGGCGCGTCGTGATCGCGGGCGGGCTGAGCGCCGAGAACGTCGCGCGATGCGTCGAGCGCGCGCATCCCTTCGGCGTCGACGTGCGCAATGGAATCGAGACCGACGGCCGCAAGGACCCGCAGAAGATGCGCGACTTCGTGCGAGCCGTGCGCGAAGCGAAATGAAACCCGATGCCCGCGGTTACTTCGGCGAGTTCGGCGGCCGCTTCGTCCCCGAAGTGCTGGTCGCCGCGCTTGACGAGCTGAATCGCGCGACGAGCGAGGCCTTCGACGATCCCTCTTTTTGGGACGAGTACCACGCGGTCTTACGCGATTTCGTCGGCCGGCCGTCGCCGCTCTATTGCTGCGAACGCTACGTTGCCGATCTCTCGCCCGTGCCGCTGCTGATGAAGCGCGAAGACACCAACCACACCGGCGCGCACAAGATCAACAACACCGTCGGCCAGGCCCTGCTCGCGCGGCGGATGGGCAAACGCCGGCTGCTCGCGGAGACCGGTGCCGGCCAGCACGGCGTCGCGACGGCAACGGTCGGTGCGAAGTTCGGTTTGCCGGTCGACGTTTATATGGGCGCCCGCGACGTCGAGCGCCAGGCGCTCAACGTCTACGTGATGCGCTTGCTCGGCGCGACCGTGCACTCGGTGGAGAGCGGGACGCAGACGCTCAAAGATGCGACCAACGAAGCCTTTCGCGTGTGGGCCGCTTGCGTCGAGGATACCTTCTACGTGATCGGCAGCGTCGTCGGCGCGCATCCGTATCCGTATATGGTGCGCGAGCTGCAAAAGATCATCGGCGTCGAGGCTCGCCGGCAGACGCTCGAGCGCTACGGACGCCTGCCGAGCGACGTGATCGCTTGCGTCGGCGGCGGCAGCAACGCGATCGGCATCTTCTCCGGTTTCGCCGGCGATCCGGAGGTCAGGTTCTGGGGCGTCGAAGCGGGCGGCGAGGGGCTGGACGGCGAGAAACACGCAGCTTCGCTCGGAGCCGGAAGCATCGGCGTGCTCCACGGCTCGCGATCCTATCTGCTGCAGACCGCGCAGGGCCAGGTGCGCGAGACGCACTCGATCAGCGCCGGCCTCGACTATCCGGGTGTCGGCCCCGAGCACGCATTCTTCAAGGAGAACGGACGCGCGACGTACGTGACCGTCACCGATGAAGAGGCGATCGAGGCGTTCCGCAGTTTTGCGCGTTCCGAAGGCATCGTGCCCGCGCTCGAGAGCGCGCACGCGATCGCCTTCGCGCGCAAGCTCGCCGCGCAACGCACGAAAGACGACCTCCTCCTGGTGAACTTGAGCGGACGAGGCGACAAAGACATCGGCCGATGCTAGCGGCGGTCTTCGAGCGCGCTCGCAGCGAGAATCGCCTCGCCTTCATCCCCTATCTGATGGCGGGCGATCCGGATCTCGCGACAACGGAGCAGTTGATCGGCGCGTTGAGCGCGCAAGGTGCGGATCTCATCGAACTGGGCGTACCCTACAGCGATCCGCTCGCCGACGGGCCGACGATCGCAGCCGCGGGGCAGCGAGCGCTGAGCAACGGTGTCGGTCTGCCCGAGGTGCTCGCGCTCGCGAAGCGGTGCAGCGGCGACTCGGCGCCGATCGTGCTCTTCACCTACTACAATCCGGTCTATCAATTCGGTCTCCAGCGCTTCGCTGCCGCGCTTGCCGATACAGGCGCAGCCGGCGCGATCGTTCCGGACCTCGCGCTCGAGGAGAGCGCAGAGTTGCGCGAAGCGCTGGCCGAGTGGGGATTGGAGATGCCGCTGCTCGTCGCACCGTCGACGCCGAGGGAGCGTTCGCGCCGAATCGGCGAGGCCGCGGGCGGATTCGTCTACGTCGTCTCGCGCCTCGGCGTTACCGGAGCGGGGAAGGCTCCCGACTTCGCACCCTTGCGCACGCAGATCGCGGCGCTGCGAGAGATGACGTCGAAGCCGCTCGCGGTCGGATTCGGCGTGAGCCGTGCGCAGGACGTGCGCAGCGTCGTGGATGCCGACGGCGTCATCGTCGGCAGCGCGTTGATCGACCGGTATGCGGGCGCGTCGGGGGAGGCAGCCGTCGAACGCGTTCGTGCGCTGGCAGCTGCGCTTATCGCGGCAACGCGTCGCTGAGGGCGTCGACGACGTCGCCGGCCACGACGCCGGCACGGCGCTTGCGTGCCGCCTCGTGCCCGGCCAGGCCATGCCAAAAGGCGCCCGCGCAGGCGGCCTGCACCGGGGAGAGTCCTTGAGAGAGCAGCGTCGCGATGATTCCGGTGAGCACGTCGCCGGTGCCCGCGGTCGCGAGCGCGTTCGTACCGGTCGTGTTGATGTGTACGGTCGTCCCGTCGTAGATCAGCGTGTCGGAGCCCTTGAGCAGCGTCGTGATGCCCGTGCGGTCGACGAACTCGCGGATGCGCTCGACGCGCGTCCCCGGCGCGATCGTTCCCAAGCCTGAGAGGCGCGCGAACTCACCGGCGTGCGGCGTGACGACGCAGGGCCGGCCGCGCAGCAAGTCGAGGTGCTTGCTGAGATGAAAGAGGCCGCTGGCATCGACGACGATCGGCAGCCGGTTCGCCTCGAGGAACAGGGTAAAGATCTTAGCCGTGCGCTCGTCGAGCCCTAAGCCGGGGCCGATCGCGACCGCGCCGTTGTGGCGCGAAATATCTACGAGTTCTTCCGCGATCGCTTCCGGCTCGGCCGCATCCGAAAGCTCGACGACGACTTGCTCGACAAGATGGGCGCGCAGTGCGGCTGCCGCCGAGCTTGGAGTCGCGACCGTCACGTAACCGGCGCCGGCGCGCGCCGCAGCTCGCGCGCAGAGGGTCGCCGCGCCCGGAAACTGCGCCGACCCAGCAACGATCAGCGGCGCGCCGGCGCCGCGCTTGTCGGTATCGGCGGCACGCCGAGGGAGCAACTCGAGAAACGCCGCGTCGTCGAGCGCCGCGAAGGTGCGCGGCTGAGCGGCCAGCATCGCCTCGGGTATTCCGATATCCGCGTAAACCAGCTCACCGACGTATTCCCGCGCCGGTTCGAGCAGCAGACCGGGCTTTGCCGCCGCCAGCGTCACCGTCAGTGTGGCCCGCACGGCATCTTCGGCGACGAGACCGGTCAGCGCGTCGATCCCGCTAGGGATGTCGATGGCGAGAACCGCGCGTTCCCGTGCGTCGAGGACGCGCGCGAGATGGCGGTACGCATCGGGCAACGGCAGCCGGGCGCCGGTTCCGAACATCCCGTCGACGCCGATCGCATTGCGCAGCAACGCTCGAGCCTCGCGCTCGCCGGGCGGCAGCGCCACGTTTCGGACGTTTGCTTCTGCCGCGCGCCCCCGCGCGGCGATGCGGGCCTCCGATCCAGACGCCGAAGGATCTTCGGCGACCGTACAATCGTATTCGCTCGCAATCTCGGCCAGCGCACAGAACGCATCGCCGCCGTTGTTGCCCGGGCCGGCGAAGGCGACGATGCGGGCGCCGGGCGGAGCGATGCGGCGCAGGCGCTCTGCGATGGCGGCGCCCGCATTGCTCATCAACTCGATCGCACCGGCGCGAGCGATCGCCTCGGCGTCGGCGGCACGCATCTGCTCGGGCGTCAGGACGTAGATCACGATTCCAAAATTACCACGGCCGCGGCGACTTCGGCCGTATGCGTTATCGTCAGGTGGATCGTTCGCACGCCGCGCAGCTCGATCAGCCGCTTCGCGTCACCGAAGAGCTCGATCGTGGGTTTGCCGCTGGGTTCGTGCCCCACCCCGACGCCCCGCCACGGAATCCAGTGGCCGAAAGCTTTGCGTGTCGCCTCCTTCGCGGCGAAGAAGCCTGCGAGCCGTTCGGGCCAGTTGCGTTTGCGCAGCGCGTACGCCATCTCGCCCTCGGTATAGATCTTTCGCGCGAACCATGCAAGTTCGCGCTCCCCGAAGCGGTAGCGCGCGACGTGTGCCATGTCGAGACCGATGCCGACGATCATCGTGTAGACTTCGACGCGGCAGATGCAGGCCACCTAGATTTTGTGCGCGAAGTACGCCGCTCGAGATGGATTCGAATATTCGAATCGTGCCGATCAATACCGTTGACGCGGGATTCATGAGTCGTCTCGCCCCATGTCTCGAAGAACGCTTTCTCTGCGGCGTGGGCGTGGAACGTTCGCTGGTCGTTCCCCGCAGTACGCTCAACGCGACGCGGGGCCAGCTCTTCGTCTCGACGCTCATGACGAAGGTGCAGCGGGCGCATCCGGAGGCCGGCGCGGCAACGCTGGCGATCACCGAGTTCGACCTGTACAAGACGTCGCACCGCTTCGTCTTCGGCGATGCCGACGAAACCCAGAGCCTTGCGGTCGTCTCGGTCCACCGTCTGCGCTCGGAGTTTTACGGCGAGCCGGCCGATTCCAATATCCTCTTCCAACGCATCCTTAAGGAATCGATCCACGAGCTCGGCCACGCCTTCGGCCTGAAACACTGCTACAACGCACGGTGCGCGATGTACTACTCGAATTCCATCTTCGAAACCGACAACAAGATGCCGCATTTTTGCGAAGT
>JBAQAW010000101.1:0-29985 GCA_049285915.1 Candidatus Cybelea sp. | reverse complement strand
ACGGTTACCGTCGAGTTATGAGCAGAGCTGCCCGCGATCGCCCAGCCATCGAAGGCTTGATTCAGGCCCTTGGCATAATCGCGGCGCGCGATCCGAAATCGCGCGCCGCATCACCGTTTTGCTGCTTACCTTTAGCGACAATACCCTTTGTTTCCGTTGGATCGATATGCGCCGGAGAGGACTGCAGCATTCATAGTGCAGCTTCCAAGTCCACTATAGAACTGTAAGGCTCTCTAGAAGTCCACTTCCAACAAGTACGAACCCGGGATCGCGACGCAATTTTGCGTTTCGGGCTGGTATTTGGTCATGCGGGCCGTCCGAAAAGCTGAATTGTCCAAGACGAAGTTGCCACTGGATTGCTCGAGCGCGTAGTGGTTGAGTGTGCCGCTAGGCAGGAGATCGACCTCAACTACGCTAGCGCCTCTGTTCCCCTCCTCCTGAGCAATCTGAGGCATTTCGAAGAACGGCGTCCCTGCGAGGGCCGCGTCCGTGTGCGCACAAGACCGTCCCTGCACGTTAGCGGCTAGCATTTGCGGCGCGGTGTCGAGCTTAGGACGGAGCGTTATCGTCGCGCCGTAAGCGACCGGGGTTAGGGTCAGAAGAAGCGTTGCGATCGAAGCGATCCCCACGAATAGTTTTAGAGATTTCATCACGGTTTCTCCAAAGGCTTGCAGTGAGGAATGGGCCATCCGCACACCACACTGCGGCTTTTAGTTTCGATATGATACTCGTTTGTAACGGGTGAAGGCATGTGCCTGTGACACCACCTTGCGGCGCACGCGTTTTCACGGCCGGCGGATTGCAATGCGCTACACGCGAGGCTTTATGCGGCGGCTTTTTTTGAGAACTTATCACAAACGTGACAAGCACTTGTCGAGTGAATCTGAGGAAATATCACAAACTCGACAGGCACTTGTCGAGTGAATCTGAGGAAGTATCACAAAATCGACAAGCACTTATCGAGTGACTCTTTTGATGCAGCTGCCTAGTCGGTAATGTTATCGTTCATTGTCCCGGGATCGCTGATCAAAAGTAATCAACCGCGCTAAACGTGTATCGGCAGCGCCCAAAGTAGCGGCGGGCGAGCGCCTATTGCTCGAGGGCGACTCAGTTTACAGCCGCTCGCGCCGATGCCGGGGCGGGTTAACGACTTCATAAAGCGGTCGATGTTGGGTGACGCCGCTTTAGGCTGTCGAGGTGCTCGGTCGGCCTATTGTTGCAGCACGCGGTATTTTGTTACAGCACACGCCGGAAAAGAACCAGTCGGCGCAGCGTTTTTATCTTCCCCCTAGTCAATGCGAGTATGCCGCGCGCCTTCGCGTGCTACCAATCGAACACGACCAGTCCGCCGTTGTGCGATTTGTTCCAGCCACGCCAGTAATGCACGCTTGAGGCGCTTGACTCGACGTAGGATGATCCGCCGCCGCCGCCACCGCCCCCGCCGATAGGGCTGCTGCCGTGGTTGGCACCCTCACCGCCACCACCGCCGCCGTAATATCCCCCGCCACCACCGCCACCATAGCCACCGCACGAGGTGTAGCTTCCGCCCTCTTCGGCGCCAGTGCCGCCGACCCCGAGAGTGCCGTTTTCTCCCGGAGTCCCATAACAGTAGAATCCGTCGCCACCGATCCCGCCTAGCCCGCCTTGACTTTGCGTGCCGCCAGCGCCGCCGCAACCGCCGTAGGGCTCGTATCCTGGGGAGTGGTGATCGCTGCTGCTGCAACTTTGGGAGTAGCCATAATCACCGTAGCCGGTGCTACCAATCCCGCCGATTTGACCACCGCCCTTGCCGCCGCGCCCGTAACGGCGCTGCCTTCCTGCATCGTTGAAGCCGCCCTGGCCGCCGCCACCACCCGCGACGAGAATGCGGTTAGAGAGCTTGGCGCCGCCTTCCCGGACGTCGGAAGCGCCGCCGCCACCGTACGCAACTAGCGTTTTGTACCCGTTACCACCGGCGCCGCCGCCATTAAACCCGCCGTTGAGACCGTCGCCGTTCCCGCCGACATCAATCGCCAGCGTCTCTCCCGGCGTAACCGGAACGATTGCGCTCACGCGGCCGCCGAAGGCAACATAACTGCCGCCTCCCGATCCGTAGGCCCCATTGCCACCAAGAGCGATCACCCTTATCTGCGTGACATTGGACGGCACATGGAATGTCTGCTCAGCCCCCGTGTACTTGAAGGTATGATGGTTCGAAAAGGCGTTAACACTCGCGTTGATTGCAGGTACGGCGCCACCGTCTGTGTGACCACCACAGGCCGCAAGCATAGCGACGGCGACGCAGATGCCAGAGTGCCGCCCGAAATTGGAAGGTCTCATCTCACCGCTCCTTGCAAGGACGCGCGTGCGGATCACGACGTGACCGAAAAGACGGTGCCGTAACCGTATCCGCCGCTTGTTGTCGTGCCGGACAGCTTCCCGTTCACCAAGTCCAGGCCTGCGCGCGGGCTCGCGCCGGTAATCGCGTTCTTCATAAGCCAGCCTTAAACGCTCGATCGAAGTCACAAACCAAGGCTCCGCTTTACGCTGTGCAGTTCAATGCGAAGTTGTGCGCGGGGCAGAGGCGCGGGCAGTACGGGACTATCGTTCGCGGCCTGCTCACGTATCCGAGCCCGGCGCAAGAGTGCCGCATCCGCGGCATTCGGGGGCCTTACTCTCGCTGGTCGACATGGCTGGAGCTGGGCGTACGACTGTCGAACCTGACTCCGCTGTGACATCATGCCTGCCACTAGCGGGAGTTCTTCATGTCTGACCCGCTCAGGCCACCGGAACCGAATCCTTACCCCGGTCCGTACAAGGAGCGCTTCCCGATCGGCTGCCCAGTTGAAGTCGCGGACGAAGAAACGCTCAACCATTTCAAAGCGACCTGGAAGTATCACCACCCACTTGACGCGGGACAGCTACACTTTGCCGGGCTCATAACGACCGTAAGCTCCATCGGTTATTATCATGGCGGCGATGTCTTGTACCAGCTCCGTGACACCCCATCGTACACGTGGCACGATGCATGTCTACGCATTCCCGGCAAAACGGACTCTGCTATGGACGAGATGGACCGTTGTCCATACCTCGACCTGGTTAACATATCTGAGCATAACAACAGCCTTCGACTGATCGTGGCCGAGCTTTCGGTGAGCGACCGAATCATGCCGTCGCCGCCGTCCCCCGTGGAAGGCGCCCATCCCGTAGAGCACACGCGGCGAGATCATCTTTTTGAGGTTTTTTGGCCTCGGTACGTGGCTTACAACGTCTTTAACGAAAGCTACGCCGCGTGGGATCCTTCGCAAGAGTTTCAGGGAAAGCGCTTCCGCGAATACCAAACATCGCGTTACTTAGACTTCGTAAGAACAGAACAGAACGTCGGCTTCTCGGCGCCAATGTATAAGCACTGGGGAATTATGTGCGAGAACCACATAATCGACGTGGTTTCAGAAGTAGAGCCGAATGTCGCTCGATACGGGAAGGGCAACTAAACTTGTCAAGTCTCCCCGCACCGCCGTGGGCTCTTCTACGTTGTCGCGCGCCGACGCGCAAGCATACCTCGCTGCCTTTGATAAGACGCCCTTGGGCGTCGCAGCGGCTATTGCAATAAGCTGCGGTCCGGGACGGGCAGAGCTGCTTGGTCTGAAGTGGCGCGACGTCTATTTCGACGCACGGACAATCCACTTCGAACGTTGCCTCGAGCGTCGTAATGAAAACTCGGTCAAGGCCGAGCTCGCATTCAAAGATGCCAAGACACTGCGAAGACGACGCACGGTGACGATCCCGCTTTCCGTGCTGAGTATGCGCACGGCGCTTGGTCTTGTACGTGAGCACTTGGTGGTCGGTGATCCTTTTGCCGGGCATTCCACGAGCCTTCGACCTCGCGTTGGCGCTCGCGGCCCCGCTCCTGGGCCTTCCGGCCTAGGCCCTCAACCGGCCAAGATAGTTGTCGTCAACCGGCCAAGATAGTTGTCGCCGGCCAGGAAGGTTCCGCCCACACTGGCGCGGACCGAAGGAGACAGCGCTTTTCTTTTATGGAGCGGATGCGGAAGCCATGAAGGACGCAATGATGCCGGTGCTCGCCGTTGAGCCTTTGTGCCAGAACGCTGAATCAGGCGGGCCACGACCTCGTTTACATCTTCGCTCCTGTAGACTTCACGGGGCAACGACGCGCCGTCGAGAAAAACGGCCACGCACTCGGTCGAGCCAAAAGGCATGACGAACGCCTCGTCGCCGCGCGAGTATTGCATCTCTGAACCCATTGGCGCACCCAGACTGCTTAGCTGTTTCGCAACCGTCCTCAAAGCGTCATCTGAATCTCGCAGCCAAAACGTCACGTCAACAAACTCGATCTTCGGTCGGTCGCCTACTGCGTCTCACCACCGTCTAGCTCACCGAGGCCATTGCTGATCAAGAAAGCGCCCGCGGGTCCTCGTACCGAGCGCCTCTTGCGATCGGCTCGATATACTCCCACATTCGCGCCGTTACGAAAAGCGGGAATCGCACGACGGTGGCCTTCTCGTAGACTTGGCCTTCAAGTTAGTGCCAAAACCTAGAATCCTCATTTCTATTTCTCTCGGAGTCTCAACGGATCGGCGGCTTCAATGGTTCGGCGCAGCCCGTAGAGCCGCCTCGGCTCCGTGATGCAAACACGGCCTCGCGGTCGCGAAGCCGGGCAGAGGCGCGGGGGCTGCTGGTCCGCGCGCTATTGCCTGAAACTCATGGCCGAATCTCAAAAACGGTGCCACGGTTGCGCGATCCTCCAGACTCGGTCGTTCCGAAGAGGCGTCCGTTCTTGCCCAGAATCAGTCCGCTCATCGGGCCTGAGCCGTCAGGCTTCCCTTCGAACGAATACACGGTTCGCTTTGTATAGCCTGTTCCTGACGGAGTGAGGGCATAGACCGTGCCGTTCCCGTATGCGCCACCGCTCTCGGTCGTTCCGTAGATTATCCCGTGTAGGCCTAGCAGGGGAGCCCCGTGAGGGTCGGAGCCGTCTGTTGAGCCAGCGAAGCTGTGCAGCACCGCTTCGGTCCACGCACGATTGTGTCGCGACAACCGGAACACAGTGCCTGCGTTAGATGCACCGCCTTCAACAGTCGTGCCGTAGATCATACCCCGCTTATCGACGACCAGCGAGGATTGGGGACTAGCTCCGTCGGGCCCGCTGAAACTGTGGATCGTGGTCGGAAAACTATTCCCGGTTACTGTGACCTCATACACTGTCCCGGCATTTCCATTGCCACCTTTTGAAGTAGTGCCGTAGAGATAGCCACGTTTTCCGAGCACGACACCGCCGTACGGAGCCATGCCGCTATTCCCCTCACCGAAGTTCCAACCGGTTCGGTTATAGCCGTATTCGGACGGCGTCAGAATTTCAATCCCTCCGGAACCATAACCCCCAGCGGAGGTTGTACCATATAGGACGCCAGCATCGTTTACAATCACCCCTGAGTAAGGGAATTCGCCGTCGCTACCATAGAAATGTGGATCAAATGAATGAATGAGGCTTTCAGCGTAGCCAGATGCGGACGGCTTTAGAGCAAACACCGTTCCGTAGCCTCTTCCGCCTTCTAGCGTTGTTCCGTAAAGTGTACCGCTAGAGTCGAGACCGACGCCGCCGTTGGGAGAGCTTCCGTCGGGATTTCCCCGGAAGCTATAGAGAACGCGCTCCTGGTACCCTGGTGAAGACGGTGCAAGAACAAAGACCGTCCCGAGTCCAGCGGATCCCCCAAGAATCGTTGTGCCGTAAAGATTACCTTGCTTGTCTAGCGTCAGCCCGGCAATCGGATGCGATCCGTCGCGCATCCCCGTAAAGCTGTAGAGAACTCTCTCGGTCTGGAGCGCTTTCGAATTTCGCGCTGTCGCGACCGTTGTGCTGGCTGGCAACGTCTTAGTCATGTTGCCGCAACCGGCGAGTACCGCAGCCGCAGCGTAAACACCGATAATATAGCGCGTTAAACGTAGTGCCATTTGAGATACGAAGCTCCTCAACAATTTGCAGTACCAAGCCTAGCATGCAGCCTAGGTCTCGCCAAGGAAACTTTCTGATAAATGAGCCGACCTACTCATGAGATGGATAGTACAAAAGGCCTAGGGTAAGTCGTAGACCTGCGAATCGGAGCGGCCTCCGCTACCGTAAGGCGAGCACGGCCTCACTCTCGCGAAGATGTGCAAAGGAGCAGATGCTCGGAGGGGCCGTTGGCTACGGCTTCAGCGCAAAGACGGTTCCATCGCCGTACGCTCCGCCCGCTGTGGTCGTACCGTACAGCGTTCCGTGTACGTCGATAAGACCGGCTCGCGGTGTTGCGCCATCAGAGCTGGAGCCGAAACTATGAAGAACCGTTTCGTTACCGCTAAGAGTCATGCTGAAAATGGTTCCCTTACCGTACAAACCTCCCTGAGCGGTGGTCCCGTAGAGCGTGCCGTTGGGGTTGAGCAACGGCGCATCGGGGTCACTCCCGTCAGGTTTTGAACCAAAGTAATAGAGTGTCGTCAGGCTGCCGCTTGTCGTGATGCTCAAGGAGGTCCCGCCACCGTTGAGGCCGCTCTCTTGTGTCGTCCCGTACAGCGTTCCGCCCACGTTTATCAAAGCCGCACCGGGGAAGCTCCCGTTGGAGCCCTCATAGCCGAAAGCATACATCACTTGCTCCGTGCCGGTCGTGCTGATTCTGTATGCCGTTCCACCGCCCTCGGTCAGGAGCGCTCCTCCACCGGCTGTCGTTCCGTACAACATGCCACTCACGTCGAGCAAGCTCGAATCGGGGAATGCTCCGTCGTTGTTGTAAACCGAAAAGAGGTGTAAAATCTTCTCCCTGCCACCTTTGCTGACCCTAAAAACCGTGCCACAGCCCCCAGGGCAGGCCGAATCGTCGCCGCCACCTAGCGTCGTACCGTAGAGCTTACCGTTCACATCGATCAAGCTGGCCAGAGGCTTCTCACCATCAGGAATGGGGCCGAAGCTGTATACTACGCTCTCGACGCCCTTTGTGCTAACCCTGAAGATCGTTCCCACATTGAAGGTTCCACCATACTCGGTCGTCCCATACAAAACGCCTCCTACCGCAAGTAAGCTCGCGCTGGGATTTGCGCCATCCGTACCGCCGCCGAACCTGTAGATCAGGGTCTTCTTACCAGCTGGAGTGACCTTGAATACTGTACCGCAGCCGCCGGCGCACGCAATGCTGCCACCGGCATACGTCGTACCGTACAGCGTGCCATTTACATCGATCAAAGCTGCCTTTGGTTCCTCGCCGTCGCCCGAGCGGCGACCGAAGCCGTAGAGCGTATTGTAACCGTAACCGCTGCTGGCGCCGCTTTGCGGAAGCGCGCCCGGTGCACCGATCGGCGGCTGCGATCTGCCGCACCCCGCGAGCATTGCCGCAGCTGCGCAGCTGAGAAGCGCGTAGCGGCCAAAACCTAGAATCCTCACCCTCACTCCTTCGCAGAAACGGACTCGACGGCCGCGCCAAGCTGCCTTTAGTCGTGTAAGCTCACGGTCACGCCGTAGGGCTCTGGTAAGCCTTGAATCGAGCCGACCGGGGAGCCCCCTCCCGGGTATCTCCAGAAGTAGACCGTGCTGTTCTCATCCGGACCGACGAGCGTCTTACCCTGGATCCAATACTGTGCTACCCACGTGGTCCCGTTCAGCGGGGTACTGCCCACGAGGATCGCCTTGGTCCCGGAGAAACGGAGCCGATAAACGACGTGCGAGTCTTGGTCCTCGATGGCTATGTGCTTACCGTCGAACTGGATGCCTCCGGGATGGGAAATACGCTGGTCTAGTACGTAATTCGTAAAATGCCTCGCGCCCTTCGGCAGCTCGCCGATGTAATTCTTGCGCCCATTGTGACTATCAATCTGATCGACGAAGAGATTGCCTTTGTCGTCGTAGGCGCATTTGTCCATGCTTACGTGCTTCATATCCTCGTAGTAGGCTTTCGGTCTCTGCTCCGCATTGGGAAAGACAACAACGAATCTCGCATCTACACTTGCGACGGCGAGGTTCCCAGTCGTGGGATCGACCGAACAATCGAACGGATTAAAATCCATGGAGTTGTCATAGAGCGTCTGAAGGCGCTCCGTCCCGCTGTGCGCATATTCGTAGACCTGGGAATCTAACGTATTCGTTACGAAAACGTCGCCCTTTTGGTCGCTGCATAGGCCGGAGCCGAAGGCGTCTATTCCCCCCACGTATGCCCCCTTGGGATACGAGAAGACCTGAACGCCGTCGTAGTCGGAGGATACGTAGAGCAGGTCCTCGCTCTTAGCCTCCGGCAGCATCCACGACTTGCCGCGAGCGCCGTGCGTTGCGATTGCCGAGGTTTGCAACATCGCGCCCGACGGGCCGATCGGCGGCTGCGGTCCGCCGCACGCAGCGAGAGATGCGGCGACGACGATACTCAGCAAGTGACGGCTAGAGCTAATTGTACTCATTGGTGTTATTGCCAACTGAAGACTACGAGTCCGTTGCCCGTCGCACTGTTCCAGTGGCTCCAGGTACGGCCTTTGCTGGCGTGGCGGTCGATATACGATGATCCACCGCCACCTCCGCCCCCTTGACACTCGAAACAATATTGCAAGAAAGCGCCGCCACCGGCACCGCCGCCGCCGCCGCCGTAGTAGCCGCCGCCCCCTCCGCCGCCGCCTGCTCCTCCGCCGTAGGAAACGTCACCACTACCGCCGGCACCACCCACACTCAAGGCGCCGCTTATGCCTGGCTCGCCTGTGTAGCCGTAAAAGCTGCCGGCGGTACCACCACTGCCTCCAGCCTTTTGCGTTCCGCCGCCACCTCCGCCGCCAGCATCCCCGGAAGGGTATCCATCACCTGCGCCGCCGATTAGCCCGCCTCCAGGGCCGCCAGCGAGCTGAGACGGTCCATAACCCTTGGGGTCGAAGCCGCCGGCACCGCCGCCCCCCGCGGCGACTATCACGCGGTCGGATAATGTATCGCCACCCTGGCGAACGTCCGAAGCGCCACCGCCAGCAAATCCAAGAGTGCAGTGACAATAGCCACCGCTGGTGCCCCCGGCACCACCCCCGTTATAGCCGCCAAAATCGCCAGCGCCGCCGACAAAGACAGCTAGCTTTTCGCCCGGCGTGACCGGGATAACCGCCGAAACACGACCACCGCGGGCGGGGATGGCGGCGCCGCTAGAATTATTGCCGCCGGCAGCTCCGAGGGCGACGACATGAACTTCTGTCAACGTTGCCGGAACGGTGAACCTTTGTTCAGAGCCAGTATAACGAAACGTCTTATGATAAGCCCGCGCGTCGGCGTCGTGGGTTCCGCTCGGTGCACCTATCGGCGGCTGCATTCCGCCACACCCTGCGAGCATTGCCGAAGCTATGCAGCAACTAAGGGCGTAGCGACTAAAAACTCGATTTTTCACTAACCTTGCTCCCCATGATCCGAGAACGTCTGGGTACCACAGGCTGTTCGGTGTGGCGACGCTCGGTCCCATCCGAGGCGAGCGGCTAGCCGTTCGAGCAGCGCGGGGCGGCTGCGAGCGACAGGCCCGCCGCGTTGCCAATTCGCATCGAGCGAAAAGGCGTCGAGCCTTTGCCGCGATCTCGCGTTTGAAGCAAACCAGCTACGCTGGGCTGATGCCTGGGGTGGCGCATGTCTGGGCGAGGCGACTGAGCCGAAGAGGCTCGCTTTAATATGCCACCCTCTTGGCGCGTGGTCGCGATCCCCGCGACTGAAATCCTAAACCATGGTGCGCAAAAAACCGACGAGCTAAAATTTTCGCGGAAAGTGGTCGCCCCACGAAGCGCCGCAACGCCGGCAACGCGCTCCGGCGTAGCCCCAAAGGAACGGACATTCCCCGGGCCGCGCCGGCATAAAGCGCCCCGTTGATGAGAGCCGCTGCGCGGCGAGTACGACGTCGGATGCTGCAGTAAGCACGGACTCTGCTCCTACAACATTTTGAAAACGCCCCTGGAATGAACCGACGGAACCTACGGAATCCGTTTTATCAGTTCCGTCGGCGGATTTCGTGCAGGGCCCGCCATTTTTAGTGGACCAGCGCGGAGTGAATGTCTTCACGGCAACCCCTCGTCGAACCCCGGATTGATGGCGATTGTGGGCGATGGCGGCCTGCCCGTTTCGCCCACACGCCGATCAAGCCGGAGCCACGCCGCGGACTCAAGAGCGGCGGCAGCCGCCTCGACGCGCGCGGAAGTCTTTAGCCCGAACCACCCCTTGCGGTAGACCTCGCGCACCGACATGCCGCTGGTAACTTGACCTCTCTCGATACGTTCCGCCAGGAGAACGGGTGCACTGGCCGCACCGCCATATGCATAGACCTTTTCGAGCATGACATTCTAAGAACTCGGTCAGTCCGCGGCAAGTCGTGCATCAGATTCGGTGACAGAGTCTCGACGGCCGCGGACGAGATGAAAGATCAAGGCTAAGGATGGCATGAGCGAACGATATTTTGCGAGTGCGGAGGCGACAGCCGACTCTTCGGCAAGCTCGGGCGAGCGCAAGCGGCTTTCGAACCCGTCGCGCCACTCATCAAAAACATTCTGTGCCCCAGCGTCGAACCGCAGAAAACGTGAGCCGTCATCTGCCGCGTCGCCCAGGGAACTAGTATCCATCTCGTCCAACGCCTCGAACGCTTCAAAGACCTCGTTTCGTGCGGCAGCGTTTGGCGCGCGATCCACGTTCTGCCATTCCGGCAGGTCATCCGGCCATACCAGCCGCTGGATGCGCTGGAGCAATCCATTGTCCGCCGTTTTATCGTCCCCGTGCTCGGCCTCGTCCGACTGCGTGACTTGAAGCCCTCGCATCTCGAAGACGCAAAGCGCACGTGGGCCAAGACACGCAAGCGAAACGGCCAGGGTACGATCGCTCCGCGCACGGTTCGACACATTTGGATGACGCTGGCGATCGCGCTGAATAAGGCCACGAAGCAGCGCGTGATTATGTTCAACCCTTGCAAGGTCGTCGACGCACCAAGCTTCAGCCCGCGCGAGATGCGCTCGCTCGACGCCGACGGCGCGCGGGCCTACATCGGTGCCTTTGCTGATGACCCCGACATCGGTGCCGCCGTCGTCCTTATGCTTGGCTCGGGTTTGCGGCGCTCCGAGGCGCTCGCATCCGCTTCAAGGAGCCGAAGACCAACAGCTCTCGTCGCTCGATCAAGCTGCCGGAATTCGCGGTCGAGCGTCTGCGGCGTCACCGGCGCGAGCAGCATGCGAGGTTCAAATCACTCGGCATTTGGCGCACGAACGATACGCTCGTCTTCGAGCGTGAGGGTCAACCCTGGTGTCCGAATACGTTCGGCTTATGGTTCGCTCGTCTCGTAAGGCGCTACAAACTCCCGCCCGTTCGCCTTCATGACCTAAGGCATTCCTACGCGACGCTCATGCTCGAAAGCGGCGTCAATCTCAAGACGGTGTCGGCGGCGCTCGGTCACAAAACGATCCAAATGACTGGTGACGTCTATGCGCATGTTATCGAGACCGTGCAGCAGTCGGCAGCCGATCGACTGAACCGAATCATCGGGAGCGGTCTACGCGCTGCGCGGATCGTTTCGGACGGCTCAGTTTCGGAGCTTGGTGACCAAATTGTGACCAGTAGGCCGATTTCGCGTACCGATTTACGCTCAGATGATGGTGGGGAAGGTGGGAGTCGAACCCACATGAGTTGCCTCGGCCGCTTTTGAGGCGGCTGCGTCTGCCATTCCGCCACTTCCCCGCGGAGCTACGGCTGATTCGCGTCGAGCACCCTGCGGGCCTCGGCGGCATCTCGAACGCTGCGAAGCCCCAAACGCAGTTCGGCCGATCGGCGAACGAAGACGAGCGCAATCACCTCGGCGCCGCGCGTCTGGCGCAGGTCGACGTGCGCGACGTCCCCAGAGCGCCAACGTAGCGTGGCGAGCCGGTTTCCGTGCAGGACTCCAAGCCCGTCGCCTCCCGCCGCCTTTAGCAACTGGTCGTGCGTGCCGAAGGCGAAGCCGGAGATGCTTTCGAGGCGCGCGGTCGATCGCGAGTCCCGCGGCTGCATCTGCTCGTCAACAACGAGTTCCCCGCTGCCCCCGGTGAGCGCCATCGTGCGGGTAAACCTGCCGCCGCCCTGCGGCAGATCGGGCGCGTCGTACGAACAACTGATGCGCGTCGCGGTCATCGTGTCTTGGTTCGTACACGAATACGCACGGTTGAAGGTGCCTGCCGGTAACGGGTGCGTGTACGCGCCGATGTAGTCGCGCGGGGATACCGGAGGCTGCGGGTCGGTCGCATCCCGCAGAAGGCCAATGCTCGTCGCGGCGTTGCTGCGGCGATCGCCCAGCTCGGCGATGCGCGCGCCGGCAAACGGCGCAAAGACGACGCGAAGGTGCGCGCTGGCAAGCGTCGTGCCCTCGGGATCTTCGAAGGGCGGCGGCGTTCCAAAACTCGGCGAAGGCGGATGAGAGATCGGCGGCGCGCTCACGCCTAGCGGCTCGACGCGCACGCCTCCGCCCGCTAACGTAAAGGCCGCCACCGTGACGCTGCGGCGAAAGAGCGGCACTCGGACGGCGTTAAAATGACGGCGCGCCGTGCCGGGATTCGTGGCAATGAGAAAGCCGAACGAGGAATCGTTCGCGCGGAGAATCGTGACGTTCGCAGCTTTGCGGATCGACGTTCGAACCGAAGCCGGATCGAACGCCAGCCTTCCGGCGTCGCGCAACTGCGAGATGCGCGCGGCCCCACTCTTTGAGACGCGCTGCATCAGCGCGCTCGACGGCGAAAGGGGGAGAAGAAGCAGCTTCGCGCTATTTGCCGAGCCGTTCGACACGTCGGCGAACGTGCAGGTCAGACCGCGACTGTTGCACGAGCGCTGCATCGCGATCGTCGCCGCGGCTAGGGCGGCGAAGTCGCCGTTGCTCAAGCTGCCGGGTGCAAAGAGCGTCGGCGGCCAAATGATCGCCGCGTCGGCGTCGACGTGCGTTCGCGCGAGAAGGGTGCCGTAGCGGCGAACGATATCGCCGAAGGCTTGGGTCGGCACGTAGCGTTTTGACGCCTGAAGATCGACGGTAAGCGCCGCATCCCACCCGTAGGACCAGTTCGCCCAGGGCGCCTCCCAGCCGTGCGGATAGATCGTGTCTTGAACCGGAAAGTTGACGATTCCGTGCGCGCCGTCGCGCAGCAGCTCCGCGAGCGCAAGCGACGTGCTGACCGCGTCGCTGGGGCGGGGAGCGCCCTCGTCGGCCCCTTGCAGCCATCCGGCTTGAAACTCCGACTGCATCACCGGCAGAGCATCTTGCGTCTGGAGTAGCCCGGTCGCAAAGTCGAGGTCGGCGAGGTCGTGCGCGGTGATGCGAACCGATCCGCTCTGATACCAGTTGCCCCACGCCCACTGCGGCGACGCGCTCGGCACCTTCATCTCGTAGGTGTTGATGAAGAGCGGAACGCGCGGTCCGACGACGGCGCGCACGTTTTTGCGCAGCCAGTCGATGTAATCGTGCCAGTGCGGTGCGGGCCACGTGTCGTTGTCGAGATACGCACCTTGATCGTCGTCGAGCGCGATTGCGATGACGTCGCCGCAATAGGGTTCGACCGCGCCGAGCACGTCGTGCAGCCACGTTCCCGCTTCGGTGAGATGGGTAGCGTTGCCGAGCCACTCGGCGGCGGCGGCGTCGGCGTGCGCGTTCTGCAGCGTTGCGGTTGCCGGATAGCGCCCTTCCAGCACGTCGTGCAGGGGCATATTATACGGCGGCGTCTCGAGCAGCCACGCCGGATAGCCGCCGTTGCGCCACTCGTTGCGGATGACCGGCCCCGGACGCAGGATCAGCTTGAATCCCATCTCATGGGTGAGCTTCAGCAGTCCGAGCAGATCTCTGCGCGGATCGCTCGAGCCCGTGAAATCACGCGTGCCTTGCTCGGGCTCGTGCCAGTTCCAAATGAGATAGAGGTCGATCGTATTGATGCCCAGCTGCTTGTACGCGCTAAGCGTGGCAGACCATCGATCGCGCGGGATTCGTTCGTAAAAGAACGCCGCACCGTAGACGAAATACGGCTTGCTGCCGGCCGTAAAGACGGGATACCCGCGATCGGAAGCGGTGCGCGAGGCGTTCCACCCCGCCCACGTTGCCGGCGCCGAACTGGCAATCGCCGGCATCGGAGCGACTAGCAGCAGGAATCCCGCAGCGGCGAGAAAGGGCCACCATCGCGCGCGGACCGCCGCGATGAGATAGACGATGCTGCCGGCAACAAGCCAGCCCAATCCGAGAAGAATCGCAACCGTGCCGGAGGCGACGAACGCCCAAAGCCATCCCACCAGCGCGACGATCGCGGGAAGCGGATAGAGCGGCATCCGAAACGGCGCCGCGCCCTGGCGGCGCAGCAGCGCAAGGGCACCAATCTGCGCGACGCCTTGGATCAGCACGATTCCGGCGATCAAAAATGCGATGACCTGATCCAGCGTGAAGAAGGCCGCAATCAAGGAGAGCGCGCCGACCGATAGGAGCGCAACGTGCGGAATCTCCTTACTGGGGTGGAGTTTGGCGAAGGCGGGCAAGAACGCGCCGTCGCGCGCCGCCGCAAACGAGATGCGCGAGAAGCCGAGCAGGTTCCCATAGAGTGACGCGAGCGCCGTGACCAGCACGAGCCCCGTGACTGCGAGGGCGGCAATGCGTCCCCAAGTTCGCTCGACGACCAGTGCACCGACGTATTGCGCTTGCGCGGTCGGCTGTCCGTGTGCGTCGAGGAGGGATTGCCACGGAACTACCCCGAGCACGCCGACCTGCAGGAGCACGTACAGCACCGCGACGATCAGCACGGAGAGCACGATCGAGAGCGGAATCGTCCGCTTCGGCCGAATGACTTCGTCGCCGAGCAACGCGACGTCGGCATAACCGACGTAGTCGTAGAGCGTGATATAGAGCGCCGTACCGAAGCCGGCGAGCAGTCCGCCGCCAAAGCGAATCGGCGCGGCGAGATGGAAGGCGCGCGCGAAATCGGCATGCGTGAGCCCCGCGACCGCAACCAGCGCTACGGTCACGGTGGCGGCAACCGCCAGTACCGCGCCGAGCGCCGAGACGCTGGACGTTCGCCGATACAGAAGAAGGATCGTGACGCAGCCGATGCCGACGGCGGCGACATCGTGGGCTGCCGTACCCATGAGCGGCGGATAGAAGTACGCGGCGTAATTGACGAAGCCGATATAGCCGCTGGCCAAGAGACACGGCGCATAGAGCAGGAACTGCCAGTTAAAGAGAAATGCGAGCGCACGGCCGAGACGCTGCGCGCCGAAGGCGTTGCGAAGATAGACGTACGTGCCGCCCGAGCCGGGATAGCGCGAGGAGAGCTCGGCCCACACCAAGCCGTCGCAGAGCGCGACGATCGCGCCTGCGATCCACCCCACGAGCGCGAGCGGGCCGCCGAGCGCGGCGATAACCAACGGGATCGTCACCAGCGGACCGATGCCGATCATCGTGATCACGTTGATCGAGACCGCACCACGCAGATCGATCGCGCGTTTCATAAGCGGCCACGTTTCGCGGCGCGAGGCGGCACCTCTTCGTACGACGAAAGGAAAATGCTATGCAAGATCGCGGTTTCTCGCAGCTTCTCGGTTTGGCAGGCACGCTCAGCCTCGATTTCCTCGAGAGCGCGGCATTGACGAACAATCCGCTCGGAGATCCGGCGACGCGGCCGGTTGCCGTCTATCAGCCGCCGGGCTACGACCCCGAAGGCTCGCGCCGTTATCCGGCGCTCTACGTTTTGCACGGCTACACCGGAGACGTTGCCGCGCTCGTCTCTGCGCGCGCCTGGCAGACCAACGTCGCCCAGTGGGCCGACCGGATGATTCTTTCGGCGAAGCTGCCGCCGGTACTGCTCGTCATCGTCGACGGCTTCACGCGGCTGGGCGGCTCGCAGTACGTCGACTCGATCCACAACGGTGCCTATGCGACCTACACCGTCCGCGACGTCGTGGCTCACGTCGATCGCAGCTATCGCAGCATCGCGGGCGAAGGCGGGCGCGCGGTCTTGGGGAAGTCATCGGGCGGCTTCGGTGCGATGCATCTCGTCATGGAACATCCGGGCGTCTTTGCAGCGTTCGCTTCGCATAGCGGGGATTCGTACTTCCGTTACGCGCACTTTCCGGCGTTTGCGACGGTCCACCGGCAGCTCGAAGCGCACGATTTCGACATCGCCGCGTACGTAACGGCCTTCGAAGCCAAGCCCAAACCCGGCATGGCGGAGATCACGACGATGGAGATGCTGGCGTATGCCGCGGCATATTCGCCGCGGAGCGCGACGGCGTTCGATTTCGATCTGCCGTTCGAACGAGGTACGGGGGCGCTTCGGGACGAGGTCTTCGCGCGCTGGCTCGCTTTCGACCCGGCCGAACGCGTCGCGAAGTGCTACGACCAACTTGCGCGGCTTCGCCTTCGCTACCTGGATTGCGGCCGCCGCGACGAATACAATCTCGATATCGGGGCCCGCGTCGTGGCCGAGCGCCTCCGCGCGCTAGGGTTGGAGGTGCGCCACGAGGAATTCGACGACGACCACCGCAACGTCGGTTACCGCTATCAAATCTCGCTGCCGGCGCTTGCAGCCGTACTGGATCAGGAATGAAAAAACTCGTTCTTACTTTCGTTGCATTGCTCGCCATCAGTGGCGGGCGCGTCCTTGCGCAGACGGCGGGTGCCTCGCCGCCTCCGCCCGACCCGCACGTCTACACGGACCCGGGGATGAGCTACACGGCGCCCCAGAACGCGGTACTCGTCGGTCGCGTCGGCGGCTTCAGTCTCGATTCTCTGAGTTCCGATCTGCAGACGATGGCGAGTTGGGTAATCCGTCCGGGCGAAGAAGATGCCCGCCAGATCCAGCTTCAAATGGAGGCGTACACCGGTGCACCGAATCAGTGGGAAGGGCAGTTCGAGAGCCAGACGCACGGTGCCGACTCGAGCTCGCTCATCCGAAACAAGACGCCGATGACCCTGCTCAACGGGATGCCGGCCACGTTCGTTGAGGTTGCATATGGAAGCGGCTTTGACTCGCGCAAAGAATACGCGGTCGTCTGGGCCGACGGTCAGCGCGGAATCGTCTTACAGGAGACGACGCGGATGGGCGACACGTCGCCCGAACAGGCGAAGGAAGTTCTCAAGCAAGTAACGGCCGTTGCGTATCCGTCCTATCAGCCGTAGCGTCGAGATTCTGTCGCAAGTCGCCGATGAGGTCGTCGACGTCCTCGATCCCGACCGAGAGGCGCAGCAGCTCGTCGGTCACGCCGCGCGCTTCGCGCACTTCCTTGGGAATCGAGCCGTGGGTCATCCGCGCGGGGTGACAGATCAGTGACTCCACGCCCCCGAGACTCTCGGCGAGGCTGAAATAGCTTAGCGTCCCGGCGAAATCGAGCGCACGTCGCGCACCTCCCTTGAGCGTGAAGGAGAGCATGCCGCCGAACCCGCTCATCTGACGCCGCGCTAGCTCGTGCTGCGGGTGCGAGCGCAAGCCCGGATAGTAGACGCGTTCGACGTCGTCGCGCGACTCGAGAAACTCCGCGATCAGGCCGGCGTTGCGCGCGTGCTCGCGCATGCGAATGGCGAGCGTTTTGGCGCCGCGCATCGTCAGCCAGGCGTCGTGCGGACCCGGAACGCCACCCGCGGCATTCTGTGCGAACTTGATCTGGTCGAAGAGCTCGCTTTCGTTCGTAATCGCCACGCCGCCGACGACGTCGCTGTGGCCGCCGACGTACTTTGTCGTCGAATGGACGACGATCTGTGCGCCCAGCGAGAGCGGCTGCTGGAAGTACGGCGTCGCGAACGTGTTGTCGACCGCAACGACTTGATCGGAGCGCCGCAGCGCCGCGATTGCTGCAATATCGACGATGTTCAGCAGCGGATTGCTCGGCGTCTCGATCCAGAAGAGCTTGGTGTTGGGCCGGACGGCGCTCGCGACGGCCGTCAGGTCGCGCATGTCGACGTAGGTGAAATCCAAACCATAGCGGGCGAAGATCCGCTCGAAGAGCCGGTAGGTGCCGCCGTAGAGATCGTCGCCGACGACGACGTGATCGCCGCTTGAAAGGAGATTGATGACGGCTGAGGTCGCGGCCATGCCGCTCGAAAAGGCGCTTGCATAGCGGGCGCCCTCGAGTGAGGCGAGCTGGCGTTCCAGCGCCAGACGTGTCGGGTTAATCGTACGGCTGTAGTCAAAGCCTTTGTGTTCGCCGACGCGCGCTTGCGTGTAGGTCGACGTCTGGTAAATCGGCACGATCGTCGCGCCGGTCGCGGGGTCAGCCTCCTGGCCGACGTGTATGGCCTTCGTCGAAAACTTCACCCTACGGTGTCACCCTGAGCTTGTCGAAGGGCTGTCGAAGGGTCACTTGTGGACGACGTCGGAGCTGGTGGAGAGGAAGCTGATGATGTCTTGACGCGTCAGGACGCCGATCGGATCGCCATCGTCGGTTACGACGATTGCCGGGTTCGCTAACGTCAGGAGCTTGTAGGCAAGCTCGATCTCCTCGAACTGTTCTAAAGCGGGAAACGGCCGCCCCATCACCTCGCTTACCGGCTGATGAAGGATGTCTGCGTGATCGAAGACGCTCCGCATGACGCCGACGTCGTTGACGCTGCCGGCCTGTTCTCTACCGTTCATCACGGGGAGCTGCGAGATCTCGTACTCTCGCAGCAGATCGAGCGCCGTTTTGACGGTGTCGTCCTGCTGGACGGTGATCAGCGGCGGCAGCGGCGTCTTGCTGCGCAGCACGTCGCCGACGGTCGCGCGACGCTTCGCATCGGCAAGGAAACCGTTGGCGATCATCCAGTCGTCGTTGAAGATCTTGGACATGTAGCCGCGGCCCGAATCGGGGAGAATGACGACGACGATCGCTTCAGGGCCAAGCGTCTGCGCCAAACGCACCGCGGCAACCGCCGCGGTTCCGGAAGAGCCGCCGACGAGCAGGCCTTCCTCGCGCGTGATGCGGCGGGCCATGAGAAACGAATCCCGATCCGAGACGCGGACCATCTCGTCAATCACACGCAGGTCGACGGTCTCGGGTAGATAGCTCATACCGATGCCTTCGACGGCGTACGAGCGCGGAATATCGCCGGAGTAGATCGAGCCTTCGGGGTCGGCGCCGACCACGTGAATGGCCGGATTCTTTTCTTTGAGATAGCGCGCCGTCCCCGAGATCGTTCCACCGGTTCCGATGCCGGCGACGAAGTGGGTGATCGCTCCGCCGGTCTGCTCCCAAATCTCGGGACCGGTCGAGCGGTAGTGCGCTTCGGGATTGAAGTGATTGTGAAACTGATTCGGCTGAAATGCGCCCGGAATCTCCGAGGCTAAGCGGTTGGCGACGCTGTAGTACGACTCGGGCGAATCGGGCGGCACGTTTGTCGGCGTCAGTACGACGTCCGCGCCGTAGGCGCGCAACAGATCGACTTTCTCCCGCGACATTTTATCGGGCATTACCAGAATGCACCGGTAGCCGCGTATCGCCGCCGCCATCGCCAGGCCCGTCCCGGTATTGCCGCTCGTCGGCTCGACGATCGTTCCGCCCGGGCGCAGCAAGCCATCCCGCTCCGCCGCCTCCAGCATCGTGACGGCGGGGCGATCCTTGACGCTTCCGCCGGGATTCACATATTCGACCTTCGCGAGCACGAGACACGACGCGCCGTCGACGACCTTATTGAGCTTAACGAGCGGCGTGTCTCCGATTGCGTCCAGAGCGGTCTCGCAATAGGCGAGTTTCGGCGCTGAAGAGGACGGCACGGTGCTGGCCATAGGAGCGGCGCCTTCCGCGCGGCGAACAGCATCACCTATGAAAGCTTTCGCAGGGAGGCTCCTCGTGGCGACGGCGCTGCTCCTGTTAGGCACGCAGGGCTGCAACAACGATTCCCTGCCTCCGGCGGCGGGTTATGCGGCCGTCAGCGGCACGATCCTCGATGCGGCGACCAACTCCCCGATTCGCGGCGCCGTCGTGACGTTGGACACCGTTCTCACGGCCACCAGCGACGACGCGGGGCACTTCACGTTCGACAAAGTTCCGAGCGGGATCGCCGACTACGCGGTCGCGGCGAGCGGTTATCAGGCGCTCACGTCGAGCGCGACGATCGAGCCGGGCAAAGCCTTTACGCTCAATCTAACGCTCTCGGCAAAGCCTCCGGGCCAGTAGCGCCGCGGGGTTTTCCTAGCCGGTTCCGATGGGCGCCGAACGGCGATAGGCGCTTGCGGGTTTGACGAGGGTTGCGCGCTCGGCAACCATCCGGTCGACGACGCCCAAGACGACGTTAGCGAGTAGGTCCGAGTCGTGACGCACCGTTTCGGTCTCGCCGATGACCGGCGCGCAGACCGGCGTGAAGCCCAGCGCGGTAATTCGCGCGGCATCGGGCTCGACGGGAACTTGTCCCTCTTGCGCGTACGCGGCTAACAGCCGCGACGGCGGCTGGTTATTCACGACGACGTAGTCGCAGACGCGTTCGCCGGCATTCGCGAGCAGCGCCTCGAGGTGATCCGCCGCCGTCATCCCGTCGGTCTCGCCGGGCTGCGTCATGACGTTGCAGACGTAAATCTTGACGGCCGGCGCGTTGGCGACTTCGCGCGCGATGCCGCTCACCAAAAGGTTCGGCGCGATGGAGGTAAAGAGCGATCCCGGCCCCAGCACGATCGCATCGGCTTCGCGGATCGCATCGATGACCTCGTCGAGCGGCGACGCGGCCGGCGGATCGAAGAAGACGCGCTTGATACGACGGGTGGTGTGCGAGATCTTCGATTCACCTTCGACAATCGTTCCATCCTCGAGTTCGGCACAGAGGCGTACGACGCCGAGCGTCGCCGGCAGCACGCGTCCGACGACGTTGAGGACGCGGCTCGATTCCTTGACGGCGCGGTCGAAGTTTCCGGTGACGCCGCTCATCGCGGCGAGAAAGAGATTGCCGAAGGAATGCCCGCTCAGACCTTCGCCTTCGGTAAAGCGATACTGGAAGAGATCGGTGACGAGCGCTTCGTCGTCGGCAAGCGCGACGAGACAGTTGCGAATATCGCCCGGCGGCAGAACCCCGAGCTCCTTTTGCAAACGGCCCGAAGAACCGCCGTCGTCACTCACGGTGACGATCGCAGTGAGATTGGTCGTACGCCGCTTGAGCCCGCGAAGCAGCGTGGAGAGACCGGTACCGCCGCCGATCGCAACGATTTTGTACCCCTGCTGCAGACGCCGGCCGGTCAGCGCATCGCGAAAGCCCTTTGGGTTTCGGCCGCGCGCCACGCGCGCGACGCCGCGCAACCACATGACGACGCCGAACGTGAGCAGTGCGAGCCCGGCGACCCCGAGAATGCCGGTTAAATAGGCCGGCGAGAAGTAGTCGTCGACGATGTCGTCGAGCAACTCGTTAATGTTGATCCCGGTCCCCTGAGCGATGAACCAGCGGGCAATCGCGTCGAGCAAGAGCACGACGCCGAAAATTGCGAGGACGATCCAGCGTTTGACGCCAACGCCGGGTACGAGCCAGTGTAAGGAGCGCGCAATGCGTTGACGCATTTGACCTCCTTTTACCTAATCAGGCCGAGCGGGCGAGGTCGCGCATTTCGAGCGCTACCTCCAGACGGTCGTTGGTGGCATAGCGTTTGGCGAGGCAGCCGGCAACGTACACGGAACGGTGGCG
Organism: Candidatus Cybelea sp.; assembly: GCA_049285915.1. Lineage (GTDB taxonomy): Bacteria > Vulcanimicrobiota > Vulcanimicrobiia > Vulcanimicrobiales > Vulcanimicrobiaceae > Cybelea. The sequence goes on along the minus strand of JBAQAW010000101.1, from coordinate 8,413 downwards.
ACCGCCCGTACAGCCGATTCCGACGGTGAGCTGCGATTTGCCTTCGGCCATATAGCAGGGGAGAAGAAAATCGATGAGGTCGGTGATCTTCGAGAGAAACGGCGCAAGCGCCGGGTCACTTTCGATAAATTCGCCGACCTCCACGTCCCGCCCGGTCTTGGAAGCGAGCGATTCTTCGTAGTTTGGATTTCGCAAAAACCGCACGTCAAAGAGCAGATCGAGATCGGCCGGGATGCCGAACTTGAAACCAAAGGCCACGAACGAGACCGCGAGCTTTACGGGACGGTCCGCCACGAACGCGCCTGCGATGCGCTCCTTGAGGGTCCCATGCGTGAGGTCCGTCGTATCGATGACCATGTCGGCCCTCTCGCGCAGTGGAGCGAGCAGCCGCCGGTCGGCCTCGATGGCTTCGTGGACGGAGCCGGTCTGCGAGAAGGGATGGCGGCGCCGTGTCTGGCTGAAGCGGCGCACGAGCAGATCGTCGGCCGCATCGAGGAAGAGCACGCGCGCGTGGTGGCTGGCGACGATGCGATCGATCGCGGTGCCGGCATCGCCCAGGCGCCGGTCGCCGCGAAGGTCGAGCGCGATTGCCACGTCGACGACACCCGATTGCTCGAGCGCCGCGACGACGCTGTCGAGTACGGCGGGAGGAAGGTGTTCGATGCAGTAAAAGCCCAAGTCTTCGAACGATTTCATCGCCTGACTCGAGCCCGCACCGGAGAGCCCCGTAACGAAAACGATGCGCAGGGAACCCATATGAAGCTCTTTTCGCCCGAACGCGCCAACGCCCTCATTTCCAAGCTGGAGCCGCTGATCGAGGAGCTGTTGGCCAAACGCCGGGAGCTGGCCATCAAACTCTTGGAGTCCGATCCGGCGCTGCATCACGGTAGGCCGGCGCAGCGGCCGCGGCTAGCCGGAATGCGCTCCTCGCTCCCCGCGCCGCGATTCGCCGAGCTCAAACACGAGATCGGCCGGTTGATCTATCGGATCGAATCGTTCGGCTGCGTCGTTAAGGACATCGACCTGGGACTGCTTGATTTCCCGTCGATGCGCGGAGACGAGCCCGTCTATCTGTGCTGGAAACTCGGAGAGCCCGACGTTGCGTACTGGCACGGCATGGACGAAGGTTTCTCCGCCCGCCGGGTGATCTAGGGGAACCTAACCCGCCGCGGTTTCGGCCTCGGCGGCAACGAAGTCTTCCGCAAGCCCTTGCAGGCGCACGTCGCCGAAATCGGCGGTGTACGCGCCCCCCTCCGCAGCGATGATCTCGCCGGTCTCGGGAACGCTTGCCAACTGCGGAATCTTCTCGCGAATATCCGCGGGGATGCGAACGCGATCGCCCACCGAGAGCGTTCGCTGATCGAAGAGCGCGTTGAGATTCTCGAGGAGCATCGAGAGCGGGATCCCGTAATCGTCGCTGATCGCGCCGATCGTATGCGATTCGCTGATCGCGCAATTCGAGCAGCCGCCTAGATGGAAGCGCGCGAAGACTCGCCGCGCACCGGCGTGGAGCTTGAACGCCTCGTCGACGGTCATATCGGGGGTAAATTGCTGCTGGTTCATCATCGGTCGATCACTTTCGCTACAACGCCTTTGGCGCCCCACAAGGTTGCGGTTCTGCGGAGTACGCCTGTAAGCCGGATTCTGTTCCCACTGGTGGGCGATGACCATCTCTCTGGGGCGTGCGTTACCGAACGCCTCGTTGCGACTTTGCTCGTGTGGACGGGCCGTCCGTATGGATCGAGCTGTCTTGCTTCAGGTGGGGTTTACCCGAGCCCGCGTCTCCGCGAGACTCCGTGAGCCCTTACCTCACGATTTCACCCTTACCCCCACGCTTGCGCGTCGGGGCGGTATGTTTCTGTGGCACTTTCCTTCGAGTCACCCCGACAGGACGTTATCCTGCACCCAGCCCTATGAAGCCCGGACTTTCCTCCCCCCAATCTCGTCGAGGGGCGGTCATCCGGCGTACTCCGCGACGGTAGTATACCATCGGGCCAGAATTTCGGCTGCTTCTACGAGCCGGGGGCCGGGACGGCTCAGATAGGCGTTGCCATCCATTAACAGGATGCGGCCGCTGCGCTGCACGTCGAGTTCTCGCCACTCCGCCACGGCATCGAGCTGGGCGACGGCGCGCCTGGTGGCGTCGAGGTCGAAGCCGCAGGGGCTGACGATTACGGCCTCCGGCTGCGCTCGGGCGATGGCGAGCCACTCCAGGCGCTGCGAGTTCGCGCCGGGATTGCCCAGGACCGGCTCGCCGCCGGCAAGTTCGACCAGACCGGGAATCCAGTGCCCGGCGCTCATCGGCGGATCGGTCCACTCTAAGGTCAGGGTGCGTGGACGCCGCGTTCGGTGCGACGACTCGCGCTCCAGCGCCACGACGCGCGCGCGCAGCGAGCTCAGCAGCGCTTCGGCCTCCGGAACGCGATGCGTCGCCTCGCCCAAAAACGAGATCGTTGCGAAGACGTCGTCGAGCGAGGCGGGCTCGAGCGAAACGATGCGCGCGCTTCGACTTCGCTGCGGATGAGACGCGCGCAACTGTTTTGCCGCGCGCTGCACGATGTCGTATGAGACGGCGCAGACTTCACAGAGCTCCTGCGTAACGATGAGGTCGGGCACGAGACGCTCGAGCAGCGCCGAATCGAGGTGATAGAGGCTCGACCCGGCATGAACGGCGGCGCGAACGTGCCGATCGATTGCCGCGGGATCGCGCAGGTCGGGGCCGGCCGAGGCGGTAAGCCGCGGCAAGCGCATCGCTTGCGGCGGATAATCGCACTCATGCGTGACGCCCACGACTTCATCCCCGGCGCCGATCGCAAAGAGAATCTCCGTGGCGCTCGGCAGAAGGCTAACGATGCGCACCGTCCACCTTTGTCATCCTGAGCTTGAGCTTGTCCAGAGCCTGTCGAAGGGGGTTACTCTCCCTGCGCAAGCGAGTAGCCGCGCTCGCCGTTGAAGCTGTAGAGACCCTCGGTCTTGATCACGTCGAAGCCGGCTTTGTGCGCCGCCTCGAGCAGCGCGACGACGTGCCCGGCCGTGAAGGGCTTGCCGTCGCCTTCGAAGCGGCAGCACCAGTGGTCGCTCCAGTAGGTGTCGGGGTTGCCGTTCGGCCAGACCTTGGTGCCGCGGTTGCTGATGATCGAAAGCCGCGCCCCGTCGACCCCCAATTGCTGCATCAAATCGGCGATGACGTCGGGATCGCCATCGCGGCGATCGATGAAGAGATCGACGCCCGTTCGCACCTTCATCGGCGGCTTGCCGGCAGGGCGGATCGCCAGATTCATCTGAACGTCTTTGTCGTACTCGACCGGCTTGAGGTTCTCCGGTTTTTCACCCAAGCGTGCGATGACCGCGTCGGCAAACTCTTTGGTTCCGACCTTCTTACGCGACGTCCCTTCCTTGAAGATGTCGTAGGTGTGGACGCCCTCTTCGATCGTCAGCAGCCACGCGTTGTGCACTCGCTCCGCGACGTTGGCTTGGCCGATGTGCACGAGCATCAGGATCGCTCCGTGAAGCAAGCCGGAAGGGTTTGCCATGTTCTGGCCGGCGCGCCGCGGTGCCGAGCCGTGAATCGCCTCGAACATCGAGCAGTGGTCGCCGATATTCGCAGAGCCCGCTAGGCCGACGGAACCGGTGATCTGTGCGGCAACGTCGGAGAGCACGTCGCCGTAGAGATTCGGCATCACGATCACGTCGAAGGCTTCCGGCGTATCGGCCATCTTGGCCGCGCCGATGTCGACGATCCAGTGCTCGTTCTCGATCTCCGGGTACTCGGTGGCGATCTCGGTGAACGTCCGGTGAAACAGGCCATCCGTGATCTTCATGATGTTGTCTTTGGTGAAGCACGTCACTTTTTTTCGCTTGTTCGCGCGGGCGTACTCGAAGGCGTAGCGGATGATGCGTTTGCTGCCGGGTCGTGAGATCAGCTTGAGGCACTGCGCGACTTGGTTGGTCTGGCGGTGTTCGATGCCACCGTACACGTCCTCTTCGTTCTCACGAACGATGACGACGTCCATCAACGGATGTTTGGTGGCAACGTACGGATAGAGCGACATGCACGGCCGAACGTTGGCGTACATGCCCAGCGTCTTGCGTACCGTAACGTTGAGACTCTTGAAGCCGCCGCCTTGCGGCGTCGTGATCGGCGCCTTCAGAAAGACCTTCGTGCGCCGCAGCGATTCCCACGACGACGGCTCGATGCCGTTGCTCAAACCCTTGTTGTAGACCGACTCACCGATCTCGATCCGTTCGAGCTCGAGCCGCGCTCCCGCCGCGTCGAGAATACGCAGCGTCGCGGTCATGATTTCGGGGCCGATTCCGTCGCCGTAGGCGACCGTGACAGGTGTCGTCATCGGGCCGCGACGCACCGGAACTTGGCGTACATGTACGGATAATCGTCGAAGAACCAGTTGCGGAAGCTCCGGCGGATCATCGTACGAGCGGTGACCGGGCTTGCGCCCTTCATCACGTAGTGGCGGCCGTCGAAGAAGTCGACCGAGTAGCGCGGATACGAGGCCATCGGCTCAAATCCGGGCAACGGCGCAAAGGGCGTCGCGGTCCACTCCCAGCCGTTGCCGATGAGGTCGGCGACGCCCCAGGCGCTATCGCCATCGGGATGCGCGTCGACGGGTTCGGGGTCGAAGCGCGCCATACCGAAGTTGCCGTGCTGCGCCTGCGGCTCTTGCGTTCCCCACGGGAAGGGCAGTTCGCCGCCCTCGGGGGTGCCGAACGCGGCGCGATGGTATTCGGCTTCGGTCGGGAGGCGCATTCCGGCCCAGGCGGCGTACGCCTCGGCCTGGCGATGAGTGACGTAGACGGGCCAGGATAGCGGCAACGGTATCTCCTCGAAACTGGTGTGAAGGAACCACGCTTCCCCGCGTCTCTTCCAGAAGATCGGCACCGGGCCGCCTTCGGCGACGAAACGAAGCCACGCCCCGTTCGTTACCGGATACCGCATAATTTCGAATGCCGCAACGTCGACGGTCGTACGGCCGAACTCGTTGTCCCAGCCAAAGGGAATCTCGCCGGGCTGCGCCCCGAGCGTTGAGGTGCCCCGCTCGACGGAGATGAGCGGCGACGGCGGGTCCGCGTGATCGCGATGCTCCTGCGCGATCTTCTGCTTGCGGCTCGGGTCCAGCTGATGCAGGATGTAGAGCAGCGTCTCCTGGTGCATCTCTTCGTGTTCGAGAATCGCCCACGCCGCCTGCGCACGGACCAGTCGCGGATTGGAAGGATCGTCGATCGCGCCGGATTGCAACGCGCGTTCGACGCCCGCGTCGCACTCGGCCGCAAATGCGGCAACCACCTCGCGCGCCGGCCAGTCGCTTCGTTCGTGACGGCGCGCCTCATCGCGGCTGCTGGGATCGATGCCGCGCTCGAAGAGCCGTTCGAAGGCAGCGTTCATGGCGGGTTCGCCGAGGCTGCGCTCGTTGAGCGTGAAGTAGCTGAACGCCGGAATGTGTCCCTCGTAGAACGCAAACGGATGGCGCAACGGGATCGGACGGTAGTTAAACGCGTCTTCGTGGACGAGCCCGAAGAGCCGGGCGGTCCGCTTACGGTTTTCGCGATACCGCTGGAGCATGCTCGAGCGGTCGAGATCTAGCGTGGTAATCATGGTCTTGGTTAAAGAGTTCCCCGTTTTTCCTGTTCTCGCTCGATCGAAACGAAGAGCGCTTTGAAGTTCCCCTTGCCGAAGGAGAGGCTGCCCTTCCGCTGGATGATCTCGAAGAAGACGGTCGGCCGGTCCTGAAGCGGCTTGGTGAAGATCTGTAGCATGTAGCCCATGTCGTCGCGGTCGACGAGGATTCGCAGCTCCCGCAGCGTCTCGATCGCTTCGTCGATCGCACCGACGCGTTCTTGGAGCATCTCGTAATAGGAATCCGGAGTGTCGAGGAATTCGACGCCGTTGGCTTTCAGCGCCCGAATCGTCTCGGCGATGTCCTCGGTGCGGATCGCCATGTGCTGGACGCCGGCGCCGCGGTAGAAGTCGAGATACTCCTCGATCTGCGACTTCTTTTTGCCCTGGGCGGGCTCGTTGATCGGAAACTTCACCTGATGGCGCGGATCGGTCATCACCTTGGAACGCAGCGCCGTGAACTCAGTCGAGATATCTTTGTCATCGAACGATACGAGTTGCGAGAATCCGAAGACGCGCCCATAGAAATCACCCCACGCGTCCATCTCACCCCAGCCGACGTTGCCGACGCAGTGATCGATGAAGAGCAGACCGGGCTTCTGGGCGGCGATGCGGCGCGGCGCCTCAACGAACCCGGGAGCGAAGACGCCGCGATAGCCGTCCCGCTGGATGAACGAATGCACCGTATCGCCGTAGGTCGCGATCGTCGCGCGAACGAGCCGTCCGCTTGCATCTTCGAGGACTTCGGGCGGCGCGACGACGCGGGCGCCCCCGCGAACGGCCATCTCAAAGGCGGCGTTCGCGTCCTCGACCAGGATTGCGATATCTTTGATGCCGTCGCCGTGCAGGGCCACGTGACGAGCGATCTCGTCGTCGGGCAAGAGGCTCGCGGTCAAGACGAACCGCAGCTTGTTCTGCTGCAGAAGATAGCTGACGCGATCGCGCACCCCCGTCTCCGGCCCGGCGTAGGCGATCTGATCGAAGCCGAAAGCCGACATATAGAAGTGGGCGGCCTGCTTGGCGTTTCCGACGAAGAACTCGACGTAGTCCCAGTCGATCTGCGCCAGCGGGTTGCTGCGTGCCTCGGTGATCGTGCTCATAATGGAGAGCCTTAGCGAAGGCGCGTCGGCTGCCCTGTCGCGAAAGCAGCCGCCTATGGAGACACCGGTCGCAGCGTCGCCCGCCGTTTTTGGCGCCTTCTCTAGATTGATCGACTATGCGGGGCTCTTCCCGCCGGCGCAACTCTCGATGTCGCAGGCGCAAGAGGAGTATCGCGAAGCTCGATCGGGCCCCTCCGCCTGGATGCTCGGCCGGTTTATCGCGCCATTAAAACTCATGGGGGAGGCTGCGCAGAACGCGACCGGGCCGTTCTCGGTGATCGCCGGCGCCGACGACATCGAAAGAGTCGCGGCGCTGCGCAACGCGGGCATTGCCGTCGAGGCGATCGAGATCCCCATCACGACCGGCGATGACGAGGGCGCGCTGCGCGAATCGTTGAAGCGGCTTCGCGCAACGCTCGACATGCTCGGGCTGAGCGCACTTCCGGTCTATCTCGAGTTCGTACGGTTGCCCGAGAACGCACTTTCGATCGAGCGCGCGCTATCGGCCGCGGCCTCGGGGAGATTCGGCGCAAAACTTCGCTGCGGCGGAATCACTGCCGATGCCTTTCCCTCGGTGGACGAGGTCGCGCGCTTCATCGCCGCAGCGGCAGCGGCAAAGGTTCCGTTCAAAGCAACGGCCGGACTGCATCATCCGGTGCGCCACTTCAACGCCCCGAGCGGTTTCGTGATGCACGGTTTTCTCAACATCTTGGCCGCCGCCGCCTTAGCACCGCGCGTCGATCTCGCGACACTGAGCCGCGTCGTTGCTGAAGAAGACGCAGACGCGTTTGGGTTCGGGGCGTCGGCGATGGAGTGGAGAGAGCAGCGCGTCGACGTCGCTCGCCTGACGGAGACGCGCGAGCGGGTCTTCGTTGCGTACGGCAGCTGCAGCTTCGCCGAACCCGTCGACGACTTGACGGCGCTCGGAATCCTCCCCGCCCGATGAGCCCGCACGACACGACCGACCAGCGACTGCAATCCTGGATCGAGGTCGCGCCGGAATGCGACTTTCCAGTTCAAAACCTTCCCTTCGGCGTCTTCGCAAGCCACGGTGTCGACCGAGTCGGCGTTGCGATCGGCGATCTGGTCCTCGATCTGCGCGAGCTCGCGGCGACGGGCATGCTCGACGACGTCTGCGAGCGCGAACTGTTGACCGGCGCGGTGCTCAATCCCCTGCTTGCCGCAGGCGCCGGCGTCTGGGGACCGCTGCGGGAGCGGCTCTCGCAGCTGCTGCGCGTTGCGGGCGATCCGCGTTTAGCGGGCTTGGATCGGGAGACGTTCTTTGCGCGACGCGATTGCGTCGAGATGCGCGTGCCGATGGAGATCGGCGACTACGTCGACTTCTACTCGTCCATCGAGCACGCAACGAATTTGGGCCGGCTCTTTCGGCCCAACGCCGAGGCGCTGCTGCCGAACTGGCGCTGGCTGCCGGTTGGGTATCACGGTCGCTCGAGCACGATCGTGATCGACGGCACGGAGATCCGCCGCCCACAGGGACAACGCAAAGCCCCAAACGACGCCGCTCCCGACTACGGGCCGAGCCGGCGGCTCGATATCGAACTCGAGATGGGCTTCGTTACGGGTCCGGGCAATCGCTTGGGCGTTCCGATTCCCGCCGGCGATGCCCGCGAGCATATTTTTGGCCTCGTGCTCGTCAATGACTGGAGCGCGCGCGATATTC
>JBAQAW010000100.1:0-18359 GCA_049285915.1 Candidatus Cybelea sp. | reverse complement strand
CCGGCCTGGCGCTCGGGGAGGCGGTCGGCGCCGGTGGACGCGGCGACGGATGCTCGACCGGCACGGCCGAGGGTGAAGGCGATGGAGCCGCGGTCGGAGGCGCCTTCACGGCGACCGCTACCGGCGCGACCGTCGGCACGCTGATCGGGGCTGCCGGAACTTCGTTGGACGGCTTCGTCTCAAAGATGTTTTGCGTCGGTTCGGGGTTCGGTTGAGGCGTGGTCTGCGGGATCGGCTGCGGATTCGGAGGCGCACTGGGAGCGATCTTCGCCAACTCGTGACGGTTCGTCGGCTGCCGCTGCGTTTGCGGTACGGCCAGCGGAGCGTGTTGCAGCGGGGCGATCACTCGTACGTGCGGTACCGGAACGGCAGCATGGGTGGCTGCCGGTTGATTTGCGACGACGACCGGTGAGGTTCGTGAGAGTGTGACGACTTCGCCGCCTTGGAGATTCTCGTTCGCTCCTTGCTCCGATGAGCTGACGAGCACGGTGAAGAGCAGCGCGGCGAACAGCGCGTGGATCAGGAGCGACGCGAGAAAGCTGCCCGTCAGTCGCTCGGGATAACGACGGTCGCGCGGATCTCGCCTGAACTTCACGACGCGCCTTAAGTGCGCTTAACCGAGCGCAGGAGCCTGCCGACACTGGGGCACAAGGCTGTGCCGTTGATGGAAGCGCTCATTAGAAAACGCACGAAAATCGTTGCGACGGTCGGTCCCGCGTCACAGGACCCCGCTACGCTCCGGTCGCTCTTTTTAAGCGGCGTGAACGTACTTCGCCTGAACTTCTCGCACGGGAAGCCGCCGGAGCACGCCGCAGTCATTCGGTCCGCGCGAGAGATTTCGGCCGAACTGGGAATCCACACGGCCATCCTTCAGGACTTGCCTGGCCCGAAGGTGCGCACGGGCCCGCTCGCCGACGGGCGCAAGTCGGTTCGACTCGAGCGCGGCGACCGTTTCATCATCACCGCGCAAGCCGTGGCCGGGTCGCGCGAGCGGGTCGGAACGACCTACCGCGATTTACCGGTCGACGTCGAGATCGGCAAGCATCTTTTCTTGCAAGACGGTCAGATCGTGCTCCTGGTCACCGGGAAGAGCGCGGACGATATCGAGACGACGGTGGAGATCGGCGGCGACCTTCGTTCCTCGCAGGGCATCAACTACAGCGAAGGCTCGCTCAACATCACGTCGGTGACGCCGCTGGATTTCGAATACCTCGCCTTTGGGCTCGATCACGGCGTAGACTATGTCGCGATCTCGTTCGTGAGATCGGCGTCGGACGTCGAGAGCGTCAAGCGTTTCATTGCCGAGCGAGGCCAGCGCGTTCCGGTGATCGCCAAGATCGAGAAACACGAGGCGCTCGTCGAGCTCGACAGCATCATCGAAAGCGCCGACGGAATCATGGTCGCGCGCGGCGATCTCGGGACCGAAGTGCCGATCGAGACCGTGCCGATCATTCAAAAAGAGATCATCGCAAAGTGCAATCGCGCGAGCAAGCCCGTCGTCACCGCGACGCAGATGCTCGAATCGATGATCGCGGCGCCGCGTCCCACGCGGGCCGAGGCTACCGACGTGGCCAACGCGATTCTCGACGGCACGGATGCCGTGATGCTCTCGGGCGAAACGGCGATCGGCGCGTATCCGATCCACGCGGTTCGCATGATGGCGCAGATCGCGCAGGAAGTCGAGCGCCACTATCCGCACGCGGCGCTGCGCGACCGCCGGCTGGAGAACTTTACGCCGACGATCGCCTCGTCGATCGCCGAAGCCGCGACTCGTGCCAGCGCCGAGCTCAAGATTCCCTACATCGTGACCGGCACGACGACGGGAAATACCGCGCACCACATTGCGGCCTTTCGACCGCAGGCGCACATCGTCGCACTCACGCCCGAGCCGCGCGTCGCACGGCGGCTGGCGCTGCTTTGGGGCACCGAGGCCCTCATGATCGACTCGTATGCGTCGATCGAGGTCTTGCTTTACATGACCGAGCGGCAGATGCTTAAAGCCGGTCTCGTTCGCCAGGGCGAGCTCATCGCGTTCACCACCGGCATGCCGGTCGGATCGGGCGGCACCAACGTGCTCAAGATCCACCAGATCCCTTAGCGGCGTTCCGGCTGCGGACGAACATCGCGCGGGCGTGCCGCAGTGCGACGTCGTGCGTCTCGCCCGAGAGCATCCGCGCGACCTCCGCTTCCCGTTCCTTTGCGCCCTCGAGCTCGCGCACGCCGATCGTCGTCTCATCGTTGCGCTCGAACTTGTCGAGTACGTAGTGGCGGTTCGCGAAGGTAGCGATCTGCGCCAGGTGGGTGACGCAGACGACTTGGCCGCGACGAGCGAGCCGGCCGATGCGTTCGCCGACGGCCGCCGCCGTGGCGCCGCCGATACCGGCGTCGATCTCGTCGAAGATCAGCGCTGCCGGCGAGCTCTCCGACCGCGCAAGCGCGACGACGAGCGCGAGCAGGACGCGCGACAGCTCGCCACCGGAGGCAACGCGTGCGATCGGCCTCGGCGCCTCGCCCGCATTGGCGGCAAACAGAAACTCAACACGATCGCCGCCGGCCGGGCCAATTTTTTCGGCACGCTCCAGCACGATTTCGAAGCGGCCCGATCCCAGCGCAATCTCGCCAAACTCCCCAAGCACGCGTTTCGCCAACGCCTTTGCGGCTTTTTCCCGCACCTTCGTGAGCGAGGCCGCAAGACGGTCGAGCTCGCGCGCCGCATCGCCCGCTTCGGTGCGCGCTCGCTCCAGCATCTCGTCGCGGTTCTCGAACTCCTCGATCGTCCGGCGCGCCCCTCGCGCTCGCTCGATAACCTCGTCGAGATTTCCACCGTATAGCCGCGCGAGCCGTTCCAGCAGTGCGAGCCGAGCGTTGATCGTCTCGAGCTCGGTGGGATCGAACTCCGTCGCTTCGAGCGCGCGCGCGACGTCGGCCGCCAGCTCGCCGGCCTCGCTCTGCAGCGCCGCGGCACGCTCCGCCATCGCCTGCAACTCGTCGCCGAACCTCCCGATCGTCGCCAGCGCTGCGGCGGCGGCACCGAGCGCGTTGGTCGCCCCCGGCTCCTCTTGCGTCAGCGCATTGCCCGCGGCGCTAAGCGCCGTCGCGATTCGCTCGACGTTGTCGAGGTAGCCGCGCCGTTCCGCCAGCCGTTCGAGCTCCGCGGACTCAACGCGCGCATCTTCGATCTCGCGGACGATGAAGAGTGCCTCTTCGTAGCGTACGCGCGCATCTCGATCGTCGTGCGTCAGCCGTTCCAGCGATCCCGCCGCCTCCTCGTAGCGCCGGTGCGCGTTCGCGGTCGCCTCGCGCAGTCTCATCGCCTCTTCTCCAGCGAAGCGATCGAGAAGTTCCAAGTGATAGGCGGGAGCGAGGAGGTGCTGCGCTTCGTGTTGCCCGACGATCTCGGCGATCGCCTCGGCAAGCTCGCGGACGTAGCCGGCCGTAGCGGGGCGTCCGTTGACGCGAATGCTCGACCGGCCGGCGTCGGTCATCTCCCGCGCAACGCTGCCCTCTTCCCCGGCATCGAGCTCAAAACCATCGGCCTCGAGACGCGCGCGCAGCGCGTCGCCGGGATCGAAGGCGATCGTCACGGCAGCCTTGCGCGCCGCGCGGCCGACGACGTCGGCCCCCGCACGCGCGCCGAGCGCAAAGTCCAAGGCGCCGAGCAGCATCGTCTTGCCCGATCCGGTCTCTCCGGTGAAGATCGTCGCACCCGGCGAAAACTCGAGGCCGGCTCGTGCGATCAATCCGTAGTTCTCGATCTCGAGGCGCCGCAGCATTGAAAGGACCGCTCGTCCTTACCGACGCGGATCTTTGATGGAAACACCCCAGAGCATCTTGGCCTCGAGCCGTTCGAGAAAATGCAGCGGCGCCGTCCGCGCGAAACGCACTCGCTTGGGATGGCAGCGAATGAATACGCTCGAGCTCGGCTCGACCTCGCTGAGCACCTCCCCGTCGCACTCGAGATGCGCTTGCGCGCTCTCTTGATCCGAGGTGATCTCGATCTTCGAGCTGGTCGGGACGATCAACGGCCGCGAGAAGAGCGTGTGCGGGAGCAAGGGAACGACCCCGAAGGCGTCGACGTTCGGCGCGATCAACGAGCCGCCCGCGGAGAGAAAGTAGGCGGTCGAGCCGGTGGGCGTTGCGACGCAGATTCCGTCCGCCGCGATGCGGGTCGTCGCCCCGTTGTCGACGCTCAGCCCAAAGGGAACGATGCGCGATACCTCTCCCTTTCGCACGACGACGTCGTTGAGCGCGAAGTACCGGCGGTTACCGTACTCGGCCTCGAGCGCGGTGCGCTCGTCGGTAAAGAGACCGCGCTCCACCAGCGCGGGCAGATCGCCGAGCCGGGGATCGTCCTCATCGAACTCGGTCAGGAAGCCTAATCGTCCGGTATTGACGCCTAATAACGGCAGATCGTGCTGCACGGCGACGCGTGCCGCGCGCAGCAGCGTTCCATCGCCGCCGATCGTGATGAGCAACGCTGCGCTTTGGTCCTGCGTAGCGTCCAACACGTCGAATCCGGCCGCTCGAAAATCCTCGCCGACCCGGTTGCCGATCGCTCGGGCGTGCTCCCGGTCCCGGTCTACGAAGAGCGCGATGACCTTGCGTTCGATGGCCAGGATCGTCATGACGCGGAAGATTCGTCGAGGACCTCTTCGATTCGTGCGTCCGCGATCGGAGTTCCGTTACGCCGCAGCTCCAGGAAGAACTCGCGATTCCCGGCCGGCCCCAGCAGCGGCGATGCGGTGACTCCGACCGGCACGAGGCCGAGGCGCAACGCCGCCTCGCGAATTTCCGCCAGTACGGCGCGATGCGTCTCGCGCCGGCGCACGACGCCGCCCGAATCGACGCGCCCGCGCCCCGCCTCGAACTGCGGTTTGACGAGCGCAACGATGACCCCGCCCTCGCGGAGGTAGTTCACGGCGCGCTCCAAGATCGTGCGCAGCGAGATGAACGAAGCGTCGATGGCGACCAGGTCGAAACCGTCCGGGAACGCGTCGTCGGGAAGAAGGCGAAAGTTCGTTCGTTCGATCGCCGTAACGCGCGGATCGTTTCGCAGGCGCCAGTCGAGCTGGCCGTAGCCGACGTCCAACGCCGTTACGTGCGCTGCGCCGCGCTGCAGGAGAGAGTCGGTGAAGCCGCCGGTCGAAGCGCCGACGTCGAGCGTCTGCCTGCCGTGCACGTCGATGCCGAAGGCAGCCAGCGCGTGCTCGAGCTTTTCGCCGCCGCGGCTGACGAACCGGCGAGGGCGCTCGATTTCGATGGGCGACGCGGCAGCAACGCTCTGTCCCGCTTTCGTCGCGACGACACCATCTACGGTGACGCGCCCCTCCATGATCAGGCTACGGGCCTGCGAGCGCGTGATCCCCGCCCGCTCGGCGACGGCGTCGTCGAGACGCAGGCGGTGGCTGCGTCTTACCTCCGGCACCGCGGCCGCAAGCCCGGCATCAGCACGCCGAGAGTGCGTGCGGCTTAAAGAGCAGGAGATCGATCTTGTTGTCGGCGTCCAACTGGATCGTTACGTCGTCGGTGCCCTTCGCAAAATATGCGACGAACTTCGTCTGCACGACCTCGACCTTCTCGAAAGCTCCAAGCGAACTTTTGAGGTTTACGATTACGTCATCGATTTTGCTTGCGGGTATCTGAGCGAGAAACCCGGCGCTAAACCAAGCCGGATCGGCGTGACCGTTGCGCAACATCGTCTCCAGCCTGCTTCGAGCGATGTCGGTCGACGAAATCTGCGCCGAAGCGGGCATCGCCGCCGCTAAAAACCAGACGGCGAGTAAAACGAGGATTAACGGTCGACGCATCATCGACGCTTCTCTCATGCCGCTTGGCCGCTTCCCTGCTTCCCGGCCGTATCTTTTATGATTAAGCTCTATAGAATTCTACGTAAATTGCCGTAGACTTTGATAGACTAGAGCGGATGGAACCGGCAAAAAACCCCTACGTTCCGACAGCGGGAGCCCCGCCGGCCGTCCTGGTGGGCCGCGAACCGCTCATTGAGGGGTTCCGGACGACGCTGGCTCGGGTCATGGCCGGGCGCGCTGAGCAAAGCGTCATTCCGTACGGGTTGCGGGGCGTGGGCAAGACGGTTCTGCTCAACTCCTTTGTCGCCGACGCCGAGCGAGCCGGCTACATCGTGGCTTACCTCGAGGCTGACGAACAGCAGTCGTTTCTCCACAAGCTCGCCATCGAGCTGCAGTCGATTCTCTTTTCGCTCGACACTCCGGCGCGAGTGAACGAGTTCGCCAAGCGTGCGATGCGCGTCTTCAAGTCGTTCACGGTTCGTCTCGGATTCGACGGGCTGAGCGCGAGCATCGGCGTCGAGCCGGAGCGCGGCCTTGGCGACAGCGGCGATCTTCAGCTCGATCTAACGGCGCTCTTGGTCAGCATCGGCGAGGCGGCACGGGCGCAAGAGACGGCCGTGCTCATCGCCGTCGACGAGGCGCAGTACCTTTCGGAGGGCGAGCTTTCGTCGGTCATCATGGCGATGCATCGCGTCAATCAACTCTCGCTGCCGGTACTCTTCGTGGCAACGGGGCTTCCGCAGATCCTTCAGCGCTTGGGCGAAGCGAAATCGTACGCGGAACGTCTCTTCAACTTCTGCCCGATCGGTGCGCTGAGCGAGAGCGAGGCGCGCGAGGCGATCGTCGCGCCGGCGAAGATGGAGCGCGTCGCGTACACCGCGAGTGCCGTCGCGCGCATCACCGCGGTGAGCGGCGGCTATCCGTTCTTCGTGCAGCTCTTCGCCTACGACGTATGGAACGCGGCGAGCTCGTCGCCGATCGAGGTCGACGTCGTGAACGCAATCGAGCCGGTAACGCTCTCCAAGCTCGACAACGGCTTCTTCAGCGTCCGTTACCGGCGCTGCAGTCCGCGCGAGCGGTTTTATCTGCGGGCGATGGCCGAACTGGGAGCGGGACCTTACAGTTCGCAAGAGGTCGCCGACGCCGCCGGCAGCACCCAACGCCAACTCGGTCCGCCGCGCGACTCGCTGATAAAGAAAGGGATGATATACAGCCCCGAACACGGGCGCATCGATTTCACCGTCCCCCTCTTCGACGCGTTCATGCGGCGCATCGAACCCGATTTCTCCCCGCTGCGCCAAGCCGCCGTCAAAGAGGGTTAGGGGAGCGTCGCTAAGCGCAGATCAGAAGGGTAGTTCGCCGTCCAGCTCCGAGGCATTTGCGCCGCCCTCGGAGGGACGAGCCTCGGCCATCGCCTCTTCTACCTGCGTCTGCGCGCTCTTGAGCAGCGCCTCGCACTCACGTGCGAGGCTCTTGCCTTCTTTGAACAGCGCGATCGACTCTTCGAGGCTGGGCTGGCCGTTCTGAAGGAGGTTGACGATGGCATCGATACGATCCAGCTTTGCCTCGAAGCTCTTTGGGTCTGACGCCTTACTCATCGACGCTCACGGTTTCCACGCGCGCCGCGACGCTCCCGCGCGCCAGTTTGGCATCTATGGAGTCTCCCGGCGCGACGTCGCGCGCGTCCCGCAGCGCGCGTCCGGCGAACGTTACGATCGCGTACCCGCGCTGCAGCGGCATCTCCGGATCGGATGAATCCAGCCGGCTTCTCGCCAGGGCGAGCGCGTTTTGGCGTTGCGCGAAGACGAGCTTCGAAACGGAGGTGAGGCGCTCGTACCGCGTCGCGACGGCTCGCTCGCGCTGTCCGAACGCATTTGCCGGCCACGCACCCAACCGAGTGTTGGATTCCGTTAGGCGCCGCGCCTGGCGCCCGACTCGGGCGACCGGATTGTGATCCGAGATCCGGCGCTGCGCATCGCTCACGCGGGTGTGGAGCGCCCCGAGCGTCCGCTCCCAGGCGCGACCGACCAGCTCGTCCGCACGGTCGGCGCGCTGCGAACGGTCCGCCAAAATATCCCTGATGCCATTATCGAGCATGATTCGCAATCGCGCGAGCTTTTCGTCGCCCGATTGCCAGAGGTTCGCGATGAACTGGGCCGCGTTCGACGGCGTTTCGCATTCGAGATCGGCAACTTCGTCGGCCAAGTGGTGATCGGCGGTGTGGCCGATCCCGGTAACGACCGGCGTTTTCGTCCGCACGATCGCGCGGACCACCGGCTCGCAGTTGAACGCGAACAGATCTTCGTACGACCCGCCGCCGCGAGCCAAGACGATGACGTCGGCGCCTAGGGCGTCGGCTTTGTCCAGCGCTTGCGCGAGGTCGACGTCCGCGCCGAGTCCTTGCACTCTGGTTTCGATGAAGCGAACCCGGACGTGCGGCGCGCGCGCCTTCATCGTCTGCAGAAAGTCTTCGGCTCCCTTTCCCCGTGCCGAAACCAGCGCGACGACGTTCGGAAAGCGCGGAATCTTGCGTTTGCGACTCTGCTCGAAGAGTCCCATCGCGCGAAATCGCTCTTTGAGCGCCTCGTACTGGCGGAAGAGCTCCCCGATTCCGGTGAACTCGACGCTATCGACGAGCAGTTCGTAGCGGCTGCGCCATTCGGCCAAGCGAACGTTGCCGTAAGCAACGACGGCCGAACCGAGCGTCACCGGCGGAAAACTGCGAGCGCGGCTGTGATGAGCGAAACACTGCAAGACCGCCTGGGAATCCTTGAGCGTGAAGTAAACGCCGTTCGCTCGGGGCGTCCACTCCGAGACTTCGCCGCTGATTCCAATGTAATCGAAGGCGCGGACGCGGCGGAAGACTTCCTGCAGGCGCTTTGAGAACTCGCCGACGGTAACGACGACTTTGGCGACCGTCACGGCGGGGCCGTTGGCGGGGGTTCCGCAATCGGGGGCGCGAGCGACGGTGGAAGCGTCGGCGGAAGCGTCGGCGGCGGAGGAAGCGTCGGTGGCGGCGTTGCGTTTGCCGGCGGCACCGTGGGCTGCGCTAGGCCTCCGCTTGCCGGCTGCGAGACGTCGTCGGGCATTTGTGCGGTATAACCGCCGCAGCCGTACTGCGGTTCGGTGCCCTTCAAAAAGTACTCGTATCCACGCCCGCATCCAGCGACCTTTGCAACCTCATCGGCGGGGAACGGGAAGTCGCGCTGCGGCGTTCCCGCGAGCGCCGCCTTCATGAAGCGCGCCCAGATCCGCGCCGGCACGTTGCCCCCGTAGGATTCGTTCATCGGCGTGTAATTGTCGTTGCCCAGCCAAACGGCGGTGACGAGATCGGGCGTATAGCCGACGAACCACGCATCACGGAAGTTGGAGGTCGTGCCCGTCTTGCCGGCAGCGGGGCGACCGATAATCGCATTCGGATAGCCGGTTCCGTGGTTGATGACGTCTTCGAGCATCGAGGTCATGATGAACGCGGTTCCCGCGCTCACGACGTCGTTCGCCGTTGGGTAGCGGTTATCCAAGACGAGACTGCCCAACGAATCTTTCACGATCCGAAACGGCGTAGGGTCGACGTGCAGCCCTTGATTTGCGAGCGTCGAATAACCGCTGGCCTGATCGAGCACCGATACGACCGAAGACCCCAGCGCAAGGGAAAGGTTCGCCTCCAGCGGTGCGGTGATGCCCATCCGGTGAGCGTAGTCGATGATCCGGTCGAGGCCGACGCGCTCGGCCAGCTTCACCGCGACGACGTTACGCGAAAGCGTCAGCGCCTCCCGAAGCGAGATCGCGCCCATATAACTGTGATCGTCATCCAGCGGCGACCACTGCGTACCGTCTCCCATGGGATAGCTGACCGGCGTGTCGTCGATGATCGTGCTTGCCGGCATGCCGGAATCGATCGCCGCGGTGTAGTCGTAGATCTTAAATGACGAGCCCGGCTGCCTTCGCGCCTGCCAGGCACGATTGTACTGATTGGTGAGCGAGAATCCCGTGCCGCCCACCATCGCGAGGATCTCGCCCGTCGACGGACGCAAGGCGACGAGTGCGGCTTCGTGCGCCCCAATGCCTTCGGCGACCGCCTGCTGCACGCCCCACGTTACGGCGGCTTGCGCGATATTCTGCATGCGCTGATCCAGCGTCGTGTAGACCTGCAGGCCGCCTTCTTCGACTGCGCTCGCGCCGAAGAGATGTTCTAGTTGCGCGATCGCGTAGGTCGTAAAGTACGGATAGCGGTACCCTTGCAAGCCCGTCGGCCGCTCCGTAATCAGCCCGAGCGGCGCATCGTAGGCCGCATCAGCCTGCTCGGCGGTAACGTAGCCGCTCTCGACCATGCGATCGAGCACGTGCCGCTCGCGCTCCCGCGCCAAGTCCATATTGGCAAACGGTGAGTAGTCGGAGGGCGCGGCCACGACGCCGGCCAGCATCGCCGCCTGTCCCAGTCCCAATCCGCTCAGCCCGCTGCCGAAATAGGTATGTGCCGCTGCGTCGACGCCATACGCGCCGCCGCCGAGGTAGATGATATTGAGGTAGCGCTCGAGGATCTCGTCCTTCGTGTAGTAGCGCTCGATCTCGATGGCGAGCAGCGCCTCCTGAATCTTGCGCGAAAGACTGACCTGATCGTTGAGGAAGAGCCGGCGCGCGAGCTGTTGGGTGATCGTCGACGCGCCCTGTATCTGTTGGTGCGTGAGATCCGCGAACGCCGCCCGGATGATTCCGCCGGCGTCGACCCCGTGGTGCGAATAAAAGTTGTGGTCCTCGTTGGCGATGAACGCCTCGCGAACGAGTGGAGGAATGCGCGCGAGCGGCACCCAGACGCGATTCTCCTTATAGACGGCCGCGAGCTGAGTTCCGTCGCGAGCAAAGATGCGCGTCGTGCTGGCCGGCTGGTAGTCGGCCATCCGGCTGATATCCGGCAGATTGCGCCCGTAGGCGGCGACCATGCCGGCAATCGTGCCGACCGCAAAGAGAACGACGAGAAAGATCGCGATGCTCAAGCCGCGCAGGAAGCGCATCGCCGGGCTCGGGCGCTTACGCTTTCGAGTTGACGACCGCACTGAGCACTCCGTTCACGAAACGTCCCGAATCCTCGGTCGAGAACCGCTTCGCAAGCGCAACCGCTTCGTTGATCGCGACCGCCGTCGGCGTCTGCGGACGGCAGCGTATCTCAAAGGTTGCCATTTCGAGCAGAAGGCGATCGATGGTCGGCAGGCGCTCGAGCGCCCATCCCTCCAGGAGCGGGCTGACGATGCGGTCGGCCTCTTGCGCGTACTCCAGCGTTCCCAGCGTGAGCTCCTTGACGAACGCGCGCTGCTCGCCGTCGGCATCTTCTCCAACCACCTCGCGCAGCGCGTCCTGCGGCTCGCGATCGCCGATGACGACGCAATAGAGCGCCTTGAGCGCCTGCTCCCTGGCTATGCGGCGCGACGTCATCGCAGGGCGAGCTCGTTGGGGAGAAACTCGACGTCGTAGCGGCCTTGGCGAAACTGCGGGGCGGCAAGAATCTCCAAGCAGAGTCCGATCGTCGTCTGCACGCCTTCGACGAGCGTTTCGCGCAGCGCGCGCTCCATGCGCGCGATGGCGATCTCGCGCGTGTCGCCGTACGCGATGACTTTGGCGATCATCGAGTCGTAGTAGGGCGGAATCGTCGCCCCTGCGTACATGTGCGTGTCGACGCGAATCCCCGGGCCGCCCGGAAAGACGAGCTTCGTCACCGTGCCCGCGGCCGGAGCGAAGTGGTTATTTGTGTCTTCGGCGTTGATGCGGCACTCGATCGCGTGACCGCGCGCGACGAGGTCGCCCTGCGCGTAACCGAGCGGCTCTCCCGCCGCAATCCTGATCTGCTCCTTGACGAGGTCTATGTTGTAGACCATCTCCGTCACCGGGTGCTCGACCTGGATGCGGGTGTTCATCTCCATGAAGTATACGTCGTCGCCGGCCGCCAGAAATTCGAGAGTACCCGCATTCGTATAACCGACGGACCGGCAGGCACGCAACGCCATCTCGTGCAGCGAGTTGCGTACCGTCTCGGCCAAGTGCGGGGCCGGGGTCTCCTCGATGATCTTCTGGTGCGCCGGTTTCTGCACCGAGCAGTCCCGCTCGCCGAGGTGAACGATGTTGCCGAATTCGTCCCCCAGGACTTGGACTTCGATGTGGCGCGGCGACCGGATCAGCTTTTCGACGTAGAGCCGGCCGTCTTTGAAGCTGGCTTCGGCCTCCGCAGTGGCGCCTGCGTACGCTCGCGGGAGTTCGCTGGGATCGAGGACGACGCGCATGCCTCGGCCGCCGCCGCCGGCCGTCGCCTTGAGGAGAATCGGATAGCCGATCGATTCGGCTGCCGCGTACGCGTCGTCGAGCGAGGCAAGCACGTCGGTTCCCGGGGTCGTCGCCACGCCGGCGTCCTGCAGTACCCGTTTCGCCGTCGCTTTATCGCCCATCAACGCGATGACGCGGGGCTTCGGCCCGATGAACTCGAGACCGTGATCGCCGCAGATCTCGGCAAAACGCGCGTTCTCGGCAAGAAAACCGTAGCCTGGATGGATCGCGTCGCAGCGGGTGATCAGCGCGGTCGAAATAATGTTGGGGATGTTGAGATAGGAACGGCCGGCGGGGCCGGGGCCGACGCAAAACGCCTCGTCCGCTTGCCGCACGTGCATCGAGTCGCGATCGGCTTCGGAAAAGATGGCGACGGTCGAAACGCCGAGCTCCTGACAGGCGCGATTGATTCGTAGCGCGATCTCGCCGCGATTTGCGATTAGTACCTTGCGAAAAATTACGGGATCCTTCTCGCCTCTTTAGCCTCGGGCGATCGAAAAGAGTGGTTGTCCGTATTCGACGGGTGCATCGTCGGCGGCTGCTACCGAAACCAGACGCCCGGGCCCCATGCTGTGAATCGGCGTTCGAATTCCCAGCGCTTCGATATAGCCCAGCTCACGGTCGCCGTCGAGGAGCTCGCCCTCGGCCAGCGCGGGGCGCCCCAGATGAAAGATTCCGACGAGGTCCGCCTTGATCGTATCGACGCGGAGCGGCGCCGCTTCGGAGGAGAGAGCGTCGGGTGAGATGCGACGCGAGTCCGCGCCTCGTCGCGCCGTAAGTTCGATCTCTTCCTCGCCGCGCTGGATGCGCAGCCGAACGGCATCCCCCTCGCTCAAGAACGCAGCCAGCGCGCGAACTCTATCGCTGACGCTTCGCGCGTCGGTGCTCGACATCAAGCTACCGCTTTCACGCGGCACCGCGCCGGACCTGGAAGGGCTGCCGTCCGGGGAACCTCGCAAGAGGCCTAGGCGTGTGACGCCTGCCAGCTCGCTCGAGTCGAGCGCGTCGCGCATCGCCGCGAAGCGATCGTCGAGCTCGGCGAGCGGAACGAGCACGAATGCCCGCTCTGCGAGGCGTTCGTGCGGCAGACTCAGGTTCGGCTCGGAGAGGCTCAGGTCGTCGAAGAGCAGGAGGTCGAGATCGATCGCGCGCGGACCCCACCGCTCCGTGGGCGCGCGTCCCAGCCGCCGCTCGATCGCGCGCAACGCGTCGAGCAGTTCGTGCGGACCGAAGAGGGTCTCGAGCGAAACGACCGCGTTGAAAAAGTCCGGCTGATCCGGGCGCCCCCACGGCTTCGTTCGATACAGCGCCGACGTCCGCACGATCGTCCCGTTCTCGCGCAACGCTTCGCGGGCGCGTTCGAGATTGGCGGTTCGGTCGCCGAGATTGCTTCCGAGTCCGACGTACGCGAGGTGCGCCTTCATTCCGGATCGTGACGCGGATTGCTGCGATCCAGCGTGACCGAAGGTGTTGCGCCGTCGAAAATCCCAGGTTTTGAGATCGTGAGACTCGCGCGCGCGATGCGGCGATCCTCGAATACGGTCTTGAGAACCTCGCCCGCGAGGCGCTCGAGCAGAGCGAATGAGGTGCCCTCGACCACGCCGATGATGCGGCGGCACAGCGCCGCGTAGTCGACCGTCTCGTGAAGGTCATCGCCGGCCTCGGCGGCACGCAAGTCGAGATCCACGCTTAGCTCCAGGTCGAAGGGTTGGGTGCGGTCGCGTTCGCCGGGCAACCACCCGTGGCGCCCGAGCGCGCGGAGACCGCGCAGCGTTATTCGATCCATTCTGCCGGCCGCCACCCCCGCACGATCGCATCGGAGACCGAGATCGAATCGCGCGCGGCGGCGACGTCGTGCACTCGCACGATGTCGATGCCCGCCGCGATGGCCAGCGCCGTCGTCGCAACCGTACCGTAGACTCGATCGCCGGCCTCTCTCCCCGTCAGCTTTCCAATCGTGGATTTTCTCGACGTGCCGATCATCGTCGGAAAGCCGAGGGCGACTAGACGATCGAGCCGCGCGAGCACCGCGAGATTCTGCTCGGCGTTCTTTCCGAAACCGATTCCCGGATCGAGAATGACGCGTTGGGGAGGAACTCCGCGTGCAACCGCGCGTGAGGCGCAGCCTTCGAGGTAGGCGAGGATCGTATCGACGACCGGCCCATCGTAGTGCGTCCCGCTCTGGTTGTGCATCGCCACGATCGGCATCTCGAGTTCGGCTGCAACGTCGAGCAGTTCCGGCGGAGTTCCCCAAACCGAGTTGATCATATCGGCTCCGGCGATTTTGGCGGCGCGCGCGACGTCCGGCTTATACGTATCTATCGAAATCGGCGCGCCGGGACGAGCCTGCCGGACGGCATCGATCACCGGAATCACGCGTGCCATCTCCACGCGTTCGTCGACCGGTTGATGGCCGGGACGTGTCGACTCTCCGCCCAGATCGAGCAGATCGGCTCCGAGGCTGAGCTGCGATAGCGCGTACTCGGTGGCGCCCCCTTCGCTTTCGATGCCGTCTCCCGAAAACGAGTCGGGCGTCACGTTGACGATCCCCATCAAATAGGTCCGTTCCCCCCAGCGCAACTCCGCGTCGCGCAGTCGTACGGAACCTCTCAGACGGACGCGGGTACGAACCACTCGCGAAGACCGGCGACGATGAACGTCGAGCCCGTAACGACGACGATGTCTTCGATCGCGGCGACGCGCCGCGCGACCGTCAGCGCTTCGATCGGGTCGGAGACGGCGCGTCCCCAGCTCCCGAACGACTCGGCGATCCTCGAAAGGCGCGACGCCGGAATCGCCTTGCGTCCCGCGCTCGAGTACGCCGTAAAGGTGAAAGTTGAGGGGAGCTTCGAGAGCACCTCGAGGATCCGGCGCGCGTCCTTCGACTCGCCGATCGAGACGACGTAGTGAATGCGGCGACCGGCAAAGGTCTCTTGCATCGAAGCGACGAGCGCTTCGGCCTTCTCGACATTGTGAGCGATGTCGAAGACCACCGGCGGATGGGTGGAGACGAACTCCATGCGCCCCGGAATCGTCAGCGCCGCAAAGCCGCGGTGGATCGCCTCCCGATCGGGGCGCAGGTCGCCGAGGCGTTCCAATACGGCGATCGCCGTCGCTGCATTGGAACGCTGAAAGATCCCGAGGACCGGAAGCTCGATGGCGTAGGTGTCGCCGGCCGTTTGCAGGTTCAAGACCGTCCCGTGCAGGTCGCTCTTTGCGACCGCGATCCTCACGACGTCGCGTACGAGTACCACCGGAGCGCCCACCTCCGCGGCATAGCGTTCGATGACCGCGCGCGCCGCCTCGGGGACGCTTCCGACGACCAGCGGCACGCCGGACTTCGCGATGCCGGCCTTTTCGAGCGCGATCGCTTCGAGCGTCGACCCTAATATCTCAACGTGATCGTAGCCCACGGAAGTAATCGCCGCGACGACCGGCTCGAGTACGTTGGTGCCGTCGAGCCGTCCGCCGAGTCCGACCTCGATCACCGCGACGTCGACCCTCTCCGCGGCAAAGTACGCAAACGCCAGGCCCAGCAGCGTTTCGTAGTACGTCGGGCGTCCGTACTCCGCGGTCGTTCGCTCGATGGCCGGCATCGAATCGGCGAGCAAACGCGCGAAGCGTTCGTTTTCGATCGGAACGCCGTCGATTTGGGCGCGTTCGGTCATCGAATGGAGATGCGGCTTCGTGTGCAGGCCGGTGCGCTTTCCGGAGGCCTGCAATACCGATGCGATCATCGTCGCGGTCGATCCCTTGCCGCTCGTGCCGCCGACGTGAATCGTCGGATAGGCGCGGTGCGGATCGCCGAGATTTCGCAGAAAGGCTCGCATTCGGTCGAGCTTGTACGAGGTCCGCGGCGAGACGACTTCGTCGATCGTCTCGAGCAAGTAGTTCTGCGCCGCTTGGAAACTCGCGATTCTGATCACTCGTGCACGGCCTCGTCGTTGAGCAGTTCCAGAGCGTGCGGAATCACCGGGAGCACGATATCGAGCGCTTCGGCGACGGCCTTGGGACTCCCCGGCAGATTGACGATCAGCGTACGATGGCGAACGCCGGCGAGCGCGCGCGAAAGTATCGCCGTCTTCACGTTCGCAAACGATACCATTCGGATCGCTTCGGGAATTCCGGGGACCTCGTAGTCGAGGACTGCGGCCGTTGCCTGCGGCGTGCGGTCGCGCGAGGTGAGCCCCGTTCCGCCGCTGGTGAGCACGAGGTCCGCCTTGTTTCCGTCGGCCAGGTCGATGAGCTGCGCCTGTAATTCCGCGGGTTCGTCGGCCATCACGCGCTCGTGCACGATCTGATAGGCGCCGCCCAAGCGCTCCTTCATCAGCGCAATGCTCGTGTCCGGGCGTTTGCCCGACGCCCCACGGTCCGATAAGACGATCAGCGCGACGCGATTTCTCACGCCTTGCCCCCAGTCTTCTGCAGCAGACGCACCGCTTCGATCGTAATGCTTCTGTCCAGCGCCTTTGCCATGTCGTAGATCGTCAGCGCCGCGACCGTTGCCGCCACCATCGCCTCCATCTCGACTCCGGTTTGCGCGGTGGTCCTTGCCTCCGTCTCGATCGCGAGCGTGCCGTCGTCACGCCAGGCGAAGCCGACGTCGACGCTGCTCAGCGGCAACTGGTGGGCGAGTGGAATGAGTTCGGCGGTGCGCTTGGCCGCCATGATCCCCGCGATTTGCGCCGCCACGAAGGCATCGCCTTTTGCCAGCGTCGCGTCGCGGATCGCCGCGCGCGCGGCCTCGTTCAAGCGAACCACCGCTTGTGCGCGGGCGTAGCGCGCCGTCGCGTCTTTACCCGAGACGTCGACCATGGCGATGCTGCCATCGGGTGCGACGTGCGAGAGCTTCATCGTCGCGGCGCACTCTGAAACCGGGCCCAGATCAGAGAGAGCAACGCGAGAACCCACAAGATCACCATGTGGGTGATGTGATGCGTATGCGCGGCTCCCGATTCCGTAAAGAGATTGATCTTGCCCATCCCGTAGAGAATGCCGAGAACGAAAAAGACGACGGCCAAAGCGATGCCGAGAACTCTCATGTGATGACTCCCTTTCGCGCGAGCACGAAGCAGATGGAACCCAGGATCACGCAATACCAGCCGAACGGGCGCAGATCGTTCGAGCGGAAATAGCGCGTCAAGAACGCAACGGAAAGATATGCGGCGATGCCCGCGGCGATCCCGCCGCCGATCGCCTGAACGAGCACGAGATGCGCGCCGGGCGCGAAGAGCTTCGGAATCTCCAGAAGCGCGGCCGCACCGATCACCGGTGTCGCAAGCAGAAACGAAAAGCGGGCTGCGTCCTCGTGATCGAGGTCGCAGAGCAGTCCCGCGACCATCGAGCTTCCCGAGCGGGAAATACCCGGAAGCAGCGCCGTCGCTTGAGCGAGGCCGATGAAGATGCTTGCGGGAAAGCTGAGCCGTTCGATCGGCTTGCTCGCGCGCGCGAGGCGCCGCTGTTGAAGCCGCCGCAACGCTTCGCCGGCAAACATCACGAGGCCGTTGACAACCAGGAATAGGGCGGCGGTAGCCGGGTGGGCGAAGAGCCGCCGCACCGGATGCTCGAGGACGACACCGAGGATGCCGACCGGTATCGTGCCGACGACGAGAAGCCAGCCGATTCGTTCGTCGCGGTCGTCGCTCAGACGCCCGCGAACGACGCTGCGCACGAGCGATCGGACGATCGCCGCCCACTGTTCGCGATAAAAAACGAGCAACGCGACCGCGGTACCCAAGTGCAGAACGACGACGAAGGCGAGAAACGAAGGGCTCGCGCGATCGATGTTGCGCCACTGCAGCAAGGCCGGTACGAGAATCGTATGTCCGAGGCTGGAGATTGGGAAAAGTTCGCTCACGCCCTGTAATAGGGCTAAAACGAAGGCTTGGAAGAAGGTCACGGCCCTTGGCGTTTACCCGACGCCGGGCGACGGCCTGCCGCTACCACGCGACGAACTTCACGCTGAACGTTGCCGCCCCGGCGATCGGTTTGCAATCGTGCAGCGGCGGATCGTATCGCGCTTCGCGCGCCATCGAAACGGCGACGAGATCGAGCGACGAGTTCCCGGTGCTCTGCGCCACGCTGGCGCTGAGCACCTGACCGGTCGCGTCGAGTTGAACCTGCACGCTCGCCACGCCGCTGGTCGCCTCGGTGCGGGCCAGCGGGGGAATGCTCGGCGGCCCAGGCGTCGCCGCTACCGTTCCGGGGGCCTCCGGAGAGGCGCAGGCCCCCGTCGCGGCC
>JBAQAW010000099.1:0-6487 GCA_049285915.1 Candidatus Cybelea sp. | reverse complement strand
GGGTAAGATCGTGAAGGTCGCCGTCAGCGACGGGGAGCGAGTCGAGGAGCATGCCCTTCTCGTAGTGCTCGAAGCGATGAAGATGGAACACCGCATCGCTGCCTCGGCCGGCGCGACCGTGAAGTCGGTGCTCGTGAAGGAGGGTCAGATCGTCACCGCCGGCGCCCCGCTGGTGGAACTCGGCTGAGCCCAAGCGGGTCACTTTGAAGGGGACGTACGATGACACTACCTACTCGCGTGACGATCTTTGAGATGGGGCCTCGCGACGGCCTGCAGAACGAGGGCGCCGTCATCTCGACCGCCGACAAGATTCGCTATATCGATCTGCTCTCCGAGACCGGTTTGAAGTGGATCGAAGCGACGTCGTTCGTCAGCCCCAAGGCGATTCCGCAAATGGCCGATGCCTCCGAGGTCTTCGCGCGCATCCGCAAGGCCCCCGGCGTCCGCTATCCGGTCTTGGTACCGAACTGGCAGGGCTACGAACGCGCGTGGATGGCGGGCGCCGACGCGATCGCCGTCTTCACCGCGGCCTCCGAAAACTTCACGAAAAAGAACATCAACATGACGATCGACGAGTCGCTGGCGACCTTTTCGGAGGTCGTCCGCGCGGCGAAGCGGGAAGACGTCTGGGTGCGCGGCTACGTCTCGACCGCGTTCGGTTCGCCGTTCGGCGATCACGTTACGCCCGAGATGGTGCTCGACGTCAGCTTGAGGCTGGTGGCGATGGGCTGCGACGAACTCTCGATCGGCGACACGATCGGCGTCGGCGTGCCGAGCCAGGTCGAGGAGCTGGTGCCGCTGCTCGGCGCGAAGATTCCGCTCGACCGCATCGCCATGCACTTCCACGATACGCGCGGCACGGCGCTTGCCAACGTCTATGCGGCCCTGCAGCAAGGCATCACGAAGTTCGACGCGTCTTCCGGCGGTTTGGGCGGATGTCCGTACGCGCCGGGGGCGACCGGAAACGTGGGGACCGAAGACGTCGTCTATCTTCTCGAGCAGATGGGCATCGAGACCGGCGTCGACCTCGAACGACTGCGGGCGGCCTCCCGATTTATCTCGGGCGTCGTCGGTCACGCCTTGACGAGCAAAGCCTATCAGGCGATGGAAGCGGCGGATGCGCGCGCCGTCGCGGGCTAGGAGAGGGCCTCTCCCTTGCGCCGCGCGACCGCAATGACGAAGCGCGTCGCGGTGTGGCTCTCGGTGTACGCGCTGATTTTGTTGTCCACCAAGCCCGCGGCGATTCCCGCGGCGCGCACGTCCGAATCGTTGGGCGAAGCGCCGCGCCCTTTGGGGTGAAAGATCCATAGCGCACCGTCGGATTCGAGATGAGCTGCGGCGCGCGGGATGCGCGTGAGATCGGCCGGCGCGTCGATTCGAACGAAGATGAGATCGTAGGACATGCGCAGCGACTGCGAGGCGGCTTTCGCGAGCCCTTCGTTCAGTCCCGACACGAAGATTTCGTCATGCGGGCCGACGATCGCGACGTGCGCTTCGGCAAAGATCCCGAGCTTCTCGAAGAGCGAGCGCCCTGAGTAATCGCGTTCCGCCCGGCCTTTCATGAGAATTCTAGATTCTTTGGTTTGCGGCCGATCTCCGTGTATGCCATCGGACGGTCCCACCAATCGTGGCGCCGCTGCGCGGCTACGCGTTCGCTCGGCGGGGGCGGAAGGCGCAGCTCGAGCGCGAGCGCGTACGCATCGAGATAGCGGTCGACCATCCGCTCGATGCTGAACGTCTCCTCGACGTGCGCGCGGCACGCGCGGCGATCCAGCGAAGCCAGCCGCGGAACGGCGGCAACGGCCTCCTCGACGCCGTCACAGAGCAAGCCGGTTACGCCGTCGACGACGATCTCCGGAATAGAGCCCATGCGCGCACCAAGAACCGGCGTCCCGCAGGCCATGGCTTCGATCAAGGTCATCCCAAAGCGCTCCGGGCGGGTCGTCATATGCACGAGCGCGAGCGCGTTGGCGAGCAGCTCGTTGCGGGCTTCGCGCTCCACTGCGCCGAGAAACTGCACGCGGTCTCCGTCGATCTGGGGCTCGATCGACTCGCGGAAGTATGCATCGTCTTGCGGGATCGCCGCCATCTTCAGGCGCACGCCGGCCTTCTTAGCGATCTCGATCGCGAGATGCGTCCCTTTCTCAGGGTGGAAACGGCCGAGAAAGCAGAGATAGTCGCCCGCCTTGTCGCTGAACGTAAACTGCGCCGGATCGATCCCGTTATACGTCGTGGCGAGATAGTCGAGCCCCGGATCCCGGTCGCCATTGGAGATCGAACAGTAGAAGCTGCGGCGCGCACCGGCATAGTACGCCGCGAGAATTTGCGGAGACGAGAAGCCGTGAATCGTCGTCAGCAGCGGCGGCGCGTTGGAGGCCAGGGCGTAGGTCAGCGGTTTCCAGTCGAGATTGTTGTGCAGCAAGTCAAACTCGCCGGCACGCTCGAAGAGCGCGGCGATATGCAGCGCGGTGAAGACCTCGCCGTTGAGCGCGGGGTCTTCGTTGAGCCCAACGGGGACGACCGAAGCGAGCTTCCCTTCGAAGTGCGAGTTGCCGGTCGCGAAGAGCGTGACGTCGAGCCCGCGCCGGCGCATGCCGTCGGCGAGGTTAAAGGCGACCTGTTCCCACGGGCCGTAGCCCGGAGGCGGCGAGGGCCAAGAGATTGCGCCGAGCACCGCAAGACGCAAGCCGCGCAGGTTCACGTCATTGGTCGTCGTCGACGACCCGGTGGTCGCGATCCGCCACCGCCAGATTGAAGCGCGTCCGTTCGATCATTTGCTCCATCGCGAGGCTCGAGAGCGCGGGAACCGGCGCCGAGCGGGTGTAGTCGAACATATCGCTGAGGTCGTCGTCGGTCACGTCGCGTTCGCCCATGTTGCCCAGGCCCCAGTTCACTTCGATAAACTTGGTGATTGCGGTGGATTCGCGGCGACGATGCGAAACGTACGGCTCGGCCGTGGGATGCGCGCGATCGAAGTTTGAGCGCGCCCAGGGCGACATGACGATAATCGGGATGCGAAAGCCCCACGTCGTACCGTTCGGCCCCGGAGGCGGAGGTACGTGATCGTACCAGCCGCCCGAATCGTCCCACGTCACGATCATCGCGCTATCTTTATAGTAGTTGCACGGAGCCGCTGCCTGGCGGCTCTGCACGAGCGCGAGATAGATCGAACCGACCCATCCGGGACCGGCCGCGCTCAAGGTTCCTGCGTGATCGGAATCCATCGCGTTGGGCATCACGAACGAGACGCTCGGCAGCCGGCAACCCGCGATATCGCCGAGAATCTTCCCCGACGGCATCGTGACGTTGCGGCGCCAGTCGGGGCCATACCGGATCTTCCGAAACGCTTCGTAGATGTTGACCGCAGGATTGTAGCGGTCGTTCGATGGGCCGGTATAGTACTTCCACGTTACGTGCGCGGCGTCGAGCAGATCGCCGATCGTGGGCTGATCGAAGCACGGAAAGACGCCCGGCGTAACGATCGACTCGCCCGCACCGAAGACCGGCACCGTGGTGCCCGCAGGCGCATCGCAACCCCAGATACGATCGTTCGGATTCCCGGCGATCCGGCTCTGCGCCGTCGCCAAGGTATAGTGGCTCGGAAACGTCGGCACGAGACGCGGCGCAAAGTTTTCGTCGGCCAACGCGTAACGCGCGGCCAGCAGATGGTAGATCCTCGTCTGCGAATCGGGCACGTACGCGTAGGCAAAGCCCGGCGGTACTTTTATCCAGCCCAAGAGCGAGCGGACGCGATCGTCGGCAAACCCGTCCATCCTCCCGTGATTCCACTCGTCGAGCAGCGAAAGGTGCGTATGGCTCGGATCGCCGGGGCCCTCGAGCGGCACCGGCTTCAGCGAGATCTGCGCCCCGTCGACGATCGCCGTCTGCGAGGTGTCCGCGCCGGGATACGGGCCGCCGCGCGCCAAGATCGACGATGCAAAAAGATTATCGAACGTGCGGTTCTCCTGCACGACGACGATGAGATGACGAATAGGGCTCCCGGGAACCGGCTGGCCCAGCAATGTCGGATTCGAGCCCGACGGGCTCGTCACGCCGCACAGGCCGAAGAGCGCGGCCGCCGCAGCGGCCGCGAGCCGCTTCATTGAATCAATCCGTTTTTGAGCACCAGTTGAGGCTCGCGCAGGGTGCGCACGTCGGCGCCGGCGTCACCGCGTAAGAGCAGCAAGTCGGCAGGCTCTCCGATCGCGAGGATTCCCTTGTGCAAGCCGATGAGCTCGGCGGCGACGTTCGTGGCCGCATGCAGCGCCTGCTGCGCGGTCATGCCGAGCAACGACCACATCAGCTCGACCTCCAGCGCATAGTTCTCGTGGTAGTTGTACGGCGTGCCGGCGTCCGAGCCGCCGGCAATGCGCACGCCGCCCTCGTAGGCGCGGCGAATGTTCGCCAGCATCGCTACGTTGACCGAGCGCGCCTTGTCGACGACGAACTTCGGCTGCTCGCCCCGTTCGATGTTCGCCAGAATGCAGGTGGGCGCGCTGAGCGTCGGCACGAGAAAGACCCTGCGTTGCTTGAACAGCTCGATCGCCTCGTCGTCGAGCAGAGAGCCGTGCTCGATCGAATCGATGCCCGCGCGCAGGGCGTTCTTGACGCCCTCGGTGCCGATCGCGTGCGCGGCTACGCGCAGACCGTGGCGATGCGCCTCGTCGATCGCCGCTGCAAGCTCGTCTGGGGCCAGCTGGGCGTTGCCCGGCACCGCCCCCTTGGTGAGGACACCGCCGGTCGCGATGAGCTTGATGCAGTCTGCCCCTTCCCACATCTGCTCGCGCACCGCCTTGCGCGCATCCCAAGGAGAATCGACCGCGCGTCCGATCGGCCAGCCGTGGCCGCCGGTCATGCAGAGCACGGCGCCTGAGGCGCGCATCCGCGGGCCGGGCACGCGCCCTTCCTCGATCGCATCGCGGACGTCGGCCGCGATGTGGTTCGAGCTGCCGACGTCGCGAATCGTGGTGATGCCGGCCTTGACCGATTTCCGCGCGTTCTCGACGGCGCGCAAGAGCCGCTGGTTCGGGGTCGTCGCTTTGATCATCCCCATCAGGTCGGGTTCGCCGCTTCCTTCGAGATGCGCGTGAGCGTTGACCAGGCCCGGCGTGACGCTGGAGGCCTCGAGATCGCACTCTCCGCCGGCCGCGCGCAGCTCGGCCACGCGCCCTTTTTCAATGACGATATCGACGTTCTGTCTCGGCGGCTCCAGCGTGCCGTCGTAAAGTAACCCCGCGCGTACGATCATCGCGCTCCTATTCCAAGCGTCTGCGACGCGAGTCCTCTAGACGCCATCGCCTAATGGAAGGTGAGGTGCGTGAGGTCGCTGATGCCGTTGATGACGATCTGGACGGCAAGCGCCGCGACGATGATTCCGACGATTCGGCCGATCGCATCGACTCCGGTCACTCCGAAAACCCTCGTCAGGGTCTGCGAGCCGCGCATGAAGACGTAGGTGATCGCAAAAACGATGATGGCAACGGCAACGAAGATGCCGGCATTGAGGACGCGATGATCGGAGCTGGGGAAGACCAGCGCGACGCTCGCGGTGAGCGCCCCGGGACCCGTGATGATCGGAATCGCCAGCGGAAAGACCGCTGGATCGGCGGGCGGCACCGGTAGCCGCTTCGTTTGGTCGGCCGTCTGGCGATCGGTCTTTTCGTCGAAGACCATGTTGAAACCGACTTTGAGCAGCAGCAGGCCACCGGCGATCTTGAAGGCGCCGATCTGGACGCCGAGCGCATTGAGCAGCGCCTCGCCGACAAAACCAAAGACCAGCAGCGCTACTCCCGCAATAATCGTCGCGCGGCGCGCAATACTGGCTTGCTCCTCGGGCGTGCGCCCTTCGGTCAAGGTGGCAAAGGCGGCGGCGGCTTCGATCGGGTTGAGCATCGCGAGCAGCGTGATGAAGACGTAGAACGCCTCGCCGAACCAGCCCGTCAGCATTGCGACCAGCTCAGCTTTGCGTGCGCGGCCTCGGCGGCGGCGATTGCAGCGTCGTCGACGGGTCTGTCGACGAGCATCGTGAAGTGGCCCATTTTACGACGCGCGACGGCATGGCGCTTTCCGTAAACGTGCAGCACGATCGCCGGATCGCGCAGGAGATCGGCGACGCCGTCGAGGTGATCGCCGGTACCCGCACCGAGAACGTTGATCATGATTGCATTGGTGAAGAGGCGCGGCGGCGAGAGCGGCAGATCGCAGATCGCGCGCACGTGCTGCTCGTACTGCGAGCAGGGCGTGACGTCGATCGTGTAGTGGCCGCTGTTATGCGGCCGCGGCGCGATTTCGTTGACGAGCAGCCTTCCATCGGTCGAAAGAAAGAGCTCGAGGCAGTAGGTTCCGACGATCCTCAGGCCGCGCCCGACGATTGCCGCCATCTCGGCGGCCTTGGCGGCGATCGCCGAGTCGACCCGCGCGGGCGCGACCGTCATCGCGAGGATGCCGCGATCGTGCGTGTTCTCGGCGACCGGGTACGTCACGATTT
>JBAQAW010000098.1:0-40575 GCA_049285915.1 Candidatus Cybelea sp. | reverse complement strand
CCCTCGCAGACGGTCGTCCCGTCGCCTGCAGGCTCGGCCACGGCCGCGCCGGCCGCATCGCCCGGCGGTCCGATCGCGGCGAAGCCGGTTCCCAAGGTTCCGCTCGTGCCCCCCGACGCCGCGCCGCAGATCCTCTCCGTCGACGTCAGCGAGACGACGGTACGTCCCGGCGATCGCGTATCGGGGAAAGTCGTGACGACTTCCAACGTTGCCAGCGTCGAAGCGAGAATCGGCAGCTATGCGATGAGCCTGAACAAGGTGGGCGTCGGGCGCTTCGCTCTCACGTACACCGTCGCTCCGCTGCCGTGGTTCGTCCACGGAACCTTCGCAATGCGCGTAATCGCAAAGAATACGCGCGGCGACACGGTCGAGCGAACGATTCCGTTATCGGTTCGATAGTCAATCGAATCGTCAGCGAACGCTCATTTGAACGGTGTCGGTGGCCGCGACGCCGGCGGTGTTGCGCGCGATGATCTGCAGCATGAAATCGTGCGGCGCGTAAAACGGCAGATTCGGAACCGTGAAACTCCATTCGAAGCGTCCGACGTCGGTCTTCGTCGAGTTCAGGCCGTAGCCGCCGATGCGCAGCTCGACGCTCGCGACGTTCGACGAGGTCAGGACGGTGCCGGTAACGACGTCGCTCGCGTGCGGGGTCGTCGAGCTTACCGAGACCCAAAGAATCTGCGGCGGAGCGTCCGGCGCCAGCATTAAGATCGTGGGCGTCGCTGCGGGCGACGGTACCGTTGAGGGTGACGGCGACGGTGAGGTAACGCTCTGCGCCGTAGCGACGCCGCCGAGCGAGCAGCATGCCAAGAGCGCAGCGGCGATTCTCACGAGTTCGATGCTTCAACGTCTCGGTCGCGCCGGCTTGCTAAGGAATGCCCGTTTGGCTGCAAGAAGGTGAGATTCGATGCGTAGCGTCCGCTCGGCCGTCTCTGAAGTTGGGCTTTCGCGGATGCTCTGGGACGTGCTCGTCGTCGCCCTCTTCGTCGCCTTGGGCGTGACGCTCTGCGCGATCGTCTACTGGCGGTACGTCATCTTTCGTAACGGTGTCGATCTGGGCATTTTCACCCAGATCGTCTCCGGCATCGGGCGCGGCTTTTCGAGCACTCCTGAGGGCGGCGTAAACCACCTTCTCGTGCACTGGTCTCCGATAATCGCGGTCGCTTGGCCGTTCGTCCGCGCATTCGGGCCGCTTGGGCTCGAGTACTTTCAGGCGATTCTCGTCGCCGCCGTTCTCTTCCCGATCTGGGGTATGGCGCGAGCGCGGTTCAGTGCCCCGATCGCATTTTCGCTGGTTGTCGTTGCGGCGATCTATCCCATTCTATGGGCAAACGGCGTCGGAGATTTTCATGAGATGGCCTTCGTGCCGCTCCTCTCCGCGACGTTCGTTTACGCGTTAGACCGTCGCCGCCCGGCGATGAGCGTCGTAACCGCGCTGCTTCTGCTGTGCACGAAAGAGGATCAGTTCGTCGTTCTGGCCGTAAACGGGCTGCTCTTTGCCGCAACGGCGCGCGGCGACGCGAGGGCCGGCCGAACCGGCTTGCTCGTCTTTGCTCTGGCGGTTGCGATGGCGCTGGCCTACTTCGGACCGATCCGCCATGCGCTCGACTCGCATTCTCCGTACTTGTCGTTGCGGTTCTTCGACTGGCAGGAGACGGGAACGAAAACGATCGGCGGCGTGGGCGCCCTGCTGCCGCGCGTATGGTACGCGATCGTGGTCCTCGCGCCGCTTGCGTTTCTGCCGTGCCTCTCGCGCTACGGGCTCTTCTTGGTTCCCGGATTCATCGAAGTGCTCGCCTCGCATCGACCGGTCACGCTGATGCCGGGCGCCCATTACAGTGCGCTGCTGACGGGTTACGCTCTGGCAGGGTTCGTCGACGGCGCATCGCGCTTGGCGGCCCGGTGGCCGCGGGCCGCGCAGGGATTGGTACCTGCTGCGGCCGCAGCGGGGATCGCGATCGGAATCTTCGCAAGTCCCATGGAGTACTGGTACTACCTCTATCGCGTGCCCAACGCGCACGACGCGCTGCTCGCAGATACGCTCCGGCGCCTTCCGCCGAAGGCGCAGGTTGGAGCGCAGGACGAAATCTTCGCGCATCTCGGCCTCGATCCGAACGCATCGATCGGCTTTGCCGGCCAGCAATGGTTCGCGTACGACCAAACTCACTACTCGGCGCGCTGGCACGAGGTCGACGAGCCCGCCGTGCGCGCGGCCCTCGCGCGACGCGATTACATCGTCGTAAGCGAACGGGATGGAATCGTCGTTCTGCGAAGGCGCGGCTAAGGCGGCGGCGGTTTGCCGTGCGGCGGCTGCGGGGGCGGCAACCCTTGTGGAAGGTTCGGGAACGGCGCGGGGTTGTAGGGCGTCGGCATGATCTGCGGCTGTACTTGATTCAGTCCGCCGGGAGTGGCGTCTTGCCACGCGTACACGATGTCGCGGATGACGCGCACGTCGGCATCGGTAACCAGGAGATCGCGTGGGGTCCTCGCCAAGCCGTTCTGCCCGACTTCTTGCGTCTGCAGCGAGCCGCGGTTGTAGAGGTAACGCATCGCCGTCCCGGAGTTGAAGCGGCGCGTGATCTGATAGTGCAAGGCGTCGACGCGATCCATCGGAATTGCCTGCGCGTTCCAGCCGCTCTGATCCGTCGCGATGTAGATGGAAGACGTGAAGGGCGTGTAGGGCGGAACCTGGACGATGAAGGTGACGAGCACCGGGCGCCCGGAGAAACGGCGCTGATCCGGCGCTTGGGGCCGGCCCGGCTGCGGCGTTTCCACCGCGGCAAGGAGATCGGGATTCGGAGCCGGCGACGAGAGCGCGACGGCAAAGTGGGTGACGTCGGCGAAGCTCCCTTGCGGGGGAAGCTGATCGCGTGAGAGGTCGAGTTCGGTAACGGTGCCGCTCGAATCGAACGTGGCGCGCGCCCAGAGTCGCGGCGCGGGCGCGAGCGCCGTCGCGCCGCCCGTCTTAGCGTCGCGAATCACGACGCCATGCGCGACGCGAAAGCCGTCCCCCGTCGTAAAGAAAACGTATCCGTCCTGATAGGCGAGCAGCTGGCCGCTCACGACGATCGTGGAGGCCGCGGCGGCGACCGCGAGGATCGCCAGCGAGAGAATCGCCAGCGTGGAGATCGCGCGTCTCATATCGGCAGCACTTGGATGACGAAGCTCGGCTGCCAGAACGAGGTCCGGTACGGATTGCCGTACCAGTAAAAGGTCCGTGAGAGGTCGAGCATTGCATGCGAGAGGATTTTGAAGCGCACCTCGCCGGTTGCGTCGTACGGCGCCTGCCCGAGATAGGACGTGTAGAGCGGCTGGCCGATGATGTTATTGGGCGGGAGCCCGAAGAGGCCGGGCACGGGAACCGGGTAGTCGACGTGGTGGCGCAGCAGCATCGAGAAATTGAATTCGGGGTTCGGGGCGTCGTTGATGCCGAGGCTCGTCGTGCGCTGCGTCGAGACGCCGCGAAATGACGTGAAGCTCAGCGGGCAAGTGGAGGTATTGACCGGCTCGCACGGCGTGTATCCGCCGTTGATGTAGTTATCGGCCGTGTTGAGGATCTGATAGCCCGCGTAGGTGTTGAGCGCATGCGAGAACTGGCGGCTGATCGAGAAATTCTCCGACGACGTGTTGATCCAGTGGGGCAGCGAGTTCCACTGGTATTGTTTGTTGAAGCTGGCGTTGAAGTAGTAGGTTTGATAGGTGCTCGCTTCGGGATTGAGCTTGATCGACGGCGTGAAGAGGTTGAAACCGAGGACCGTATTCCAGATCGTCGTGTAGACCGGGCAGAAATAGACCGGCCCGGTAGAACTGACGACACCGTGCTGATTAGCACACGGAGCCCCGTATGCCTGAAGTCCGGGCGTGGGAATCGGCGGCCCTTCGCCCGGAAAGCCTTGCAGATATTGGTTCCCGCCGACCGTATCGTGATTGAAGCCGTAACCCTCGTAGATCTGTTCGTAGAGCGGCAGGTTTGCGATGCGGTTTTGGAAGCTCGTCGCGGTGAGCTGGACCTGCGAAGGATGGTCGAGGCTGCCGCCGAGCTTGGCCCCGTTTTGGATCCCGGCGGGCCCGAGAAGGCTGTAGTTCGTCAGCTGCGAGGACGCCGTCACGTACGAATGCGGGAAGGCATAGGTCGCGTTGAGAAAGGTCGTCTGTTGCGCTGCTTGCGGCTCGCTCAACCAGTTCTGCTGTGCGTAATACTGCGTGAAACTCTGAATTTGAAAGCGCGAGCCCAGCTTTTCGTAGAGTGCGAGATTCCACCACTTCTCGGCACGCGTCGCGGGATTGACCGAGAGGATCGCATATTCGTGCTCGCCCACGAAATGCTGCTCGACCGATAGATAGGTTTTATACGTCGGATCGTAACGCAGATGAAGCGCGGTCAATGCGTTGGGGCTTCCGGCCATATTCCAGGTCAAATCGACGCTCGCGCCGGAGAGCGTGTTCTGGGCAAAATATTGATTCGAAGCGAAATTGACGACGTAGGTGCCGAGCGGTATCCCGGCATTGAGGAAGTACGTGTGCGCGTTGATGAAGCGCACGTACGTTTTCGTGCCGATTACGGCGCCGCTTCCGGTGATGCTGGGATGTTCGCTGACCGAAGGAAAATAGAAGGCGTCCCCGGGCATTTCGCGCCCCTTCGCCGGATGGACGAGGTCGCCGTCGAGGAAGGTCCAGCGATCGGGTTCGCTCGTCACCGGAACGAAATAGATCCGGCGAAAGTCGAGAAAGTCCGCGATGGCCGCGCCCTTAACCGTTCCGGTCGCATCGTGCAACGTCACGTGGCCCGCGACCATGAACCGATTGAGCTTCAAGTCCATGGAAAAGGCGTCGCCGGTTACGGTAAAGCCGTCGCTCGTGCGCAGGCGGACGTTCCCGTCTCCCTCGATCAAGAAGCGGTTGTAGTAAAAGTCGAGACGCTTGGCGTCCAAGTAGAGAATCGTACTGGGGGGTTGCGGGCTCGGCGTCGGCGAGGGTGCTGCGGCCTGCGCGGCGGCCGAGGCAACCAGAACTACTAGCGTTGTGAGCGCCGCCGAGAGCGCGATACGTGCCACGGTGGCCACGCTTTCTGCCCAAAGCGAAGTCCCGCCTTGCGAGGGGCGCTTGGTGCGGCGCAAAGGACCCTAGCCCCCGTCACCTTGCGGCAATGTAGCGGCGTCCTTGAAGATCAGCGACGCGCGTAACTCAGAAGGCGTGTCTTTCGACGAGACGAAAAGCGGCGCAACGTTATGCGCGTGGTTGCTATCGTCATTGATTCCGGAGGCGTCGGCGCACTAGCCGACGCCGATGCGTACGGCGACGCACCCGGGGCCGACACGATCGGCAACGTCGCGCGTCGTTTAGGCTCGCTGGCGCTGCCGAATCTCCAACGGCTCGGGCTTGGATCGCTCACGCAAATTCCCGGCGTCGCGCCCGTCGCGAACCCCGAGGCGAGCGTCGCCCGCCTGCGCGAACGCAGCCGCGGAAAAGATACGATCACGGGCCACTGGGAGATGATGGGCGTGGTTACCGAGGTCCCCTTTCCGACCTACCCGCACGGCTTTCCGCCAGAGGTCGTCGAGCGATTTGCGCAGATAACCGGCAAGCTGCCGCTCGGAAACGTGCCGGCCTCAGGAACCGAGATCATCGAGCAGCTCGGCCCCGCGCATATGGAGAGCGGGCGCCCCATCCTCTACACGTCGGCCGACTCGGTCTTCCAGATCGCAGCGCACGAGGAGATCGTGCCCCTGCAGCGGCTTTTTGAGTGGAGCGCCCGGGCCCGCGAGATGCTCCGGACCCCGCACAACGTCAACCGGGTCATCGCCCGTCCCTTCCTGGGGCGACCGGGGGCTTTTTGGCGGACGCCGAATCGCCGGGACTATGCAATCGAGCCACCCCCCAACTTGCTGGACGAGCTCAGGGCGGGGGATGTCGAGGTGCATGCAGTAGGAAAGATTTCGGACATCTACTGCGGACGCGCGATTGCTACGTCGACTCGTGCAGCCGGCAACCGCGAAGCAATGGAGAAGACGTTCGAATTGCTAGAACAAGTTGACCACGGCTTCATCTTCACGAATCTCAATGACTTTGATTCGAAGTACGGTCATCGCCGCGACGTCCGCGGTTACGGCAACGCACTAGAAGAGTTCGACACCCTGATTCCGCGCTTAGAGAGCCTCCTGCGTCCGCAGGACGAGCTAATCCTTACCGCCGACCACGGCTGCGATCCGACCGCTCCCGGCTCCGATCACACGCGAGAGTACGTACCGTTCTTGCATCGCGGTACCACGCCGGGGCGGGTGCTCGGAGAGATTCAGGGCCTCGACTTCGTCGGCGCGACCGTGAAGCGAGCGCTGCTCGGGTGAACGCCATGCAGGTCGCCGTCGGCGTCGCCGGCGAGCGCGACGTTCCCGAATCGTGGGCGCCCTTCAAGCGGGGCATCGACGTCGTAGTCGGGATTCTGCTTCTGATCCTGACCGCTCCGGTCGTTATTTTGGCGGCGCTCGCGATCGCGTGCGTTACGGGCGGCACCCCGTTCTTCGCCCAAGAGCGCGTGGGCATGCACGGACGGCGTTTCAAGATGTTCAAGCTGCGCACGATGGTCAACGGCGCGCACGCGCTGCGCCAGAGCGTCATGCATCTCAACGAAGTCGACGGACCGGTCTTCAAGATCCGCAACGATCCGCGGCTGCATCCGCTCGGAAGGTTCTTGCGCCGAACGAGCATCGACGAGCTGCCGAACTTCATCAACGTTATTTTGGGCGACATGGCTTTAGTGGGTCCTCGGCCCGCACTGCCCAGTGAGATCGACCACTACGACGCCTTCGCACGGCGCCGCCTCGAGGTTCCGCAAGGCGTGACGTGCCTCTGGCAGATCAACGGCCGCAGCGAGGTTTCGTTCGAGCACTGGATGGAGCTCGACAATCGCTACGTCGACAGCTGGACGCCGTTGGGCGACCTGCTGATCCTCGCAAAAACGGTCCCCGCCGTATTGCGAAAGGACGGGGCGCATTAAGCCTCACCTGCGCGCGGTCCCCGTACGGCAGCGCCCGCGGCCCCGTATCTCCATCGCCGGGTCGACCTTCTTTATCATGGGGGCGACCTTCGCGTCGACGCTGCTCGGCTTTCTGCGCGAGGTCGTCAGCGCGCGCTACTACGGAACCCGTTGGGAGATGGATACCTTTCTCGCGGCGGCGACGATTCCGACGATTCTCTTCGGCGTCTTTAACGGCGCGCTGGTAAGCGCGCTCGTCCCGACGTTTTCCGAGTATATCGCGCGTCGCGAAGAAGACGAGGCCTGGCGTCTCGCGAGCACGGTGCTCAACATGCTTGCGATCGCCGTAACGATCTGCGCGGTCGCCGGCTATTTTACGGCGCGCTGGTACGTCCCGCTGATCGCACACGGTTTTCCCGCTCCTCAGATGAGCGTCGCGATTCGCATGACGCGCTGGCTGATGCCCAGCATCGTTGCGGTCAGTCTGAGCGGCGTACTCTCGGCCATGCTCAACGCGTATCAGCGTTTTCGCTCGGCGGCGCTGGTCGGCGTGGCCGTCAATACGGTGACGATCGCTTGCGTCGTTATTTGGAGTCACGGCATCGGCATCTACGCACTCGTCCTGGGCACGGCGCTCGGCCTCACCGCTCAGATGCTCGTGCAGCTCCCTTCGTTCTTATCGGTCGGAAAGTACCGGCCGATCATCGACCTGAAGCACCCGGGCCTCAAGAAGATGTGGGTTCTGCTCGGGCCGATCATCGTCGGCTCGGCGGCCGGCCAGCTCGCCCTCTTTTTCGACCGGTTTTTTGCGTCGACCCTCGCGCCGGGTTACATCGCCGGCATGAACTACGCGACCAAACTCGTGAACTTCCCGCAGCAGATCTTTGCCGCAGCGATCGCGACGGTCATCTTTCCGCTGCTCGCCGCGCAGTTCGCGCGCGAGAACCGGCGCGGCGTCGCGCGCAGCGTCGTCACCGGCTTGCGGCTCGTCAATTTCATCACGATTCCATCGGCGTGCGCTCTGATCGTCCTCTCGCACCCGATGGTTCAAGCGCTCTTCGAGCGGGGGACGTTCCAGGCGAGCGCCACCGACCTGACCGCCGGCCTTTTGCCCTACGCCTCCGTCGGCTTGATTGCGCTCGGCGCGAACGTCGTCTTGACGCGTTGCTGCTTCGCCTGTCGCGAGACGCTCTGGCCGGTAACGATATCGGTGTTAACGGTCGTCCTCAACGTGCTGCTTTCGCTCGTATGGCTGCCGGGCTTGGGCGCCCGCGGCCTCTTGCTGGCAAACTCGACGAGCCAGAGCGTGCAAGCGCTGCTGCTGCTGATGTTAACCGCGCGAATCGTATCGGGCATCGACTGGGGCGCCCTGGTTTTCTCGACTGGAAAAATACTCGTTTGCTCGCTTGCGATGTTGGCGGCGTTGCACTGGATCGGCGCCCTCGGCGTTACGCCGGAGGCTTCGCTGGCGTCGCGGGCCTGGTTTCTTTTCGGTCAGATCGGCATCGGAGGCGCGGTCTTCGTCGCGTTCGCGCGGATGCTCAACGTTGAAGAGCTTGGACTCGCGTGGCACACGATCGTTGCGAAGTTCGAGCGCAATCTCGTGAGCCCGCCGGAGAACCGTGAAGCGCCGATCGCGTAGAGAAAATTGACTACAATCAACTTTGTCAGAGAAGGCTCGCCTTTCTACGAGAGCCAAGCTTCCCGGGCCATGCTCTCGATTGTCATGCCGGCCTATAACGAGGCTCATTCGATCGCGGACAACGTGTGCGAGACGGTCGAGACGATGCGGCAACTCGGGCTCGATTTCGAGATCATCGTCGTCGACGACGGAAGCCTGGACGGCACCCATACGGCGGCGATCGACGCGCTGCGAGTCTGGCCGGAGCTGGTTCGCGTGGTGCGCTGCCGGCGCAATCAAGGCAAGGGCAACGCGCTCATCTGCGGCACGTCGTATTCGAAGGGTGAGTTCGTCGCGTTTCTCGACGCCGACATGGACCTGCACCCCGAGCAACTGCAGAACTTCTTTGCGATTATGTTCGCCGAAAATGCGGACGCCGTCATCGGTTCGAAGTTTCATCCGGAGTCGCGCGTCGAGTATCCGCGCCTGCGACGAATCTATAGTTTCTTCTACTACATGCTCGTGCGCGCGCTCTTCGGGCTGCCGTTACGCGATACGCAGACCGGCATCAAGCTATTCAAGCGAGAGGTCCTCGAGCGCGTCCTGCCGCGCGTGCTGGTCAAGCGCTTCGCGTTCGACCTCGAACTGCTGGCAAACGCGCACCACTTCGGCTACCGGGTCGCCGAAGCGCCCGTCGAGGTGAACTTTACGCGCGTCTGCAGCCGTCTTCGCTTGCCGGCCGTCTGGAATGTTTTTCTGGACACGTTGGCGATCTTTTACCGGATGCGAATCTTACGCTACTACGACCAGCCGGGGCGCTTTTCACGGAAGATCGATCGCGCCGGTTCGCACGAAATCGTCGTTCCCGTTCCTATCGGAAAATAGGCCCTCCTTGGCCGGTAATACCGCCCTGGTGCTTCTGCTACCAGGGTTTGGCGACGCGCTGGCCGCGGGCCCGATTCTTCGCGGCCTCAACCGCGCTTCGTGGCGGATCGACGCGCTGACCTGGCAACCGCCGGTGAGCGAGTACGTTCGCGCGCTCGGCATCGTCGACAACATTACCGAGCTTCCCATCCGCCCCAAGGCGGGCGACCTGCTCGCCGCCATCGCGCAGCTTCGGCGGCGGCGCTACGACATCTGCGTTCTTCCCTTCCCCGCTACGCGCTGGCAGTATGCGGTTATCGCTCGCGGCGCCGGCGCGAAGCAGCTCTTTGCGCACGACTACGGCGGTGCCGCAAGCCTGATCGCGCGGACGACACGCAGCATTCGCGTTAAGTTGCGCGGCGGCCACCGCCTTGCCGAGAACCTGCGCCTCGCGGCGGCGGCGGGGCTTCCGCCGGGCAGCGACGATCTGGCGTATTGGGTTCCGGCCTCTTGGAGCGGCACGCGCATCCCTGGAACGCTCGGCATCCATCCCGGCTCGATGGCTTGGAAAGGTAACGAGGTCAAGCGCTGGCCGTACGAAAATTTCGTGGCGCTCGCGCGACGGCACGTCGCGAGCGGACGACCGGTTCGAATGTTCTTGGGGCCGCACGAAGAGCGGGAGCTCGCGCGCGCCGAGCAAGATTTTCATGGCGTCGCGGGAATCAACATCATCCGCGAGCCGCTCGCGCAGGCCGCCCGGCTTTTGGCGGAGTGTGAGGTCTTCGTCGGCAACGACGCAGGCTTCAGCCATTTAGCCTCGGGCCTTGGCGTAAAGACCCTGGCGCTTTACGGGATGACGAGCGAGGTTCGCGGCGCACCGATCGGACAGGCCGTCGCGATGCGTCCGTCGGCCTGTCCGGCCTGTCACGACGAAGGTCTGCACGGTTTCAATTGCGTGCTCCGGCTGGAGTACCGGTGCATTTTGCGGGATATCGAGCTGGGTGCGGTGGCCAAAGTCGTGGACGAAC
Source organism: Candidatus Cybelea sp. (assembly GCA_049285915.1). Lineage (GTDB taxonomy): Bacteria > Vulcanimicrobiota > Vulcanimicrobiia > Vulcanimicrobiales > Vulcanimicrobiaceae > Cybelea. Next base: position 30,086 of record JBAQAW010000098.1, on the reverse strand, counting down.
TCTTCGCAGCGGCTTCCGTCGAGCAGCGCGTGAGTCTGGAAGGTCCATTCAAGCTTTACGGAAAGGCTTACCCGTGAAAGAGGAAACCGCTCGCGCCTCGGCCTCGCTGGAGTTGCGATGGCCGGAGCGAGCAGTGCTGAGAAGAGCGCTCGTGCCGGCGCTCTTCGTCGCGCTTGCGCTCCTGGTGACGCTCGGATACGGCAGCGGCGTGCAGCTCAACGACGGCCAAGCCGACCTTCACATCGATCCGCTCAAGTTTCTCTGGTCGCTGCTGCACGCGTGGAACCCGGCCCTCTATATGGGCACGCACACAGGGTTCTGGTTCCCGTACGAGACCCCGTATGCGTGGCTCTACGCTGCGGCGCAGATCTTTCACATCCCCCAGGATTTCGCGCAGCGCTTCGCCGTCTTCGCGGTCTATCTGGGTTTGCTGGCCTCGATGTATTACTGCCTGCGCTCCGTCGCGCCGTGGCTCGGCGAGACCGCCCGCGTCGCCGGCTCCGTCGCGTATTTGTTCAACATGTACGTCGCGCTCAACTCGCAGGCGCAGATCGTCTGGCTGCTGACGTATGGAACGCTTCCGGCGATGATCGGAATCACGGCGCGCGCAATGCGCGGCGAGATGAACGTCTGGCGCGCGGCGCTCGGAATGGCGCTGCTCGTGCTCGTGGGCGGCGGCATCAATCCGCCGCTGGTCGCAATCAACGTCATTTTGATCGCAATCTTCGTCCTCGTGATGCTGGCGCTGAGCGAGCAGCCTAGGATCGTGGCCAGACGGACCGTGCCGTTCGTCGTCGCCGCCTCCCTGGGGACGTTCTTCATCAACCTCTACTGGGTCGTGCCTTTCGTCGACTACTTCCGCAGCGTGTGGCTCAACGGCGTCTTGAGCGAGGGGCCGTCGCTGCACAACGCCGCCACCTCCTTCGACAACGTGCTTCGAGGGCTCGGTCACTGGGCGACGTTCGTGTCATTTGGAGGGCGCCCGTATTTTCCGTGGGCCGAGCCGTATTCCCAAGGTATCTTCAGCGCGTTGCTCTGGTTCGTTCCCATCGTCGCGCTGGGCGCCGTCGCGTTCAAACGCAACCAGCGGCCGGTTACCCTCTATTTTTTGATCGCGGCGATCGTATCGGTGCCGATCGTCGTCGGTTACTATCACGACGCGCTCGGGGATGCGGTGACGACGCCGATCTACGATGCGTTCTACCGTTACTTCCCAGGCTTTCAGATGTTCCGCTTCTCGTACAAATGGGTGGCGGGCGTCGAGTTCGGGATCTGCGGCTTGTACGCACTAGGCACGTACTCGATCGTATCCTGGCTGCGCGAGCAGGTTGCCGCCTTCGTCGGCGCCGAGCGTCACCGCCTGCGATGGCTCGTGCCTGCCGTAAGCGCCGGGCTGGTACTCGTGCCGATCCTGGTCTTCATCCCGGTCGTCGTGCACAAGATGAACTATCCGGCCTCGGCCCTGCCCAGCTGGGAATATCGGGAGAACGCGCTGCTGGGCAACGACGACCAGCATCGCGTCGCCCTCTTTCCGACGCAGTTTCTCGAGCAGTTCGATTGGGGTAACCCCCAGTTCTACATCGAGAACTCGCTGGTCAATCGTCCGATGATCTATGGATTGCTTGGAAGCGAACCGTCGGAGGGAACCGACGCATGGGTGCGCCGGGCCTACCGCGCCACGCGAGAAGGCCTGCCGTTTGCCGCCGACATGTTCCGCGTGCTCGGCGTCGACACGTTTCTGCAGCGCGACGACTTCCTTCCCGTTATCGACTTCAGCTCGCCCGAGGAGTGGAGATTCAACAGCACGACCCTGACGCACGATCTGCTGCACCGGGTTCTCGGCGCGACGCCGCAGCGTTCCGACGGTCCGCTCCATGCGTACCGGCTGAGCGGCGCATTGCCGCTCGTGTACGGAGTCAATCATCCGGTGATCAGCGCGTGGCCGACGTTCTCTGAAGCGTATCTTGGAGACGTCGACGCGATGGCGCGCGGCCAAGCACGCTTCGACCCGGCGCCGCGTTCGTTCGACGAGTTTTCGACGACGATGCGCTCGCTCTCGCCGATCGTGCCGCTCTCCGATTCGGCGGTGCGCGATTTAGCGGTGAATGCTTCGCTCGCGCACGGCACGCTCGTCCGGCCGTCGTCGGCCAACGTGCAATGGGCCGAACCGTTCAGCCTAACCACTAGCGGCGTCTATACGGTATTCGCCCGCGAACAGTCGCTGCTCTTTCCGCCGTCTGCGCCGCGTCTTCTGCAACTCGACGGCGCGTATTTCCGTCCGAACGCATCCGGCGGCGCGTGGGCCGAGTACGGGCAAGTGCTGCTCTCGCGCGGAAAGCATTGGGTCTCCGACGGCTACGAAGATCCAAAGCTCGTCGTCGCGCTCGTAAGGACGGACGACATCGATGCCTGGACCAAGCACATCGCCGGGCTCGGCGCCGCCATGCCGCAAAATCGAGCGCTCGAGATGCTCGTCTATGGTAAAAAAGCGAGGTTCGCTCTGCCACGGTCCGGCGCGTACCGCATAAGCGCCTCGGCTGTGGGTCCTTTCGGCCCCGACGGGTTCGTCAAGACGCACTTGATTCGCGGGACCGCCTCGAAGGGTGCGTTCCCGGGATATCTCTCCGGAACGCTACCGTACCTTCCGGGTGACGGCGTCGTGCAGACGTCACCGACGATGATGCCCGAAGATTGGTATCGCGACGACTCGACGGCTTACGATTGGCAGCGCGGCGATCCAGAGGCATGGATGCTCTTCTCGAAGGCGGCGCATCTGCGCGTCTTCGTACCGGGAACGCGAAACGTCGTCGCGCGAGCGACGATGCACGTCAGCCGCCTGCAGATCGGATCGCTAATGAGCGTAGCGGTCGAAGGGCGCGGACAGCAAGACGTGATGCTCGGTGGACCCAGCGCGACGCCGCAGCAGTATGACTCCGTCGACCATCTCCAAGGACCGGTTCCGGTTCCCGCAAGCTTTACGCTAGCGCTGCATCCGGGCTGGAACGACGTCTCCTTCGCCTTCCATTCCACGACCGGCGAACGCACGGACCTTGGCCCCAGCGTGATCGAGGCTGCAGTCGCCCCCGACCTTTCGTTCACGCGGATTTCGGTAAACGGCGGCCCAACGACAGGTGCGCAGGACAAAGAGTTCACCGCGATCGCGCTGCAGAAGCCCCCTGGAAATCTGACCGGGGATCCCGAGGTCGTCGGTACCGTTGCTTCGTCCGGCGCGGGAAGCGCTTGGGTTGCGATCGCACTCGCCGGCCGCACCGGCGTTTCGTACCGCCTCTTCGCTCTACCCCAATCTGGGAGCTTCGACATATATTTCATGCACGCGTTTCCGAATAACCCGTACGACGGAACGCAACGGATCGCCGGCATTTGGTTCGTCGGCCGGCAGATTCGTTCGAACTTCGCCCACCTCTCGTATTACGTTCACGGGATGCCCGCTCGAGCTTTAGCGCACCCTCAATCGCTGACGTCGCTTCCGCTGCTTATCGATGGCCGCGCCGTCGGCAAGGGTCCCGTGAGATTGAGTCGCGGCCCCCACCTCGTCACCAGCGCCGACAAAGAGGTGAAGATTGCCCTCTTATCGGTTGCGCCGGCGGCGCTGCCGCAGACGAAGCCCTTCCCGGTGATGTGGAAGCGGAGCTCACCGACCGAGCTCGAGATCACTGCGGGCAGCGGCAGCAGCCCCTATTTGCTCGTCTTCGGCGATGCGTACCATCCAGAGTGGACGGCGAGTGTCAACGGCCAGACCTTGCCGCACGTGATCGTCAACGGCATCTCGAATGGATGGATCGTTCCGGCCCTCCCCGATGGCGGTAAGATCTCGATCTCATTTATCGGTCAACGATTCTACGTTATCGCATGGATCCTATCGCTCATTGCTTTGGCTCTGCTCGTGACGCTGGCCATCGAACCAAAGCTGTGGGCGATCGGTACCCCGGAACGTTGAAGCGCGAAGCGCTGGCGTGGGCACTGACCGGCGCAAGCCGTTATGCGATCGCCGTCGCCTTGGTCTCGATTTTACTGGCGATCCTGATGCCGGATGCCGGCGGCGAGCGCTTCGCAACGACGGCGTATCTGGCGGCGATCTTCGCAGCGATCGTCGTTGGCACGAAATGGCTGGTTTTCCGCGGCCTGGACGACGGATTGAGCAGACCCGCGGCGCTGACGTTCCCGCGCGTACTGGCGTTCACAACCGGTTTGATCGGTTTGCTGTCGGTCGCTTCGGCGCTGGTTGCCCAGCCGGGAGCCGAAAGCGCCTTGATTCTCTATTGTTTGGCCGCCGTAGCGCTCGCCGCCGTCGGCCGCGCCGGAGCCTTTGCTTGGATTCACGCCAAGCTCTCGGCCGGAGACCGCGCCGAGGCGACGATCCGCTTCTGCGCCATCGTGGGCGCGCTCGCGCTCGCGCTTAACGCGCTGCTTTGGTCGGCGATCTCTGAGTTTCTCTCGACGATTGCGTACGCAGCCGCGCTGATCGCTGCGACGACGCTCGCGTGGCGGCTGGCTGCGGCGCCGGCGGTGGGTGCGATGGTCAAGAAGAGCTGGGCGGAAAGCTCGGAGGTCTTCACGCAGGTCTTGGGCGAGTTCGCGTTCGCGCGCCTCATTAATGCGTCGGTTATTGCGATTGCCGCGTCGATCCTGATGGCCTGCGTGCTCCGGCGGCCCTTCTCGGAACCCTTCGCGACCGTTGCATATCTGGGCGGCGTCTTTGCTGCGGCAGGCGTCGGGATGGAGTGTTGGCGGCGTCGAACGCAGCCTTCCGTACCGGCGAAGCAGGCTGAGAGTTACGTCTGGTCGGCGCAAGGCGCGCCGCCGCGCGTCTTCGCCGACGTTACGGCCGTTTTGACGCTTGAAAACGTCATTCGTTACAGCGTCGTTGCGACGCTCGCGGCGTTCGTTTTTGCAACTCCACTCCCGCGACGGTACGGAGAACCGTTCGCCACGATCGGCTACGTTAGCGCGGTCGTTTTGACGCTCGCTCTCGCACTCGAGTGCCGGCGGGCTCTCCGTAAGCGTTCGGCTAAGCCGCGGTAGTGGCGCGGCGCTGGTTTTCGATCGCGGCAGGCATTTCGCTCGCCGCGTTCGTGACCGCCAGGGGCATCCCGACGCTGCGCCACGATTGGAATTGGCCGATCGACCGGATTGCCGTCGCTTCGTTCTTGAACGACTCCACGAGCGGTTGGCTCTCCGCCGGTTTCGGCGTCGCCAATCCGCATCCGACGACCTATCTCATCGGGCCGCCGTTGGCCGCGGTCATGTGGCTGCTCGGGCCGCTCGCCGGCCTCGTGCTGCTCGCATTTCTCACCGGATACTGTTGCGCGCGGGCGGCGGCAAATCTCGCCGCACTGTGGGGAGCGACCGCCCCGGTCTCCATCGGCATCGCCTTGTTTCTCTCGTTCAATCCCTGGGTCTACAACGAGATCGTCGCGGGGCATCTCGTTATGGTGCTCGCCTACGGTGCGTTCGCAGGAATGCTGGCGGAGATGGCGCGTGGAGCCGCCGCCTCGCCCGTGCGGCTCGCACTCTGGCTCGTGCTGATCGAAAGCCAACTGCAGTTTTTTATCGTGGCGATGGCGGTTGCCGCAATCTTCGCGATCGTTACGAAGAAGTGGCTGCCTCTGACCGCGGGAGCGCTCGTCGCGCTGCCTTCGATCGTCGGATTGCTTGGCGAACGAAGCTCGCTGCTGCAGATTCCCTACGGAGTCGAGTGGCAGGCAAATCAATCGATCGCGCCGCTCCCGCTGCTTTCGCTGGGCGGATACTTTGCCGGTTATTCGGACCGCTTGGGACTCGCTGCGGAGATCGCGGTCTTGGCGATGCTCGCGCTCGCGATTGCGGGCACCGTCGTTGCGTGGCGCCGGCGCGCAATACTGTGGACGGCGCTGGGGGCGATCGTCGTCTACGTCGCGGCATCGGGCGTGCACGGACCGCTCGCCGTGCCGTACGAGTGGATCGTTCGCAACGTGCCCGAGAGCGGGGTCTTCCGCGAGCTCTACGATCTCGCCGGGATCTTTGCCGTAGCGATTGCCGTGCTCGCCGCCGCTTGCGCCTCACGCGCGCGCTTTCTCGGCTTTGCCGCATTGGCGGCCGGAGTCGCCTTGGCGGTAACGTGGGTCGTACGGCCGCCCAGCGAGCTTTGGGTCTCGTCGAACGAGTATCCGCATCCCAGCGTCGCCGCCGCGCCGTTTTCGCGCGTCGCGCTGCTTCCGGCGTTTCAGCCGATGCAGCTGCGCTCGGGCCGCGGAGACGGTGCCGACCCGGACTCGTTCGTCTATCCCGATCACGTCGCCCCGGTCAACGAATACTATCCAACCTATCCGGTCGACATGGCGCTGGCGAGCTACGAGCAAACCGGCGACGTGCGCGGACTGCAAGCGTTGGGCGTCGGCGCGATCGTCGACCGGCCATGGCTGTCGTCGCGGTCGCAGGGCGCGATCGGCTTAGCCGCGTCGTCGCTTGCGCCGCCGGCGCGGAGCGCGCAGCGACCCTCCGGGCCGTTCGCGGGAGCTGCGCCGCTCGTCGCGGGCTGCGATCGAATGCAGGTCGTTGCAACGGTCCAGAATCTTGGGGCCTGCGACGTCTTTTTCGGCGATGCGCCGGGCACGCGAACGGTAACGCCGGTCGGAGCGCGCACCGATTCGATCGACCCGGCGTACTCGTGGATCGACGCGACCGTGGCATTCGGTCGCGCGCCGTGGCTCGGACAGGGTCTGGGAGGAGCCGTCACGCAATCGACGGCGGTTCATCCGGTTAAGCCGAGCTCGTGGTTGCTCGCTTACGTGCGCGGACGGCTGAACGGCACCGATGGGCGAACGCTCTCGAGCGATGCCGGCGCGTACCGGTGGATTGCGATCCCTCCCGGCACCAACGGAGTCGAATGCTTGGGACTCTGCGTGCTCGCGGCGGAGTCTTCGGGACCGCCCCCAACCATCGGCGCTCCAGTGGCCGCCCGGCCCCTTCCCCTCGCCTTCGAACAGCTCACGCCGTGGTTGTACCGCGTGCGTGGGGTTGCGGCGGGCACGAGCCTCGTGCGCTTCAACGAACGTTATGACCCGGGATGGCTAGCGATCGGCGCGGGACATCTCTTGACGCACGTGCGGGTCGCGCTCTGCGCGAACGGTTGGCTCGCGACCGAACGGCCGTCCAACGCCGTGATCCTCGTGCAAATTACGGCACTATTGCAGTTGATTGCCGAACTCGTGGGAGCCGCGTGCGTACTGTTATTGCTGAAGGCGCTCGTCCGCGAGCCGACGAAGCGCGAGTAAGCCATGGCCGTTCCATTCGTTGATTTGCGCGCGCAGTACCGAACGATTCGCGAGGAAGTCGTCCCTCGCATGATGGCGGTGATGGAGAACGCCAGCTTCATTCTCGGGCCCGACGTCGCGCTCTTCGAAGAGCATTTTGCGACCTATGTCGGAACGCGCCACTGCGTCGGCGTCGAATCCGGGACCGCGGCCCTCGAAATGGCGTTGGCGGCACTGGGGATCGGGCGGGGCGATGAGGTCATCATCCCGGCCAATACGTACATCGCTTCGGCACTGGCGGTCTCGTCTACCGGCGCGCGACCCGTTCTGGTCGAGCCCGACGACGCATATCTGATCGATCCCCAACGGCTTGAAGCGGCCCTAACCTCGCGCACGAAGGCGATCATGCCGGTACACCTGTACGGGCAATCCGTTCCGATGGAGCCGATCCTCGCGTTTGCGAAGCGTCACGGTTTACGCGTTATCGAGGATGCCGCGCAGGCGCACGGCGCGCGTTACGACGGACGGCGGGCCGGTAGCTTCGGCGACGTCGGCTGCTTTAGTTTTTATCCGGGAAAGAATCTGGGCGCCTACGGTGACGCCGGCGCCGCCGTCTGCAACGACGCGTCGCTTGCCGACGAACTGCGGTTGCTGCGCGATTTCGGACAACGAAAGAAATACGAACACCTGATCAAAGGCGGGAACTCTCGGCTCGATTCGCTGCAGGCCGCGGTGCTCGACGTCAAGCTCGCGCACCTCGATGAGTGGAACGCAGCGCGGCTGCGCCACGCCCACGTCTACGATGCGCGCCTCGCGGAGATCGGAATCGATCCGCCGCGAAGGCTGGACGATGAAGGACACGTCTATCACTTGTACGTGATCGAGGTCGAGAATCGCGATAAAGTTCAGGCAAGCCTGAGCGAACGCGGCATCGCCACCGGCATTCATTACCCGATCCCGATCCATTTGCAGCCGGCGTACGCCGAGCTCGGGCTCGCTCCCGGTGCGTTTCCCCGCACGGAGCGAAGCGCGCCGAAGCTGCTCTCGCTGCCGATGTTCGCCGAGTTGACCGACGATCAGCTCGAGAGCGTCATCGATGCGCTGGCGAGTTGTCGCCGGCTGGTTGCGGTTTAGCCCTTCCCTCGTCGTTTTATGGTAGAACGCGCGCCGCTCGGCGTCGCCGTGGTCGGGGCGGGCTACTGGGGGCCAAACCTCGTTCGAAATTTCTTTGCCGGCGACGACTGGTCGGTGCGGTGCGTCGTCGAGCGGGACCAAGAGCGGCTCGCGCGCCTCTTACGCCTCTACCCGGCGATCGCGGGGCATGCGGAGATCGACGAGGCCTTGTCCGATCCGGCCGTCGACGCGATCGCGCTGGCGACGCCGCCGCGAACCCACTTCGAACTTGCGAAGCGGGCGATCGACGCCGGCAAACATATTCTCGTCGAAAAGCCGCTCGCCGAGCGGTTCGAGGAGGCCTCCGAACTCTGCGAGCGCGCCAAGCGCGCCGGCGTTACGCTGATGACCGACCACACCTTTCTGTATACCGGTTCCGTCGAGAAGCTGCGCGCGCTTCGCGAGAGCGGCGACCTCGGTAAGGTGTACTATGTGGATTCCGTCCGCGTGAACCTCGGGCTCTTTCAACAGAGCAACGTCGTCTGGGATCTCGCGCCGCACGACGTCTCGATCATCAACTACGTGCTCGATGAAACCCCCGCTTCGGTCGCGCTGCAGCTCGGCACGTGCGTGCACGAGCGGACCCCAGACGTCGCCTTCCTGACGATGTGGTACGGAAGCGGCTGCCTCGCGCACGTGCACCTGAGCTGGCTCTCGCCGGTAAAGGTGCGCCGTACGATGATCTCGGGAAGTTTGAAGATGGCCGTTTGGGACGACGTCGAACCGACCGAAAAGATCTACATCTACGACAAAGGCGTCGAGTTGAATCCGTCGAGTACGACGATGGAACAGCAAATGGTCTCGTATCGTCTCGGCGATCTGCACGTGCCGCTCGTCGACAACCGCGAGGCGCTCGGCAAGCTGGTGGGCGATTTCGCTCGGGCAATTCGAACGAAGGCGCCGACGCGCTCGGACGGCCCCTTCGGCACCAACGTCGTCGGCGTGATCGAGGCCGCGCTTCGCTCCGCGGAACTCGATGGCGCGAAGGTCGAGGTCGCGCGATGAAGGTCTCGTTCATCATCGCGACGCTCAACGAAATCAAACGACTTCCGCCCGTCATCGAAAGCATCCGCGCGCAGAACTATCCGCCGGAACTGGTGGAGATCGTCGTGGTCGACGGGCTCTCCGATGACGGGACGCAGGCCTACGCGCGAGCGGCGGGCTGCGTCGTGGTAGATAATCCGCGCCGGCTCGCCGAGCCCGGGCATCTGCTCGGGTATGCCGCCGCAAGCGGCGACCTTTTCGTCATTATCGCCGCCGACAACATTCTAAACACGCCGGATTTCATACGGAGGATCGTCGAACCGTTCTCCGATCCGAACGTTTACGCCGCCGTTCCGCGCGTCGTCAGCACTCGCGCAGACAATTTGAGCACTCGCTACATCAACGACTTTACCGATCCGTTCAACCATTTTCTCTACGGCAACGCCGCCGCTCCGCTGACGTTCGGTCGCGCTTACCGGACGAAACGCCGGACGCCAACCTACGTCATCTACGATTTCCCGGTCGAAAAGCCGCCGCTGGTAGCGATCGCACAGGGCGTCACCGTGCGCGCCAATTCGCCGCGGCGCGAGGGCTGGGAAGAGGACGACGTTTCGCCGATCGTCGACATCCTTCGCGCGGGCCACGATATCGCATACGTACCCGGCGCACTCATCGAGCACCATACCGTCGAGGGGCTTTTCAATTTTGTCAGCAAGTTCGGGCCGCGTATCGCCAAGCGCCTGGAAGACCGCCAGCAACCCGTTTGGCAGCGCGCGGAGGCGTGGACGAGGGGGCGGAAGCTCCGCGCGTACATGTGGCCGTTCTATTCCGTTTCGGTCGTCGGCCCGGTGATCGCATCGCTCGTCGGAGCGGCGCGCGATCGTCGCGCGACCTGGTTCTACCACCCGGTGATCAACTTTGCGCTCGGGGTGGAGTTTTGGCGACGCGCGCTGCCCTACGCCTGGTCGGTCGCGCGCAGCCGCGCCCGCGGAGGACGAGCCTGATGGCCGGGTCGGTTCTCGTTACCGGCGGCGCCGGCTTCATCGGCTCGCACATCGTCGCGGACCTTGCCGGGGCGGGTTATCGCGTTACCGTCTTCGACAACTTCTCGAGCGGATTGCGAGAGAATCTCGGCCCCGTGATCGACGACGTCGAAATCGTCGAAGGCGACGTCCTCGATGCCGAAGCGCTCGCCGCGGCGGCCCGCGGAAAGGACGTTCTCTCGCATCAGGCCGCCCAGCTCGAGATCACTAAATGCCTGGAAGATCCGCTCGACGACATGCGGACTAACCTCGTCGGCACGATTAACGTGCTCGAAGCGGCGCGCGCGGCCGGCGTCGCACGGGTCGTTAATGCCTCGTCGGCCTGCATCTACGGGCAAGCCGTCGACCCGCCGAGCGACGAAGACGCCGGCCCGCACAATCCCAATTGGTCGTACGGTGCCAGCAAACTCGCTGCCGAGAAGTACGCGCAGATTTTTGCCAACGACTACGGCTTCGCCGTGCATTCGCTGCGGTACGGCATCACCTACGGCCCGCGCGAATGGTACGGCCGCGTGCTGACGATCTTTCTCAAGCGTCTCTCCGAAGGCAAGCCGCCGGTGATCTTCGGCGCAGGCGAGCAGATCCGCGACTTCGTCTACGTCGACGACGTCGTGCGCATCCACCGCGCCTGCATCGAGAGCGGCCTGCCCGGCGCGCAGTCGTTCAATGGGGGAACCGGCATCGCGACGACGGTCACGCAACTCGCGCGCCTCGCGTGCGAGATCTCCTGCACCGGGCTCGAGCCAATCACCGAGAACGTCGCACCCGGCGAACGCTCGGAGATCGTCGACGGCCGCATGCGCCTGCCGTCGGAGCTCAACGTCATGCAGCTCTCGCCGGCAAAGGTCGAACGCACCTTCGGGCTTGCTCCGCAAGTCTCTCTACGCGACGGCTTGAAGCGCGAGTGGGACTGGCTTCGCGAGAATCCCGGGCGCTGGACGACGATGAGCTACTAAAACGCCGTTTATAGGAAGTTGAGGAGGCGCAGCGAGCTACGCCGAACCGTCTCCATCGTGGAAGCCTTCGGGCTTGCAGGAGGTGGGGATGAGCATCTCACGGTGCAGCCGCGCTGGGCTCGGTACGCTCGCGGCCGTAGCAATGCTTTCGGGTTGCGGCGGAGGCGGGACCCCGCTCAGCCTTACGCCTGCCGGGCCTTCGTCCGCGGAACGAACGCATGCTTCCGCATACAGTGTCCTTTATAGTTTCAGAGGCGGTTCGGACGGCGCGTTCCCGCACGCGGGTCTCACCAACGTCAACGGCACGTTCTACGGTACGACCAGTGATGGCGGTAACGGATGCTCTAGCAGTTTAAGCTGCGGCACGGTTTACCGCATAAGCGTGTCCGGCGCGGAGTCCGTACTCTAGAGTTTCAAACGGCGTGCTCTACGGCACGACTGCGGGAGGCGGCTCGAGAGGTTACGGAACGCTCTTCTCGATCACCACGTCCGGTAGCGAAACCGTACTCCACAGTTTCAAAGGCGGGTCGCGAGACGGCGCAACCCCGTTGGCGTCTCTTCTCGACGTCAAGGGCATGCTTGACGGCACGACCGCCAGCGGTGGCGCGTACTGCAGTGGACGTGGCGGGTGCGGAACCGTCTTCTCGATCACGACCTCCGGTAAGGAAACCTTACTCTACAGTTTCAAAGGCGGGAAGACCGACGGGCAAAACCCGTATGCGGGCCTCATCAACGTCAAGGGCAAGCTCTATGGCACGAACAATTGGGCGGGCGCGAACTGCAAAAACGGTCTCGCTTGCGGAACGGTCTTCGCGGTCACGCCATCCGGCGCGGAAACCGTGCTCCACAGCTTCAGCGGCTATTCCACCAGTGACGGCGCAGTTCCCCAAGCGGCCCTCCTTGACGTGCACGGCTTGCTGTACGGAACGACCGAATATGGAGGCTCGGGCTCCTCCGGCGGGGGAACGGTCTTCGAGATCTCGACATCCGGCAAGGAGCACGTGCTGCGTAGCTTCGACGGCTACCCCGATGGCACTAATCCCGTCGCAGGCCTCATCAAGGTCAAGAATACTCTCTACGGCACGACTCAAGCCGGCGGCTCGGTTTACTGCCCCACCAGCGGCTACCTCGGATGTGGAACCGTCTTTGCGCTGAAGCTTAGGGAGTGACCGGCGAATCTACAGCGCGGTTCCGATGCGAATGAGGCCGGTTGAGTCCTCGAAGACTTCGCTCCAGTAACGCATCATCGTAAGATCCGCTTCGTGTTTACCGATGAGGTCGTCAATCGGATTGCCTTCGACCATGTCGATGAGCAGCGTCGCGAAGTTGATGCCTGCGGCGGTTGTGAGCGCGAGGGTTCCGGAGAAGCGCGGGTTCATCTCGATGATCGAGAAGCCGCCGTCCTCGCGCAGCATCCCCTGCACGTTGGCCGGGCCCTGCAGGCCGCTTCGTTCGACGACCTCCCGGACGATTCGTTCGATCGGCGAATGGTGATAGGTTCGGCCCTTTACCGAGACACCGGCTTTGATCGCGATGCGTTCGCGCGGTATGGCGGCGACGACGCGGCCCGGCGCCGCTGCAAAACAGTCGACGGTGAACTCGGTGCCCTCCACGGCATCCTGTACGATCAACCCGCTTCGACCGCGCGCCGCTTCGTGCAGTGAGTGTGCGCTCTCGATGCGCGCCGTTCCAACCGAACCCGAGCCGCGCTGCGGCTTGAGATAAACGGGAAAACGCTCGATCTCCATGCCCGGCGCGTAGGCCCGCGTGAGCGGTCCGGGGACGCCGATCTCGGTGAGAAACTGCGCGAACTCGAGCTTGTCGCCGGTCTTGCCGAAGATTTCACGCGGCGGCACCAGCAAACGGCAGCCGATCGATTCGAATCGCTCGCGCGCCTCGTCGAGCGGCGGAAACTCGCTTTCGACGATCAACGGAACGAAGAGCCCGATCTGCAGCCGGCGTGCGGCCTCCAAGCATGCCTGCGCGAAGCCGGGGTCGGCCGCGCGCGGCAGCAGCACGAACTCGTCGACGAAGGCCTTCGTCGCACAGCGAGGATCCATGTCGCCGGCGGCGATGAAGCTCGCGCGGCCGTCGTCGCGCAGCGCTTTGACGAGCGACTGCGCGGTCACGGTGCCGCCCGCGGTGATCATGACGCGCCGGGGATTAAAGGACATCGTGAGGCGTCCAGTGGCGCCGAAGGTCGCGGCTTTGGATCGTGCCGGAGTGATGAAAGATGTAGAACTGGCCGTCGGGCCCTACGTAGACGCTATCGCGACTCATGGGATCGATCCCATAAAAAACGACCGCCTTCTCCTGCCGATCGTAGACCGCTCGCCAGTGATAGCCTTTGGGAAGATTGTCGTAACCGTAGGTTGCGTGCGAGGTGCAAGCGCCGAGCGCTAGCGCGACGCCGGTAAGCAGCGCCCGTTTCATGCGCGGGTTAAGCGGAGTTAATAGGATCGAACGTTCTGCAGACCCGCCGCCTTGAACGCCGCCGCGATCTTCGGTGCGTCGCCACCGGGATCGGGATACAGGACGATCGAGCGTCCGTCATCGATCGCGTCGTCGAAGTTGTCTACTTCGTCCTCGGGAACCGAAAATGCACTGAGGTAATGTTTGGTCGTGCCGCCGTGGTGGACGAAGATGTCCGACCATTGGTCGGGGCCGCCGAGTCCCGGAACCGAGGTTCCGCCGGAATCGGGAAGCACGCCCGTGCCGCGCGTCATCTCGTCGGCGTACGCGTCCGAGTCTACCTCGGTCACGACGTTGACGAAGTGGAGCGTGGTGGACGACTCGGTGCAGGCTCCGTCGCTGGCAAGGACCTTCACGCGGGTGGGGTCGACTTGCGCGGCCGTCAGGGCGCTTTCGAGAGCGCCTGCGTCTTTGCCGGGATAGATTCCGATAACCAAACCTACTGCCACGCGATGTGACTCCTTTAGCCTTTATAGACTGTGATTGCGTGGGCCAGCCGTTCGACGCCGATACGAATATTCTTCTCGGAGGCATTTGAGAAGTTCAACCGCATGCCGTCGTGGACGTCTCGCCCCGGATAGAAACTCACACCGGGAACGAAGACGACTTTCGACTCGGCGGAGATCTTCAAAAGAGCCGTCGTGTCGACGTCGGGGACCGTGACCCAAAGGAACATTCCCCCCGCCGGGCGCGTGAACCGGACGCCCTCGGGCATGAACTCGGCGAGAGCCTCGGCCATGACTTCGCGGCGCCGCGCGTAGGTTTCCGCGATCCGCCGGACGTGAGATTCGAAGGCGTCGCCGCTGCTGACGTATTGATGGAAGACGTACTGCGCGAACGTGCCGCTGTGCAGGTCCGCGCCTTGTTTGGCGAGCACGACCTTCTCTCGAATCTCTTCGTCGCTCGTTACGAGCCAGGCGATGCGCATGCCGGGCGCCATGATCTTCGATCCCGTCCCGGAATAGATGATCGGAGCGGTCGTCTCGTAGGAGATCAGCGACCGAAGGTCGGTCCCCTCGAATCGCAGCTCGCAGTACGGATCGTCTTCGACCAGCGGCAGATCGTAACGCTCGCAGATGCGCACGACGATCTCACGCCGGCGGGCCGCGAGCGTCCGGCCGGTCGGATTTTGAAAGTTCGGGACGAGATAGAGCAGCTTCGGAAAGGGATCGGCTCTTTCGAGCACGCGCTCGAGGGAGTCGGGGATCAGGCCGTCTTCATCGGTGTCGACGGTGAGGTAACGCGCCTGATATGCATCGAAGGCCTGAATTGCGCCGAGGTACGTCGGATCCTCGAGGACGACGTGATCGCCCGGATCGAGGAAGATCTTGCCGATCAGATCGAGGCCCTGCTGCGATCCGTTGACGATCGTCACGAACTCCGGATCGATCTCTCGCTCGATGCGGCGGCCCAATCGTTCGCCGACCCAGCGGCGCATCTCGGGGATGCCTTCGGTGACGCTGTACTGCAGCGCGGCGGCGCCGTAACGTTCCATAACGATGCGTACGGCCTCGGTGATTGCTTCGGTTGGGAAAAGCTCCGGGGCGGGAAGTCCGCCACCGAACGAAATGACGTCGGGCTGCTGCGTCACCTTCAGCATCTCGCGAATCGTCGAAGCGCGCAGATGGGACGTCCGCTCGGCGAACTTCGCGGCTCGCGAGATGGTAGACATCCCGCCTAATTTAGCCGGAGGTCAGCGGCGGTCCGCTTATTGGGGCCCCTAATGAGTCCGAGGTGAAGGAGAGGATCGTCGCGCCGAGGCCGATCATCCCAACGAAGATCAAAACCAAGGTCCCGATCACGGGTACGAGCTCGGCTGCCGTGATCAAGGCGATGCCGGCGAGCAGCGCAACCAGCGGTGAGGGGGTCGTCGTGGGACTCACCAGCTCGCAGAGGCGGCGTCCGATCAGCAGAGCCAGCGCCGCGGTCCCAAGGAAGGCGCTCGCGAGCAGAAAGACCATTTCCAGCACGATCAGCGGTATCAAAAGAATCGTGATCGCCAAGAGAATGGCGAGCGGTATCACCGCGATGCAGCCGACCAGGCCTGCGGCCACCGAGAGGCCGGGATGGCGCTCGAGCCGATCTAAGACCATTCGGGTCCGCAGCGGAAAGATCAGGAAGACCAGCAGGGCAAGCACGTTCCAGGAGAGTCGCCAGAGCAGGCGGTGATCCGGCATGAAGGGGCTGCTGTAGCCATACCCCCCTTCCGATGGCGCCCAGGGAACGACGGCCTGCGCTACGGCGCCGCCGACTTCGTGGACTTGGCCGGTTACCACGCCGCCGGGGCGCGGGTCGTAGCTGCCGCCGACGACGTTGAGGTCGCCTTCGACGACGCCTTCGATCGTGGCGTCGCCGAAGATCACGGTCAGATCGCCGTCCACGACCTGCCCCGGTTCGACGACGACCGAGCCGAAGTAGGTGCCGCCGTGGTAAATCGCATGCGTTTGCGCGAGGGCGGGGCGGGCGAGGGCCACGATCGCGACGATGGCGACCGCAATCAACAGTAAGCGATTCATCACGAACGAGGACTCCGGGCGAGGTAGACGGCGAGCACCGGCCGCAGCCGGCGATAGCCGTAGAAGATTGCGCAAAAAAGAACGACGTCGAGCAGCAAGACGCCGCTCACGGCCGCGGCCAGGAGCGAACTTGCGGGAGAGATGACGCGCACGGCGGCGTCGACGGCGAGGAGGCTGCGTTCGGTCTGCGCCGCCAGGCCCTCGAAGAATCCCTTGAACTCGTTGGCACGCGAAGCCGCAAAGCCGAGCAGCGCCCACGCTACGGCGAGGTAACCGAGCAGCGGCACCCAGAGCGGAAAGCGTTTCACGGCGTGCGGTGCGGTTTTCCGGGCCTGCGAAACGATCGCATTGGTAAACTCCGATCCCATGCTTCCCGGCGCGCTCGCCGTCGCGAGAAGCGCGTCGACGACGCGCAGTTCGTGCAGCAGAGATTCGCAGGCGGTGCAGCGGCGGAGGTGATGGGAGACCGCACGTGACCGGCGAGCGCTCAGCATCCCCTCGAGATACGCATCGAGCATCGGCTCAAACGAGGAGCAGCGCATGCGTCCTTCCCCTCTGCCCGACCGCTTCCAGCGATTCGACGGCAAGCGCTTCGCGCTCGCGCATCTTCTTGGTCAGGGCGATCTTGCCGCGATGGATCAACGTCTTCACGTTACCCAGCGACAGGCCCAGTGTGCTCGCGATCGTTTGATACTCCATGTTGTCGAAATAACGTAGCGCCAGTACGTTTCGCGTCCGTTCCGGGAGTTCGGCGAGCGCGGCGCGCAGCTCGCGTTCGGCTTCCCGGCGCAGCAGGCCGCCCGCCGGATCGGATTGCAGCGACGAATCGGCAAATGCCGTCTCCAGCGTTTGCTCCACGGGCAGCTCCTGCAGTTGCGGCGCGCGTTGCGATTTGGCCAGATAGGTGCGGATCACGTTGCGCGCGATCTGGTAGACCCACGTCGAGAACTTCCCGAGCTGCGGGTTAAACGTATTCAAGTGAGCGTAGGCGCGCAGAAAAGTCTCCTGCGAAAGGTCTGCCGTTTCCGCCGGGTTACGCACCGTTGCCCCGATGAAATTCGCTATGCCGCGCTTGTAGCGATCGACGAGCACGCCGAAGACCTCTCTTTCTCCGGAGCGCACTCGATGCACCAGAGCCTCGTCGCTCTGATCACGGAATGTCATCCTCCCCTCGTTTCGGTTCCTTTGGCGGCTTCTACCTAGGTCGCGCGCGTTTGTTACGCATGAAGCGATCCAAGGGGCGGGTTGCCAGCATCTCGCGCGGAGAGGATCGGCGCCGTCCCGTTCAACGGCCAATCGATGCCTAGCTCCGCATCGTTCCAAGCTACGGCGAACTCCGCGGCAGGGTCGTACGGCGCGCTCTGTTTGTACCAGAAGACGGTCCGGTCTTCCAGGGCAAGAAAGCCGTGGAGAAAGCCGCTCGGAATATAGAGTTGGCCGCCGGCGGCCGCCGAGAGGGTCGTGCCGTACCAGCGGCGGTAGGTCGGGCTTCCCGGCCGCACGTCCACGATGACGTCGTAGGCGCTCCCGCTCAGGACGGAGACGATCTTGGACATCCGCGCGGCCCCGTGGAGTCCGCGCAAGACGTTCCGGCGCGAAAGCGAAGAGTTGTCTTGAACAAATGAATCTTGGATGCCGCAATCGCGATACCGATCGAGCGAGAAGAGTTCTCGAAATGAGCCTCGGTCGTCAGTGAAGAGGCGCGGTGTCAGCATCAAGGCGCCGCTAAGAGGTAAATTCTCGACCGTCATGAGAACCTCGATTCGATGAACGGGAGCATGAGTCCACCGCGCACTTTTCTGTTGCGCCGGGGATTCGAGCGCCTGCGCGCCAGCGCAATCGTCAAGCAAAGCCTTCTCGTCTTCAGCGCCGGCATGGTCGTCAACATCTGCGGCTTCATCGCGCACGCCATCGCCAGCCGGCAACTCGGCGTTACGGAGTATGGCGGCCTCTATGCCCTGATCAACGCGGCGCTGATCGCCTCTCTGCCTGCCGCTTTTGTCGCACCGGTGGTCGCGCAGCTCGCCGCGGAGTTTCGCGCCCTTCACGACGACGGTCACCTTCGCGGCCTGACGGACAGCATTGCGGGCGGGTTTGCAAAACTGGGAGCGCTCTATCTCATCGTCGCCACGATCGGGGCGGTCCCGTTCGCGCACTTTCTGCACGTGCCCGTCTGGTCGGTGCCGTTCGTCGGACTGCTCGCGGGCGTGACGCTCTTCGTCAACGCGCTGCGCGCGATCGCGCAGGGCACGCAAGACTTCGTCGGTTACGGGTTCTCGAATGCGGCCGAGGGGATCGCAAAGGTCATCGGGATATCGTTGCTGATTGGGCTCGGATTGCGGCTGGGCGGTGGAGTCGCCGGCTTCGCCCTCGGACCCGCCTGCGCGCTGATCTATCTCGGAATGCGCTTAAAGCGGCGGTACGCCGTCTCCGAGCCGCGCGCGGTGCGCTACGATTGGCAGCGCATTCTCAACGCCGGCGCAGGTGCCGCGGCGGCAACGATCGCGATCGCGCTGATGGGCTCCGCCGACGTCATCTTGGTGAAGCATTATTTTGCGCCGCACGAAGCGGGGCTCTACGCCGCCGCATCGCTCGGCGGCAAGATGCTGCTCTACCTCGTCGGGTTCGTCCCGACCGTTCTCTTGCCGCAAGCCGCCGATCGCCACGCGCGCGGCGCACGGACGCGAGAAGTCTTGGCGGGCAGCCTGACGATGCTCGTGACCGTCGCGCTCTGCGGCATCTTCGTCTTTTATTTCTTCGGACTCGACGTGCTGCACGCGCTCGTCGGCCACGCCTACGACGCTGCCGCGCCGCTTCTGGTGAGATACGGCCTCGCGATGGTGCTGCTCGCGTTGACCAACTCGCTGACCTACTACGGCATCGCGACGCACCGTCTCGGCTTTACGGTACCGCTCTTCGTCTGTACGCTCGGCACGCTGAGCGCCATCATCGCGGTCCATCCGAGCCTCAACGCCGTCGTCGAAATCATGGTGCTCGGAAACTTCGCGGCGGCGCTCGCCGTTACGGTCGCGCTGTTTCTGCAACGGCGTTCGAACGGCCGTCGCTCGACGGTGTGAAACGCGCCCTCGTGATCGGCGGATCCGGGCAACTCGGAACCGCGATCGCCGCTCGCTGGCACGATTTCGAAATCGTCGCACCGGCTCACCACGAGCTTGGGATCGAGCAGACGCTGCGTCTCGAGGAGAGGCTGGACAGGGTTACTCCCGACGTACTGCTCAACGCCGCGGCATTTCACGATGTCGATCGCTGCGAAGCGGAGCCGCAGCGGGCGTTCGAGATCAATGCCCGCGCGGCGGGCGCTGCGGCGCGTCTCGCGGCCGCGCGCGACACGGTCTTCGTAACGGTCAGCACCGATTACGTCTTCGATGGGAAAAAGGGCGAGCCGTATACCGAGAGCGATGCCCCTAACCCGCTCTCCGCGTACGGTTCGAGCCGCCTGGCGGGCGAACGTCTCGTCGAGGCTGCCGGTGGGCGGGCTTTCGTCGTACGAACCTGCGGCCTCTACGGCACCTCACGCTCGGCGTCGCGCCGCCCTACCTTTATCGAGCGGATCCTCCGGCAGGGCTCGCAGGGAGAGCCGGTTCGGGTGGTGGCCGACGTAATCGCTTCGCCGACCTACTCCAACGATCTCGCCGACGCGCTCCACGCCCTGGTCGGGACGCAGGCCTACGGGCTCTATCACGCGGCGGGTGCAGGAGCAGTCAGCTGGTTCGACTTCGCTCAAGAGGCCCTGGCCCAAGCCGGGGTCGGGTTGCCGATCGAGCCGATCTCCGCGGGCCAATGGAAGGCCGCGGCAATTCGCCCACGGTTCTCCGCGCTGGACAACGCGAAGCTGCGCGGACTCGGCATCGCCTTGCGGCCGTGGCGCGCCGGCTTGGCTGAGTACCTTGGGGCTTTGGCAGAGATTGGCGTAAGATAGAGCGCTGTGGAACTCCGAATCGATCGCCAAAGCGTCGGGCGCTGCCGCGAGCTTGCCGAGGCGATCGTCTCCCCGGTCGAGGACTTCATCGCCGCCCATTCGACGGTCTCGGTCGAGCGCGCGGTGCTGCGGCTCCTCGGCGTCGACGGGATCACCGATCAAGAGGTTCCGCTGCCCAACGCCGTGGTCGAACTCTTGCCCGGCGACGAGCGGTCCCGCGGCGTGGCGCTGGCCTTCGGGCGAGCGATCGCCGAGACCGGCCTTGAG
Organism: Candidatus Cybelea sp.; assembly: GCA_049285915.1. Taxonomy (GTDB): domain Bacteria; phylum Vulcanimicrobiota; class Vulcanimicrobiia; order Vulcanimicrobiales; family Vulcanimicrobiaceae; genus Cybelea. Next base: position 9,482 of record JBAQAW010000098.1, on the reverse strand, counting down.
CCGCAGGAGCTTGCCGAAAGCATCGCCGCGCGCCGGCACGAGTTCGAACGGTTCGCCGATGCGCCCGAGGCGGCGGCCCGAGCAGCACTCGCCCCGCACGTCGAGCGGGCGATGGCGCGCATCGGAGCGCGCCGCGACGAGCGCGCGTCGCTGCTCGAGCGGCTTCCGCAGTTGTCTCCTCCGCTGCTCTACGTCATCGTTGCCAGCGGCAACATCTACGAGGATCGCACCGCTGCGGTTGCGGCGGCGCAAGCCGGCGCGCAAGTCATCGCCGTCATTCGCTCCACCGGACAGTCGCTGCTCGATTTCGTCCCATTCGGTCCGACGACCGAAGGCTTCGGCGGCACGTATGCGACGCAGGCCAACTTCGCGATCATGCGGGAGGCGCTCGACGAGATCGGCGAGAGTCTCGGACGGTACGTCATGCTCACCAACTACGCAAGCGGGCTCTGCATGCCGGAGATCGCGGTCATGGCGGCGCTGGAGCGGTTGGACATGCTGCTCAACGATTCGATGTACGGCATTCTCTTCCGCGACATCAATATGAAGCGGACCTTCATCGACCAGCACTTCAGTCGCATGCTCAACGCCTATTCCGGCATCATCATCAATACCGGTGAAGACAACTACCTTACGACCGCCGACGCCGTCGAGCAAGCGCCTGCGGTACTCGCATCGCAGTTCATCAACGAAGAGTTCGCGCACCGAGCGGGCCTGCCCGACCATCAGATCGGCCTCGGTGACGCGTACGAGATCGATCCCGACCGCGAGGACGGCTTCCTCTATCAGGTCGCGCAGGCGCAGCTGGCCCGCGAGATTTTCCCGGATGCGTCGCTGAAATACATGCCGCCGACCAAACATATGACCGGCGACGTCTTCAAGGGGCACCTCATCGATGCGATGTTTAATCTCACGTCGGTGATGACGCGCCAGAGCATCCACCTCTGCGGGATGCCGACCGAGGCAATCCACACGCCCTTCATCGGCGATCGCGCGCTCTCGTTAGAGAACGCGCGCTACATTATGGGAACCGCGCGCCATCTCGGCGACGAGATCGTGCTGCGCCCCGGCGGAACGATCGAGCGCCGCGCGCACGACGTCCTCGCCGAGTGCGAGGGCTTGCTGGAGCGAGTCGCCGGGATCGGCCTCATGAAAGCGATCGAGGCAGCGCTCTTTGCCGACGTCTCGCGCGGACCCGAGAGCGGTCGCGGGCTCGACGGCGTCTTCACGCGCGCTGCAGAGTATTGGAACCCGTTCGCCGATGCGCTGACGCGAGCGCCCGCGTGACGCAGCTCGTCCGCCCCTACGGCGATACTCAGAACGACGGAAAGGTTCAGCTTTCGTTTACGCTGCCGGTACCGTGGAGTGAAGCGGCCGACGAGGCGGCGCGCCAGCTCGCGGTCAAGATGGGACTGCGCGACGTGCAGGTCGTGGACGGCCGGCCGATTGCCGCCGGTTTCTCCTTTTTTGTGATCTATGCGAGCACGCCGCAATCCGTCGACGTCGACGCGGTCACCGTTCCGTCGACGGGCGCGCACGCGCTCTCGATGGAGGAGGTCGACGCGCTCGTGCGCGACGGCATCGGGCGCAAGGTCCGCGTCGCCGGCGCGTGCATCGGAACCGACGCCCACACCGTCGGCATCGATGCGATCCTCAATATGAAGGGTTACAAAGGCGACTACGGATTGGAACGCTACCGCGAGTTCGAAACCTTCAATCTCGGCAGCCAGGTCGCCGTCGAGGAACTGGTTGCCTTCGCGAAGGAGCGCCGCATCGACGCTCTGCTCGCATCGCAAGCCGTAACGCAGAAAGGCAGCGATATCAAGAACTTCACGGCGCTTAGCGAGCTTCTGGAGGCGGAGAACGTGCGCGACAAGGTGGTGTTGATCTGCGGAGGTCCGCGGGTGACCAACCTCTTGGCGAGCGAACTCGGGTACGACGCCGGGTTCGGCCGCGGAACCCTGCCCAGCCAGGTAGCGGCCTTCGTCGCGGTTACGCTCGCGGAGCGCTTTGCGCAAGGACGGCCGCACTGGTGAGCAAGACCGCGCTCGTTACCGGCATAACCGGCCAAGACGGCTCGTATCTCGCCGAACTGCTGCTCGACAAAGGCTACCGGGTCGTCGGCATGACGCGGCGCACGAGCACCGAGGTGCACGAGCGAATCGAGCACATCGTCGACGACATCGAGATCGTCTCCGGCGACCTGCTCGATCAAAGCTCGATCACGACGATTATCGCCGACGCTCGCCCCGACGAGATCTACAATCTCGCCGCGCAGTCGTTCGTGCCGGCCTCGTGGAGCCAGCCCGTGCTCACGGGCGAGTTCACCGCGCTCGGCGTTACCCGCGTGCTGGAAGCGATACGCCAGGTCGACCCCGGGATTCGCTTCTATCAGGCCTCGAGCTCGGAGATGTTCGGCAAGGTCGTCGAGACCCCGCAGCGGGAGACGACCCCATTCTATCCCCGCAGCCCCTACGGCGTTGCGAAGGTCTACGGGCATTGGATTACCGTCAACTATCGCGAGTCGTACGATCTGTACGCGTGCAGCGGGATCTGTTTCAACCACGAGTCGCCGCGGCGCGGCAAGGAGTTCGTCACGCGCAAGATCGCCGACGGCGTCGCACGGATCAAGTTCGGCCTCGCCGGCGAGCTGCGCCTCGGAAACCTCGACGCGCATCGCGATTGGGGCTTCGCCGGCGATTACGTGCGCGCGATGTGGCTAATGCTGCAGCAGCCGTCCGCCGAAGACTACGTGCTGGCGACGGGGCGGACTCACAGCGTGCGCGACTTCGTGCGCATCGCCTTCGAAGTCGCGGGACTCGGATCGTTCGAACCCTACGTCGTCAGGGACCCCCGCTTCGTCCGCCCGGCCGAGGTCGACATGCTGATCGGCGACCCGGGCAAAGCGCGCCGGGAGTTGGGCTGGGAACCCGAAGTCGGCTTCGAGCAGTTGGTAACGATGATGGTCGAAGCCGAACTCGGACGGCTCGCCGCGCGCGCGCGAGCCTAAGAGCGCATCGCCGTGCGGGCCATGGTTACGGGAGCGAGCGGCTTCGTCGGACGGCGGCTCGTCGACGCCTTGCGCCGCAACGGTGACGAAGTGTTGGCCTGCGGCGGCCCGCACGACGGCGTGGCCGATTACTTTCCCATCGATCTTGCCGACGCCGGATCGCTGGCGGCGGCGCTCGCAGCGTCGCGGCCGCAGATCGTCTTTCATCTTGCCGCGCAAACCTTCGTACCGCAATCGTTACGCTCGCCGCTGGAGACGTTCGAGATCAACGCGATGGGCACGGCCCGTCTCGCCGAGGCGGTGCGCGCGTACGGTGCCGACCCGGCGCCGCGCATTCTGTTTACGAGCTCGGCCGAGGTTTACGGCGCGCGCGAGCCCGGCGAGTATCCGTTGCGAGAGACGCTCGATTCCCGCCCCGCTAATCCCTATGGGGCGAGCAAGGCCGCGGCCGAGGCGATACTGCTGGCGGAAGCGCAAAGCTACGGTCTGGACGTCGTGATCGCGCGCGCGTTCAACCAGATCGGGCCGGGGCAGAGCGAGCCGTTCGTCGTCGCTTCAATGGCGGCGCAACTCGCTCGCATCGCCGGCGGCGCGCAGCCTCAGATGTACGTGGGCGACCTCGCGTCCGGTCGCGATTTTTTAGATGTTCGCGACGTTGTCGAGGCCTATCTGGCGCTCGCGCGCCGCGGCGAAGGCGCGCACATCTACAACGTCTGCAGCGGGCACGCCGTGACCATCCGCGATATCCTTCGCGAGCTGATTGCGATCGCGCGCGTGCCGGTCGAGGTTCGTGAGGATCCGCAGCGCATGCGCAAGGTCGACGTGCCGCTGATGGTCGGGAGTCCCGAGCGCCTTCGCGCGGCGACCGGCTGGCAACCTCGCTTTTCGCTCGTGACGTCGCTGCGCGACATTTATGAATCCGCTCTCCAAAAGGAAGAAGAATGATGCGGGCCTTCGTTTTCAAGAACCGCGGGCTCTTGTTGAGCTTACCCGCCGCGCTGCTGGCCAAGTACGGCCGCCCGAGCGCGGCGAGCATAGCGCTGGGCTTGCCGATCGCGATCGGCGGCGAGCTGATCCGTTGCTGGGCCGTGGGCTATTCGGGTGAAACGACCCGCGGCGACGTCGTCGAAGCACCCGAACTCGCGACGGCCGGACCGTACGGGTACGTGCGCAACCCTCTCTACGTCGGAAACTTCATCACGGCGGCCGGCTTCGCGATCGCCTTTACGGGAAAGAACGGCTTCATGGCGCGCGTGCTGCTCGCCGGAGGCTCGCTCGCGGCGATGGCCGCGGTCTACGCAGCCATCGTTCCGCACGAGGAAACCTTTCTGCGCTCGCAGTTCGGCGAGGCATTCGACGATTATTGCGAGCGCGTGCCGCCCGTCGTGCCGCTGCTCACTCCGATGGAGGGCGGGAAGGGCGAGTGGAAGCCCGCGGTCGTGCGCACCGCCGAGAGCAAGACCTTCGTTACGTTTGCCGCAATGCTCGCGACATTGCTGATCAAGGCTCGTAAAGAGTGACCGCTGCGACCGGCCCCGCGACGCGACGATTGACCGTCGCGCTGGTCGCGACGGCGCTGGTCGCAGTGCTCGAGTTTTGGGGCGGAGCGGCTTCGCACAGCCTGGCGTTGACCGGAGATGCGGTGCACGTCTGCATGGACGTCGTTGCGCTTGCGCTCGCGTTGATTGCTGCGGCCGGGGCGGCGAGGCCGGCGGATACGCGCCGCACGTTCGGTTACGGCCGGATCGAGGTGCTCGGCGCGCTCGTTAACGGAACGCTGCTCCTGGTTGCGACGATCGCCATCGTTTACTTTGCCGCCCGCCGCTTCGCCGCGCCCGTCGAACCGCACGCCGGCTTGATGACCATCGTGGCCGCCGCCGGATTGGCCGTCAATGCCGGCGTCGGCCTCTCCTTGCGCTCCGCGGGCAAGAGCGATCTCAACGTCCGAGCCGCCTTGTTTCACGTGATGGGCGATGCGCTCGGTGCGTTCGCCGTCATCTTCGGCGGCATCGCGATCGCGCTTACGCACTACGCCTGGATCGATCCGGGGCTCTCGCTCTTCGTCGCCGCGATCATCGTCGTCGGAGTCGTCCGCCTCTTACGCGATGCGACCGAAGTGCTGCTCGAAAGCGTCCCCGGCGACGTCGACTGCGCGGAGCTCGTGAAGCGTCTCAAGCAGATCGCGGGCGTCACCGGCGTTCACGATCTGCACGTGTGGTCGATCGGCAGCGGCTCCCACGCGCTCTCCGCGCACGTCTTGCTCGACGATCGGCGGCTCAGCGAAGCGACCGAGGTGCTCCGGCAGATCGACGACTACGCCAAAGAGGATTTCGGCATCGACCACGTTACGATTCAATTCGAATGCGAGAGCTGCCCGATCGTGGTGCGACATTGAAGGGCCCGCTCCGAATCGCGGTGCTGCTCGCGATCGCGGTCGCCTCCGCCTGCGGCGGCGGCGGGAGCGGTTCCTCGAGCGATTTCGTTCCCACCGGTCGAGGAACGCCGCCGCCGACTCCGCCGCCTCGCGAGCTGCGCGAGCTGATCAAGCACGTCGTCATCGTCGTCCAGGAGAACCGCAGCTTCGACAATCTCTTCCGCGGATTTCCTAAAGCGGAGTCCGCAAATTACGGCTACATGCACGACGGTACGCGGGTGATGCTGCAGCCCAGCGACTTACGCCCGAAGAGCGACGATCTCTCGCACGTTTGGATCGACGCAATCCATGCCTGGGACAATGGAAAGATGGATGGCTTCGATCTCGGTTTCCTCGGGCCGAGCCATCTCGCGGGGCGCTATCCCTACCAGTACGTCCAGGAGAAATACATCGAACCGTATTGGACGATGGCGCGCCAGTACGTGCTGGCCGATCACATGTTTCCAACGATGTTCGGCGGCAGCTTCACCGCGCATCTCGATCTCATCGCCTCGACCACGGACTTGCGGAACGCTTCAGCGGAGGTCGACTCGCCAACGGCGATACCGTGGGGCTGCGACGCGCCGCCGGGTACGCGAACCTATACGCTCGATCCGGCACGCCTGGAGGGTAACGGCGGCCCGTTCCCGTGTTTTACGCAATTTGAAACGTTGGCGAGCCTGCTCGATCCCGCAAACGTTTCCTGGGCCTATTACGCCCCTGCGGTCGGGAACGCCGGCGGGCGCGTCTGGTCCGAGTTCGATTCGATCGCCGCGATTCGACACGGCCGCGACTGGAAGCGCAACGTAATCTCTCCGCCGAGCACGATCTTGAGCGACGCAGCGTCGGGGCATCTCCCCGACGTCTCCTGGGTCATTCCCACCAGCGGCGACTCCGATCATACCGGCGAAGGGCGCGACGACGGGCCGTCTTGGGTGAGCAGCGTCGTCAATGCGATCGGTAAAAGCCCGTATTGGAACTCGACGGCGATCGTCGTGCTCTGGGACGATTGGGGCGGATGGTTCGACAACGTTCCGCCGCCGCAGTTGGACTACCGCGGTTTGGGCGAGCGCGTGCCCTGCATCATCATCTCGCCATACGCGCGCAAGGGTTACGTGTCGCACACCGACTACGAGTTCGGCAGCATCGTGAAATTCGTCGAGGAGGTCTTCGATCTGCCGAGCCTGGCGTCGTTGGGAAGCGGCTACGGCTACACCGACACGCGAGCCTACAGCATCACCGACTCGTTCGATTTCAAGCAGAAGGCACGAAGCTTCCGGCCGATCGGGGCGACGCACGGCCCTTCGTACTTCCTATCGGAGAAGCAATCGTCGAAGCCGCCCGACGACCAGTGAGCGCAGGGCGCGCATGCGCGCCCGCAAAAGAACGAACGGCTATGAAGATCGAATCCAAGGCCGTCGTACTGGGGATGGCCCGCACACCCTTCGGAAAACTCGGCGGAGCGCTCGCTCCGCTCTCAGCCACTACCCTCGGCGCCGTCGCCCTGACGGCCGCCGTAGAACGCGCCAAGATCGATCCGACGGAGGTCGACCACGTTACCTTCGGCGAGGTGCTCCAAGCAGGCGTCGGCCAGAATCCGGCGCGGCAGGTGCTCTTCAAATCGGGACTGGCCAAGACCGTAACGGCCGACACCGTCAACAAGGTCTGCGCCTCGGGCCTCTTGGCGGCCGTCAACGCGATGCGCTCGATCAACGCGGGAGCCGATTCCGTGATCGCCGCCGGCGGCATGGAATCGATGTCGAACGCGCCGTATCTTTTGCGCGACGCGCGCTGGGGCTATCGCTTCGGCGACGGCAAACTCGTCGATGCGATGATCTACGACGGTCTGTGGGATCAGTATTTCCCGATGACTATGGCGACGCAAGGCAGTAAGGTCGCAATCGAGCTCGAGCTCTCGCGTGAAGATCAGGATCGCTTTGCGTACGAGAGCCACAGGCGCGCGGCGCAAGCGCATGCCGCCGGACACTTCGACGAAGAGATCGTCGCGGTGAACGTCGCGAGCAAAGCAAAGGACAAGGTCGTCGTCGAGCGGCTGCCGCGTCAAGGGCGGATTCGCGTTCCAGCCGCCGTCGGCGCCTCGAGCTCGGTTTGGGAGCACGAGCCGTCGGCGGAGTTTACGCTCGACTACGCTTCGTACGCGCCGTTCCTTACGGGCGAGCATCCGCACGCGCGCGTCGACCGGGACGAAGCCGTTCGAATTGATGCGAGCGTCGAAGCGATGGCGAAGCTGAAGCCGCTCGAGAAGAACGGAACCGTGACCGCGGGCAATGCGCCGGGAGTCAACGATGGCGCGGCGGCGATGATCCTCGCGGATGCACGCTACGCGCAGGAGCGCGGCTACGAAACGCTGGCGACGATCGTCGATCATGCGACGATCGCCTGGGACTCGCCGTACATCAGCCTCACGCCCGCGATGGCGGCGCAGAAACTGCTCGATCGCGTCGGATTGACGCGCAACGACATCCACGTTTGGGAGATCAACGAAGCCTTCTCCACCGTCGCAATCACGTCGGGCCGGCGTCTTGGGCTCGAGGATGGCCTCATCAACCAATACGGCGGCGCCGTCGCCATGGGCCATCCGATCGGCGCCTCCGGCGCCCGCATCCTCATTACCTTAATCAACCAACTCCGCAAACGCGGCGGCGGCTACGGAATTGCCTCGATCTGCTCCGGCGGCGGCCAAGGAGATGCCGTTCTCATAGCGGTTTGATTAAGATGCTTGAGACGAAGCGAGCGCAGTTCGAACTCAGCGACGAGCAGCGGCAGATCGGCGCTCTGGCCGCAGAGATCGCGCAGCGCGAAATCGCGCCGAACGTCGAGCATTGGGATCGCGAGCACCTCTTTCCGCGCGAGCTGTACGGCAAGCTGACCGAGGCCGGAATCATGGGGATGCTCGTCCCCGAAGAGTACGGCGGCGTCGAGGCCGAGTATCTCGCTTACGCGCTCGCGATCGAAGAGCTCGCGCGCGTCGACGCGGGCACGGCCGTCACCGTCTCGGTGCATTCGATGATCTGCTCGGCGATTCTCAAGATGGGCACGCGCGAACAGAAGGAGCGATGGCTGCCGGCGCTCGCGACGGCCGACGTAATTGCCGGCTTCGCGCTGACCGAGTCCGACGCGGGTTCGGACGCGGGCGCGCTGCGAGCTACCGCCAAACGCGACGGCGGCGGTTACGTGCTGAGCGGTCGAAAGCAGTGGTGCACGAGCGGCAGCTATGCCGGCGTCATCATGGGGATGTTTCGTACCGGCGGTGCCGGCGCCAAGGGCGTCAGCGCGTTCCTCATCGAGCCGTCGCTGCCCGGCATCGTCGTCGAACGCGTCACCCAAAAACTGGGAATTCACACGAGCAATACGTGCGATCTCGCGTTTGACGGCGTGAAGGTCGCCGGCGACGCTCTGCTCGGCGAAGAGGGCGCCGGCTTCGGCACTGCCATGACTGCATTGACGGCCGGACGCATCGGCATCGCCGCGCAAGCGATTGGAATTCTCGCGGCGTGCCTCGATGAATCGGCGAAGTTCGCGAAGGAACGCGTTGCGTTCGGCAAGCCGATCGGCGCCTTCGAGGGCATTTCGTTCAAGATCGCGCAGATGGCGATGGATCTCGATGCCGCACGGATGCTGACCTACCGCGCCGCCGCACTGGCCGACGCGGGCGAGCCGTTTGCGATTGCCGCCAGCAAGGCGAAGCTTTTCGCATCCACCGCCGCGCGCAAACACGCGGCCGAGGCGCTGCAGATCCACGGCGGCTACGGCTACACGACCGAGTTCCCCGTCGAACGGCACTACCGTGACGCGAAGATCACCGAGATCTACGAGGGAACCTCCGAAATTCAGCAGTTGATCATCGCCCGCTCGTTGCTCGGACGGCTAGACTAAGCATCATCAGAGCCTGTCGGTGTCATCCTGAGCCTGTCGAAGGAAATGTCATCCTGAGCTTGTCGAAGGAAATGTCACCCTGAGCCTGTCGAAGGAAATGTCATCCTGAGCTTGTCGAAGGAAATGTCATCCTGAGCTTGTCGAAGGATGCGACAGAAATAG